>JANPBM010000065.1:0-20517 GCA_031430435.1 Acidobacteriota bacterium
GCCGATTAAAGATATTTCGGATTTTGGCAGAGCGTTACCGAAATCGGAGAAAACGACTCGGACTCAGATTTAATCTAATTTCAGGCATCTACAACTATGAACTCAAGGCTATCAAAATTTAATTTCGCAAGAGGTCTAATAATTTTACCGGTTTCATTTTCAGTTATTTTGTAATTTCCTCCTTACATATTTTTCTTAAAAACTTTGTGTCTCTGCGTCTTAGCGACTTTGCGTTAAAAAAGAACCTAAAAAAGTGTTTTCAAACCATCGTCCAAACTAACTTCGGGATTCCAATCGAGTTCTTGTAAAATACGCGTTAGATCGGTTACATAATTCATCGGTGTCGGTGGCGGAAGCGGATTTTCGGTGTCGATCATCGCCTGATAACCTGAAACTTGCTCCATTTTTTTCACTAATTCCAGTAAGCTCAGAGCGTTTTTCCGACCGCCGCCGAGGTTATAAACTCCGTGTTTGATAACCGAATCGGTAAACGCTTGACACGCCCGCGAAAAATCGTCAACGTGGAGCAAATCACGAACGGGAACACCGTTCAGCGGAAGCCGAAACTGCTCGCCTTGATTGATTTTATCGGCATAATTCGTGACAAAATTAGGCGTATTTCCGACCGAATTCAGTGCGTAAATTGTGGAAAGTCGAAATATGCACGAGCGGAAATTTCGCCGGTTCGCATAAAATTCAACATATTTTTCGGCAATCAATTTTGACCATTCGAGAGCCGATTGACCCGAATAAACAGTCGGACAATCTTCGGGAACTTCACCGTAATTATCGGCAAATCTGCCGTAAACATCTTTGGTCGATGCAAAAATGAAAGTTGCGCCTTCTCGCATGGCGCGAAGCAAATTGACCGTTCCTTCAACATTTGTCAAAAAAACCTGCTCGCCGGATTCGGGCGATTTGTCGAGCAAAGCGGCAAGATGAATAACTACGTCGTATTCACCGACAACCGAAACATCTTGCAAACTTAAGATGTCCAAATTTGCCCGCCGTGAAAAATCGTCCGCGTTTAGAAATTGTCGAACGCTCGTTCCCAAAAAACCGCTTCCGCCTGTAACTAATATTTTCATTACTAGAATAATAGCAGTCAAAGCAAAAAGTTTGAAGTCAAGTTTTATCTGACAAATTTTGTTACGCCATCCTCACTAATTTTGTCATTCAACCTTGTTATTATCATCTGCGACTTTTCGGCGTAGTCCGATAACTTCCTTTATCCAAAGCGTTTATAAAATTTTTGTCGGTTTGGCGCGAAAGTTGTTACTTGATTTGGCATTAGCCGAAGTCTTGGCATTGTTAATCATCAACTTAAATCGAATCTTAAATCCGGAGTTTTGTGAACAAAAAATTATGAAAAACCAAAAAGGTTTCTCGCTTATCGAACTTTTAATCGTCGTCGTTATCATTGGCATTATCGCCGCTATCGCTATCCCGAACTTACTTGCTTCGCGTCGCAGCGCAAACGAAGCATCAGCCATCGCTTCGATGAGAACAATCGGAAGCAGCCAAGCAACTTATTCAACCTCGTTGGGTGCAGGAAACTATGCTAATCTTCAATCGTTGTTTAACGGCGGCTTAATCGACAGCGTCATCGGCGGCGGAGCAGCAAATGCCGCAACCAACAAAAGCGGATACACTTTCCAATGCGCACCGGTAGCAGGATCAGCTACAGTTTCACCGATTTACACCTTAACCGCGGTTCCGCAACAATTCGGAACAGGATTCAGCGGAACAGGTTCGCGTAGTTTTGCAACAAACGAAACAGGCGTTATGTATTATCTCCAATCAGCATTGGCTCCGACATTTTCCGCCGCTCGCACTTCTACTGCTTCGGTTCTTTAATAACTGAGTTTCAAAAAATTAAACGCTGTAAAAGGAGAAGTTTCGGCTTCTCTTTTTTTGTGCTTTTGCGGTAAATTTATTGTATGAAAACTTTACTTGAAACCATTCGCCCGACAACTTTTATCACCGCGTTTAATCTTTCAAAAATTCTCGGCATCGATTTAACGATTGCGTCCGAAACGTTGCAACACAGCGGAAGTTTCAAATTTCGCGCGGCTTATAATGTTGCCGTAAATGTGCCGAATAAAGAGATTATCACCGCGTCGTCGGGAAATTTCGGGCAAGCGATGGCGTTGGCGTGCGCATTGACCGATAAAAAATGTACGGTTGTGATGCCTGAAACTTCGGCGAAAGTAAAGATCGAAGGCGTAAAAAGCTACGGTGCAACGGTTGATTTGATTGACACAAAAAAGGTCGGGCGAAGTGAACGAGTCGCGCAACTCGCGTTGGAAAATCCGAACGCATACATCGGCAGCCCGTATGATGATGTGTTCGTCATCGATGGAAATGCAACGCTCGGCGACGAACTTTCAAACAAAGGTTTCGACATCATAATTTCACCGATCGGCGGCGGCGGTTTGGCTTCGGGCGTTATCAAAGGTTTGTGCCGAAACGGTGATTCGGCACAGGTTTACGCGGCTGAACCGTTGCTCGGAAACGATGCTTTTCGTTCGCTTCAAGCCGGAAAAATAATCGCCAACGAAGACGAACCGAACACAATCGCCGACGGTGCCAGAACTCTTTCACTCGGCAAACTGAACTGGGAAATTTTGCAACCGGGTTTAGCCGGAATCGTCGAAGTTTCGGAAGAAAAAATTTGCGAAGCCGTGAGAATTTTATTCAAAGAAGCAAATTTGAAAGTTGAACCGACAGGCGCGTTAAGTCTCGGAGCAATTTTGGAGCAACCCCAACTGTTTGCCGATAAACGAGTTTGCATCATTGCCGGCGGCGGAAACGTTGATGTGGAAGTTTATCGAAATATTTTAGGCGAATAATTCTTTACTGCTTTCTGTCTGCTGCATTTCGGCTACTTCTTCTGACATTTCGGGCAAAAATAGGTCGAGCGTCCGCCTTGTGTGATGCGTTTTATCGGCGTTTTGCACGTTTGACACGGCAAATTTTCTTGGTCGTAAACTCGCCAATGTCCTTCGTAATCGCCGCCGTAATAACTTCCGTCGATATTTTCCGGGTCAACATTGAGCGTTGATCCGTTGGCGATTGATTCGGCTAAAACTTCGCGGATTTTCTCGAATAACACTTTAGTTTTCTTGACTGAAAGTTCGTTTGCGGGCTTTTGCGGATTTGCTTTCGATAAAAATAAGGCTTCGGAAACGTAGATGTTGCCGAGTCCGCAGACTTTTGTTTGGTCGAGCAGAAATTCTTTCAAGTTTCGCTTTGAGGTTTGCAAAGTTTGCCGTAAATACTTTGGCGTAAAGTCGGCGGAAAAAGGTTCGGGCGCGAGTTTTGCCAATTCTTTCGCGTTCGCAAGTTCTTTTGTTTCAATTAGTTTCATCAATCCGAAATGCCTTTGGTCTTGAAAAACAAGCCGCGTGTCATCTGAAAAATAAAGGATGGCGTGAGCGTGTTTGGGGTTTTCGCGCTCAAACGGCAACAACATAAATCTGCCCGACATTCGCAAATGCACGAGCAAAGTTTGTCCGTTATCAAGGTCAATCAAAACGTGCTTTCCGCGTCGGCGGACAAAATTTATTTCCGCATCTTTCAGTTTTTCCGCGAAACTTTCCTTTGTTTCGGTCGGCGACAAACGTTCTCTGACCAATTCCGCCGCGATAATTCGACGCTTTGAAACTAAAGCGTTTAATGATTTTGCAACAAGTTCGACTTCGGGTAATTCAGGCATAAATAAACAGTAAAAAGTTAAAAACTAAAAGTCAAGAATTAACGTTTCTAAACTTGGGTGTAATCGGTCAGCGAAGTTTTATCGCCGAGAACCGAACCTTCGCCGACAACGCAGTTTTTCCCGACATAACAGCTTCTGCCGATAATCGACCGGCGAACCTGCGAACCTCCCGCAATGCGTGTGTGCGAGTGAATAACCGAGTTTTCAATCACCGCGCGTTCTTCGATTTGGACACCTTTTCCGATGACGGAGTTTATAATTCGGGCGTTTGGTTTGATAATGCAATCAGCGGCTAAAACCGATGTTTCATCAACGTTGGCAAGATGCGAAACGTCCGTTTTTGCCGCCCGACCAATGTCGAAACCGCTTATTTTCCCGCTTAAAAAATCGTGATGCGCCGCCAGATAACTTTGCGGCGTGCCAATGTCTTGCCAATAATTTTTGTTCATCACAAAGGCAAAAAACTCACGTTGTTTGGCGAGTAAATCGGGGAAAAGTTTATATTCAAACGAATAATTTTCGCCGTTCGGAATCAAATCCAACACGCTTGGTTCGATAATATAAATCCCCGCGTTGATATTGTCTGTCGTCAAAGTTGAAAGTTGTTCGGGCGTTGGCTTTTCCAAAAACCGTTTCACTCGCAAATCGTTTTCGGTTTCAACCAAGCCGTAAGCCGAAGGATTTTCAACCGGCGTCAGCACGATTGTCGCTTCCGCATTTAGTTCGTTGTGTTGTTTAATCACCGCCGAAATATCTAAATCGGTCAGCACGTCGCCGTTTAAAACAATGGTTGTTTCGCAAATTTCCTTTGCCGCAAACTTATACGCGCCCGCCGTTCCCATCGGCGAAGGTTCGGTGATATAACGCAAATTAACGCCGAAGTCCGAACCGTCGCCCAAGATTTGCTCGATTTTATCGGGCTGATAATTGAGCGAAAGGACAATATCCGTTACGCTTGCGCGTCGCAAAATTTCGAGTTGGTAAGTTAAAAACGGACGATTCAAAACCGGCACAATCGGTTTTGGTGTGTAAACTGTCAGCGGTCGCAACCGTGTGCCTTTTCCGCCTGCTAAAATCAACGCTTGCATTTGTTGAGTTTAGAAGAATTTTCGGAAAGTGAAAAGTCGAGAGGGTGAAATTATGAGCGATAAGTAAAAACCGGTTCAAATACTCTGCCGGACGCTGTTTGGAAATCATCAAAAGCCTCGGATTGTCGATAAATTTTGCTCGAACGCGGTTAAAGCATTCCGCGTTCTTTAACTTTCAAATAAGTTTCCAACAATCGCGGAGCCAGCGAATTCGCGGTTACGTCCAACGCCAAACCGCCTTGTGTTTCAACTAATCTTAATGCTGATTCGCGTTGATGAATTATTTCTTCGGACGCAGATTGCGTAAACACATCTTTCAAATTATTCGGAATCAGGCTGACCGTTTCGTTCAAATCACGGTCGCCGATTGTTACCACCAACGGCAAATGTCTCGGACGCAGTAATCTGAGCGAGGCAAGCAATTCTTTCGAGGCTTCTTTGTCCACCAAATCGGTTAAAATTATGACAAACGCGCGTTTTTTCATCTGCGAGGCGATAAATTGAAAGGCTCGCGGATAACTCGGCTCGATAAGTTCGGGTTCAAGATCGTGCAGAGCTTCGAGTGTTGCGTCAATGTGTTCGATACCGCGTTTCGGCGGAAGATATTTGCGTATTTTACGCCCGAAAACTACCAATCCGCAGTTGTCGCCGCCTTTTGCAGCCGCCGACATTAACGCCAAACTCGCGTGAATCGCCGTATCAAACTTAGTTTCGTTGTTTATTCGCCCTGTCATTAAACGTCCCGCGTCAACAGCAATAATGATTGTCTGATCGCGTTCGATTTGGTATTGACGAGTCGTAAGTTTGTTGCGGCGGGCGGTTGATGTCCACGAAATATGACGAAGTTCATCGCCGCGAACGTAATCTCGCATTGATTCAAACTCACGACCTTCACCGCGTCTGACCGCACGGCGTTGAATCGCCAAAAAACTTCTTGCACCTAACGCTTTCAACTCCATTTCTCTCGCCCGACGCATATTCGGATAGACCTTAACTGCTTGCTTTTCAGCAAGTTGCGACTGACACCAAACCAAACCGAGTTTAGATTTGAAACGTACCGCAGTTTGTCCGAACTCGTAGCGACCGCGTTTCGGCGGCGTAAGTTTATAGTAGAAATCGGCGGTTGATTGTGCTTCAACCGTGAAATTTGCTTGCCGTACTTCTTCCAACTTCATCTCGGCGGGAAATTCGTCTTTAACTTGCAGATTAAAACTGCGTGCCGATTGATTTTCGATGTGTAATTTAATGTCGTTCGTATCGCCGATTGCGAATCGCTTCTCGAACTCGCGGTGAATTTTCAGATCTTCGGGCAATTTGCGGCTGATAAACCAATCGAATAAAGTCAATGCAATCAACAATATATCAAACGCAAGAACGAAATACTTTAAGACGGGAAAATTCCACGCAAGCGAAAGCGGGACGAAACTGATCGCCAACAAAATATAGAACAGACGCGAGAAAACAAATCTCATAATTTGACTTAATGTACGACACGCTTCAGCTTGTCGGTAAACTTTAGCTTGAATGTTACTAAAGACAGCAACAAACTAAAGTATGTTGGACTTAAAACTCCCAATTCATTGATGAAATTTATCTATGCAAACGTAAACTTTATCAATTTACCGATAAAACTTACTTATGCAGATGTAAACTTTATCAATTCACTTACAAAATCTGTTTATGCAAAAGCAAAAGTTATAAATTTACTTGTAAACATAATCTATGCAGACATAAAACTAACATCTGCACTACATAAATTCATTAATTTACCGACAAAACTTGTTTCGACACCGACTAAAACTTTCAATTCGTAATGTTTAATTCTTAATTTTTAATTGTTCTAGTGTCTGAAATGTCTGAAACCCGTAAATACCATCGCCAAATTATGTTCGTTGGCGGCTTGGATTACTTCGTCGTCGCGGATTGAACCGCCCGGCTGAATGATTGCCGTCATTCCGAGTTTTGCACATTCGTCAACGCCGTCGCGGAACGGGAAAAACGCGTCGGAAGCAAGGACAATATTTGATAAATCGAGTCCGCTTCGTTCGGCGCGAAGTCCCGCAATTCTGACGGAATCAACGCGGTTCATCTGACCTGCTCCAACGCCGATTGTTTGTACATCGTTGGTTAAAACAATCGCGTTAGACTTGGTGTGTTTGCAAACTTTCCAGGCAAAAAGCATCGCTCGAACTTCGTCATCGGTCGGCTGTCGGTTTGAAACTACTTTCAAATCAAAATCTGTTACTTCGTACTCGTCTTTTGTTTGGGCGAGATAACCGCCGCTGATTGCTCGATACTCGATGTTTTCAACGTCTTCTTCATCCTCGAACTCAAGTTCAAGCGGATCGACTTGCAACACACGCAAATTCTTTTTCGTCTTGAATATTTCCAGAGCTTCATCGCTAAATTCAGGTGCGACAACAACTTCGGTAAAGACTTCGATCACCGCAAGAGCGGCTTTTTCGCTCACTTTTCGATTAAACGCGACAATTCCGCCGAATGCAGAAACGCGGTCGGTCGCCAACGCCCGCAAATACGCTTCTTCGAGCTTCAAACTTACGCCGACACCGCACGGATTTGTATGTTTGATGATGACACACGCGGGCTGGTCGAATTCGTTGACCAAATTCCACGCCGCATCTGCGTCAACATAGTTGTTATACGACATTTCTTTGCCGCAAATAAGTTCGCCTTGGGCAACACCGCCGATGTCGTATGCAGATTCGTAAACGGCGGCTTTTTGGTGCGGATTTTCGCCGTAACGAAGGTTATTCCGTTTCAAAAGCGGCACATCAACCTCGCTTTCAAAGACAGTTTCATCGTCAACTTCTTTCTCGTCGGTTAATTCGTCTTCGTTCAGAATATCATCGTCTTCATCGTTGTCGTCGGAGTTGAAAATATCGTCAACATATTCGTCAAACTCGTCTTGCGGCATAAAATCGAGCGTTGTTTTCATCGCCATTTCAGAAACATCTTCGGAAACTTCCGCCAAATTTACTTCATTTTGCAGATATTTGGCAATCAATCCGTCGTAGGTCGAAGTCCGCATAAACGCAATGACGGAAAGCGTTTGACGAAGTTCCGCCGTGGTCGCACCATTGTTTTCCGCCATTTGTTTAAGCAAAACATCGTATTGGTAAGGGTTGACAATCACGGCGACAGATTCCCAATTCTTCGCCGAACTTCTAATCATCGCAGGTCCGCCGATGTCAATGTTTTCAATCGCTTCGGCAAACGTCACGTCGGGATTTGCAATCGTTTTTTCAAACGGATAAAGGTTTATTACAACCAAATCAATCGGCTCGATATTGTGCGATTTCATCTGTGAAAGATGATTTTCGTTGTCGCGGATTCCTAAAATTCCGCCGTGAATTTTGGGATGCAAAGTCTTAACTCTGCCGTCCAACATTTCGGGGAACTCCGTAACGTCCGAAACTTCTTTCACCGTTAAATTATTTTCGCGCAACAGTTTGGCAGTTCCGCCCGTGGAGATTATTTCTACGCCGAACGTTGCTAATTTCTTGCAAAACTCGACAACGCCCGTTTTATCCGAAACGCTGATTAACGCCCGTTTGATTGGTCTGTTCATAATTAACAATTTAAAATTAAGAATTTAAAATTAAGAATTAAAAACGATGTAAGTTGTTTAAAACAAGTTCGATTCAAAACAATTCTTAATTCGTAATTGTTAATTCTTAATTGATTATATTTCTAATTTATCACGAAATTTAAGTTCAAGCATATTCATTTCGCCGTTATCCGTTTCGTGATCGTAGCCGAGCAAATGCAAAATTCCGTGCAGAATCAGTTGAAACACTTCATTTTCAAGTGAAAGTTTGTTCTCGCTTGCCTGACGTTCCGCCTGTTCGATACTAATCACAACGTCGCCGAGAAAATCTTTGTCCGCGTCAAATTCATCCGCTTCAAACGGAAACGAAAGTACGTCCGTTGTGAGATTTTTACCGCGAAATTGCGAATTAAGTTTGCACATTTCAACGTCGGAAACAAACGTAATCACGGCAGATTTGCCGAACGCAACCAAATTAATCGCACGTTCCGCAAAGTTTCGGAACACCTCGGAATTTATTTTAACTTTGGTTTGTTTGTTGATTATTTCGGACATTATCTCAGCAAAATTTCACGTTTAGAAAACTTCCAAGCTGTAATAATACCAAGAATCCAAAAGAATGCCATTGGCAGAATGGCGATAATTTTGAGCCTGTAAAGACTACTGAACGTAAATCCAAAACCTTTCAAAGGACTCATCAAATAATAAAGAAATGACGCAAAAATTATCAGTGAAACATTTGAAACAGCGATTAAAACAAAGTTGAAATAACCGTGAAGAAACTTTGTACCGACAAAATGCCAATAAAAACGTGGGAATACAGAGAAAATATAAACACAAATCGCTATCGAAATTGTAGAAACAACAAACGTAACAACTAAATTTTGCGTAGAAATCTCTCCACCAATTACCAAACCGACAACTGCACCGCAAAATATTGAACCGAGTAAATCAAAAAACCTACGAACTTCACCGGACTTTATTTCAGACATAAAAATCTCCTAAAAATTAAAAATCGTGCCGATAAACAACACGATTCAATCCGGCAAAAGTTGCAAACCTGTAATTTCGGATTAATTTTTCCGCGACCTGCGAAACAAAAACACACCGCCGAACAAAACCGCCAAAGTCAATAAAACACCGCCGATAATGGTGGCTTTACTTGAGCTTGCATTATTGATTATTACTTCTTCTTCATCGCTGATTTTCCGTGAAACAGCATAAATTTCTACCGCTTTCGGCAAATTTCCTTCTCGCTTAAGTTCGTAAACCGGAACTGTTTTGTTAACTCGTTGGTCGGCTTTTATAATCTCTTTGAAGTTATGATTAAACAATTTAACATAATCTTTATTTTCCTCATTGTAAATTGAATTAACTGTCTTTAACTCCTGCTCATCAGATATTTTCCCGTCGCCTTGAAGTACCGATTTCGGAAGTGCAATAAACTGTGCATATTTCCGCTGACCATTACGATCATTGCCTTCAATTATTACCGGAACGTCTTTTTTCAGTTTAATTTCCTCTAAATCGCTGCCGTAAAGCAGAAAAAAACGAAATTCTGCAAAGTCATCACGCGGCGTAAAAGATAAATCGGTTACATTCATCATTTCATCGCGGTCAGGCGGAATATCAGCACAAACGAAACTTGTAACTATGAGCAAACACAGTATTAAAGATAGTTTTTTACTCAACATATTTTTTATCATAAACGGCTTGCGTGTAAAGCAAGTCTGCCCGAAGTTGCCCAACGGCTTTCGGTTTGTGTTGTTTGAACGGCGGAACTCGGGTTTTCTTGCGAATAATTTAACGCGGCGGCAATTATCGCTAAATCTTTTTCAATCACATTCGGTTCAAGTTTCTTGCGGCGTTTCTGCCAGTTCGGAATAAAACTTGTGTCCAAATTTCCGGCGATAAATTCCGGATCTTCAACAACTTCACGGAAAAACGGCAAAGTCGTCTTAATTCCGCCAACTTCGTATTCCTGCAACGCCCGACGCATTCTGCCGATTGCTTCTTCGCGGGTTCTGCCGAAAACGCAAAACTTTGAAATCATCGGATCGTAGTAAATAGAAATCTCGGAACCTTCGTAAATCCCGCCGTCATCACGCACACCGTTTCCGCTCGGCACACGAAGACGAGTAATTTTGCCGGGCGACGGCAGAAAATTATTTTCAGGGTCTTCCGCGTAAACTCGGCATTCAATGGCGTGTCCGTTCAATTTAATATCATCTTGCGTAAACGATAATTTTTGCCCTGCCGCCACGTTAATCTGTTCACGCACAAGGTCAATTCCTGTAACAAGTTCGGTAATCGGATGTTCAACTTGCAACCGCGTGTTCATCTCAAGGAAATAAAACGACTTATCCAAATCCGACACCAAAAATTCGACGGTTCCCGCACCGACATAATTGACCGCTTTCGCAACTTTTACGGCACATTCGCCCATTCGCCGGCGTAAATCGGCATCGTTGATCGGCGACGGAGCTTCTTCGATAACTTTCTGATGCCGACGCTGAATCGAGCATTCGCGTTCACCCAGATAAACGTGATTTCCGTGTGTATCGGAACAAATTTGAATTTCGATATGTCGCGGACGGACAATTGCTTTCTCGACATAAACCGCATCATCACCAAAACTCGCAAGTGCTTCGGACTGTGCGGCTTCGAGGGCATTTTTCAGTTCAGATTCTTCTAAAACCAACCGCATTCCCTTTCCGCCGCCGCCCGCAGAAGCCTTGAGCATCACGGGAAACCCGAAACTTTTCGCAACTTCAAGTGCTTCAACCGCATCACGCAAAGGCTCGGTCGTGCCGGGAACAATCGGCACATCGGCGGCAATCGCAATCTTTCTGGCAGACATTTTTCCGCCCATTCCTTCCATGGCTTCGGGCGGCGGACCAATAAAAGTTATGCCGCAGCTTGTAACTTCGCGGACAAATTCGGTGTTTTCCGACAAAAATCCGTAACCCGGATGAATTGCTTCCGCACCCGATTTTTTCGCCACGTCAATTATCTTTTCCCACCGCAAATAACTCTCATTCGACGGCGAATTCCCGATGTGATACGCTTCGTCAGCCATTCTGACGTGCAAAGCATTTTTGTCGGCTTCCGAATAAACCGCGACCGTTGCAATTCCCATATCACGACACGCACGCATCACACGACACGCAATTTCACCACGATTAGCTATTAGTATTTTTTTGAACATAAAATTTTGACAAAACTCGCCGTTAGATTTATATTGTATTTGGAATTGAGTCATAACCCGAATAGTTACCGTATGGTAACGTGCTTGAAAAAGCTGGGGTTAGATTTTTTTTGTTTAAATTTCAGTAACGCCCGATTTATCAACAAACACAATCATATCAAGTAATTTACGCAAACAAACTTGCTTGTGCAATTTGAGTTTTTGATTTTACCGCTGCAATTTCAAAATTCGAGATAAAAAGTTCTTTTCCGTGTTGGTCTGATGTCGCGGTTTGATTCCGCATTCCGTACATTAAACTCCAAGGAGTTATTTCGGCAAACGAAAAAAGTTCTCTGATAAACTCGCAATCGTCGTAAGTTATCAGCCACTTATGCGGACAATTTTTCAATGTATCGGCAAAACGCAGATGGTCAAACGCTTTATGCAACTTGCCGTTTTTTCCGTAGAGTGCTGATTTTGTCGCGGAAAAATACGGCGGGTCAAGATAGATTAAAACGTTTTCGCCTTCCGCTTCAACAACTGTTTGATAATCAAAGTTTGTAATTTTCACATTTTCCAACACATTTTCAAGTTGCCGCAACCGCCAAATACTTGAATCGGTAAAACGTTTTTCAAACGCTTGTTGCGAAAATCCGCCGGCTTCGGTCGTGCCTGAAAACGTAATTCTGTTAAAAACAAAAAACGCACTCGCAGTTTGTAAATCGTCAAAACTTGCAATGTTTTCCGCCAAAAATTTATGCAGTTCTTTGCCGTTTTGAAATTCTGCTTTCCAAGTTTCAACTTGACTAACAACATTCCGTAAATCAGTTTGCGAAACTTGCCAAAACTTGTAAAGTTCTGTGTATAAATCGTTTATCCAAAACTTACGCTTCGGAAACATTTGCTTAAGATGAATAAAAATCGAACCGCCGCCAACAAACGGTTCACGGAACTCTTGAAAATCCGGCAAGATTTTTGTAATTAAATCAACTGCTCTGCTTTTTCCGCCGGGATAACGTAACGGGCTTTTTATCATCTTAAAATTACTGTGAAATTATTAGTTTTTACTTCGTCAAACAGATTTAATAAAAACTCTTTCTGTTTAAATTTTAATTTATTCGATGCAATAAATTTTTCAATTTCTTCATTTATGTCATCAGAACTTACCGAACCTTTCATTCTGTTTGAAGTCAATTGCAAAACTGCTTTATGTTTATAAATTTTGCCGTTTAGCGAAACCTCTTTTAAGTTTGCAAACAAAATCATTTTCAGCAGACCGTCTTTAATGTCGCTTTTACTTGGAATAATTGCAGATTTTGTGTGCTTGCTTTCAATTAAAGAAATAGTATCATTTTCAATCAAAAGTTCGTCAACCGTAAGGAAATACTTTCCGCCTAAATAGTTGGTAATTGTCAGTTTAGCTTTTGTTAAAGTTTGCAGTTTTTCTTTCGGCTGTGTGGTTACAAACTCTCTCGCTTGTGCATTTACAGACTTTTCGCGTGAGAATTTCATAAAACCGTCCAAATCAGAGTTTATTTTGTCTCGAAAATCATCTAAACCTTTTTCGCCGTGCATTTGAACTTGTAAATCTTTGGAAATCTTTTGATAAAATTGCTTTGTTTTATCTAAAGTTATGACCAGATTTTCGCTCAATTCTTTCAAATTCCAATGCAATGCGGAACTATGATAATTTTCAATTTCCCTAATCTTTTCAACAACATACACATTATCAAACTTTTGTTTTGTGATTTTATCTTTCCGTGTTCGATGCTTTTCTGCCTTCGCATAAAAACCGAAAATCACATACACATCAAGCAAACTCATCAATGAAACAGTATCGAATTGGATAAAATCTCGGTCGCCGTTAAAACCTTCGTCTTTCACAATCGGAATAACCGTAATTTTCTTTGGTTGCGAAAGCGTGTTGTAAACTCGCTCGTAAGGATAACTTCGCGTTCGTTTGGGCGAAACCCATTTTGAAACCGCAAAGAATTTATCGTCATCAAAAACTATGCAACTTGTCGGACAATCGTTAATATCAAAATTTGAAAGGCTGATATTTTGTAAATTGTCTGCCAATTTTACATCGTACTTGATGCCTGTAATTGTTGCCGTAACTTCCATAATTTAATTGTTTATTTCATCGCTCAAACACAATACTGCTTTGCAAGTTGTTGAAACTGCTCAACTTGTTCCGCTTGCCAAGTCTTGTCTTTACCAAGTTCCTTCGCCATAATTTCTGCAACTTTCGGGGCGATTTCAATAGCAACTTTTGCATTTAGAAATAAAAATCTGGTGCGGCGTGCCAACACATCTTCGACGGTTCGAGCCATTTCCTCGCGGACGGCGATTTGCACGTCTTCAACCGTATAATCTAATTTTTCGTGCAGTTTTTCGCCCGAAGTTTTCGGCGTTTGATAGATTTTCAGTTCTTTTGTAACGCAAGTTTTTTCTGCTAATTTGCCCAATGTCGCGGCGTGGTTTATTGCGTCTTCGGACATTTTGCGGTAGGTTGTCCATTTTCCGCCCGTGATTGTCAGCAAACCGAATTCGTCAATGTTTATGGTGTGATCACGCGATAAACTTGCGGTGTTTTTTGAACTTCCGGCTTTTACGAGCGGACGAATTCCGACAAAAATGCTCAGAATATCTTCGCGATTCGGCGGCTTGTGCAAGTATTTTTTTGCCGTTTCCAAGATAAATTCCAGTTCTTCTGTAAGCGGTTTGGGTTCAAGTTCAACGTTTTCAATCGGCGTATCGGTTGTGCCGACGAGCGTGTGATTATGCCACGGAATTGCGAACATTACGCGACCATCGGACGTGTGCGGAATCATAATCGCGTGGTCGGTCGGCAAAAAAGATTTATCTAAAACAACGTGAATTCCTTGACTGGCGGCAATCATTTTTTCGGCGTTTTTGTCGGAAAATTTGCGGATTGTGTCAACGAACGCACCTGTCGCATTGACGACGACTTTCGCGGTCGCGTTGAAAAGTTGACCGCTTTCTTCGTCAATAAAACTAACACCGTTGATGATGTTTTCCGCATCTTTGGTCAGTTCAAAAACTCGCGTGTAATTCAGTAAAGTTGCTCCGTTTGCTTCGGCGGTTTGGGCGAGATTTATCAGCAATCTAGTATCGTCGAATTGTCCGTCGTAATAAACAACGCCGCCGCGCAGACCTTCCGTATTTATTGTCGGCAAACGCTTTACGGTTTCTTCTTTCGATAAAATTTGCGATTTGCCGAAGCGGTATTGTTGCGACAATAAATCGTAAATTTTCAGTCCGACACCGTAAAAAGGCATTTCCCACCAATCGTAATTCGGCACGACAAAAGCCAAATCGTGAACCAAATGCGGTGCATTATTTCGCAAAATTCCGCGTTCTTTTAAGGCTTCCATGACGAGTGAAATGTTGCCTTGTTCAAGATAGCGAACGCCGCCGTGAACTAATTTTGTTGATCGTGAAGACGTTCCTTTGCCGAAATCGTGTTGTTCCAAAAGCAGAGTTTTATATCCGCGTGAAGCCGCGTCAACGGCACAGCCAACGCCGGTCGCACCGCCGCCGATGATGATAATATCCCAAACATTTTCGCCTTCGCTCACGCGGGAGAGCATTTTTTCTCGATTCATAATTGATACTTAAATTTATCAATTATTAAACTTTATTGCACATTTCAGAAAGTTTTTTTAGAGTTTCAGGCAAAAATAAGCCTGCGAAAAACTCCGCTTTTCGGATATTCGCAGGCTGAATTATTAAGTTTAATTTATGACCGTTAAGTTGTACTCATCAAGGCTTCGGTCAAAATATTTGCCGATTTTTCGATGTCCAACAAAGCATGTCTGATTGTTTCCAAGTCGTTTGATTTCAAAGCATCTTCGGCTTGCGAAAGCGACGTAATTACTTCACCTTGCTTTTCTACCGCAATACTTCCGCCGAATTCTTGCATGGCTTTTTGCGTATTTCTGAGCATTGTTTCCAAACGATTTCGTTGCAAAATAGTTTCTTTGGCATCGCGGTCATTGTCGCCGGATTTTTCGGATTCCATAATTAAACGGTCGATTTCGTCCGGCGCAAGTCCCGACGACGGCGTAATTTGCATCGCTTGCTCAAGTCCCGTCATCTTGTCTTTTGCCGAAACATTGACGATGCCGTTTGCATCGACTTCAAACGAAACATCGATTTGCGGAGCTCCGCGCGGACTCGGCGGAATCCCGACAAGTTCAAATTTACCCAAACTTCGGTTACCGTTCGCAATCTCGCGTTCGCCTTGCAAAATATGGATTTCGACAATCGATTGATTATCGACGACGGTCGTAAATGTCATCGTATTTTTGAGCGGAATCGTTGAGTTGCGATTGATAAGTTTGACGAATAATCCGCCGCGTGTTTCTAAACCTAAACTTAACGGCAGAACGTCCAAAAGCACAATATCTTTGACATCGCCGGTCAAAACTCCGCCTTGAATGGCGGCTCCCATTGAAACAACTTCGTCCGGATTTATCTCCGACGAAGGTTCTTTGCCGAAAAGTTCCGTTACGGTTCTGGCGATTACGGGCGAGCGAGTTTGTCCGCCGACCAAGACAACTTTTTCAATGTCGTGCGGTTGAAGTTTCGCGTCCCAGAGTGCTTTTTGGCAAGGTTCAATCGTCATTTCGACTAAATCTTCGACCAGTTTTTCAAACATTTCACGGCTCAAAACAATGTTGATATGCTTTGGACCGTTTCCGTCCGCCGCGATAAACGGCAGATTAATAGTTGTTTCCATGACGGTTGAAAGTTCGCATTTCGCCCGTTCGGCAGCTTCTTTCAAACGTTGCAGAGCAAGTCTGTCATCGCTTAAATCGATTCCGTTTTCGACTTTGAAACTTTCCACCAGCCAGTTGATAATGCGTTGGTCAAAATCTTCGCCGCCCAAAAATGTATTGCCCGATGTCGATAAAACTTCAAACACACCGTCGTTTATTTCCAAAATCGTAACGTCGAAAGTTCCGCCGCCGAGATCGTAAACGACAATTCTTTCCGAACGTTTTTTGCCGAATCCGTAAGCCAACGCGGCGGCTGTCGGTTCGTTGATAATGCGTTCGATATTCAAACCCGCGATTTTCCCCGCATCGCGTGTGGCTTGGCGTTGCATATCGTCGAAATATGCGGGAACCGTAATAATTGCTTCAGTTACCGTGATTCCGAAAAATTCTTCGGCGGAGGCTTTCAGCCGTTGAAGCATAATTGCGGCGATTTCCGGCGGACTGTAAACGCGGTCAAAAACTTTGATGTGCGCATCGCCGTTTTCCGACGGCACAATTTCAAACGGCACCGTTTCACGCATTTTTTCAACTTCAATCGAGTCATATTTGCGACCAATCAATCGTTTCACGGCAAAAAGTGTGTTCGACGGGTTTGTAACGGCTTGGCGTTTGGCGATTTGCCCGACTAATTTCTCGCCTTTTTCCGTGAAACCGACAACCGACGGCGTAGTTCTGCCGCCTTCTTTATTCGGAATAATCTGAACCGCTCCGCCTTCTAAAACCGAAACACAGCAGTTTGTTGTTCCTAAATCTATCCCAATGACTTTTCCCATAATAATTTGTCCTTCTTTTTTGAGTTTTTTGTGCGTGTGTGGAGTGTAAATCTGAATTGATTGAAAATAACTTACACGGCAACTTTGACCATTGCCGCTCTGATGACCGTTTCGCCGACTCGGTAGCCGCGAAGTAATTCTTCGACTATCGTATTTTGAGGTATATCTTCACGTTGCTCGGTCGAAACTGCTTCGTGAAAATGCGGATCGAACATTTTTCCGACCGAAAGAATCGGCTCGATGCCCATTTCGGTCAAAACGTCTTGAATTTGCTGATTGACCAGCACAATTCCATCTAAAAATTGTTGAACTTCCGGCGTTAATTCGGCAGTATTTGCCGCTGAATCCAACGCTCGGTTAAGATTATCGACGACCGGAATCATTTGACTTCCGACCCGACTTAAAACCTTTTGAAATGTTTCGTTTCGCTCGCGTTCGGTACGTTTTTTGAAACTTTCAAAATCAGATTGACGACGATTCATCGCTGCCGACATATCGAGCCGTTCCTGCTTCAGTTTTTCGACTTGCGAACGCAAATTTTCCAGCTCGCCGTTGGAAACGGCAACCGAGTTTTTATGAGTTTTTCCGAACGCAACGGTTTTTGAATCGAAGTAATTATTAACCTCGATGTCTTTTACCGGCGAAATTTCGAGTTTGCCTTCGCGTTCCTCGAGTTCACGCATAAAATCATCGAGCGAAGGAACCGCTTCAATGTCAAATTCTTCATCGACAATATTTTCTTGTAAGTCTGTCTTACTCATTTATGTTTATTTAGTTTGGAACGAGTTTTATTTTTTTTCGGATGACCGAGAAAGCAAGGTTTCCAAAGTTTTTGCCAAATAACTGACAATTGAAATAGTTCTTGCGTACTCGATTCGGGTTGGACCCAAAACACTCAAAATACCTGTTGCCGAATCGTTTCCGATTCGATAAGGCGCGGTGATCAAAGTGCATTCGCGCAGCGAAGCCGCCGAATTTTCAGCACCGATAATAATTTGAACATTGCCGTCCAAGTTTTTTTCACGAACAATACATTCGTTTAAAATCTGCATCAAACGCGATTTTTCTTCGATGGTGCGAAGCAATTCACGCAACCTTTGAAAATCCGAAAAATCTGTTTTTGAAACAATGTTGGATGTTCCGTCAACGTATATCTCACCAACCTTATCTTGTTCGCTTTCAATACTTTGCGAACATAAAATAATGGTTGTTTGCAGCATTTTATCAAACAAAGTTTTTTCTTCGTGCATCAGCGATAAAACTTTTGCGCGAATTTCCGTCAAACTTTTCCCGACAAATTCCGCGTTTAAATAGCGCGAAGTTCTGTCTAAATTTTCCTGTGAAATAGATTCCTCGAACCGGATAATTTTGTTGTGAACAATATTCGGAGCGGAAACCAAGACGACAAGAATCTTTTTGTCTGCCAGATTTACAAATTCGATGTGCTGTAAACGGTCGTGAGCCAGCGACGGCGAAACGACAATGCCTACATTCTGAGAAAGAGCGGAAAGAATCTGTGAGGTTTTTTCCATCAATCGATCGGGGGTTTCGGTCAAATCGAGTTCATTCAAACCCAATTCGTTGTTAATTACTTCTAAATCTTCTTTTGAAAGACTCAAAATCCCGAGTAAATTATCAACATAAAACCGATAGCCTTTGTCGGTTGGCACTCTGCCCGCCGAAGTATGAGGTTGTTCGACAAACCCTGAATTTTCAAGTTCACTCATCACGTTGCGGATAGTTGCCGAACTCATTCCGAAAACACCGGCAAAACGTTCCGAAACGATTTTTGACCCGACAGGTTCACCCGTAACTAAGTGTTCATTGATTATTGCCGACAAAATGACTTGCCCGCGAGAATCGGTAATTGTATTACTTGGAAGAGTTTGCGATTTCTCACGATTAGACATTCACGATTGATTATTAAAGAAGTAACGAAAACAATTTTGCTTTCGTCAATAAAAAAACTATCATTTTTATTGAACCGTTGTCAAGACTTTCAGTTAAAAAATGATAAACAGTGATTAAAAATTTCTTTTCTATATTTTTAATTTTACTTAAACATAAAAAATAGACTTTAAACGTAACTGATACTCAACGAAAATTTTGAGTTGCAAAACAAAAAACTTAGTTTAATAATAAAGCCTTCGTCACTCCCGGAACGAAGGCTTTTGCATCATAGATTGTTCATTATTTTTCACCCCTAAAAAATAATGCAGCTATTTTGTTAAGTTCCCCCGATTACTTAACACTTCAGCTAACGAATCTATGAATTTGTCGGCTTGGTTTTTCGATATTTGAATCGAAGCGATTGTTACGTCCGCATTTCGCCAACCTGTTTCACTCTCGCTTTCTTGGTTGGATAAACCGGTAAATATCTAATTTGCGATTTCTGAACTCCCGTCGTGGTCTAAAATAACCTTGCCCTTTTTATCGATCATTCCTTGACCGTCAAACATTATCCCGTCAAACATTTCCATCAGATTGTAGATGAAGGTTGCTCTTTCATCGGTTTCTGTAAAGTTTGAATCTGCTACAATCCCTATTGCTGTTTCACAATCAAGAAGCTGATTAATAATAGTTTGTTTTTGATTTTTAAATTTAGTTTCTATATTTTCAAAGAAGTTGCAAACACCTAGTACCATAAAAGAGAATTTATCACCTCTCTCAACCTGTTTTTTTAGAGAAACTTTTAACTTTCCATTAGAAAAAAGTTTCTCAAACGTTCTTACGTTGTTATCATCATCATCTTCTAGTTCTAGAGTCCCAATTCTTTCCAAATAACTTAATATATTATTGTAAGAATTATTGATAAATATAGTTCTGTATTGACTCATAAAGTTTTCTCCTTATAACTATTTAGGTCTTCCACCTGTATTTTTACGTCCGCCATCGTGTCCGGTTTTATGATGAATATCTCTATCAACTAACTGCAATCTAACTCCATCTTGATGATGATGCCAAGTTAATCCTTTTATTTTATCCTTTTCAGCCATAATATCTTTTATTTGCTCATCTGTAAATTTTTTCTTATACAAAGGATTTGTTTCAAATCTTTGTTTTAATTGTTTTGTCGCTTCTTTGAACTGCTTATAATCTGAAACTGAATTACCTTGTAAGTTTTTAGGTAATTTAGCATCAAAGCCTGAATCAAAAACAGGATAGCCGTTCCTGTCAAAATATACACCTGTAACAGGATGCTTTTTACCTGCTAAATCAATGTTTCTTATTCCTTTTGGCGGGTCAAGAATTGCATCCGGTATCGGCTTGATTTTATTTAGATTCGTACTTTTTATCCCAACTTCATCAATCTTATCGGCTAGATTCAACTCAATCATTTGCTCACGATAAAGTTTTTCAACATACGGCTTCACTCTG
>JANPBM010000066.1:0-153686 GCA_031430435.1 Acidobacteriota bacterium
AACATCTCACGATTGAAAAACTCGGTCGGGTAAATCTAATTGTGGGTAAGAATAATGTTGGTAAAACGGCTCTGCTGGAGGCTTTGTGGATTTATGCAAATAATAGTGAAAATCATATTTTGAATAAAATCGTATTTGACAGAAACGAAGTAAACAATTCTGATAGTGTTTCTCACGAAGGAATGCGATATTACAGTTTTGCATATAGAAATGTGTTCAATAATCGCCCAGAAGTTCCAAAAGACAAGGATCATGTCGCTAGCAATCCTTATTTTTGTATAGGAGAAATTGGACAAAATTTTGTTTCATTTGATGATACTCCTAAATTAGTTTCAGCTATTGATATAGAAAATCAAATAAAATCCATAGTCTTTTCAAGGTATGATTATGAGCCTAGTTTGGGTATGCCCTTTATCAAAACCTTCAGGGCTAAGAAAAAAGAGCTTAACAATGTTTATGTTGATTCTAGCGGTTTGGAAGGTGAAAAGCTTTTACCCTTTTGGGAAAAAGCGGAAAAAGAGTTATTAGATGAATTTGTCAATGAATCTTTAAATATTATCGAAGATAAATTTGTAGATGTAAGATTTAGTGGAGATTCTAACAATCCTCATATTAGAATTCCTATGGTTCGGCTTAAAAATGCGAAAGAAAGAATTCCTTTGAGAAGTCTTGGCGAAGGAATGGAGCGAATGCTTGGAATTGCTTTAGCACTTGTCAATTGCAAAGATGGAATCCTCCTTATTGACGAAATCGAAAATGGATTTCACTACTCAATTCTCCCTGATGTCTGGAGACTCATTTTCAAAACTGCCAAAGACCTCAACGTCCAAGTTTTTGCCACCACACACAGCAAAGATTGTATCGAAGCCTTTACGCAAGCGGCGATTGACGACGAAGAAAGCGAAGGAATGTTGATTCGGCTTGAACGCAATAAAGACGACAAAATTATTGCGAAAACTATTGAAGAAGAAAATCTTGCACTGGCGATAGACTACGGAGCAGAGGTGCGATAATGTCAAAAGAAAATCGAATCCTCTTTGTTGAAGGCATAGACGACCAACACACTATTTTTGCTCTTTGCGAACATTTCAAAGTTGAAGAGACGTTTATTGTTGAAATTCCTGATGGCAAAGGGAAAATCAATAAACATGCGAAACCTCATGAAAAAGGCGGAATTGATAATGTTTTGAAAGCAATGCAAGGTTTTTTGGCAACTCAAAATATCGAACGTCTTGGGATTGTAATTGACGCAGACGAAAACTTACTTTCGCAATGGCAGAGAGTCAAAAGTGTTTTGGAAAAAACAGGTTATGTAAATATTCCGACTGAACCAAACCCGAACGGGACAATTATCGAGCAAGAAAATATGATAAAGTTCGGCGTTTGGATTATGCCTGATAATCAAATTTACGGAATGTTGGAAGACTTTCTTTCACTTCTAATTCCCGATAAAGATACAAACCAAGTTTGGGCGAAAGCCGTCAAATGCTCGCAAGAAGTTTTGGACGAAGTTGCGGCAGGTAACCGTTTTGGCGAAATTCATCTTTCAAAAGCACAAATTCACGCATATTTGGCGTGGCAAAAAGAATGCGGAAAGCCTTTTGGTTTTTCAATTACTGCTAAATATCTGCAAGCCGATAACCCGAATTGCGAGAACTTTGTTAATTGGCTGAAACGCCTTTTTGTTGAATAATTTTATGAGTGAATTGAATGAAGAAAAACGCGAAGTTGCCATCAGATTAACGATGATGCCGCGTGATACAAACGCCCACGGAACAGTTTTCGGCGGCGTGATCTTGAGTTATATCGATGTTGCGGGCGGTGTTGAAGCCGTTCGCCAAACCGGACACGACAGATTTGTAACTGTGGCGATGAAAGAAGTTATCTTTCACGAACCGGTTTTTATCGGCGATTTGGTCAGCTTTTATGCCGAAACAACTCGCGTTGGAAATACTTCGATCACGATTAAAATTTTGGTCGAAGCCGAACGTTTCGGTTCGCACGGACAATCCGTAAAAGTAACCGAAGCCGAAGTTTCATACGTTGCCATCAACCAATATCGCGAGAAAGTCAGAATCGGCAAATAATTAACCGGAAAAAACAACGAGTCGGACAACTTCGGCTTCGACGGTTAATCGATTATTTTGTCGTTGTAAATTTTGTTTAATCGAACTGTTTTTTGAATTCTTCAAACGCCGATTTGAATTCGCCCAACTCACTCCGTAACGTTTTCACTTCTTCTTCGAGTTTAATTAAACGTTCGTTGTCGGCTTGTTTGTGCGAAGCCGAAGTTGAAACAGGCAAATTTGTAACGTCGATTTCGCCGCACAACAGATGCGCGAAACGGACTTCTTTTTGTCCCGCTTGCCGTTCCAATTTCATCACCGCCGGCTCGTCTCGTTTCATCAACCCTTCGAGTGTTTCGCTGACTTCGCCGAGTCCGGGAAATTCATACAAACGGCTTGAACGTTCGCGGATTTCGCCCAACGTCTGAAAACCGCGCAACATCAAAACGCACAAAACCGCGACTTCCGCCGGCGAAATTTCATATACTTTCGGAAACATATGTTTGTATTTCGCAACTCGGCTTCCGCTTCGATAAATGACTAACGCGATGTTTTTATCACGCAATGAATCGAGTGCGGTTTGCACCGTTTCTTCGTCGAACGAAACCACCGGATCGCGATTTGTTTTCTGGTTACAGGCGGCGGTTAAAGAATTCAGCGTCAGCGGAAAGTATTCGGGCGTGGTGATTTGTTTTTCGACCAACGCTCCGACAACTCTCGCCTCAACTTCGGTTAATTGTTGAATCATAACACTTTACAGCATAATACATTTTTGCTTTGACCGTAAGCACATTACAATTAAAAAGTGAAAATCTTGGTTGCACGCACAAATGAAGAGATAAATTTTGCTTACGAACAACTCTCGAAAAGCGAAATAATCGGTTGCGATACGGAAACTTCGGGCTTGAGTTCGCGGACAAGCAGGCTTTTCAGCGTTCAATTTTCCGACGGCGAATTTAATGTTTTGGTGCCGATCAGCGAACGGATAAAACTCGGCAAATTAGCTGAACTTCTTGCCAATCAACAAATTACAAAGATTTTTCACAACGCGAAATTTGATTTGGATTTTTTGCGAGCGAACGATTACGCCGTTGAAAATGTGTACTGCACAATGATTGCGGAAAAAGTTTTGACGAAAGGCGCGAATCAATCGGCGAGTTTGGCAGAAACGCTTTACCGCTATTTTGCGGTTGATTTAGACAAATCGCAACGCTCGAAATTTACAAAATCGTGGAACGGAATTTGGACGGACGAACTTGTAAATTACGCACTTTCAGACGTTGTTTATCTGCCGAAATTGATGCGGGAACAAACCGGTTGGCTGGAAAGATTGGGTTTGCGGGAAGAGTTTGGCGAGAAAATGCTGAAGGTTTTATAAACTGACACTCGGCATCCGGTTTGGAATGTGGCAACAGTCGCGATAACATTTTAATTTACAAATATGACGCTGTATTGCATAAAAAACCTTGCGCGAAAACGGCAGAATCTGCAATCATCGAAACGTAAAAGCATATTATTCCGACAAAAATGAACTCGTCATTTTGTAGAGGAAATAGTCTGCATAATTTTATTTTTACAATAAAAAAACCTCGCAAAATTTACAAACGAATTTTACAAGCGGTGATTTACTAACCGTTTTTTTTTATTTCACAAACTTTCTTCTCGTTTATTTACAACGCTTTACATTAAGTTTTCAGTGATTTGCCGAAAATCACAGGAAACTTTTTTCTGTTCGTTGCGATAACTTACACAAGAAACGAAACGCGAGTCGGCGCAGACAAAACCGGCAAAACTTAAAAACTAAATTAAACAGATTCAGAGGAGAAACAAAATGCCATACAATCAAATCAACGGAGACTCGACAGCAAACTTATTGAACACTTTAATGACCCAACTTACCGGTTCGGGACAAGGAATTGCAGACGGCGGATGCTGTCAGCCGCAACAGCAAGAAGCAAAAATCAGCAAAGATTGTTTCAACGGAAAAACCATTATCGAAGCAGGCAGCGGAAACGATAACATTCGTGTCAGCAACGGTAACAACGGCGGTTTGAACGTCAACGTCAACGGTCAAAATTATTACTTTACTGCCCAAGAAGCGCAAAAATTAGTTATTCGCGGCGGAGACGGCAATGACAACATCCGAGTTGATTCAAATGTTCGCCAAAATTTAACCATCGAAGGCGGAAACGGCAACGATAATATTACCGGTGGAAGCGGTAACGACCGTATCTTCGGCGGAGCGGGAAATGACCGCATCAACGGCGGAAACGGCAATGATTATATTATGGGCGGTTCAGGAAACGACCGCATCAACGGCGGAAACGGCAACGATACAATTCGCGGCGGATCGGGTAACGACTCACTCAACGGCGGAAACGGCAATGATAATTTAATCGGCGGAACAGGTGCCGACAGTTTGAACGGCGGACGCGGTTTTGACCAAATGAACTGGGGAAGCACGGGTTTGTTCGATATGTTGACTCAAGACAGAGCAGGCGACCCGCGCGGTTGCGAATATGAAGTCGGCGGACACACGCAACCGCCTTTCCAACATTGCGGAACACCTGTTCCGAATGATTCGGTGCAAAATCAACCTTGGAGTCCTTTTCAACCAACCGATTCGGTACAAAACCAACCTTGGAATCAACCGCAACCGAATGATTCGGTGCAAAATCAACCTTGGAGTCCTTTTCAGCCGAATAACGGCGGGAATGACCCGCTTCAAATGCCGCCGCGTAATTGTTGGTTGCCGCCATTTGCCAATCAACCGCAAGCTACGGTAACGGAACAACAAAACGGCAAATTGGTTTTAGACGCAGGTGCGGGAGACGACAAAATCCGCGTCAGCCAAGGTTACAACGGCGGAATCAATGTTAATGTCAACGGCGAAAATCATTATTTTACAGCCCAAGACGCAAAACGTTTGGAAATTCGCGGTGGCAGCGGCAACGATCAAATCACGGTTGATGCAAATGTCCGCACAGGTTTGACGCTGAAAGGCGGAGCAGGCGATGACACGATCATCGGCGGCAGCGGCAACGACCGAATTTTCGGCGGCAGCGGCAACGACATTTTACTCGGACGCGGCGGAAATGATTATATCAACGGCGGAGACGGCAACGATATGATTTCAGGCGGAAACGGTCATGACACACTTGTCGGCGGAAACGGCAACGATATGATGTTCGGCGGTCGCGGAAACGATAATATGTTTGGCGGAAACGGCAATGATGTAATGGTCGGAGGCAGCGGACACGACAATATGAACGGCGGAAACGGCAATGATATGATGTTTGGCGGTCGCGGCAACGACAGAATGAACGGCGGTTCGGGAATCGATTACGCAAACGGCGGAAGCGGTTCAAATCGCGGTGTCAACAACGAAAACTTTATGTTTCGTTTGATGCAATCCAGACTTCGCCAATAAATTTTTTTAATCCTTAAACCTTTTCAGTCGGGTTGTTTGCCAAACAATCCGACTTTTTTTGTTTCGACTTAACCTTTTAATTCCTTCGTTTCGTCTTCAAATAATTCGCTGACGGAAACATTGCTCGGCGGCAAAATGTCCCTGCGTTCGTTCAAACATTCAGTCATTTTTCTAACGGTTTCATCGGCTCGGATAAAATCTTCGCGCGAAATTTGCAGTCTGATTTTGCCGTCTTGATTCGGAATCTCGCTCACTTTCGCAAAACTTTTTAATCTGATGTCGATTTTTGCACCGAATTTTAAAACGCCTTTTTTAAATTTTACATCGTTAATTTCAGCCAACGCCACCCGTACTTCTTTCACGCCGGTTTTCATCAAACCCAAAATCTTCGCTTCAAATTCAAGCACGATTCCCGCCGGAGAAAATTTCGCAATTCCGTCAACCTCAGATAATCCGTGAGAACTTGAAATTTTGAACGAAATACAATCTAGAAAATGGTTTTTCATTGGTTAAAAGTATAGCGCAAAATCTTTCATCCGGTTCCTGAGGCTTTTACAAAACCGTTGAAAAACCAAAGATTTTCATCTCCGAAAAATAAACCTTTTTTGCTGCTCAAGCGTTTATGCAACTGTGGTTTGACAGCATTTTTCGATTACCTCGACTTTATTCGAAACTGTATAATTTGCCAATTTGTTCTCAATCTTCGACGGTTCGATTTAACCGAAAAACATCTGAAATATCTTCGGTATCAAATTTTAATCGCTTAATATTTCTCGTAATCTCAACGTTTTGATGAACTTTTACAAGTAACTTTGCTAGAATTGTTTTGGAGACGGTTTATGAGTGTAGTTACAATTAATACAAGGTTAATTGGCGGAATGTTTCGGGAATATACGCCAAAATTAAAATTAGAATTCAAGAAAGCCAAAAAACTTGGCGATGATGATTTTTTTGATTTTTGCCAAGATAATCCTGATGTTCGAATTGAAATGGACAAAAACGGGGAGATTGAAATTATGCCGCCAACAGAAAGCGAAACCGGAATTAAGAATTTTAAGCTGATTGGCAGGTTTTGGGTTTGGGTTGAAAAAAATGGAACGGGTGAAGGATTTGATTCTTCGACAAGTTTTATTTTGCCGAACGGTGCAAAACGCTCGCCCGATTTATCTTGGGTAAAGTTAGAAAAATGGAACGCAATTTCGCCCGCTAAACGCAAAAAATTTGCTCCGCTATGTCCCGATTTTGTTGTCGAAATTCGCTCTGAAACTGATTCGCTGACAAAACTTCAAGAAAAAATGACCGAATATATCGAAAACGGAACATCGCTCGGCTGGCTGATTGATGTCAAAAGCAAAAAAGTTTACGTCTATCAACCGAATACGCAAGTTCAAATTTTAGACAAACCTGTGGAAGTTTCGGGCGAACCGTATTTGCAAGGTTTTGTTTTGCAGATGTGTGAGATTTGGGGTTAGAAGGTTTCCCCAAGTCGTCTGAACATTTTAATCCAATCTACATGCTGAACGCTATGTGCGTCACAAGCATCTGGTAGTTTTACTTTATTCTTAGAATTTGGGGCACTTACTTCTCTAGTTAATACAATTCGATTACTAATGTCTGCTAAAGCATAAGCAACAACAAATGCGTCAGCTTCATCAGCATTTAAAAACTCATTTAAAGCAGACTGGGTATATTGACCTTTTGAAGTAGCCCAACTACAAATTTTTACATATTCATTAATTACATCTGAGGTTGAAGTCTCTTTGAAAAAATCTTTTGGTAAGTTAGCCTTACACCACTTCTCTAAATCATCATTTTTCCCAAAAATTTCGTTTTTAACTTTATCAATGCTAATAATTTTACCATCATCAGCAAGTTGTTTGACTTTAGCCCAAAAACTGACAGCAACATCCAGCGGGTAAGTATCCCGATGAGGTTGGATAAAAAAATTGCTGTCAACTATGTAAATTTCCATCAATAAATTAAAAGTGATCAGAGAAAAAAGTGTGAAAAGTGTCTCCTTTTAGACTCGTAAGTTTATACGCATCGCGATATAAAAGACTACCGGATTTAACGGCATTATTTATATGAGATGCGAAAGTAACACTTAATCTTTTTCTTGTTGTTGCGTAAAAATCTCCGCCGGAGCCTTGATTGTCCTTTTTAAATTTTTCACGGTTTCTATATTCATTATAAAAATCGAAGAACTGTTGTTTTGTGATTTTTCCTGTATCTAAGGCTCGTCTTGCAATTACAATTTCACTAACCTTAAAGAATTTGGAAGCGGACTTTATATCTGCATTTCTATGCCAAAACACATTAAAATTGTTCTCAGGCACTAAAAATTCTGCTGCTATTTTATCGCAAAGTAACTCATTAGTATCATTTGCAGGCTGTAATTGTCTAAAATCAAAACCGGCACTATGCCCTGTCCAAATATGAGCTAATTCGTGGGCAATCGTGAACATTTGAGCTGATTTACTGTCAGAGTTGTTAATAAACATAAAAGGGGCGATTTCGTCAACTAGAACAAAGCCTCTGCATTCCTCAACTTTTATTGGACGGGAAGTGTTGTTTTCTACAACTCCATTGAAAATCATGATAATTCTCTTGTCTTCAATGTGTTCTGTAAGATGACGCAAAGACTCTTCCCATGTTCTAAATTGACTCGCCCAATTTTCCGGTAAATTTAAAACTTTTCTTATGTCGGCAACAATTTCTTGAACATTATTGCTGTTCTTAAATTTTCCAACAAAATTTAAAGACTCAAATTCATTTTCCTTTAAATAGTCTCTAAGCCAATCTTGTCTTTGTTGCAACAAAAGTATGGTGTCATAAACATTTACACTAACTTTATCTGTTTGCGTAGAATTAGTTCTGAAAAAAGGTATTGGCAAGTTTTCCTTTAATGGTTCAGATAAAAAAAGATAGCCAAAAGGTAAATGAACTTTCTTGGAAAACTTTTCTAACTGTTTAATTGTAGGTTTTGTTGTGCCATCAATCCATTCTTGTATTTTAGGAAGTTTTGAAGTAAATTCAGGCAATTCATATCCGGCTCGAGCTATCGCCCAAGTAAGAATATTTGCACTGACATTTATTTCTGCTCTCATTTTAATAACTGCTAATTTCCTAACTTTTTACTTTCTCTATTATTTTAAGGCACGAATTATAAAATCACTAATTTTGAAGGATTTACAAAAAAATAAATCGTGCGTGATTATAACAATTAAACAGTCAGATAACCAAGCTATTTGATTAAATCTTTTTAGTAATTTTGCTAAAATGTTATCATAAATTTTATGCAATTTTCATTCGACAAAAATATAAACGCAATCGCGGCAAAAGTGGAAGCAAACGAGCGGATTTCCTTTGATGAAGGAATGTCGCTGTTTGCGACCGAAGATTTGAACGCACTCGGCAAATTGGCTGATTTTGTGCGGCGGAAAAAGCACGGACGCACCACTTTTTTCAACGTTAATCGGCATTTTAATCATACGAATATCTGCGTGGCGGACTGCAAGTTCTGTGGTTTTTACAAGCGTGCAAGAGAAGAAGGAGCTTACACGCACAGCATCGAAGAAGGCTTGGAAATCGCCCGAACGGCTGTCGGCGAAGGTGCGACCGAGCTTCATATTGTCGGCGGTTTAAATTCTAAATTACCGTTTCAATACTACACGGATTTGTTTTCTTCGTTGAAGCGAGAGTTTCCGAAACTTCATCTTAAAGCGTTGACAATGGTCGAGTTAGACTTTTTTGCACGCTTTTACAAAATGTCCGATGAAGACGTGATAAATCAACTGAAAGCGGCGGGAATGGATTCGTGTCCGGGCGGCGGTGCGGAAATTTTCGCCGAACCGACGCGTTCACGCATCTGCGACCATAAATGCGACGGAAATCGTTGGCTCGAACTCGCAGGGAAAGTCCACAACGCGGGACTAAAGACAAATGCGACAATGCTTTACGGACATATTGAAACAATTGAAGACCGCGTTGACCACGTTATAAAATTGCGTGAACAGCAAGATAAAACCGGCGGTTTTCAATGCTTTATTCCGCTCGCATTTTATCCGAAAGACACGGCGTTGAGTTCGCTTCCGGGTCCTGACGGCGTTGATTCGCTGAAAACAATCGCCGTTTCGCGGTTGATGCTCGATAATTTCGATCACGTTAAAGCGTATTGGGTGATGCTCGGCAAAAATTTGGCACAAACTGCATTGCATTTCGGGGCAAACGATTTGGACGGGACAATTACCGACGGCGGAGAATTGACCGAAAAGTATGCAGTAGAAAACGGCGAAGTCAAAATGACCAAGCAGGAACTTATCCAACTGATTGAAAATGCAGGGTTTGAAGCAGTTGAACGCGATACGGTTTATAATCGAGTGGAAAAAGTTGCCGCTTAAGAAGCGAGGTTTTATGGCGCGAAAAAAAGAATGGCGTGAAGGTGAAATAATTTTAACCTTTAAGCTGAATAAAATTATCGAACATCAAACTGCGACTATGAAGGAATGGCTTTCGGTTGTTGAGCCGAACTTTAACGCCGTTGAGCAAGGTATTTTTGAAAGTCTTTTGCATAAGGCTTTGAAAGTTTCCGTTTGGAGCGAAGAAAATCTGAAAATGAAGTTTATCAGCCCGATTTTGGAACTCGGACAAGTTTTAGACAGCGATAATTTTGTTTCATTTTTCGATAAATCTTTGGAAAGCGAGGTTCAAGGCTATAAACTTTCAGTCAAGGTTGATTTTACCATCGGTTCAGGACTTTTGGATTTATGGAAACTCCGTATTTTCATTTTCAAGAATATAAACCGCAAAAAAACCCGACCGGCGATCCGATGGCACAACTGTTGGAAGCATTTTTAATTGCCCAAGAAAAAAACAAAGCGAGCGGAAAAATCGTACCGCTGTACGGTTGCGAAATTATCGGTAAAAACTGGACTTTTATCACAATGGAAGATAACGAATACTGCGTTTCAAAATCATTCGACAGCACAGACAAAGAAGATTTGTTGAAAATAATCGCAATTCTTCGCAAGTTTCGAGAAATATTGGAAACTAAACTGTTAGTAAGTTGAGAAAAAAAATAAGGTTACTCGATACAAGTTATAATCCGGTAAAAGTGCAACAGTTTAATGAGCGATGCCAAAAACAATCTAATCCGAATTTTACAAAATGCTCACGCGGGCGAACTCGCGGCGGCGTATGCGTATCGCGGGCATTGGAAATCGCTCAAAAACTCGGCTGAAAAAACTGAAATCGAAAAAATTGAAGCCGAAGAATGGGAACATCGAAAATGTGTGTCGGCGTGGCTTGAAAAATTGGATGCCAAACCTCGCAAATTTCGTGAATCGGTTTTTTGGACAATCGGGCGAACTTTAGGAACAGGTTGTTATGTTTCGGGTTGGTTTTTTCCGATGTATTTTGCGGGTCGTCTGGAAAGTCAAAATGTCCGGGAATATGTTGATGCGGCAGGTTTTGCCAAAGAATTAGGTTTAACTGATTGCGAAAAAGAACTGCTTGTAATGTCGGAAGTTGAACAAAAACACGAAGATTTTTTCAGAGAAGTTGTGCAAAATCATTTTCTTTTGCCGATTACGAAATTATTTTTTCGTTGGGGTTAATAAATGATTATCGGAATTGTCGCCATTGCGGAAAACTTTGCTATCGGAAAAGACGGAAAATTACCGTGGCATTATTCCGCCGATCTTAAATTTTTCAAACAAACCACCGGCGGAAACGCGATTGTGATGGGACGCAAAACGTTTGATTCAATCGGAAAAGCGTTGCCGAATCGGTTGAATATTGTTCTCAGTCGAAATTCGCAAATTGTTGAAAATAATGTATTTTCGGCAAAGTCAAAGGATGAGGTTTTAGCGTTGAATAAATATCTGAACTGCGATTTATTCATCATCGGCGGTGCGATGATTTACAACGAATTTACCGACATAATTGAAAAGTGGATAGTTACAAAAATCCCGCTCACGGTTGAAAACGCAGACTCTTTTATGCCGCCAAACTTTCTCGATGATTTTGAATCGGTTGAAACAAAAATGCTCGACGATGAATTAGAAGTTAAGACTTATCGAAAAATAAATTGAATGGAAACGGTTACAAAAATTTTGACGGTAGGAATCGGCGGGGCATTCGGAGCAACCTTGCGTTATTTGCTCAACCTTTCGCCGTTAGCCGCAATCTTTCCGAATTTTCCCTTCCCGACATTTTTTATCAACGTAACAGGTTCGTTGCTAATCGGCTTTGTTTTAACCAAATTTGAAACGAATGAAACTTTGCGGTTGTTAATCGTAACAGGTTTTCTCGGCGCTTATACAACCTTTTCAACTTTTGAGTTTGAAGCGTTCCGCCTTATGCAAACCAAGCAACTTCTGACTGCGTTTTTATATGTCGCATCAAGTTTTACAACAGGTTTTATCGGCGTGGCAAGCGGAATTTGGCTGGCAAAGAAGTTCTGAAATATTTTAAGAAAAGAGTTCGCCGCAGAGATTCGGAGAAAAATTTTACAGCTTCTTTTACGTTGTTGCCGAAGTTTAAGAAAGTCGTATTGCAACGAAAACTTCATATTCAAGAGCCGTAAACTTTATTGCTACAATGCTAAAATCTGAAGTTTTTCTTTTTGTTCAATCAGATATTTGGTAAACGCACGAATCGGCGCGGGCTGAAAACCTTTCAGCGAAACCATGGCAACAGAGCGTTTTAACTCAAAATCCGAGATATTTATCTTGGCTAATTTACCGTTTTTGATTTCTTCGCGAACTGCCCAGACGGGCAAAAGCGAAACTCCCAAACCGCGTTCAATCATCAGTTTAATAAAATATGTGTCGTTTGATTCGAGCGATTTTTCCGGCACAACCTTCATTTGCTTGAAAAAATCATCGGTCGAACGCCGAATCGAAGCGCCGCGTTCAAACAAAATCCAACGCTCTTTATCCAATTCATTCGCCGAAATCTGATTCTTTTTCGCCAACCGATGTTTTTTCCCGACCACCAAAACAAGCTCATCTTCAAATATATCTGTAACTTGTAACGTCGGCGAATAAACGGGAAGAGAAGCAAAACCGACATCGGCAACACCGTGCAAAATATCTTCAATCGTCTGATCTGTGCCGACCGTAGTGCGAAAAGTCAGTTCGATGAGTTCGTTTGCGTCCATAAAATCTTCAAAAATCGGCGCAAATAAAAAAACCAGAGCCTGAGTTGCCGCCGCGACACGCACACGACCGACCAAAGATTTTTCTTTTCCGCTGACTTTTTCACGCAAATTTTCGGCTTCCGCTAAAATTCGATTGGCGTATTCGAGCGTAATTTTTCCGGCTTGCGTTAAAATCACCCCGCTTTTTGCCCGAATAAAAAGCGGTTCGCCGAGTTCTGATTCGAGTGCTTTTATTTGATGACTAACCGCCGATTGAGTCAAATTCAACTTTTCTGCGGCTCGTGTGAAATTTAATGTTTCAGCGATCACGCGAAACGTTCGTAACTGCCATAATTCCATTTTCTTCTTTCCCCGCAATACTTTACAGGTATTATTATTATTCATTACTCTTACAAAAAATAAGAATTGGTAATGTAAATCAATTTTTGATTATAATTTATTATGACAATCGATTGAAGTGTTTGCAAAAGAACTGTAATTGTTTGTCAAATTTTTATTCACGAGAGATATATTTATGAATTTTTACAGAAACGATTATTCGATAGCAACGGTTTTGGAAAATATGCCGTCGCGCGAGCAAAAAATGCTGACCGCTTTTACGGGAACATATTTTTCAAAACCGGAAGCAAAAGAAGTTTGGGAAAGAATTGTCGATCACAAGTGGTACGTTGGCGAAAAACTGCAACGCGACATCGGTTTGCGGGTTGCCGCAATAGATTTTGTCGAAAATTTTTACGAACCGATCTTAAAAAACAACACCGACAACAAAAAACCTAATACTTTCGGGCGAATGCTGCGTATATTTTTCGTCTCGAAAAGCGGTCAAATGTCAGCGTAATCGATAAACTTTCCAATTTCCGCTTTCAAACACTTTGCGAAAGCCGTAATTTGATTCGCCGACAAAATAATCTATCCGATGTTCATCGGCAAGTTTTCGGATTTCGGCTTCCGATAAATTATTGTAAGCCGCTGTCATGGCATCGCTTTCGGATTTATTGCCGACGATTTTCGCCAACCGTTCACGCCATTCCGTCATTTTTTCAAACGGCGGATAAGAAAAACCGACGAATTGCGAACGGCGCGAATAAAACCATACGGTTCGATTATTCGGCGGTGTCAGGCAAACCGCGTCAAGCGGCGTATTTTCCCTAAGCCATAAATACGCTTTTGTTTCATCGTCAATCTTTGCCGTCCACATTTGCAAAGTTTCTTTGACCTGTACAATCGGCAGCAATTCCGACTTTTGCCACCACAAAATATTGATAAAAACGAGTATTGCAACAACTGCCGACAAAGCCGAAAAACTCTTTTCTCGGAAACATTTGACGAGTGTAAAAAAGAAAAACAGCGGCAGAAAAACAGGAAAAATTCGCATCGGCATCAAACATAAAAGCTGCCATTGTTCAAAAAATCGAAGCACTAAACCAACGACAAAAAAAACACCGAGTCCGCCGAGAAAATTCTTCAAAAACGAGTTCCAATTCGCCGTTCGGCAAAACACAAACATCAAGGCAACCACGCCGAAACCTTTGACTAACCAGTAAAACGGGTCAAGATGTTCGGGCGCTCTTTCGGTTACAAAAAACTTCCAATCATCGACATTTGCGTTTGTTTCACCAAATAAATTTACCGCACCAATCAACGCAAAAAATCCTGTAATTACAATAACTTGCAAGATTGTTTTTAAGTTGTACCGCTCAAAAATCAACGCAATTCCAACCGCTGAAATCGCCCATAATCCGACTGCGGGATGAAAACTAAATGATAATCCGAGCAAGATTGACGCAACAATTTCACGCTTTTTCAAGAAAAAATTTAACGAAAAAAGCAGACAAATATACGCCAAATTTTTTGCTTCAAAACCGCCGAAAATCCATTCGCCGTTGACGATTGTTTGCCCGAGAGCAAGCCAAACAAATATCGAAAGTGAAACTGTCCAATTCGGAATTTCCCAATGTTTTGCCAGCCGAAAAACTGCTGAAAGCAACAAAATCCAAACAGTAATTCTGCCGAACCAGGCAAATGTTTCGATTGAAAAAATTAACGGTAAGAGTCCGAAGATGTGATTAAAAAGCCAATGTTCATTGCCGGTTGCGGCAAACGAAAAATCATTCGGCAGAAAATTCGGTTGATAAATTTTGACGAGGCGAAGCAAATAAACAGGTTCGTTGCCATACGGTACGGGTTTGCCGACAAATACGAAAATTGCCGTTAATAAAAGCAGAAATTGAAGCCGAAAATTATCTTTTATCAAGCGTAGAATCATGAAAGAAGTTTGACCAATTCGCGTGTTTTTTGCAAAGTCCGCCAATACACATCTTCCATAAAAATATGGGCGAATTCGCCGTTTCGCCCGACACTGAGAAGATTTTCAATCCCCGTTCCTTTTTCAAATTCAAGGCGTTCGGATTCGTATTCTTTCAAGAAAACCGGATATGAAATCGGCGTTCGCAAGGTATGGCAACCGAGATATTTTTCCTTTGCGTTCGGGATAATTTTTGCCAAATGTTCCAAACAAAATTCGCCTAACTTTTCGTTGTCCATCGTCCAAATTTCGTCTTCTTTTTCGCAACCGATGTCCACCGTAATCATCGTTTTTCCTTCGGGGGCGAGCCACGGCATCGAAAGCGTTGCTTCGGTCAAACGGAAGAATGGAAACTTGCCTTCGGGCAACCAAAGTACAACATCAGGCAGCAATCCGCGACCTTCAAAACGCATATTTACAAACGTCATCGGACGATATTTGAACTGTTTAATTTTTTCCAGCTTGTTTGTTCCTTTCGTGATTTTGGCTAAAATCGGAGCCGGTGCAGTGCTGATAACTGCTGAAACGGCTTGAGTTACGCCTTTTGAACGAACGGCGACAACTTTATCGTTTTCGACCAAAATTTCTTCAATCGGCGAGTTGAGTTTTATTTTGTCTTTAATATTTTCGGCTAATTTGTCGCAAAGCGTGTGAACGCCTTCGTTCGGGTAAACGTGCCAAACATTCGGGCTTTCGGGCAATTCGCGGCTGTAACCGATGCAAACCGCACGTTTCAACACCTTGCTCGCCAACTTTAAATAGATAGTTTTGGCGATGCTTCCGGGCAAACTTTCGCCAACCGACGACGATAAATTTTCCGCTTTTGCACCTGACCATGCTTCGATCAACGGCAACGCAACTTCATCCGCTAAAGCCTTTCCGTAACGACTGCGAAACCAATTTTGAGCCGTTTTCTCTTCGCCGTTTCCGCTCAACCGGCTTTTGATTCCGCTCAGCGTCATTCGCGGAATTTTCATCAACCCGAACGGATATGCGTAAGTTTTCCCGCCGAGCAAAACCGTTTCGCTGTAATGTTTTACAGGTTTGCAATCGCCTGAAACGCCGAGCATTGCCGCTAAACGATTTGTTACAAAATGAGCTCCGAAATCGTATGAAAAACCTTCGTCATCTTTGAAACTGCTCGCCAAACCCGCAATTTTTTTGCCTGCTTCGTAAAGCACAAACGGTACATTTTTTTGATGCAAATAATTCGCCGCCGTCAAACCTGCGATTCCTGCACCGATGATGGCGATTGGTTTTTGTTCCATATTTTTTGTTTACAGGGATGAAAAGGATAAACGGGATAAAACCCTTGTTCATCCTCTTTATCCCTGTAAATTATGCTTTTTTTAGCGTCGCCCGAAGTAATGCTCCGCGACCGAGTTTCTGCAAAATTATATCCAGAACAGTAAAAATGCCGAGCGAAATTGTTGATTTCAGCGTAAATTGATTGATTAAAAACTGCGGTGCGTTCGTGTCAACAAGTGCGTTATGAATCGAATAAACCCAATTTACAGGGCTGACAACAGTTTCAATTTTCTCGATTTTGAAGCCTGATTTTTCGGCAAGCGTTGTTAAAGCATTGCGATTAAACAAGTTCCAATGTCGCGGAAAATGATAGCCGCCCCAATATCCATTTTTGAAAAGTTTGAAATCGAGCGAATCGGTGTTGTCGGTTACGATAACGAGTTTGCCGTTCGGCTTCAAAACTCGGCAAATTGCGGGTAAAACTTCGTTCGGTTTTTCGATATGCTCGATTGTTTGAATCAAAAACGCCAAATCGTAAGTATTTTCGGGCAAATCGTTGTTTTCCGCCGTTCCTAAATGAACTTTTATTCCCGATTTATTCGCCGCTTCGACCGCTTTTTCGCTTGCGTCCAAACCTTCGAGTGTCCAATTTTTGTTGCCGAAATCCCGCAATAAACGCAAATGAAAACCGTCACCGCAACCAACGTCCAAAATCTTCGCGTCATCGCCTAATTTTTTGCACAAAACCAATAAACGATTGGCTTCCAAACGACTGCGAACTTTGTGAACAAAGCCGAATTCTTCTTCGGAAAAGTCAAACGCGTGATATGTCGGCGGATAAATTCGCTCGAATTCGGCAATACTCGGACGCGGATTGAGGTAAACCAAACCGCAAGTTTTGCACTGCATCGCGGCAAAAACATCGTTGCTCGTGCGATACTCAAAATCTTCGCCGATTCCGACAACATTCGCATCGTCGGAACAGCACACGCAACAATCAGTACTCACTAATTCAAGCGAATTTTTTTTCGCGGAGGCTTGCAACTTTACGGCTTGTTTCACATTGTAAATATACGCTGAAAACTCATTATTTTCCACGTTTAAGTAAAAATTTGCCGTTTTAATTTGTAGTTTGTAATTTTACGTTTTCTTATACAAAACCCAAAATAAATCTTCCGCCGGATACGGAAAACTGAGTTTGTCGGGAACGAGTTTTGATAATTTCGTAACGATTGATTTATCGCCGAACTTGTATGCAATCAATGATTTAGCGTGTGAACCGCTGATCCATTTCGACGGTCGTCCGATTGCGACTCGTTCAAAACCTTGTGACTTTGCAAGTTTTTCAATTCCGTCGTCACTGAAAAATTGCAAAACGCTCGGCGGCGAATATTCGTGCCATTTTGTTCCGAAAATTTTCTCGGACAAACTTTTGCGGTTCCAAGTTTCAATTAAAAGGTGTCCGTTTGCCTTTAAAGTTCCGGCAACATTTGAGAAAACATCCTTCGGTTCAACCAAATGTGCCATCACTTGAATCATAGTAACAAGGTCAAATTTCTCGTCGGTCGAGTATTTTTCAACGCTCGTTTTATGAATTTCCAGATTCAAATTCTTGCGTCCGTATTCTGCCATCGATTCGTTCGGCTCGATTCCAACGCCTTTCCAACCTGTTTCTTCCATTCCTTTCAAGATAAATCCGGCGGCTGAACCAACGTCCAAAACTTTGCCTTTTTTGGTGTATTTGGTCAGTAGTTTGCCGTACCAATTTCCGCGTTGACGCAAAATTTCGGCTTCCTGTAAATAATCGGTGTAGCCTGCACCGCCGCCGTTAAAATACGAATCATCATAGATTTTTTCAACGTGATTTTGGTCAGCCGCAAGTTCGGTAAAACGGTGCGAACACGAGTTACAATCGCGTATCCAATAATTTTTGACCTCAAAATTTCGCGTAGAATCGGAATTACAAAGTGGACATTTCATAACTTATTTTGATGTAATTTTGTTGGAAATTAAAGAAATTATTTTAGAACCGAGACAGGTAAATTAGTTTTCGCAACACTTTCTGCGTGTTGTCGCATATTTGAAATAGAGAACGATTTGCCGAAAGTTTCCAAAATTTCGCTCAAAAAGTCGAGTTTTTTCTCAATTGGAAGATTCATTGCAGGGAAAAATTTGAGTTCGGGTGCGTCTTCGCCCGACATAAAATCAAGCGGATGAAGCAATAACGAAAGTTGCGTGCCGGTTAATTTGCACATTTCAACTGCAGTTTTCCAGTAAGTTTTCGCGGCAAGTTTTGAAAATATCGAAAGATAAATCACATAACTTGCGTGAATCGGCGTTTTGAAAATCGGAAGTGTTGTTACGGGAATTTCAACCATAGATTTTTCGCCGATTTGCCATTGAAAAGGCTTCAGGCTCTGAAAACCGTCGGAAAATTTACCGAATAATTTTTTGCGTTTCGCTTTTTCCTCGGCAGACATATCGGGCGAAGCTAGGAAATAATATGCTCGTGCCAGCGGTCCGATGTAGGTTGGCAACGTCGAACAATCGTATTCATAACCGCGTTCCGCCAAAACTTCTAAAACAGTCGGCGAAAGTGAATATCCGGGACCGCGAAAGCCGATAAGTTTTTGATCGGTGAAACGTGAAATTGCCATTTCGGTTTTCTCGAATTCTTCGGTAAGCTGTTCTTTTGAATAAAGATGCAGCCACGGTTCGTGATTAAAACTGTGATTTGCAATCTCGTGTCCGGCGTTTGAAATTTGCGATAATGCGTCTAAATTTTTATCGAGTGCGGCATCTTGCCCAACGATAAAATATGTAATTTCCAAGTTTCTTTCACGCAAAAATTCAAGTGAACGCGGCACAACGGTATCTAAATACGACGGGAAACTTTCCCAACCCGCATCGCCGTGCGTTTTCATGTAACTCCATTTGTTGTCGAGGTCTAAGCTAAGACTTGCAATATTCATACAATTTTTTGCCGCAGATAAACGCAGATAACGCGGATAAGAATTTTATTGATTTAATCCACGTTTATCTGCAAAATCTGCGGCTGAATTCTCTTCAAAAAACCTTTCGGCTAATTGGATCGTTTCGTTTACATTCAAAGTGCCGTTCGTGATTTGTGCGGAATTTATAATATAAACGCCGTTAATTGAAGTGTTTACGCTTGGCAGATTTGCAGAATAATTCAAAGTTGGAATCGGAAAAACTTGTCGTACGCGTGAAATTTTGAAAGATAAAACATCTTTTCTATCAAAATGCGGATACATTTTTTTGAGCGTTGAAAGAAACAACTTTTCAATTTCAGCGTCCGATTTTTCAAATAATTCATCGTCAGATGAAACATATTTCGGCAGATAAACCAACGCATTTCCGCCAAATTCTTTTTTATCAACCAACGCCGACATTTCAATCACCGCCGTAAAAGGAACTTCGTCCGTGATATTGGTTACATAATACGGCGAAAGCGAATTTTTCATCAACACGGACGCACAAACGATGCCTTGATATTTGATGTTAGAAAGTTTAAGTCGTTCAGTTTCAGTTAATTGCGGACAAATTTTGGCAGCGATATTTGACGGACAAGTTACGATTACTTCATCATAAAAGTCTTTAGTCTTTTGTCCTTTGTCCTTACTTTCCGTTTCTATTGTGATTTTTCCTTCTCCGTGCCTCTGTGTCTCTGTCGTGAAAATTTTTGAAACTTGCGAACTTAAACGAATTTCTACGCCTTTTTGCTCTAAGACTTCGGCAAATTTTTTCAAAACCGTTGCGTAACCGCCGCGAACATAGCCGAACATTTCTTTTTTTAGACCCGAATTTCGGGCGGCGTACATTCGTTGGATTGTCGCCCAAATAAATGCGGCATTTGTTTCTTTGTAAGCATCGCCGAGTTTGGCTTTGAGCAGCGGCAGCCACATTTTGTCGAAAGTTTTTTTGCCGGAAAGTTTCGTCAGCCAATCTTCAACGCTTATTTTTTCTAACGCTTTCCAATCCTTTACGCGTGAAGCATAAAAAATCGTGCCGCCTAATCTGAATTTGCCGATTAAATTTAACGGCGGGAATTTCAAAAACTCTAAACTGTTCGACATTGAAACAAGTTTTCCGTCAGTATAAAATCCGGTTTTTGTTTCAACCCAATTAAATTCGTTTTCCAACCCTAATTCGCCGACAATTTTTCGCGTAAACGAATCGGATAAAAGCGTCACGTGATAATGTTTGTCCCACGTTAAATCGCCGATTTGCCACACGCTTGCCAGTCCGCCGATTTCGCTTGCGGATTCAAAAACGGTTACTTGGTTTCCGCTTTCGGCAAGCCGTAATGCCAGCGTTAAGCCGAGAAAACCGGAGCCGATGACGGCAATTTTATTCATTGAAAATTAAATTTCGAGCCGAGAAAAGATTAAACTATTTTTTGAAACGGGTAAATAACGAGAGGTTGAATATAAGGTTTTGCGGGAGTCGAAAAATTACGCTTGGTTGAGCGAAAGACTTTCGTTTTCGCTCAAAAGTTTGTTGAGCAAGCGAAAATCCGTGTGTTTATTGCCGAGCAACGCTTCAGCTAATTGATACAGCGGAAGCGGAATTTCGGCATCCGCGACAATTTCATCATGTTGCGGACAGTGTTCGTAAAGCTCTATTTCAGACGAACAGAATTCGCACGCAGTCAGATGTTTCCTAATGTTTCCGGCATCTTTCTCCAAAAGCTCGCCGGTAATAAATTCCAGCAAAGTTTCGGACGACGGACACGCAACATTTTTGCAAAAAGTAATCATTTTTAACAAAAGCATAGCTTTATACTCGCTCGAAAGTTTCTCGTATTTCACCGAGAAGAAGTTTTTTATTCCTTCATTAAAAGTAAATCTGTAATGTTGCCATAGTTCCATAAAATATAAGAAAAAACGCGGCAAAACACTAAATTCGATAAAAACTGAATCGTTAAATAAATAAACAATGTAAAAAGATACAAAAAAGTGTTGCTCAAATTGAAAATACTTGTTAGTATAAAAAGTGTCGTTGGTAAATGAACCAGTTCACCAATGAACCATCCTAAAAACTGTCGTATCACGAACGGTAAAAAACCATCTTCAGAATTTTGTTATTCAGTTTTCTCTGAACAGAGAACATTATCTGTTTTTGCGTGAAAGTGTCTCTCGGGAAAGACATTCGGGCAAAAAAATGGTGTCTCACATTATAAAAAGCGGGAGCAATATCTACTTCGGAAACATTTCGGAAAAGGCAAATATGAGTGCAATAAAAGAGCAGGAAAACTCAGTCGTAAGAACGGCAAGCGGTCGTCAGATAAAAGTGGGCAAATGGATTGAAAGCCTGAAAATATCTGACGTTAATCAAATTTGGGCAGAATTACATCGAATCGTTTCTCATCACCCGTTGGTGAGAGCCTCGAAAACTGCCGGGTTATTGGTCGAAGAAGGAAAATATAATGCTTATACAGATTTAACCCAAGAGCTTTTTGTCGCATTGCTCAGCAAAGAACGTTTTCAACATTATCTTGATACGGAAATGACGAATCAAGAAATCGAGGCGGAAATCAGCCAAATCGAACTTACAAACCTGTTGACGGCAGAACTGCGTAAACGCTATCCCGAATCTTATCGTCTTGCCCGCCGAATCTCGACATTAATTCAAACAAGTGTAACCTTCAAACGGTTCGATATTTCCGCAAACAGCGAAAATCATCGCCGGTTGGTTGACAGAATCTACGGTTTAGCCGAATGGACGGTTAAAAAATCCAGACGAAATCAGCAAGAAATGGAACAGCGCGTAAAAACCGTTTCATTTCACAAACGCGACACGCGAATGGTCGGTTGCACGGGTGATTCTCAAATTGTTATCAGCAATCCTGATATGGAAGCCTTGATTATCAGAGTTTTGAAAGCGATTGATTCGCCGGTTGACGTGCGAACATTGCGCGGGTTGGTAATGTCGCGGTTGCCTGTCATGGATATTTATCTGGTGCCGATCAGCAGCGGCGGATCGGAAGACGGCGAAGACGACAAATATGAATACGATCCGGCAGATTTGAAAGAAAATCCGGAACAAGATTTGCTCAGACGCGAAGGCGAAACGCTGGCAATCGGTTTTGTCGAAAGATTTTTGACGAGTTTGCATAAATCCGTTCGCGGCAAAGTAAAACAATATAACCGAATGGTGTGCGTTTTGTGGCATTGTTACCTGAGTACCGACGGCGGCACGCAACTTGAAGTCGCGGCTAGATTAGGCGTTTCCGATTCTTTGGTTTCCGATTACCGCAAACGCATCGAATCAGAATTGCAACAACTTGCATTCAGCGGCGTAGGTGAAGCCAGACAGTTTGAACAAGCATTAAAAGCACAAGTGAAAAAAATAGTTGACGTAACCGAAGAAGAAAATGTGTCTGTTTAATTGCAACTCAAAATGTTAAACTAACATCAGATAAGATTACTTTTACCCCAAAAGCGATGAAATATAATGTCTTCAAAGGAAACTACAATTCGTGATTATCAAGGATTTTCGCCGACTAAAAAACGCGATTCCGATAATCCGGCTTCATTTTCAAATCTCACAGCTCCGCGAAAAACTATTGTCGAAACACCGCAAACAATGTCTTTGCAAGGGTTTAGCGACGAGCATAAAAGCACGGAAAAATTAAACGAATTCTTTGAACCGAAAAAGCGGATTTCAGCCGAAGCAGACAAAAGCCGGACTGAAACGGCGAAAGTTCCGACTGCCGGAAACCAAAAGCCGGAAAAGGAAAAAAGCCCGCTAAATTACGCAGATCAAGTAAAGCAAGCCAAAGTAAACAAGGAAATTGCCAAAGACGAAAAACTTTTGAGCAAAGACGGCTGGCTTGTCAAAAACGGTCATACACTTAGTTTTACCGGACTTTTTTTGTTCACGTTTTGGCTCTATTTTCGTCCGTATGAACTTTTGGGAATTGAATCTCTCAAAACGCTCGCGCTTTATTTTGCGCTTGGCACGATTGTAATTTTTATTCCGACGCAATTTATCGCCGAAGGAAATATCACCGCGCGTCCGCCCGAAATTATCTATTTGCTGTTGTTTGCCGCGTTTGCCTTTGTCTCGATTTTTATTGGTCGCAGCACAGCGGATTCGTGGGCGGTTTTCAACGATGTTTTTATCAAAGTTGTGCTGATGTTTATTGTTATGGTCAATGTTTTGCGAACGGAATTTCGTTTGCGGGCAATGATTTGGCTGTCGTTGGGAATCGGAGCATATCTCAGCTACAACGCTTTTGATTTATATCAACGAGGTGTTTTCAAAACAGAAGGTTATCGGGTTTCGGTTGATATGGGCGGAATGTTCGGCAACCCGAATGAGCTTGCGACACACTTTGTAATGTTCACGCCGGTTGCGGTCGTTTTGGCGCTTTCGGCGAAAACAAAGGTGATGAAGTTAGTTTATGCGGCAGTTACGTTATTGTTTATTGCCGGAATAATGGTTACTTTTTCACGCGGCGCATTTATCGGTTTAATTATTTGTTCGTTTGTTTTAGCGTGGAAAATCGGTCGCGATCGAAAAATTTTGGTAATGTCCGTGAGTGCCGTCGGAAGCGCAATTTTCTTGGTGGTTGCTCCGGGCGGATACGGTTTGCGGGTGCTTTCGATCTTGATTCCGGGACTTGATCCGGTTGGTTCGGCTGACCAACGCAAAGAGCTTTTGATTCGTTCGGTTTGGGTAAGTTTGCGAAATCCGCAAGGTGTCGGAATGGGTCTGTTCAAAATTATGAACGACACGGGACACGAGACGCACAATGCTTATACACAAGTTTCTTCGGAACTCGGAATTTTGGCGTTGGTTGTTTATTTACTGTTGCTGACAAGCCCGATTCGGCGGTTGGGAGCAATCGAACGCGAGATGTATCGCGACCAAGATTTTTCGTGGATTTATTATCTTTCAATCGGGTTGCAAGTCAGTATTATCGCATTTATGGTTTCCAGTTTCTTTGGCTCCTTTGCTTATAATTGGTTTGTTTATTATCCGATTGCGTATTCGGTCGCGTTGCGGAGAATTTATTCGATGCGAAAAGAAAAGGAGAAATTTATACATTGAGTATTTTCTCGACAATTTGCCTGGCAGTTTTTTGGACAAGCGCGTGTTTGCTTTGCTACACCTACGTCGGCTATCCGCTATTTGTCTATTTACTCAGCCGGATTCGCCCGATAATTATAAAACGCGGAAATATGGAACCGAAAGTTACAATTTTAATTACGGCTTATAACGAAGAACGCGACATTAAAGGTAAATTGGAAAACACTTTACGGCTTGATTATCCGAAAGATAAGCTCGAAATTTTAGTCGCGTCCGACGGTTCAACCGACAACACAGATAATCTTGTTCGACAATTTTCCGCCCGAGGCGTTCGTTTATTCAGACAAGAAGGACGAGTCGGCAAAACGATTACGCAAAATAACGCGGTCGAACAATCGAACGGCGAGATTATTATATTTTCAGACGCAACCACCGATTATCAAACAAATGTTTTGCGTGAAATGTTGCCGAATTTTGCCGATGAAACCGTCGGTTGCGTGGCGGGAAAATTGATTTATGTGGATAAGACAAAATCTGCGGTCGGAAAAGGCGCGAAAGGTTATTGGAATTACGAAACTTTTTTAAAGGAAAGTGAAAGCCGTTTCTGTTCGCTGATCGGAGCTTCGGGCTGTTTATATGCCGTCCGCAAATCGGCGTATGTGCCGATGTATGCCGAGGCTTGCAGCGACTTTCTGATTGCCGCGCTGATTTACGAACAAGGTTTGCGGACGATTTACGAACCGAATGCAATTTGCGAAGAAGAGACAAATCGCCAAGCCGACAAAGAATTTTCGATGCGTGTTCGCGTTATCAGCCAAACATTTACCGATCTTTGGCGAAACAGACGAATGTTGAATCCGATGCGGGCGGGTTTTTACGCAATTCAACTTATTTCGCACAAAGTTTTTCGTTACGCGGTACCGCTTTTTTTACTTTTCACGTTTATCTCAACTGCTTTTCTGTCGCCGGCTTCTTGGTTTTTCAGCGCGATTTTAATACTTCAAATTTTATTCTACGCGATGGCTGCGGTCGCCGGATTCGCCGAAAAGTTCGGCAAAAAACTTGGCGTGTTGGCAATTCCGCTGTATTTTGTGCTGGCAAATTTGGCTTCGGTCATAGCTTTTACCAGATTTATGAACGGCGAAACGTATGCGCGTTGGGAGCCGATTCGTGAATCAAAAGAGAGTAATACATTCGGTCAATCAGCTTAAATTAACTCAATATTTTTTCAAAATGGATGAAATACAAAAAAAAACCGGTTCGTTAAAATCTCAAAGCGCGTGGCTTTTCCTGGCGAAAATTATCGGTTTTGCTTTTTCGTTCGCTTTGCCGCTTTTAGTCGTTCGATTTTTAACACAAGAGCAGTTTGGAATTTACCAACAAATTTTCAAGATTCTGGTGAATTTGGTCGCAATTTTGCCGCTTGGTTTTTCAATGAGCGCGTATTATTTTCTCTCGCGCGAAACCGAGCAAAAACCTTTTGCCGTTTTCAATATCTTGATTTTCAATTTTGCAATGGGCGGAATTGCGTTTCTGATATTTTGTTTTTATCCGCAGTTGATCGGGAATATCTTTCAAAGCCCCGAAATAACAAGGCTTTTGCCGACACTTGGAATTGTCGTTTGGTTTTGGATTTTTTCGTCTTTTTTAGACACGGTCGCGCTTGCTAACCAAGAAACTAAGATTGCCACGGTTTTCATCGTTTTTTCACAATTCACTAAAGCCTTGCTGATGGTTACCGCCGTGATTTTTTTCGCCGACGTAAAAGCGTTGATTTATGCGGCTTTGATTCAAGGAATAGTTCAAACGATTGTTTTATTTTTCTATTTGAAATCACGTTTTCCGAGATTTTGGAAAGCGTTTGACGCGAAATTTTTTCGCCAACACGCGATTTATGCGTTGCCGTTTGGTGTTTCGGGCTTAATTTGGACGCTTCAACTCGATATTCACAATTATTTTATCGGCTCTCGCTTTTCGCCTTCGGAATATGCAATTTACGCCGTCGGATGTTTTCAACTGCCGCTGATTTCAATCATTGCCGAATCGGCAACGGCGGTTTTGATTCCGCGAATGAGCGAATTGCAATTACAAAACAATAAACGCGAGATGATCGAATTAACCGCCCGCGTAATGCAAAAACTCGCATTCTTTTATTTCCCGATTTATGTGTTTTTGATAATTACGGCGCAAACTTTTATCACGACTTTATTCACCGAAAAATTTTCGGCAAGCGTTCCGATTTTTCTCGTTAATCTGACACTTTTGCCGTTTTATATTTGGGTAACGGATCCGATTGCGCGAGCTTTTAAGGAAATCGGCAGATTTTTGTTCGTTTTCCGCGTCGTTGTTTTTGCGGGTATTGTGTCGGCTTTGTGGTTTGCGATTCACAATTTTACCATGATTGGAATGATTGCAACTGTTGTAACTGTTACGTTACTTGAACTTGTGATAGTTTCAAGCGTTGTGTTAAAAAAAATCGGGACGCAATTCAGCGATATTGTGTTGTTGAAAAATGTCGGTAAAACCGCAATTTCCGCCGCTCTTTCGGGTGCCGTTACCTTTTTTGTTTATCGTCAGACGCAGGGACTTTTGCCGATTTTTTACGAACAGTTAGCGCAAGTTTTTAATCAAACTTTGTCGCATTTGTTTGCCGGAAGTTTAGTGCTGGGAATTTCTGCGATTGTTTTCGGCACAGTTTATCTGATTTGCTCAATCTATTCGGGTGTGATTTCAGACGAAGAAAAACAAATTATAAAAACAAAAGTATCGATAATTACCCGATACTTTCGCCCGAATTCCGAGTCTCAACTCTTAACTCTCGACTAAAAATTTATGTGTGGAATAGCCGGATTTATTACTAAAAACCAAGATTCGCCGACTGTTGAGCGAGAACTTTTGCTCGACAAAATGTGCAAAATCATTACGCATCGCGGACCCGACGAGCAAGGCGTAAATGTTGACGGACGCGCCGCTCTCGGTATGCGGCGGCTTTCGATTATCGATTTAGCCGGCGGACAGCAGCCGATTTTTAACGAAGATAATTCAATGTTTATCGTCTTTAACGGTGAAATTTACAATTATTTAGAGTTAAAAAAAGACCTTGAAAATCGCGGACATATTTTCAGAACCAATTCCGATACGGAAACAATTCTGCACGCTTTTGAAGAATTCGGCGAAAATTGCGTCGATTATCTGCGCGGAATGTTTGCGTTTGCGATTTGGAATAAACGGGACGAAAGTCTGTTTATTGCCCGCGATCGCGTCGGCAAAAAACCACTTTTTTACAGTTTGACGGAAAACGGCGAATTTGTGTTCGGTTCGGAACTTAAAAGTTTACTGCTCAACAAAAATATCGCGCGCGAAATCGATTTTTCCGCACTCGATTCATATTTAACTTTCGGCTATGTTCCCGAAGAATTTTGCATCTTTAAAAACGTGCAAAAACTTCTTCCCGCACACACGCTGACGTTCAAGAACGGTAAAATCGAGACTAAAAAATATTGGGATTTTAATTATATTCAGCCCGTTGAATTAAAAACCGAAGGCGAATATATCGAGCGTTTGCAAGAACTTATAGTTGAATCGGTAAAAGTTCGGATGATTTCGGAAGTTCCGCTCGGAGCATTTTTGAGCGGCGGCGTAGATTCTTCGGCAATCGTCGGGACAATGGCGAAATTGTCGGAAATTCCGGTCAAAACTTTCTCGATCGGTTTTAACGAAGACAGTTTCAGTGAATTGAAATACGCGCGAATGGCGGCTAAACATTTCAACACGGAGCATCACGAATTTGTCGTAACACCCGATTTGGTTGATATTATCGACGATTTAGTTTGGCATTTCGACGAGCCTTTCGCCGACAGTTCCGCGTTGCCGACATACATGGTTTCAAAAATGGCGAGGGATTTTGTGACGGTTGTGCTTTCGGGCGACGGCGGCGACGAGCTTTTTGCGGGTTACACGCGCTATGTTACCGACAAAAAACGCAGCGGTTTGGCTAAACTGCCTAAATCTTTGCGAACAGGAGTTTTGCAGAATATCGCCGCCAAACTTCCGCACGGCGCGCCGGGGAAAAATTATATTCACAACGTTTCGCTCGATTCGGTTGACCGATACATCGACAGCGTTTCGCACTTTAATCAACCGCGCCGAAAAGCGTTGTATTCAAAAGATTTTTCGGCAAAATTGAACGGAAGTTTCGGTGCCGGCGAAAGTCTTTTTCAAGCATTTGCAAACAGTGTTTCGACCGATAATGAAACCGATAAGTTGCTTTATCTTGACAGCAAAACTTATCTGCCGAGCGATATTTTGGTCAAAGTCGATCGAATGTCGATGGCAACTTCGCTCGAAGCAAGAACGCCGTTGCTTGACCACAAGCTAATCGAATTTGTAACGCAAATACCGACAAAATATAAACTTAACGGTTTGGAAACAAAACATATTTTCAAGAAATCACTCGAAGGAATTGTGCCGAAAGAGATTCTTTACCGTGAAAAACAAGGTTTCGGCGTGCCGATCGGCGAATGGATAAACACGAAACTGAGAGACCGAATTCACGGAACTTTGAGCGAGCCGAAAACTTTGCAACGCGGTTATTTTGATGCAAAATATATCCAAACTTTGCTTGACGAACACAGTTCGGGTCGCCGCGATAATTCGCATCATTTGTGGATTTTATGGATGCTGGAATTGTGGCATCGTAAATTTGTCGATTAGAAATTCAGGCTTAACGCAGAAGCCCGCACGAAGTAAGGGCGAAGAAAATACACTTATTTCCGCATTTAATCAGGCTATGGAAAAAATAAAACTGGGAACAGATTTCAACAGTTATAACGAATATGTAAGTCTTGAATGGGAATATTTCGAGCAAGATCGAACTCGTTGTCAGCCGATGTTGGACGCAACTTCATCCACCGAAGTTCGGCGTGTTTTGGACATCGGGTGCGGTGCGGGACAAGAAATGTTGCCGTTTGTCGAAAGCGGCGCATTTGGTGTCGGAGTTGATGTTACGCCGTTTGTCGGGCAAGTCGGGCGGCAAAAATACGGCGAAAAAGGTTTGGCAAACAGAGTCGGTTTTTTGAATGCTTCGGGCAATAAATTGCCGTTTGCCGATGAAAGTTTTGATGTTTTAATTTGTCGCGGAGCATTGATGTTTATGGATATAAAATCCGCCTTGAACGAAATGTCGCGAGTTTTGGCAAAAAACGGACGATTTTTTTTGAAAGTGCAAGCCCCGAATTATTATTGGTGGAAAATGAGCGAAGGCTTTAAACGCAACCAAATAAAAAACGCCATCCATCCGATCAGAGTTTTATTGAGCGGAACTTGGTTTTATTTCAGCGGAAAACAAGCGTCCGGCAGATTAACCGCCGGCGGCGAAACTTTTGTTTCAAAGAAATTGCTGGAAAAGTATTTAGGCAACTTAAATCTGAAAATTATCGGCGAAATGCCCGACACAAATGCACAAACTCCTTCGTTTTTAATTAAAAAAACGAAATGATTCTTCGCTTTTTTATTCGAATATGAATCGGTTAATTTTACACGACTATCCAACCCGCGAAGTTGAAACGGAATGGAATGAATTTTTGACAAAGATAGAATTTCCTTGTCATTACATCAGTCCTGCCTATTTTACTGTGCCGTTTTGGGAAGGTAAGAAGCCGTTTGCAGTTTTAGTATTCGACGAAAACAAAGTTGTCGGCGTAGCAACGGGGCTTTTTCAAAGCGGAAAATTGACCTGCGGATTACAAGTGCGACCGCAAATGGCGATGATTGAAACAGAAAAAACCTCTGAAATTGCCAAAGAATTACACGCGGGTTTGATTGAAAACGCAGGAAATAAAGCATCGCTGATAACGCTTAATTCGTGGCAAAATATTTCGGGTTTCGGCAATTTGGGTTATGCAAATCAAACGTCCGAAGGCAATGCTCGCGTAGTTGTCATCGATTTAAGAATCGGTGCCGATGCGGTTTTCAAAGGATTTTCGCAATCACGAAGATCGACTTTGAGAAAAATCATCCGCGAAAATAATCTGGAAATATCCGAACTTGAAAACCAATCCGAATTAGAAGAATTTTATGCAATTCACGTTGCGTGGTGCAAAAATAAAAAAATTCAACCGCATACATTGAAAGTGATGCAAACGATTTCAACGCAAAAGGAAACCGGTCGAATTTTGATTGCCAAACATCAAGGAAAAGTTGTCGCCGGAAGTTATTTCAGGTTTCAAAAAAACGCGGTCATCGAGTATTCCGAAAACAATTCGAACCCGGATTATCTGCATTTTTCGCCAAACGAATTATTGGTTTGGAAGTCGATTGAAATGGCTTGCGAGCAAGGGTTTACGCATTACAGTATGGGAGCGTCGCATCCGTTTTTACAGCGTTTCGGCGGTGAAACATTGTCAACTTATCGGTATCAAATCGATTTGTCTTTATTTAAAAAGCACGAAAAACTTGAAGCCTTAAAAAACTTTGCGTTAAAAACCTATCAATCGGTTTCGGTCGAAAAACGTCAAAAACTAAAATCTATCATCGGGAGATTTTCATCGTAATGAATATAAATACAGCTTTTTTAACCAAGTTAAAATCGAACTTACCGTGGCTCGCGCGTTATCCGTTTGTGCGGACGGGAAATTTTTTCGGCTCAAATTCAAACGTAAAAAAGCACATTATTTTCACCATCGCCAATCATTTCGAGCCGAGTTGGAGCGAACACGGCAATTTGAATCTCGACGATCAAAACCGGCGGCTGGACGAATATATCAAAATTGCGAGAAAAACGGGCGAAGCTGTCCGTGATGCCGGCGGCACAAAATTTCGGCACACAAATTTTTATCCGATCGAGCAATATCATCGTTCGTTGCTGGAAAAACTTGCCGAAATGCAAGCCGAAGGTTTGGGCGAGACGGAAATTCACCTGCATCACGGCGTAGAAAAACCGGACACGAGCGAAAATTTGCGAAAGATTTTTATCGAATATCGTGATATATTTGCCGAAGAACACAAACTTTTGTCGCGGTTTGTCGGCGATAAAATGCCGCGTTGGGCGTTTGTTCACGGCAATTTGGCGCTCGCCAATTCTTGCGGCGGAAAGTATTGCGGGGTTGACGACGAGATGCAAATACTTGCAGAAACAGGTTGTTACGCGGATTTTACTTATCCGACCGCACCCGATGAAACGCAGGTTCCGATTATCAATCAAATTTACGAATGCGGTTTGCCGTTGAATCGGGCGGTTCCGCATCGCGTCGGAAAAGCGATTCGCGTCGGCGCCAAAATCAATACTTTGCCGATTATTTTTCAAGGTCCGTTAATTTTTAACTGGCGGCGAAAAATCAAAGGAATTCCGGTGCCGAAAATCGACGACGGAGCGTTGGTTTACAATCAACGACGCGATATGGAACGGTTTAATCGGTGGACAAACGCAAACGTTACGGTTGAAGGAAAAGACGATTGGATTTTCGTCAAATTATATTGCCACGGTTTTTTTACGCACGACCAAAGCGCGTGCATCGGCGAAGAGGCGCGAAGATTTTTTAGCGAAATTATTGAAAATAGTGAAAAAACGGGCGAATTCGACATTTACTTTGCAACAGCCCGCGAAGCATTTAATATGGTTTCAGCGGCAACCGACGGCAAAACCGGTTCGCCCGACGAATATCGAAATTACAGTTTGAAAGCGATTATGGACGAATCTTTGCAAAGTAAAGAGTAAAAAGATAAAAGGCAAACGTAAGGGAAAACTTACTTTGCGCCTTTATTTTATAAAAAAGCAGGTTCATCATTCAATGATAGCGATGTCAAATCCACTGGATAAATTACGGAAATTAAAAGGACGCAGTTGGAGCGAACTTCGCACCCGCGGCGAACAAGTTTTGGCGGGTTATACCGAACAAATGGGTTTGGGCGAAAAGGTGTTGAGCGATAATGATTTGCGGGCATTGCTCGATAAGTCGTTGTTCGGCGCAAAAAAACCGACTGCCGAAGATTTGTCGAAAGAGTTTTATAAAACTGCCCAAACCTCGTTTTTTCCGTCTTTTGCGAATAAGAAAAAAACTTTGAGCGCTTTCAGAGAGATTGCGGACAATTCTATTATCGAAAAAGCGGGTCGAATTATTGAAGGAAAATTTGACCTTTTGGGTTACGAAAATCTTGATTTCGGGGCAGCGGTCGATTGGCATTACGAGCCTGTTTCGGGCAAAAATTCACCGTTAAAACATTGGAAACAGTTCGATGAATTGGACAGCGAGGAAACCGGCGACAAGAAAATAATCTGGGAACTAAATCGCCATCAACACTTTTTTACGCTCGGCGAAGCATTTTGGTTAACCAACGACGAACGTTACGCGGCGACATTTTTTCGCCACGCGGCAAGTTGGATGGAACAAAACCAGCCCGGTATCGGTGTAAATTGGTTGAGCAGTTTAGAAGTTTCGTTGCGGGCGATTTCGTGGTTGTGGGCGTTGAATTTTTTCCGCGATTCAGCCGGTTTAACGCCGGAATTCGTGCAGGAAATAATCAAATTTTTATATCTTCACGGCAAACATCTCGAAAAATATCTTTCGACTTATTACAGCCCGAACACACATTTAACGGGCGAAGGACTCGGTCTTTATTATCTCGGCACGCAACTCCCTTTTTTGCAACGGGCAAAACATTGGCGAACTTTGGGAAGTGAAATTTTGCTCGGCGAACTAGATCGGCAAATTTTGTCGGACGGCGTTTATTTTGAGCAATCGACTTGGTACGCGCGTTACACCGCAGATTTTTACACGCATTTTATCGTCTTGAAAACATTAAACGGCGATGAATCGACACCACTTTTGCACGACAAACTATTAGATAAAACTCAACTTTTATTTGATTATCTGATGTATATGAGCCGACCCGACGGCACGACTCCGATTATCGGCGATGACGACGGCGGACGAATGTTGCCGCACTCGAATCGTCAGCCGAATGATTTTCGGGCAAGTTTGGCGACCGCTTCGGTTTTATTTAATCGCGGTGATTATAAATTCGTTGCTCGTGAATTTTCGGCGGAATCGTTGTGGTTGTCAGGCACGGACGGATTACATCGGTTTGAAAGTTTATCGGCGCATTTGCCGAAGGAAAATTCGCGGGTTTTTACGATCGGCGGATATTTTGTAATGCGGGACGGTTGGACAGACACGGACAATTATCTTTTGTTGGATTGCGGAATGCACGGTGCGATGAATTGCGGACATTCGCACGCTGACGCACTCGCGGTTGAGGTGGCGGTCGGCGGCAGAACGCTGTTGGTCGATCCGGGAACTTACAGTTATCACGAATCGAAAGAGTGTCGCGATTTTTTTCGTTCGACGGTTGCGCACAATACGCTTTCGATCGATAATCTTTCATCATCGGAACCGAACGGAAAATTCAGTTGGCATTCAACCGCCGAGGCAACGCCGAAAACTTGGATTTCCGAAGACAGATTCGATTATTTCGACGGTTCGCAAAACGGTTACGAACGACTTGAAACCGGGGCGGCGACTCATCATCGAAGCATTTTGTTTTTGAAAAACGATTATTGGATTCAGCGAGATTACGTCGAGACTTTCGGTTCGCACAATTACCAAATGAATTTCCACTTTGACGCAGACACAAATCCGAACATCGAAGGAGTCGAAAACGGAACTTGGTGCGTTGACGAATCGCCCGAAAAAGGCGCGGGTTTGCGACTTTTCACGTTTGGCGACAACGGACAATGGCAGAAAAAAGAAAGTTGGGTTTCGCCGTGTTACGGAATGAAAGTCAATGCTCCGTTTTTGCGATTTGTGTCCGAAGGCATCGGTTCGCAAGAATTTTTTACGTTTATGTTGCCGAATAATTTGCAAGGCAAACAACCCGAAGTTTTTGAAACCGAAGTTGTCGGCGGACGTGCTTTTGTGATTAACTATAATGGATATAACGACTTATTTGTTTTTGCGGACACCGCCGGAAGTTTAGTTCGGACTGAATTATTCGACACGGATTTTCGTTTTCTGTGGGCGAGAATGAACCACGGCGATACTTTGCCCGAAGAATTTGTGCTGATAAACGGCACGAATTTCAGGCTTGGCGGACGCGAAGTCGTCAATTATCCGCAACGCTTAAAATTTGCGACTGCCCGCAGATTAGGCAACAAATTAAATGTCAGAACCGACCAAAGTATTTTCAGCGTTTCGATTCCGAAAAGCCGTTCAAGCATCAGAATTTTGAAAGGTTCGGAACAGTCGTAAGCGACAAGTAAAAGGTGAAGAATTACCCTCAACTCTTCACACTGTCGGTTTAATTAAGTTTATTCGGAAAACTAACCGAAACACTTTTGCCGATGCGCGTAGAAGTAAAATTACGCGAAAGTTTTCAGTTTTTTGAAACAATTCGTTTCTAATCGGTTTATTTTTTACTCTTTGTTCAATGTTTTCCAATCAAAAAACAAAAGTCGCGTTGGTTGCGCCTTCGATGCGGCAAATCGGCGGGCAATCTATTCAAGCAAATCGTTTGCTCGAAGCATTTGCCGACACCGAAAATATCGAATTGTTTTTCATTCCGAACAACCCCGAAACTCCGTTTCAAAACATTAAATTTTTACGCACAATTTTCGCTTCATGCAAATTTTTCCGTCTGCTTTCGGCACATACTCGCAAGGCTGATATTGTCCATATATTTTCGTCGGCAACCAGCGGTTACATTATTGCCACGCTTCCGCCGCTTTTGTTTGCAAAGGTTTACGGCAAAAAAACAATCTTGCATTATCACAGCGGAGAACTTGAAGAACACCTCAAACGTTGGAAATTTACGGCTTTGCCGACGATGAAAATGTTTAATGAAATCATTGTTCCGTCGCAATTTTTGGTTGATGTTTTTGCAAAATTCGGCGTGAAAGCAACGGCGATTTTTAACTTTGTGGAAAGCAAACAATTTGTTTTTCGAGAGCGAAAACCTGTTTGCCCCGTTTTTCTTTCAAACCGAAATTTTGAGGTTCATTATAACGTTTCGGATATTCTTAGGGCATTCCAAATTATTCAAAAATCTCTGCCCGAATCAAGTTTGATTATTGCCGGTTTCGGCAGCGAAGAATCGAAACTGAAACAACTTGCAAAAGACTTAAGCCTTACAAACGTTGATTTTATCGGCAAAATTGACAACGATAAAATGCCCGAAATTTATAATCGAGCCGATATTTATTTGAACGCTTCAATCGTTGATAATATGCCGCTTTCGTTTATTGAAGCATTTGCGTGCGGCTTGCCGATTGTTTCTTACGCGACCGGCGGAATTCCGTATATCGTTGAAAACGGAAAAACCGGCGTTTTGGTCGAACAAAAAGATTACAAAGCATTGGCAAACGAAGCCTTGAGGTTGTTGGAAAATCAAGATTTAACCCGGCAACTAATTTTGAACGCAAACAAAGAAGTTAAAAAATACAGTTTTGATAAAGTTATGGAAAATTGGTGTAAAACATATGTTCGGCGGTAAAAATTTTAGAAAAACGGAATTGACTTTGCATTTTGAACATCAGTTGCATCAAAATAAATCATCCGCAAATTTTGGCTGTATTATTATGTTTTTCAAAAAACAAACAAAACCATGAAAATTTCAACAAAAATATTCGCCATATATTTTTCTGCCGTTTTTTTTTCGCTTTCCGTTTTTGCACAGAACTCTGATTTGATATTGGAAAACGATGTAAAACCGCACAAAGAAATTGACGAAATTTACAAAACTTTCAGCAAAGGTTACAAAGAATTAGACATTGATTTGGTTGCAAATTTATATACCGAAGACGCAAATTATTTGGCTTCCGGAAATAAGATGACAGCCGGAAAAGAAAAAATACGCGAAAATTTCGGAAGTTTTTTTGAAAGTGTTAAGAAAAACGGCAACACGATGAATATCAAGTTTCGTATTTTGCAACGCAATATTGATAAAAAACTAGGCTATGAAGTTGGAATTTACACGCTTACAACCTTTAAAGACGGCAAACAAATCGGGACAGGGCAAGGAAAATTTTTCGTTGTAACAAAGAAAATCGGCAATAAATGGTTTTTCCGTTTTGACGGTTACAGCGGTTTAGATATTGAAAATAAAGAGTAAATTTATGTTGAAAAAAATTTTATCCGTGTTTATTTGCGGTTGTCTGTGGACAATTTTTGCTTTTGCACAAACAATTCCAACGCCGAAAGATGTAATCAGTTTTACGCCCGGCGATGACCGAAAACTTGCGAGTTGGAATCAGGTTTTGGATTATTTTCAAAAGCTGGATAAAGCGTCTGACCGCGTAAAATTTGAAGAAATCGGTAAAACAACGATGGGCGTTCCGTTTGTTTACGCGACAATTTCTTCGCCCGCGAACCTTAAAAAACTTGAATTTTACAAACAAATCAACGCCAAACTTGCCGATCCGCGTTTGATAAAATCGAATGAAAAAATTGCCAAACAACTTATCAAACAAGGAAAAACAATCGTTTTAATTACTTGCGGAGTTCATTCGAATGAAGTTGGTTCAACGCTTTCTTCGATGCTGATTGCCGAAAAACTCGCGAACGCAAAAGATGCGGAAACCTTAAAAATACTTGATGAAACAATAATTTTACTTGTTCCTTCGCTAAATCCGGACGGCGTTGACATCATTAAAAATTGGTATGACAAAACTTTGGGAACGCCTTACGAAGGAACCGATCCGCCCGAACTTTATCACAAATACGTCGGACACGATAATAACCGAGATTGGTATGCGTTTACGCAAGTTGAAACGCAATTAACCGTTGATAAAATCCACAATGTTTGGCATCCGCAAATTGTCAACGATATTCATCAGCAAGGCGCTTTCGGGGCAAGACTTTTTTTGCCGCCATACACGCAACCCGTTGAACCGAACGTGCCGAAACAAATTGTGGAAGGTTACACCGAACTCGGAAATTTTGTTGCGGATTCAATGCGGAGCGAAGGTTTTGCTGGAATTACAACCGATTCCACATACGATGCGTGGACACCCGCTAGAGCGTATTCGCACTATCACGGCGGCGTTAGGATTTTGTCTGAAACTGCTTCGGCACGCCTTGCGACACCGATAACTGTTCCGTTTGAAAGACTTCGCGGCGATCAAGGTTATGATGCAAAGGTTGAATCAAAGAATTTTTCACCTGTTTGGAAAGGCGGCGAATGGCATCTCCGCGACATTACGAATTATATGACAACCGCCGCGTTCAAGATTCTGAAACACGCTTCGGCGAACAGAGAAAAATGGCTGTCAAGATTTTATTCGATTGGGAAAGAAGCGGTGAGACCGAGGAGGAAGGGCGAGTTGTTTGCGTACGCTTTCGATGTTGAACATAACGCTAATTTTCCGCTTTTGCAAACTCTCGCTAAGGCAGGAGTTGAATACAAATATGAGGGAAATCTTAAAATAAATGGGCGTGCCGTTGAAAATTACGCACTTGTCTTGCCGATGAATCAACCTTATGGAGCGTTTGCAAAGGCGTTAATTGAAACGCAGAAATATCCTGATTTGCTAGATGAAAAAGGCTTGCCAATTCCGCCTTATGACGTAACTGCGCATAGTCTTGGGCTACTGATGGGATCGAGCAGATACATGGAAGTGCGAGATTCTTTTGTGATTTCAAAACCGAACAACAATTCGGCAGGCAACAATCCAACTCGAGTGTTTCCAAATGTGAGTCCAAATTTTTTGCTATATCGATCCAATGTGCCAACCATGGACGAAGGTTGGACTCGTTGGGTTTTTGATGAGTATAGTCAAGAAATTTCTGAACGGATTGGATATTACTTTAAATATATATCGGCTAACGACCATAAAATTCGAGAAGGAAAATTCTACCACCTGCCGGATGATTACGATGAGCCGCCACCGCCACCGCCCGGATCCGGCTCAAAAGCCGAGGAACCTCCGAAGGTGTTTTACAAATCAATCATCTTCGCCGACCAATCCCCAAAAGCGATGCTCGAAGGACACCCGAAAGGCACAATGCCCGATCAATACACAGGCGGAATCGGTAAAGAAGGCGTGGCTAATTTGAAGAAATTTGTTGAAGACGGCGGAACTTTGGTTTTCCTGAATCGAGCGTCCGATTTTGCAATCGAGCAGTTTAATTTGCCGATAAAAGATGTAACATTCGGATTAAACCGCAAAGATTTTTATATTCCGGGTTCAATTTTGCGAACGGAATTAGACACAAATCACAAAATTGCCAAAGGTATGGAAAAAGATTCGATTGCGTGGTTTGAAAATTCGCCGGCGTTTGAGGTTTTGGATAAAACAAATGTCGAAATTATCGCCAAATATCCCGATAATCCGAAAGATATTTTGCTGTCGGGTTGGGCTTTGGGTGCAGAGAAAATTGCGGGAAAAGCGGCACTTGTTTCTGTCAAAATCGGCAAAGGAAAGATAGTTTTATTCGGCTTCAGACCGCAATATCGCGGACAATCGTTGGCGACATTTCCGTTGTTTTTTAATGCGATTGCGAATTAGAATATTTTTTCAAAATAATTTGACACCTTTCTCCAGTTTTTCTCGCGATTAGTATTGAGCGCAAAAATTTCGATAAATTATACGGAGAGAAAATATATGTCAGTTTCAAATTGGATGAGTTGGGAAGGCGGAGTTGATTTGGTTGCTTTATCAAACGAAAATATGCCGATGCCGAATATCATTGTTCACGTTGCCCGAATGGTTCATACGCCGGTCGGTTCGGCGGCTTCGGGCATGATTTTGTTGCCTGATGCAACGGGAATGCCGAAAGTTATGGGTTTTATTTCAACCGATAAAGCAGTCGGCGATTATTTCGGCAAAAATGTGTTTGCGGGAACGCCGTTTGAATCTGCTCCAACCATTATCGGCGAAATCACGGTTGAAACCGACTATCCGCGAACCGCCAAAGTTACGGTTAAAATCGACGGTTGCGAAATTATTTCGGAACTTTCGGATTTAGGCGAAACAATTCGTGTTATCCGTCAATCGCCGGATTTGCCGTTTCACGAAAGTTCGTTGGAAGCAAAGGCTTGGAGAACAAAATTAACCGTTGACGGCGAAGAATTTTCGGTCGTTATTCCGCCTTTCGGAATGTCCGGCGGACCTGCGGCGGTTTATTCGCCGGTCGGATTTTATTCGCGTTAGCGCAGGAAGTTTTATTGCTTACGTTCTACTTTTTTAATTGATTTGAAAAAAATATGAAGCAGCAAATTTTAATAATTTCAGCCTTGTTTTTAACTTTATTTTCGGCTTGCGAAACACGCGAAACAGGTAATATCAAAGACGTTACGCAATCTGAAATCTACCAAGATTTAAGTTTTATATCCGACGGTTCAGCTACAAAGGCGCGAGCAACATTTAGTTTCGCGGGCGTTCGCGGAACGACTTTGAAACTGACAAATCCGAGTAAAGTTTTATTCAACGGACAACCTTTGGAAGAAAAAACCGGACAATATTCGGGAACATATTACGAGAAAACTTTCGACACGGTTTTAAGCGACGGGAATTTTACGTTTACCGATACAAAAGGCAAAACTTACACAAATAAAGTCGAACTTCCCGCAATTGATTTCAAAGTTTTACAGTTGACGATAAACCGGACGGCGGTTACAAACTTGCCGGTCGTAAACGGCGCAAAAGTTGGCGAATCATCCGTCGAGTTGGAAATATCCTATCAAGACAAACAAGGTTTTCAAAGAAAATATATGTCGGTTTTGGCACAGAAAAAAGATGAAGAATCAGCTTATTTCGATGCAAAAACTCGGTCAATCGTGATTGAACCCGTTATTTGGCAAAGCATTAAAGCCGCTCAAGTTAAAATAAAAATAACGTCGAAAGCGTCCGCTGATCTTCAGCAAGGAACATCAATCGGCGGAAAAATAAATTCCGAATACGGCGGAAAAACAGTTTCGATAATCTTATCGGGCAAAAGCGCGGCAACGATTTCGGCAATTATTCCAAAGTCGAACACAAACACCCGATCGGCAAATACGGTCGCAACGACGAACACAAATTCAACGGCTGATCTCGCAAATATTGCCGCCGACTCCGCGACTAAAAAGCCTTTGGCAAAAAAACGAATAATCCAAAAATAAAATTCATAAGAAAATCAGACAGTTTGCACAGGTTTCCGCCAAACCGGAGCAAGTCGCTTTTTATTACGCCAATCTCAAATAGTTACAAAATTCATTTTCCTTTTGCCGCGAATTCGTGTAAATTCGTGGCTGAAACTCGTTATGAAAATTAGAATTGCAAAAATTGAAGATGCGACGAACTTGGCTCAAATCGGTTGGCAATCGTTTCACGAAGCCTTTGCCGGACATCCGAAAAACAATCCCGTTGATATGAAAAATTATATGGACGAAGCCTTTAGCACGGAAACAATTCGGCGTGATTTGAGTGCTGCGGACACAATTTATTTTGTTGCGGAAGTCGCGGAAAAAATTGTCGGCTATGCGAAGTTGAAAACAAATTCGCGCGAAGATTGTATTTCGGGTAGAAATCCGCTGGAACTTTGTCGGCTCTATAATTTGCGGGAATTCATCGGCAAAGGAATCGGTAAAGCGTTGATGTTGCAATGTTTAGAGTTTGCCGAAGGAAACGGCAACGATATTTTTTGGCTCGGCGTTTGGGAGTTTAACGACAACGCTCAAAGGTTTTACGCGAAATTCGGCTTTGAAAAATGCGGCGAACATATTTTCCGACTCGGCAGCGACCCGCAAACCGATTGGTTGATGCAAACAACCGTCGGCGAAAAATTACAGCCGAAATTCTATTGAGTTTTTCCGTTAAAATTTGCCAACGCCAAGACAATTTCATCGATTGTATTGTTCCGCAATTTGCCGTCGTTGACACCGTTGATGATGATTGAAAAAACTAATTTTTCGCCCGCAGCAGTTGTAACGTAACCTGTCAAAGCCGAAACTTGGTCGATTGTACCGGTTTTTCCGCGAACATTATTTGCCGCTAAAGTGTTGATAAATCTGTTTTTAAGCGTTCCGTCAACGGCACCGATGGTCAGCGAATCTCGCCAAACGCGGGCGAAACGACTCTGCGACATATAAATATAAAGTTGAACATTCGACGCGGGCGTAACCAAATTATGCCGCGAAAGCCCCGAACCGTCGTGTTGAATAACGGCATCGGCGGGAATTCCGATTGATTGCAAAAAAGCTGAAACAACCGACAAGCCTCGCTCGTCGCTCGTCAATTTCGGATCGGTTTTATCCCCGATTTGTTCGCCGAGCGTCCGCAAAATTGTTTCCGTAAACATATTTTGACTCGGCTTCATAGTTTTTGCGGCGATGACGCTTAGCGGCGGAGATTCGAGTCGGGCGAGTTCAATCGGAGCCGTTGTTGATGCAACCGCAAGCATTTTTTTGTCGCCTGCGCCGATAACTTTATTTTGCCCGATAACCGTAACTCCTTTTTGTTGAAGCATTTGGCGAAGCATTTCAACCAACAGCAGTGCCGGACGCGAAACTGTGATGTAACCGCGAAAACCTCTGTCGTCAATCGGTATTGTTCCCGAAATTTCGAGTATATTGCGGTCGAGTTTTTTCTCGATTTTAAGTTCGCGTTTACCGCCCGAAACAGTTGTGGCACAAGTGTTTTTGACTTGTATTTGCGAGTTAAACGGCATTATTTGAACAACGCACGGCGAACCGACGACGGCAGGTTTGACAAATAAATCGACGGCGTTATCAAGCACCGACAAGGCTGAAATTTCCGCGCCCGAATACCATTGCAAATCATCCCATTCCCAAGTAAACGGAATCGCGTTGCCGGTGAAATAACTTTCGTCGCCGACCAAATTTCCTTCGATTCGTTTCACGCCCGAAGCAACGATTTTATTCGCCAAAGGTTCGACGACTTTCAGATAATCGGCATTTGTAAAAATAGTCGAAGCAGGCGTGTTCGGTTGCGTAAAAGCCGGTGACATCGAAACGTCGCCGCGTCCGTAAATGCTCAAATCTCCTTTAATAACACCGTTTACATCAGGTTTCGCCGACACGTAAACGCTCGTCGTAAACTTGAAATCGGGCGTTAATTTTTCGATTGCGGTTGCCACCGTGTAACTTTTCATATTTGACGCGGGCATAAAATACTTTTCCGCATCGTTTTCAAAAATCACTTTATTTGTATCTAGGGAAACGATTTTTACGCCAAGTTTTCCGCGTTGCGTAACGGGACGCGCGACGATTTCACGAAGACGATTTTGCAAATCGGCGATTGTCTGCGGAATCGGAGCAACCTGAGCAACCGGAGTTGGTGTCGGAGTCGGAGCAATAGTTATTCTGAGCGGGCGAACAAGCGGAGTCGGGGCAGGTTTTTGTTGTGCCGAAATACCGAAATTTAACGCTAAACAAATTAACGCCGAATAAATTAAAAGTTTTTTGTTTTTCATATTGTTCTCCGAAAAGCCCGAAATAATTACTCTGAATTTTAGCAAACAAAAAGCCGCAAGTCTTTATATGGCGAAAATAATTATAATCAAATCTAGTTTTATTTTTTAAATAATAAAAGAGTGCAAAAGCATTTGACAGTGTGTGTGTGTAGTGCTAACATTGTGGGCAGTCAGACAATTTCAATCTTAAAATCCTAAATCTATACGAGGTAAAAAATGAAAAGCAGTAATTGGAAAAAAATTATATTTTATTGTTCCACAATTGCATTGATGATTTTTGCGAGTCTTCAGTTTGATTTTGGGACAGCGGCGGCAGGAACATCTTGTTGTACTTTCGGCGTAGATTGCGGTAGAACGAAAACTTGTTGTAATCCGGATTTGAATCAACGGGATTGTTCGGCAGCAGTTAAAAATTATTGTCGAAGAAGTTGTGGTCCTTTACCTGATTAAGAAATTTTTGGAGGCAAATAACTATGTTTAATAAAAATATTAAAAGTTTAGCATTCTATCTCGGGATGTTGACTCTTATGTTAGCAGCTTTGTCTGCTTTCGACTTTTCAAAAGTTACAGTATCTGCTGCTGCTTGCTGTTCGTATGGAGTTGACTGCAAAAACACAACCTGTTGTAACGCTTACGTTGGACAAGCCGCATGTTCTTCGACCAGAACAGGATATTGTCGCAGAGTTTGCAATACTTACGATGATTAGTTTATTTCCATAACAAAACAATGAGAACAAATTCCCAAGCATTTTTTTCGCACACTACTGTTTTGGCGATTCTTTTGATTGTTTCTGTCGGGATAAATTGTCTTTTAGCTTTTGAAATAAGATCGCTACGGGCAAGTTTAATAAAGCTTGATGCCGATATTGATTACGACAGAGGGCTTTTAGTCGGTGAAAAGTCGCCACAACTAAGCATTTTAGACGAAGATGAAAAGTTAGTCTCGGTAAATCACACAACTGAAGAATTACCTGTAATTTTATATATTTTCACTCCCGATTGTCACTTTTGTACAGAAAACCTTGAAAGCATAAAAAAACTTGCTGAATTAACTAAAGGTAAGTATCGGTTTATTCCTGTTTCACTGCGAAATGAAGGATTAAAAGAGTATGTCGTAAAAAACAAAATACTTTTTACCGTTTACCACACTCCGCCAAAAGACGTTTATCGCTCTTTCAAGTTAGGAAAAACTCCGCAAACTTATGTAATTTCCAAAGACGGTTATATTGTTGCAAATTGGGCAGGAATGTATTCTGACAGACAAAACGAAGTTGAAGGTTTCTTTGACATTAAATTGCCTGTCTTTGCCGAGCAAAAACAAGGAGATTAAGATGAAATTGTGTGTATTGTTTTTTCTTACACTAATGTTCGGATTTTTTTATCCGCTCGTCCTTATTGCTCAAAAACAGGCTAAACCTGTTTTACCGAAGCGTTCGATTGAAATTGAATCTTTGGTAAATGACGCTTATTTAATTCCAAATGAATTCGGTGCTGATTTGCTGATAAAACTTAATCAATCAAACTTGATTAAAGAAGTGAAATGGAAAAAAGAAATACTTGAAAAAGCCTATATTCTTAGCCAAGAAGTTCAAAATCCAATAAAAAAACGTCTCGCAATATATGGTACTTCGGCTGATAGCCGTGAAGCCTTTCTTGCAAATTCCTACGATTTAGACCTTGATAAAATAAGCCTTCAATTGAGAATTATCCGAGAAGTGATGAAACTTGATACTAAACGCGCAAGGCAGATGTTTGGCGAAATTTCAGTTGATAGAAAGTTATTGAGTGCAAATTGCGAGGAATATTTAATCGCAGATGTTTTAGATTACTACAAAGTTTTGGGGCAAGTTTTTTCAACCTTCACGCCAAAAGAGAGAAAAGCAAATATGCACATAAACTTTATTATTCCTTTTATTGAACAAATATCATCAAACGTTCAAGCCGGCAATGTTGCCGAAATGATTTTAGCTCTTCAAATTACGCCGCAAGAAAAGGAAAACCTTATAATTGCATATTTTAATTCTTTGAAACATATTGATGTTGATAACCGGTCTTTTTTAGCAATGTTGTCCAAAGACAATCTTATCAGTAACTTTATTAAACTAAAAGAAACGCTTTCTTCTAAGCAAACACAGGTTTTTCTTTCAATAGCTTTTCGGGATTTAATAGTTAGAAATTTACAAACAAGACGATGTTTGGAAACTGCGTTTTTGTTGCCTGAAAAAGAAATCACGAGACACATTGAATTCTTTAATAAAACATTAGTTTCTGCATCGCCGATTCTAACAGACGAAATAAAACGCGGTGAAACCGACAAAAGCGAAACCCTTGACGATACTTTAATTTCCCGTAAAGCCATTGAATTGACAAATAAGTACAGGGAAATTCGCTTTGTTGCAACTGAAAAACAAGAAAGCTCTGAAGAAAATGACGAGGATTTTCGTTCTGTAAATGAAGACGAAAAAGCAGAAATTTCTTGGCAAAATAAGGTTTCAGAATTCTTGTCCGAATTAGAGTCGTGGAACGTTGACGAAGAATCTTCGGAAATTAATTTTCTAAATAAAAAATGTGTTTTGTATAAAGCCTTAATTCAAGTTGTACCAATAGAAAATCAAATATTAAGTTCTAAAATTTCCCGAAGCTATATTTCATTTTTGGAAAAATCAAACACATACAAAACCGAAAAAGCCGGTTGGTTTTTTTGGTTTACAAATATGTTCAACTCAAACATCTTTAATAAAAACGAAAAAGTTTCATTGCTGAATAACAGTAGCAATGAAACTTTTCGCGTGTATGCAAGATTTACAATTCTAAAATAAAGCGTCTTAGCTTCTACATCACGGCACCGATTAAAACGTCGATGTCGCTTTGCGGAATCTGTAAACCGAGTTTGACCGTGTTGATTTTTCGTTTAATTTCAACTTTGTCGATCATCTTGCCGAGAATCTGTTTTTTCTCGCTTTTCATTCCGCCGAGCAAGGTTTTTCCGACCATTTGCAATCCGACCAGCGTATCTTCCATCGCGGCGGCAGAATCCGCAGTCACGGTTTTTGCCGAAATTGCCAACATCGCCGAACCGTTGCCCATATCGAGCGAACCGTTCATTGTGCGAATCGATGCCAGAATACTGCCGAGTTCATCGTTGTCCAAATCTATAAATTGCGACATTCCGCTTGGTGTCGAAGCGGCAAAACTGACGATTGCCGTCGATTTATTGTTGACTAAAGCCAAAGTATTCGCATCAACTTTGCTTTTTCCTTCCGACATTTCTTTGACGCGGGCAAACGAACCGAGTGCTAAAGTATTGTCATCAAAGGCTGTAACAGCCATTTCACTTGCAAACATTTCGATAACTTTGTCAAACATCGAAGCCTTTTCCGGCGGTGTGTTTTCTTCGATAACTTCTTTCGCGTTGAAAACATAAACCGTTCTCTCGCCGATTTTTTCCTCGCGGTATTTACCTTTCGCGGCAACTTTTGCGAGTGCAATCAAGGCGTTTGAATTGAACTTTCCTTGCGCCAAAATTATCGGTTCAAGGTTAGTTTTTTTATTGATCTGTTTGATTACAAGCCCGACGGCGATTTTTTCAAAAAGACGAACATCAATTCCCGTCTTCGCCCGCATTTCGTCGATTTTTGTATTCACTTTCGCAAACTCTTCGGGCTTGCTCGTCAAAATTTGCGGTAAAGCAACCTCGAACATTCGCTTCATATCAATATGAAAAACCGCATCGGATGCAGGCAAAGAGTTTGCCAAAGTCGTGATTGTTTCAACCGGTTTGACGTTTCGGGTAGTTCTTTTTTGAGCCGAAACCGCGAAAGTTACGCACATTAACGCAACCGCGCCGACAAATAATTTAATAAAATTTCTTTTCATAATACCTCTTTGTTAAAATAAATTTTCGAGCAAAACGGCTCAAAACGTATGATGGCTGTTTTAACAAAAAACGTTTGCCGCTTTTTGTTGCCCTCACGTTAATAAAGAGTCGCTGAGGTTTCGGAATGTTAACAAGGTTTCGGAAATTTTTTCACATTTTTATTACTTCAAACTCAAAATGCAATTCTTTTCCGCGAAAAATGTAACTCAAATAATGTTCCCAAAACTTGCGCGTAAAGCGAAATTTCGGCGAAGTTCGGTCTAAATTTACAATATATTCGAGTCCGACTGCTTTCCACAAATTCGCCAACGAGACATAATTTTTCAAGATTTTCAGTTCGACATCAGTGTAAAAATCATACACTTTTCTGTCGGTAAACACGTTGAAACTAAACGAGTTAAAATGATTTTTATGCGTCGGATCGGTCGCCCAATCACCGTTTGTATAATGCGGTGTAACGAGGTTTATCTTTCCGCCGTGTTTTGTAATTCGAGCAAGTTCGGTAATAAAATTCATTACGTTCGGCACATGCTCGGCAACGTGGCGGGTAACGATTAAATCGAATTCATCATCGGCAAACGGATACGGCACAACGCCTAAATCGTGAATCACATCTGCCGCCGTCCGCGGATTATTGTCTAATCCGATCGCGCCTTCGTATTTATTTGCACCGCATCCAACATCAAGAATCTTCATCAATAATTTCCCGAAACAAGTTTAACGCAGAGATGCAAAGTGAAAATTTGTAAAATACTCCGGCAAACTTAATTCCGATTTTCATTAAATTGGCGGTTCTGCGTCAAATAAATCAACGTTCTAATCAATCAATTCTATCACGCCGCAGGTCGGACAAACTAAAGTTCGCTGTTCTTTGTCGTGCCATTTTGCCAGCGCTTTGTTTGAAAACGTCGGTGTTTTGCTTTCGGATTCGCCTTCGCGCATCAGCCGCGAATCTTTGCGCGTTGACTTTTCGGTTTCTGAATCGCGTTCGCAGGCTTTGCAAACCCATCCGAAACCGAGGTTGTAAAAATTACTCATTTTCAGTTGATTGCCAAACCGCTTTTTAGAATTTTCGCGGTGTATTGGGTCTGTTCGGCTGCTTCTGATTCGGCGGAGCAGTCAATTTGACCGGAACAGTTTGCTTTTTGCCGTCGCGGAAAATTTCGACCTGAACAGTATCGCCGATTTGTTTTTTGTCGAGCGAACGATACAACGAATCTTGGTCGTTAATCTTCTCGCCGTCAATCGACAGAATCGTATCGCCGAAAACAATTTCGCCGTTTCCGCCTTGCGAAACTCCGCGTAAACCCGATTTTTCGGCGGCGCTTCCGGCGGCAACGTTGACAATCAATAAACCTTCCGCAGTCGGTAATTTAATTCCTTGTTTGAGCAAATCCGAAACATTGCGCGAACCAACGCCGAGTTTTGCCCGTCGAACTTCGCCGAATTGAATAAGTTGCGGAACAACTCTTTTGGCAATCGACACCGGAATTGCAAAACCAACGCCGACCGAACCGCCCGCCGGCGACAAAATTTGTGAATTAATTCCGATCATTTGTCCGAGTTTATTCAAAAGCGGTCCGCCCGAATTCCCCGGATTGATTGAAGCATCGGTTTGCACGGCACCTTCGATCGGACGACCGTTTCTTGCTCTGATCGGTCGTTGTAAACCCGAAATAACACCTGTTGTCAGCGTTCTGTCGAGTCCGAACGGATTGCCGATAGCGATAACTTTTTGTCCGACAATCAATTTGTCGGAATCGCCGAACGGAATTACGGTCAAATTATCTTTCGGCGCATCGACTTGAATAACGGCTAAATCCGTATCCATATCAACACCGATAACTTTTGCGGGGAAAATTTTGTCGCCGCCGAAACTGACCGTTAATTTCGATGCGCCTTCGACAACGTGGGCGTTTGTTACAATGTGTCCGTCGGTATCGATCACCGAACCCGAACCGTTGCCGCTTTCTTCTTCGCGTTCTTCGCCAAACCAATCTTCGACTTTTTGGCTGGTCGTAATAAACGCCACGCCTTGGGATTTCGTTTTATAAACTTCGATATTGTTTTGTTCATCGCTGACAGTAGCGGGATCGGAAATGTCGGTCGGTTTTTCGACGGGAGTTTCTTCGGCGTGCGCCACGCTCGTATTTTGACGGTTAAAACCGGTGCCGAATCCGCTGAAACAGGCAACTGTGCCGGCGGCAAGCAATGCCGACGAAAATGCGATAATTAAAATTTGCCGTGCCGATAACTGATAAATTGCCGTTTGTTTCATAATAAAAAATACCTCTTAATAACTTTGTCTGATGTCGCTAAACGCAAAGACGTTGTGTTTTGAATACGAAAAACCGGAAACTTCGGTTTCAAATAATGCGGTTGAAACAAAATTTTCCGCGTTTTATCAAATTTTGAGGTCGGACAAAAAGAGTTACTGCAACGATAAACAAATTAGTTTTCGTCAAAACCGATTCTTTCGCGTACTGCATAAATCGCCTTATTTTGCGATTCGTGATAAGTTCGGACGAGCATTTCGGCGAGCAAACCCATCAGAAAAAATTGCAGCGAAATTGCAAACATAACGATACACAGAATCGGCAACGGTGTTTCGACAAAATCGGCGTGAAAGTTTTCCAGTCCGAAAAACCTCGCGGATTTCAAAAAGACGGCGTAAATTCCCGACAAAATCGAAACTATAAAAGCAATCATCCCAAACGTCCCGAAAACGTAAATCGGCTTGGTTTGATACGATGCCATAAATTTAATCGTCATCAAATCAAAGACGACTTTGATTGTCCGCGAGATTCCGTATTTCGACTTTCCCATCGTGCGGGCGTGATGTTCGACCGGAATTTCCGTTACTCTGGCACCTGCCCAACTCGCGTAAATCGGAATAAATCTGTGCATTTCGCCGTATAAACGCACGTCTTGAATCACATCACGGCGATAGGCTTTGAGCGAGCAACCGTAATCGTGGAGCGGAACGCCGCCAATCCATGAAATTATCCGATTCGCAATTTGCGACGGAATTTTACGCGAAATAAGTTTATCTTGGCGGTTTTTTCGCCAGCCTGAAACAACATCGAAACCTTCGTTTAATTTATCGAGCAAGCGTTTGATGTCCGCCGGATCGTTTTGCAAATCAGCGTCCATCGGAATCAAAATGTCGCCTTTTGCCGCGTCGATTCCGGCTGACATCGCCGCCGTTTGACCGTAATTTCGCCGTAACGTAATTACTCGCACACGCTTATCGGCGGCGGCAATTTCACGCAAAACGCTCAAACTTTTGTCGGTTGAGCCGTCGTCAACATAAATAACTTCGGCACTTTTGCCCAAAGCATCAAGCGACGCGGCAATTTTGGCGTGCATCGGACGCAAATTATCTTCTTCGTTCAAGACAGGCAAAAATAACGAAAGTTCAGGCTTGTTTTCCATAATAGTTCTGTTTAATTTGTCGCGGCAAGTTCTTCTTCAAGCAACTGCCGTCTGTGTAAATCGGCGTATTCACCGTTTAATTCAAGCAATTCGTCGTGCGTTCCGCGTTCCGCAATTTTCCCGCCGTTCAACACACAAATCAAATCTGCGTCGCGGACGGTTGAAACTCGGTGCGAAACAATCAGCGTAGTTCTGCCCGCGCGGATTTTTCGCAAATTTCCCAAAATATGTTCTTCTGTGTATGTATCGACCGCCGACAGCGAATCGTCTAAAATCAGTATTTTCGGCTGACGCATCACGGCTCGCGCGATTGCCGTGCGTTGTTTTTGTCCGCCCGACAGCGAAATTCCGCGTTCGCCGACCAACTGCTCGTATTTGTATGGAAAACCTTCGATGTCTTCGGCTAAACCCGCAATCTCGGCGGCTTTTATGACTTCGGCGCAATTCGCCGTTTCAACGCCGAAAGCGATATTTTCCGAAATTGAATCAGAGAATAAAAATGTTTCTTGCGGAACCACGCCGATTGCTTTGCGGAGTTGCGCGAGCGGAAAATTTCTGACCGGAACGCCATCGACAAAAACCGTATCCGACGGCGTTTCAAGCAAACGCGGAATCAAACTTACCAAGGTTGATTTTCCGCTGCCGGTTTTACCGACAAACGCCACGGTTTTTCCTTGTTCAATCGTTAAATCTATGTTTTCCAATACTTTCGGTAATTCGGGGTTATATTGAAAATTCAAATTTCTAAACTCGATTTTTCCGTGAATCGGCTTTTGTTCAACTGTATTTTCGGCATTTTTGATTGTCGGAATTGTTTCCAAAATCGCATCGAAACGCTTCAAACTCGCCGTTCCGCGTTGCCACAAATTGACAACGTAACCAAGGGCGATGAGGTACCAAATCATTCGTTGCAGATACAAATTGAATGCCGCAAAATCGCCGGCGGAGATTTCGCCGCGAACCGCCATCGGCACGCCGAACGCCATAATCAGGACAAATCCGATGCCGATCAGAAAAAACATAACGGGACGCATGGCGGCTTGAAATTTGACGAGTTGCAGATTCAATTTCGCGTATTCGCGGTTAAGTCGCTGAAATTTTTCGATTTCAGGTTGTTCTTGGGCATACGCCCGAACAACTCGCACGCCCGACAAATTTTCTTGGGCAATCGCGGTTATATTTGAAAAATACTCTTGAACTTTTTCAAACCGTGTGTGAACTTGAGCGCCCAAAACCTTGACCGCAACCGAAACAAGCGGCATCGTGAGCAGCAAAATCAGCGTCAATTTCAGATTCATATAAGCCAAAATCGGCAAAACGACGATGAACGCAAAAATTGCCTGAAATGAATATAAAATCAGCGGTCCGACAATTTGTCTGATTGCCGCCAGATCGTTGGTGGCGCGAGCCATCAAATCTCCGACGCGGTTTTCGTGGAAAAATTGCATCGGCTGATTGACGAGCGAAGCATAAAAATCTCGCCGCATATCATATTCAACGTGCCGCGACGTATCGATTAAAAGTCGCCGTTGCCAAAACAGGAATACTCCGCTGACTGCGCTTGCCAAAAGAATCAGCGCGGCGTGCGTGGCAATTCTCGTGTAATTAAACGATTGGTTGTAACTTCCCATGCGGTAATCGTCAATCGCGTTGCCGACGAACGACGGCACCAGCAAACCGAACAACATCGATGCAAAAATGAATATAATTCCGCTGATGAGCGATAGTTTGTAAGGCAAAAAGTACTTGGCAAATTTCTTTATTTCTTCCATTTCGTAACTTTCGATTTTAACTCTATTTCGCCGGTTTCATCAAAAGTGTTTAGCTGAATTGGACAAAAAACCGCGTGTCAACTCTATTACAAAACTCTTACAATCAACGGGCAAATAATCCGGTAGAGTTTTTATCAGACAGGATTTCGGTCTTAAATTTAAGTTTATTTGCAAGGAATAATTTTATGAACGCTATCGAATACAGACGCAACAACGAAAATAAAATTCAATGGTTCACCATCGCGGCGGTACTTTTTTATCACATTATGGCAATCGGAGCGTTTTTCACGTTCAGTTGGCAAAATTTGACGGTTGCTTTAATCAGTTGGTGGATTATCGGCAGTTTCGGGGTCGGACTCGGCTATCATCGGTTGCTCACGCACAAAGGTTTCAAAGCCCCGAAATGGTTGGAATATACGATGACGTTTTTGGGAACGCTCGGAATGCAAGCCGGAGCAATTACTTGGGTTACAACGCATCGTTTGCATCATTCGTTTACCGATTCGGACACCGATCCGCATTCGGCGACAAAAGGAATTTGGTGGTCGCACATCGGTTGGATTTTCAAAGGCGCGGCACAGCAAAACGATGATGCGACGCACCGCAAATACTCGCCCGATTTGATGAAAGACAAAGTTCACGTCTTTTTGAATAAATACTACACGGTTCCGACCGTAATTTTAGCCGTAATTTTCTTTGTAATCGGCGGAATGCCAATGGTTTTTTGGGGAATTTTCTTACGGACGGTTTGGGCGTGGCATTGCACTTGGTTTGTAAATTCGCTGACGCACGTTTTCGGTTCGCGGCGGTTTGAAACCGGCGAAGATTCACGCAATAACGCTTTTGTTGCCCTCGTCACATGGGGCGAAGGCTGGCACAATAATCATCACGCCAACGCCGTTTCCGCCCGACACGGCTTAACTTGGTACGAAGTAGATATAAATTGGATGACGCTTAAAGTAATGGAAGCAATGGGTTTAGTGTCGCAAATAAAAGAACACAGCATCGAACAAACTGCAACAAAAACTTTGCGAAACGCCGCATAAGCGAATTAGAAGGTAAAAAGATAAAAGGCAAAATTAAGAAGAGATTTCTTGAATTTGCCTTTTTATTTTACCGTAATTTCAGTATTACAAAAGTCTTACAATTGCTTGCAAAATAATTTGTTACGATGATTTTACAGACCAAACCCTCGTAAGTCTCAGGTTTTTTAACAAGGAGTAAAAGTTATATGAATGTCGTCGAATACAGACGCGAAAATGAAAATAAAACTCAGTGGTTCACAATCGGGGCAATGATTGTTTATCACATTTTGGCGGTCGCCGCACTGTTTACGTTCAGTTGGCAGAATTTTGCGGTTGCCGCGTTGCTGTGGTGGTTGACCGGCAGTTTGGGAATCGGACTCGGTTTTCATCGGTTATTGACACACAAGGGTTTTAAAGTGCCGAAATGGTTGGAATATACGCTCACTCTTTTGGGAATGCTTTCATTGCAATCCGGAGCGATTGCTTGGGTTACGTCGCATCGAATGCACCACCTTTTTACCGATGCCGACGGCGATCCGCACTCGCCGCGCGAGAAAGGTTTTTTGTGGTCGCACATCGTTTGGCTTTTCAAAGGTTCGGCGCAAGAAAACGACGAAGCAACCTGCCGAAAATATGCGCCCGATTTGATGAAAGACAAAGCTCACGTTTTTTTGAACAAGTATTTTATGGTTCCGACCGCGATTCTCGGTTTAATTCTGTTGGCTGTCGGCGGTTTTCCGATGGTTTTTTGGGGAATTTTCTTGCGTACGGTTTGGGGTTGGCATTGCACGTTTTTAGTAAATTCCGCCACGCATTTGTGGGGAACACGCCGTTTTGAAACAGGCGAAGATTCGCGCAATAACGGCTTGGTCGCGCTTTTGACGTTCGGCGAAGGTTGGCACAATAATCATCACGCAAATCCTGTTTCTGCCAGACACGGATTGACTTGGTATGAAATCGACATCAACTGGATAACGCTTAAATTGTTGGAAGCAATGGGTTTAGTTACTCAGATGAAAGAACACAATATCGAAAAAACACGGGTGAAAACATTGCGGAAAACGGCAGAGGCAAAGTAGAAAGTAAAAGGCAAAATCGATTTTTATCCGGTTTTGCCTTTTTTATTTACAATTTTGGAATTGATTGTGGTAAATTATTATTTCAAAATTACCTGTTAAAAAGGAGTCAAATATGTTTCGTAATCTAAGTTTAATTTCAATTATTTCAATCATCGGTATTTCTACGGCGTGCCAAACCGCCACGGCGCCGGGCAACACAAATTCCGGTACCGCGAACAACACCGTGATTATACCCGCGAATTCGGCAGATTTACCGCCTGAGTTTGCGGGAAATATGACAACCATGAATTCAAACGCGCCGATTCCCGGCATTCCCGACCCGAAAACAATGAACGCCAACAACGTCCCGAAGGGCATAACGCCGACTCCCGGCATTCCCGACCCGAAAGAGTTGAACAAACCGCAAGCGAAAAATACACCGAAAATCGAAGGTATTCCGACCGAAAAAGAATTGAAAGAAATGATGAACAAAAAGGTTGATCCGAGCGAAGTTAATAACCCGAAAGGTTTGGTTCCAAAACCCGCAGTTTCAAACACGGCAACGAATACGGCAATGAATACAGCCGCTAACACAGAGGTCGGGAAACCGCTCAGAAAGCCGAAATTTAATCAATAATCGATTATTTTCAAACCGAAAAAATGAGTTCGAGTTTCACAACTTCGGACTCATTTTTCTTCGTCCGAACCTTTTTTTCCCAGCAAAAGTTCTCGCATAACTTCCGCTCCCGGAATTATTTTTTCCCACATTTGCGGTGCGGCACTCGCCATTTCAAGCATTGCACGAAACCTATTATCGAATTCTTCCTTGGTTTTTAAGTACGCGTTGAAACTGGCGGAAAGATGATTGGTAAAAAAATCCTGCATCGATTCTTCGCGTGAACGCAAAAGTTGAAATAAAAACGGAGTCGGCAGAATGCTTTTTTTATCTTTTTCTTCTTCTAAAATTAACTGAATCAAGACGGCTTTTGTAACATCGTCTTTCGAAATCGAATCGATTACTTTGATGTCTTGACCTTCGCGGACAAGTTTCGTCAATTCGCTGTAATTCAAGTATGTTTGCGTTTCGGTATTATACAAACGGCGGTTTCCGTAACGCTTGATAACGAGTTGCGCGGGCGATTCGTTCGGGATTTTCTTTTGTCTTGCCATAACATATTATTTTATCACAAATGCGAGACAAATAAAAAATTCGGACAATAAAGCCATCAAAGAGAACGAGTTGAAATGTTTTGCGATTGCACAATAAAATAAGTATGGATTTGCTGGTATTATCGTTGGTTGATATTCTCAATAATAATTTTTACATTGATAAACTACTGTAATTAAATATAGTTACATATTATTTTTCGCAAATGCGAAATTTTTACTTGACAAGTTTATTTTTCCGGTTTAGGCTAAGATTGTCAGTTAGAAATAAAGCTAACAAAGTTAATCTATTAAACGGAGAAATTATTAAAATGAAAAAACAAGCCGCAGAAAACGTCAACAAAGTCGTTGAACTAACCCAAGACACCGCTAAAGCAACTTTGACCACCACGGTTGAAACCGCAAAATTAGCCGAAAATTCGCTGCAAGGTTTATACAAAGTCGGTTACGATATGAACGAAGCAGGTTTGAGCGTTGCGAAAGGATATTGGGACGCGCTTTCAACCATCCGCAACGAATGGATTGACCTTTTTGAGCAAACAGGCGAAAAAGCGATCGATTCAATCGGAACATTGAGCAAAATGGAAATTCCTTTCCAAAAAGAAATCAGTGAAATTGGCGGAAGTATTTTTAACCAAGGCGAAAAAGTTTTCAATATGGCAACCGAGCAAGTTAAAAATGTTACCGAAACTGTTACAAAACAAGTTGAAAAAACTGCCGAAGTTGTTGGCGGCAAAGCGAAAAAAGCTACTTCAGGCAAATAGTTTTAACAGAAAAACCTCGATAAAAATTGACCGAAGCCTAGCGTTGAAATATACTCTAGGCTATCTTTTTGTAAAAAGTTAAAGGAAAATCGAATATGCCGAGAGCAAAAAAAGAAGACACAACAACATCCGAAAAGTCCGAAAGCCAATCAACCGGCAATGCAATTCCAACCGAATGGGCGACTGCCGTTGTCAACCAAATGGTTGATGCCCAAAAAATGTGGCTGGAATTGGTTACAAAACAGAATCAGCTTGTGTTCAAAACCGTTGCGGAAGTTTCGGGAATGACGAATAATGCACCGACCGAAGCACTTGCAGCGTGGGCTAAGCAAGGTATGGAAGGCTTTATTGAGGCTCAAAAACGTTGGTCGGAAATTGCGATGGCACAAAGTTCGCAGTTGATGGCGGCGGTTCAATCCGGTGCGAATTTTGCCGATCCGGCTGTACTTGGAGCATTGCAAGCCACGGCTGGACAAGGGCTTGAAACGATTGTCAAAATGCGGATGGCGTGGCTTGATTTTGCCGCTCAACAAAACGCGCAAGTGATAGATTCGATGAAAAAGAGTTTGAATTTGGACGATACAAATCCGGCGGCGATGTTGGCAGATTTTGCCCAACAATCAATGAACAGCTATGTCGAAGTGCAAAAACGCTGGCTCGATATGGCGATGCAACTGCCTTTTTTAAATAACGAAAAGAAATAAAAGAACATAATGGGACAAAAAACTTCAAAACGAAAATATCCGTGGTCAACCGTAATTGACGGTAAAACATACACTTTGCGTCTGATGACAAAAAAAGACGGCGGTGCAATGTTAAAATTTGCACAGTCTCTGCCCGAAGACGATTTGCTCTTTTTAGCGATTGATATTACTGAAAAAGACGCGGTTGATAATTGGATTCACAACATCGAAGCCGGACGACTTCATACGATTTTGGTTGAAGCAGACGGAAAATTGGTCGGACACGGCAGTTTGATTCACGAAGAGCAAGTTTGGACGCGGCACATCGGCGGAATGATTCTGTTGCTTGCACCCGAAACACGCGGAAAAGGTCTCGGAAACATTCTGGCGGGCGAACTTTTCGGTTACGCCGAAGAAATCGGTTTGCGAAAAGTAATGGCAAGAATGGCGGCAACGCAAAAAGGCGCGATTCAGGTTTTTGAAAAATTAGGCTTCAAAGCCGAAGCTCTTTTGACCGATTGCGTGATTGACCGCAACGACAAAACACACGACTTAATTATTATGTCGTATGATGTTACGGGTTTTAATTTGTAATTGAATTGCCTTTTTGAAGGAGAAATTTATGACTTATATTGAAGTTTTACCGACCTTAAAAACGTTAAATCATAAAGATAAAATTCGTGTGATTCAGTTTTTGGCGAATGAAGTTGCGAGAGAAGAAGATGTTTTTTTTGAAGAAGGAAAGACCTATGAAATTTTTTCGCCGTATGAATCATTTGAGGCAGCGGGACAATTAAGAAAACTTCTTGAGGAAACGGAAAGCGTAAATGTCTAAATCTAACCGTTTTTTTTACAAATTAACGAATCAAGCATTTTCGCCGGAAGATGCCTTGCCGTTTTTGCCGCTCAAATTATCGAGAGACATTAAAACGGTTGAAGTTTTGGGTTTAGCAGATTCGGGAGCAACGATTAACGTTTTGCCGTATCAAGTTGGCTTAGAACTTGGCGGAGTTTGGGAAAATCAAATGCCGCTTGTCCGACTTGGCGGGAATCTGGGGAACTTTGAATCAAGAGGTTTAATTGTAATGGCACAAATTGCAGACTTTGAGCCTGTGAAGTTGGCATTTGCGTGGACGAAAGCTGAAAGTGTTCCCGTAATTTTAGGACAAACAAACTTCTTTTCACTATTTGATATATGCTTTTTTCGTCAAGACAACGAGTTTGAAATAAAGTTTAGAATATGAGCCAAACCGAATTAAATCATCGTTTATCAACTCTCGACTCGGCTTTTCTCTATCTTGAGAAGCCCGAAGCACCGCTGCACATTGGCGGAACGAGTATTTTTGACGGTCAAATTTCGTTTGATGAAGTCGTTCAACATATCGGCGACAGGCTTCATCTCATTCCGCGATATTTGCAAAAGGTTATGCCTGATCCGTTTAATCTTGGTCATCCGACGTGGGAAACAGACGAAAAATTCGACATCGCGCAACATATTTTTCATATCAAAGACAACAAGGAAATCACGCAAAACGAGTTGATGGCTCACGCGGGAAAAGTTCTTTCGGGTGTGATGGATCGTAGCAAACCGCTGTGGGAAATTCACATTGTCGAGAATATGGAAAGCAATCAGTCGGCGATGATTACGAAAATTCATCATTGTATGGTCGATGGGATTTCGGGCGTTGATTTGATGAAAATTTTGTTTGATATTTCGCCGAAACCTTCACCGCCGCCACCTAAACCCGAACCGAAAGTTGCTCCGAAACCAAAAGACGCAACGCAAGTTTTTCTCGAATCGCTGATGGGTTCAATGCAAGAAGGAATGAATCGTTTTGTCGAATTGCAAACCGGCTTACTTCAATTAACACAGACATTCGCGCAGAATCCGCAGATGCTCGGTGCGATTCCGCACATTGCGGGAAACTTGCCGTCGATTACAACTCCGGCACCTGTTTTGCCGTTCAACAAACCTTGCGGCGGGACTCGACGGCTGGCTTGGACGCAATATTCGTTTGCCGAAGCTCGAGCAATTCGAGGGAACTTAAACGGAAGCGTCAACGACGTTGTTTTGACGATTTTGGTGATGGCAATTTCGCGTTATACCGAAATGCACGGCGATTCGGTTGCCGACAAAATTGTCCGATTTATGATGCCTGTTTCGCTTCGTCAAAAAGAACAACGCGGAGCTTTGGGCAATCTGATTTCGATTTTGCCGGTTGAAATTCCGCTCGACATTAAAAATCCGCTTAAACTTTTCAAAGCTGTTAATCAAAAAACCGGCTTGATGAAAGCTACGCAAATGGCTTCGGGACTCGGAATGCTCGGAGCGGCTTTCGGCATTATGCCAGCACCTGTGCAAGCCGCGTTGGGTGCGATTGCGAACCTGCCGTTTCCGGTTTTTAACACGGTTGCGACCAATGTTCCGGGACCGCAAGTGGCGATGTATATGAACGGAAAACGGATGATTGCCCAATATCCGTATGTGCCGATCGGTTATAATCTCGGTTTAGGAACGGCGATTTTCAGCTACGACGGCAAGCTGTTTTTCGGCATCGGTTCCGATACGCAAGCGATGGATGACGTGGAAAAGTTCCGCGAAATTTTGGACGAATGCTTTATCGAATTGCGAACGCTTGCCGGCGTGGAAGCAAACGAGTCGCAAGTCATGTCGGCAAAAAAATAGAACAAGGGGTAAAAAATGGAAGTTGCAATCAGCAAAACAAAAAATAAATTGGTAAAAAAACCGCGAAAAACAACAGAAGTAAGTTTATCGACCGCGATTGAAAGTATCGAAGGGATTTTTTTCGATAAAGATATGAAACCGTTCGAGTTGCCGATTTGGATGGAATCTTTAATCGGTGTTGACTGGACGCTTTTGCACATTTCGCCGCTTTATTACGGTTGGGGCGTGCCGAAAGGCGACGGTTCGCCGGTGATTTTGGTTCCCGGTTTTCTGGCGACCGATTTTTATCTTTACGATTTATACTTTTGGTTGCAACGAATCGGTTACAAACCGTATCTTTCAAATATCGGTTGGAACGCCGATTGTTTGAATACATTGGTTAATAAACTTTCGGAAACGGTCGCCAAAGCACACGCGGAAACCGGCAAAAAAGTTCATTTAATCGGACATAGTTTGGGCGGAATTTTGTCGCGTTCGGCGGCGGCTCAAAACTTAGAAATTGTTGATTCGGTAATTACGTTGGGTTCGCCGTTTCGCGGTGTCAAATCGCATCCGTTTTTGATAGATATGTCCGAAAAAATCCGTCGCCGCATTTTTGTTAATCACAACGAAACTCATCCGCAAAATTGCTACACAGGCTACTGTGATTGCGTGGCAGTTTCCGCCATGCAAAAAGTTTTGCCGGAGACAATCAAAAAAACCGCGATTTATTCAAAAACCGACGGCGTTGTGCATTGGGAAAATTGCATCTACCGCGATGAAGATAAAAACTTTGAAGTTTCGGGAACACATTGCGGAATGGCATTTAATTATCAGGTTTATAAACTGATTGGGGAAAGATTGAAAAGCGAAAAATAGACTTTATGCCATTGCCGATAGCACATAGTTTGTTGGGAGCAAGCATTGTTGCTTTGATTTATCCGAAAACTGAAAAGCAAATTCGGCTTCCGATTTCAACTGGTATAATTTTGGCAAATGCCGCCGATTTTGATTTTGCGTTAGTTTTTTTGCTTGGCTCAAAAGAATGGCACAGAGGTTTTTCGCACTCGATTTTGTTTGCAATTATCGTTTCTTTGCTGATTTTTTTAAGTTGTAAATTCAAACGAATCAAAGAAAGTTTAGCGTTTAGTTTGGCTTTTGCTTCGCATTTTCTGCTTGATTTTATAACAACCAAAACCGGCAACGGCATCGAATTATTTTGGTTTTTCAATTCGGAAAAAATTGGGTTACGTTGGTTTAGCCTGTCGGAATATCCTTCAAAAATGTCTGAAATAGAATTGATTACAACTATAATTGTTGAAATTATTATATTTACGCCGATTGTGTTTTTAGGTTTGTTTTTCCGCAATAATAAACAAATTTCAAAAAATTAATAAATAATCTACATTTTTTACAAACAAATTTTTCTTTAACAAATCCATAAACCGCCGTTTGCAAGAAATCCGCAAATTGCAGGAATATCAAGCATAAACGACCAAATTACGCCTTGTCCGAGATTATAGGAATTGTCCGTCAACTTAATATCTTTCGGATTGTAGAAATAAACCTTAAAAACTATCCACCACTCAAAAAATCTAATTGGAATCAAACATATCAGAAAAAGCAACATTGCGATTTCTAGTTGAATAAATCCGATTACGCCGACAATTCCGCCAAATAACATTCCAATCATCGTTCTTGTTATTCCGACGAGAAGAAAATTTGAATTTGAATTTGGATATTTCGACTGAAAATATAAACTTGCTCCGCAATATCCGATTAGTTTTATAACACCGTATGTAATGTAGCTCGATGATACGTCAAAAGTTATTCCGCCCGGCATACTGTTTCTCCTAATTCATAATTCTAAACATCTTTGGGGTTGATAACTTTTATCGCAAACCGCTTCAAATCTTTTTCGTTGAGCGTAACCAAATATTCAACTTTATGAACATTCATTGAAGCAACAAATTTTGTGTCGTGAACTTGAACTCCGATAACCCGATAATCTGAAACAAGTTTTCGCCATTCGGTAAAAGTTAAAGACGTGTCAGGCAAAAGTTCAAAATGTTTTTGAATCAGATTAACTTTTCTTTCGGTTTGTTCGATTGATAATCCCAAACCTCCGCGAGCAGAGGTCGGACGAGTGCAGACATTCCAAAATTCAGCCAAAACCTGCGGTGTGTAGCAAATTGTTTTATTTTGTCGGCGAATTTTGCGAATTGCGTTGAGAATTATCAAGCGTTCAGCACTATGTTTCTCAGCTAAACGCAAGAAAATATTTGTGTCAAAAAGGTAATCGAATAGCATTAGTCGTGGTCAAAATAAATATCTTCGCGTGAGTAAGTCCCGTTATAATTTGAAACGCCGTCAGAATCTTCGGCAAAAGCAATCATATCTGCTTCAAATTCATCATCGGCATCACCGTTAAGCGACAAATTCTTTTCGGTTTTCGGCAATAAACTTCGCAAATATTCATCAACCGAAAGACCAAAGATATTCGCTTGCTTCTCAATAATCTCTAATGTTTCAGATTTAATTTGTTCAATCGTTGCGTTCATAATTGGCAATTCTAGCATATTTTCTAATGTAAATCATTTTAGAACACATTGCGGACCGGCGTTTAATTATCAGGTTTATAAATTGATTGGGGAACGGTTAAAGGCTTAACAGATGAAGGCAAAATAGAATGTTTCTCTCAAAATCATTTATTCTGCCTTTTACTTTTCGGTAATTTTGTAAAATTATTTTACTCTTGACGGATTGATATAAATCGGACGGCTTCCGTCTTTTTTAATCTTTCGACCCTTTTTGTCTTCGCTGTTGTATAAATTATAGTCTTTATCGCTAAACTCTTTTGGTCTTACGCCGTTTGAATTTGTTGTGTTAAAAGGTTCACTCCCTTTGTTTCCGATAATCCGAGTTGCTCCCCAACTTCCGTCTGTAACCGTTGTCTCCGTTTTATCTGTTTTTGAAGATTCACTCGGTTTTGTCGCGGTATTGCGTTGATCGATTGAATCTACAATTTTAAATGTGTGGTTTATTTTTCCTTGCTGATAATCGGGAATATTGTCCGACAAAGTTGTATTGCCGCCGGCTGTTTTTATCGAAAGTTCAAAATTATTGTTTGATACCGTAAAACTCATATCAAACTTTTCTTGCGCGTAAACATAATTGTCGTTTGCCGATCCCGGAACAGGATTACTCCATTTATCCGGATTACTTCCGCCTGCGTCAATTCTTGAAAAAGCTCTGAAAGCAAAGTTCGGACGCAAGGTTAAATCTCCGATGTTTACCGATCCGTCGGCATTTGGAGAAAACTCGTTTGATTGGGCAACAAATTCTTTCTTTTGCAAATCATAAACGCCGTAACCGCCGTCTTTCTTGGTAATTATATACTGATCTGCTCTGCTTGAACCGTTTACGTCAGTCGTCCACGTTGCATCGCCTTTACCGTCTTCGTCTAAATCCGTATTTGTAAAAACACGATTCCAACTCATTCCAGCGTCAACTTCTCTGCCTCCGCTTGTTCCCATATAAATACTCGGACGGTCAAGCGGTCCTGTCTTCGGGTCATTCATATCCAATAAACTTACTGTTTTATCATTTTTATCGGCGGCGGTATTAATAAAATATCTTGCGGAATCCGTTGTAACGGTCGGGGCAATAATTCCCTCACTGGAAATACCTTTATCGGTCTTTGAAGGATTAGTCTCGTATTTTGAATAATATGCTCCGTTTGTTGCGGGTTTCGCAGACTGATTTTCATTATATGGTTTTGTCGCGCCCGAAGCCTTAAGTTTATCGGAATTATCCAATTTTGTTTCCAGAAAAGCTCGAATCTGTTGGGCTTCGGCTTTGTCTTCACGGAGTTTTGAAACTAAAGAAGCAACGTTTTCCGTCCCGGTTTCTTTGCTTGTATCCGGCTCTTTTTTCGGAATCGATTGATCGATAGTTTTGGGTTCGGAGTCGCTTTTACTAAGCGGAGCAACGTCAACTTTAACGTCGTAATTTGAATTATTTTCTATTTTCATTACTAATTGCCTTTGAATAAATGTCTCAATATAAATTATCGGTGAAAAACAAAGAAAGTTTCCCGTCTTTTCAATAAATCTGCCGATTGTTTATCGTGCCGCGTAAGTCTTTCAAAATCTCGAAGGCTTCCCCGATATTCAATAATTAACGTCCGCCGGTTCGATGAGTTTCTGCTTCGTATTTCAAAATTTCATCTTTTTTCAACCGTCATCTTCATCCCGAATTTCGGGCGAAGCGTAATCAATGGTTGCATCGCTATTTTTTGGGTCGCCAACAATTTCAGTTTATGTTTCTTGCCCAATGTGGCGAGCAGTAAAACACCTTCCATCCACGCAAATTGTTCGCCGATGCAACGCCGAATTCCGCCGCCGAAAGGAAAATAGATAAATTTATTTGCGGCTTCTTTGACGCTTTGAGTTTCCCAACGTTCGGGTTTGAATTCGTCCGCGTCGGTCCAAAATCTTTTGTCGCGGTGCATTATATACATCGGCGTTAAAACCAGCGAGCCTTTTTCTATTTTGTAACCGTCGAGTTCGTGATTTTCGTTTGCCATTCGTCCGACTGTCCACGCCGGCGGAAATAATCGCATCGATTCGGCGAAAATTTGTTCGGTGTATTTCAGATTCGGATAATCTTCGGGCGTTGCTGTGCGATTGCCTAAAACCAAGTCGATTTCGGCGTGAAATTTTGCTTCGATGTCAGGATTTTGCGAGAGCAAATACCACGTCCAAGTCAAAGCATTGGCGGTTGTTTCGTGTCCCGCGAGAAAAATTGTCAAACATTCGTCGCGGACTTGCTTATCGGTCATTTGCGAACCGTCTTCGTCCGTTGCCGACAATAACATCGAAAGTAAATCGCCCTTATCTTCGCCGCTTTTACGTCGTTCACGGATAAAACCATAAATGATTTCGTCTAATTTTGTCCGGGCATTTTTAAGTTTGCGAGACGACGGAAGCGGCAACATTTCGAGGTATTCGGAAAACGGCATCAACAGTAAGTCGAACATTTCGACGAGCGTTGTCATCACTTCGCCGACGTTTTCCGCGTCTTCTTCGACATTCGCGCTAAACAAAGTTTTGCCGACAATCCAAAGCGTCAAACGCATCATTTCTTTTGACACATCAATTACTTCGCCGTCTTTCATTTCGCCCGACATTTTTTCGCCGTAATCAATCATCGCTTTGGCATAAATCGCGATTCTGGCTCGATGAAACGCAGGTTGAGCAAGTCGGCGTTGACGCAGATGAAACTCTTTTTCGCTCGTCAATAATCCTTCGCCGAGTAAATTTTTTGCCCGTTGCAATGCCCGACCTTTGATAAATTTATGAGCGTTGACAACCAAAACATCACGCGCCAAATCGGGATGATTAACCAAATATACGGGCATTTTCCCCATCCGAAAAGTCGTAACGTCGCCGAGTTTTGAAAGCATTTCCAAAAACTTGATCGGACTTTTGCGAAACCGGCGAAAATGTCCGCCAATCCACGAAGGTTTTACTGTCGGCGCAATTTTTTCCTGCATAATTCGTTGATTTTACCACAAAGAGCTGTGATTGATTCATTGATTCACATATACAATTCGCTAAACCGTTTAAACACATTGCTTTTCACCTTTAATTCTTAATTTTTAATTTTTAATTTTCCATAATTCTTGGTAACTTTAAGTCTGAGAAATGAATAGTCTTTCAGCGGAACATTTACAAAAAACTTACGGTCGCCGACGAGTGGTCGATGATGTGAGTTTGTCGGTCAACGAAGGCGAAGTCGTCGGGTTGCTGGGTGCAAACGGCGCGGGCAAAACCACGACTTTTTATATGATGACAGGTTTGGAAGCGACCGAAGGCGGGAAAATTTCGCTTAACGATGCCGATGTTACAAAGTTGCCGATGTATTTGCGGGCAAGATTGGGTGTCGGATATTTGCCGCAAGAACCTTCGATTTTTCGGCGAATGTCGGCGGAACAAAACATCTTGGCGGTGCTGGAAACCTTGAAAATTTCGCGTCAAAAACGGTTTGAAAGATTAGAAGAACTGCTCGAAGAATTTCACATTACGCACGTTCGCAAAACTCGCGGCGATTCGCTTTCGGGCGGAGAACGTCGCCGAGTGGAAATTGCCCGCTGTTTGGCGACTAATCCGCAATTTATTTTATTGGACGAACCTTTTGCGGGAATCGATCCGATTGCGATCGACGATATTCGTGAAATTATTTTGTATTTGCGTAATCGCGGCATCGGGATTCTGATAACCGATCACAATGTTCGTGAAACTTTGGGCGTAACGGACAGAGCTTATATTATGGCTGAAGGTAAAATTTTCAGAGCCGGAAACCCTCACGAACTTGTTGAAGATGAAGAGGTTAGGCGAATATATTTAGGCGAAAGATTCAGTCTCTAACATTCTCGTAAATTTGTCAAATTTTTCCCGGCACAAATTTTGCTATAAAAATTTTACATCCTAAAATAACTTCGTTTATAATCTATTCGGTTGCTGAATATATGTCGCTGAAACTTCAAACATCGCTGAGTCAAAAAATGATATTGACACCTCAACTGCGTCAACGCATTGAGATGTTGCAGATGACTTCGCTCGAACTGACCGACCTTATTCAAACCGAACTTATTTCAAATCCGATTTTAGAAGAAGTCGAATCAAATACCGAAGAACGCGAAATTTCCGACAACATTCTCGATCAAAATTCGGACGGCGCCGAATCAAATTTCGACGCTGACAACTCTTTCAATCACAACGATTCAGACAATTCAAACAGTGATTTCTCCGATTACGAAAATTATTCAGCCGATGCTCCGAACGAGAACGGTTTCAAGGAAGAATCATTTACCGAAGCCGAAACTTTCGGCGAAGATTTTACGCCCGAAAAAGCCGATCCGTTTGAAGAAATAGATTACGGCAGAGAATTTCAAGACTATCTCGATCCGGGTTACAAAACGCAAGAGTTTGAATTCAAAGAAGATGCGCCGAGTTTTGAGATGTTTCTGAGCAAAGCCGAATCGCTTGCCGATCATCTCGAATTTCAACTTTCTTTGCAACCGATAAGCAATGAACTTGCCGAAATCGCCGATTTTATCATCGGTAATATCGATGGCGACGGTCGTTTGAAAATCTCGGTCGATGAAATTGCCGAAGTCATGAATTGTTCGCCCGAAAAGGTTGAAAAAGCTCGGCAACTCGTGTTGTCGTTTGAGCCGGTCGGGTGCGGGGCGAGAAATGTGCAAGAATGTTTGATTGCCCAACTTGTCGCGGGCGGAAACGGCGAATCGTTGGCGGTCAAAATGATTGCGAATCATTTTACCGATTTGCAACCGCATCGTTTGCAACATTTATCGAAAGATATCGGCGTTTCGCTCGAAGATTTAAGCTCGCAACTTCAACTTATTCGCTCGCTTGAACCGTATCCGGGACGCTGTTATTCGACCGAAGACCCGATTTATGTTGCTCCCGAAATTTATATCGAAAAAATCGACGATGATTATGTGATTTATTTTGCCGACGACGGAAGTCCGCGTCTGCGGATTTCGCAAACTTATCAGAGTATGCTCAAGCAAGTCGAGACGAACCGCGAAACAAAAGATTTTATCAAAGATAAAGTTCGCTCGGCGGTCGATTTACTCAGAAACATCGAACATCGGCGACAAACAATTTATCGCGTGGTCGAATGTATAATTCAGAAGCAAAGCGATTTTTTGGAAAAAGGTGTGCAGTTTATCAAACCGATGATGCTGAAAGACGTTGCCGAAGACATCGGCATGCACCTTTCGACGATTTCCCGCGTCGTCAACCGCAAATACGCGCACACGCCGCAAGGTGTCATTGAACTTCGTAAATTTTTCAGCGAAGGAATGCTCAACGAAGACGGCGAAGAAGTTTCAACTCGGATTATCAAGTTGAAAATAAAGAAGTTAATCGAAGAAGAGGATTCACGCAAACCGATTACCGACGACGATATGGCGAAGCTTTTAAGCAAAGAAGGCATCAAACTTTCGCGGCGAACAGTCGCCAAATATCGCGACCAAATGCAAATCGCGGGTTCGCGTGAACGTAAAACAGTCATGTAAATTCTTTTGGCGAATTTTCGCCGAATGCTGAATAAAAATAAGGTGGTTTTTTATGAAAATTGAATATACAGGCAGACACATCGAAGTAACTCCGGCGTTAAAACTGCACGCTGAAAGTCATTTCAATCGGATTGCGCACTTATTTAACGGCGATCACACAAAGGCGCACATCATCATCGAAGTCGGGAAAGCCGGACATCATTCGGAAGTGATTTTGAAATGGAAAGATCACGTTTTAACCGCCGAATCGGTGGTTGAAGATATGTATAAATCGCTGACGAAAACAATCGATAAAATTGAAAAGCAAGCCTTGAAACTGCGGAAAAAAGTAATCGACAAACATCATAAAGCAGCCAAAGCAAGCACGGTAGCGGTTGATAAAGACGAGGTTTTACCCGAACCCGAATCGCCCGAAGTGATTGAAACTAAGCGCTATTCGATAAAACCTTTGACGATTGAAGAAGCTGTTTTGAACCTGAAAGCGGATGAAAATCAATTTTTAGTTTATCGTGATTCGGAAACCGAGCAAATTTCAGTAATCTATATTCGCAAGGACGGAAACTACGGGTTGATTACGCCGTAATTCAAATAAAAAAGGTAAGAGTTGATAGTTCAATTCTTACCTTTTTTTACGATTTTTTTTTTCACTTTCCACTTTAATTCATCGCTTCGAGCTGATTTACAACCTTGTCAATCAACCATTTCGGCGTTGAAGCTCCTGCCGTTACGCCGACGGTTTTCACGCCTTTCAAATTATCGGGATTTATTTCATCCGCCGTTTCAATCAGAAAACTTCGCACACATTGTTCTTCGCAAACCGCGAGCAGTTTCAAACTGTTCGACGAGTGTCGTCCGCCGATAATATAAAATGCGTCAACTTCGCCTGCTAAAGCTCGCGCGGCATCTTGGCGGTCGCGGGTCGCCGAACAAATCGTGTTGACAATTTGAACATCATCATCGGTTTTTCCCTTAATCGCTTCGGCTGTATCGAGAAAAGTTTTCAGTTTAATCGTCGTTTGCGAAACGACCAAAGGCTTGGTAAGTCTCGGTAAACCCGCAACTTCCGACTCGTCTTTAATCACAAAAGCGTGATTCGGAGCATAACCTTTGACACCGACCATTTCGGGGTGTTCGGGGCTTCCGACAATAATAACGTGGCGGTTTTCATTAGCCGCGCGTTCCGCCAACTTTTGCACTCTGGTTACAAACGGACAGGTTGCATCCACAACTTTTCCCGCTTTTGCCTTTAATTCACGCTCGATTTCCGGCGTAACGCCGTGCGCCCGAATCACCGCCGTTTCATTTCGCGTAATCTGCACAGGATCGGAAATCGTCGTCACGCCGTGTGTCCCAAGCCGCTCCATTTCTTGCGTATTATGAATGAGCGGACCAAGCGTACGAACGGTATCACCTTTTTTCAAGGCATTTTCAACCATATCGACCGCCCGCTCAACGCCGAAACAAAACCCGAATTCGTCTGCCAATAATACTCGCATTTTTTACCTTTCACCTTTTGTTTTCAATACTTCGTAAAACTGATAACATTCTAACAAATGCACAAAGGAAACTAAACTTCTTTTTCGCAATTTCGCAGTTTATTCAAAATATGCCGATAAATTCAGCTTACGGAAAACAACATATTGCGTTCGATTTTGATGAAAATCTTTTTGATATTTTAGGCAAAAACGATTCTGAAATTGCTTTGTCCGACGTGGAAATCGGCAAGGCGTTTGATAATCCGTTTGATTCAAAAACGCTCGAAGAAATCATAAACCCGGGCGAAACCGTGTTGATTGTTGTGCCTGACGCAACGCGTACAAGCGCGTCGGGACAAATCGTCAATTTGCTTGTCCGCCGTCTGATTGCCGGCGGTACGATGCCGTTCGATATTCGCCTGATTTTCGCCACAGGAATTCATCGTCAACCGACCGAAGCCGAAAAAAAGGAGCTTCTGACACCGTTTATCTTTCAGCGAATAAAGCATTTAGAACATAATCCGCGAGATTTGGTACAACTCGTCAAACTAGGTTTCACCAAACGAGGAACGCCGATTGAACTAAATCGAGCATTGATTGAACACGATCACGTTATCACCGTCGGCTCAATAAATTGGCATTATTTTGCAGGTTTCGGCGGCGGCAGAAAGTTGATTTGTCCCGGACTTGCGAGTTCACGCACAATCAACGAAACACATAAATTGGCGTTCAATTTTGACACAAAAAATCGGCGTGAAGGAGTTGGAATCGGAATGTTGGAAGGAAATGCGATTCACGAAGAATTTATCGAAATTGTCGAGAAAATAAATCCGAGTTTTTCGATAAACACAATTACAAACGACAATAACGAAGCGACAAAAATCTTTTGTGGAAATTGGAAAACCTCGCACGAAGCGGCTTGTAAATTTTACTCGGACAATTTTTCAATCAAAGTAGAGGAGAAAAGAGAAGTTGTAATCGTAAGTTGCGGCGGATTTCCGCACGATTTAAACATAATTCAAGCTCACAAAGCATTAGAAAATGCGTCGAATATCTGCGAAGAAAACGGCACAATTATTTGGCTCGCCGAATGTTCCGAAGGTTTAGGCAAAAGCAATTTTTTGAAATGGTTTGAACAGGAAACAAGCGAAAATCTAGCCGAAAAGTTGTCTGAAAGTTACCAAGTAAACGGGCAGACAGCGTGGAGTTTATTGAAAAAAGCCGAACGATTTAACATAATTTTAGTTTCGGATTTACCCGAAAACGAAGTCCGTAAAATGAAGCTGAAAACCGCGAAAAATTTGGACGAAGCAATAGCCGAAGTTAAAGGGAAACGCGGTTATATTATTTCTTTCGGAGCAAAGTATTTTGTAAAAATGTGAAAATCAAAAAATCATTGAAAAAAATTCCGCTTACCGAAATTCCGTTCAATAAAAATTGCCGACTTTTTATCAAACGCGAAGATTTGATTCACGCGGAAATTTCGGGCAATAAATTTTGGAAACTATTTTACAATGTCAATAATTATTTGGAAAAGAAACCTGAAAAACTACAAATTATAACTTTCGGCGGTGCGTTTTCAAATCATATTTTCGCCGTTTCTGCTTTAGGCAAAGAATTAAAACTAAAGACTTTAGGTGTCATTCGAGGCGATGAAATTGAAAATATTCGGCAAGAAAATCCGACATTGAAAACCGCAAACCAAAATGGAATGAGTTTTCGGTTTGTCAGCCGAACCAATTATCGAGATAAAGAAAAACTCACCGAAACTTTGCAAAACGAATTCCCCGAAGCCTTGATAATTCCGGAAGGCGGCACAAATAAACTTGCAGTTGAAGGCGTAAAGTTTATGCTGAATGAAGAAACTAAAGACTTTGATTATCTTTGCTGTGCCGTCGGGACAGGCGGAACTTTGGCGGGAATTTCAAAATTTGCGGAAAGAAATCAAAAAATTTTAGGTTTTAAAGTTGTCAATGATGATTCGTTGGAACAGAAAATCTTTGAATTAAGCGGACGAAATAATTTTGAATTGATTGACGCAAGCGACGGCGGTTACGGAAAAATATCGGACGAAAATGTGCAATTTATCAACAAATTTTACAAACAATATAAAATTCCGCTTGAACCGATTTATACAGGCAAAATGTTTCGGAAGATATTTGTGTTGATTAATGAGAATTATTTTCCGGAAAATTCAAAAATTTTGGCGTTTCACACAGGCGGTTTGCAAGCCGTTGCGGGAGCGAATAGAACGCTAAAAAAACAGGGCAGAAAACTGATACAATAAATTTATGGCGGAAAAACATTATCGAAATTGTAATCTTTGCGAAGCGATTTGCGGAATCGAAATCACGCATGAAAACGGCAAGATTCTGAAAATCGAAGGCGATAAAGCCGACCCGTTTTCACGCGGACACATCTGCCCGAAAGCCGTTGCGTTGCAGGATATTTACGAAGATAGAAACCGTTTAGTGGGACCTGTCAGGCGAACCGCAAACGGTTGGGAAGAAATAACTTGGGACGAAGCCTTTGACGAAGTTGCAACGAAAATTATTGACATTCAAACGCATTTCGGCAGAGATTCGGTCGCGGTTTATCAAGGAAATCCGTCCGTTCACAACCTCGGCACGATGCTCAACAGCCGCGAATTATTGAAATCTTTGCGGACAAAAAACAACTATTCGGCGACATCGGTTGACCAATTACCGCATCATTTTGTGAGCCAATTAATGCTCGGACATCCGTTTATGATTCCGATTCCCGATATTGACCACACTGATTTTTTCTTGATTTTAGGCGGAAATCCGCTTGCTTCCAACGGCAGTTTGATGACTTCGCCCGATGTTAAAAACCGACTTGAAGCAATTAAACAACGCGGAAAAGTTGTCGTCATTGATCCGCGAAAAACCGAAACCGCAACTTTTGCAAGCGAACATTTTTTCATCAAACCCGCGACTGATGCGTTTCTGCTTTTGGCGATAATCAACACGCTTTTTGCCGAAAATTTAGTTAAACCCGCACGTCTGACAGAATTTACCGATGGTTTTGAAAATCTGCGTGAAATGTCAAACGAATTTACGCCCGAAAAAGCGGAACAAATGACAGGAATTTCCGCTAATGAAATCAGACGAATTTCACGCGAATTTGCCGATGCGAAATCAGCGGTTTGCTACGGCAGAATGGGCGTTTCGGTGCAAAAATTCGGCGGATTATGTCAGTGGTTAATCAACGCAATCAACATTTTAACCGGAAATTTTGACCGAAAAGGCGGAGCAATGTTCACCGCTCCCGCGTTCGATTTACTCGCCGTGACCAAAGCCGAAGCGACTTACAATCGTTGGCAAAGCCGCGTGCGAGGCTTGCACGAATTCATCGGCGAACTTCCTGTTTCAGTAATGGCAGAAGAAATGCTGACGGGCGGCGAAGGACAAATCAAAGCATTTATCACAAGTTGCGGAAACCCCGTTTTATCAACGCCGAACGGTTCGCAGCTTGATAAAGCATTGCAAGGATTAGAGTTTATGGTTTCGATTGACTTTTATATCAACGAAACAACTCGCCACGCAAACATAATTTTGCCGCCGGCTTCAAACGTTGAAAGTTCGCATTACGATATTATTTTCAACACCTTTGCCGTGCGAAACGTGGCGAAATATTCCGAACCGCTTTTCACGAAACCGGACGGCACAAAATACGATTGGGAAATTTTTCAGGAATTAGTTTGGCGATTTAACGGTAAACATAACGAGTTCAAGCCTGAACCACCCGAAGTGAAATTAAATCTAGGTTTGATGTTCGGTAAATATCAATTATCAATCGAAAAACTCAAGGAAAATCCGCACGGAATTGATTTGGGCGAATTACAACCGTGTTTGCCAAATCGTTTACAGACAACAGATAAACGAATCAATCTTGCACCCGAAGTTTTTGTCAACGATATTTCAAGATTAAAAGATGAAACAATTTTTGCAGAAAATCCAAACTTTCCGTTCCTTTTAATCGGCAGACGACATTTGCGTGACGATAATTCGTGGCTGCACAATTCCGAACGTTTGATGAAAGGCAAAAATCGCTGCACAGTCTGGGTAAATCGGACAGATGCAGATGAGTTAAACCTTGCAAACAATCGATTTGTAAAAGTTTCATCGCGTATCGGAGCCGTTGAATTACCGTGCGAACTTACCGAAAATATTGGTCGCGGTGTCGTCTCCATTCCGCACGGTTACGGACATTCACGAAACGGCGTAAAACTTGATGTTGCCGCAAATTACGCGGGAGTTTCAATCAACGATTTAACCGATGAACTGGAGATTGACGAATTGACGGGGAATGCGGCTTTTAGCGGTGTAAAAGTGAAAATTGAAGTCTTGTAGTTTTTCTATTTTCCGCAATATAATAAATTCGCTGTTATTATTTAATTTATGACCGAAAAAGACCTTATTGCCAAACTTGATGAACTTCGCAATTTACCTGCGGAAAAAGAAATTGTTGAATTCAAAGAAGCAAAAAAAGATTATGATTTTCGCAAGTTAGGAAAGTATTTCTCTGCTTTATCAAATGAAGCAAACTTACAGAACGCTGATTTTGGTTGGCTTATTTTTGGTGTTGAAGATGAGAAAAAATCCATTGTTGGAACAAATTACAGAGCTAACAATCCCAATCAATTACAAAATCTCAAAAAAGAAATTGCTGACCAAACAAATAATCGAATCACATTTATTGATATTTATGACCTGACACTACCCGAAGGCAGAATTATCATGTTTCAAATTCCACCTGCTTCAAAAGGCATTCCGACATCTTTTCAAGGGCATAATTACGCAAGAGACAACGAAAGTTTAGGCGGTTTAAGTATTGAAGAATTTGACCGCATCAGAAAACAGGTTACCGAAGAAGATTGGAGTGCCGTTATTTGCCCCGAAGCAACTATTGAAGACCTTGAGCCGTTAGCGATTACAGTTGCCAGAGAAAATTACAAAGCCAGATTTCCCGAAAAGTCCGCAGACATTGATTCTTGGAATGATTTAACTTTTCTAAACAAAGCAAAAGTTACTATCAAAGGTAAAATCACCAGAACTGCTATTATTCTTTTAGGCAGAGACGAATCTGAGCATTTTGTGAGTCCGGCGGATATTAAAATTCGTTGGATTCTCAAAGACTCAAACGGATTTGAAAAAGCTTATCAAATTGAAAGTTGTCCGTTTCTTTTAGCAGTCGACAAAATCTATGGCAAAATTCGTAAGCTAAAATATCGCTACATGAGAGAAGGCACTCTTTTTCCTGACGAAGTTGACCAATATGATCCATTTGTCATTCGGGAGCCATTGAATAATTGTATTGCCCATCAAGATTATTCTTTGGGCGGACGTATCAATGTTGTGGAATCCGACGACCAACTTATCTTTACAAATGTCGGAAGTTTTATTCCGGGTTCAATTGATGAAGTATTAGAAAATGATGCTCCTGAAGAAAGAAATAGAAATAAATTCCTTCTCAATGCAATGTTTAATCTAAAAATGGTTGAAACAATCGGAAGCGGGATAAGAACGGTTTTCTACCATCAAAAAGACAGATTTTTCCCTTTGCCCGAATATGACTTTTCAAAAAACAAAGTCAAAGTTACAATTATCGGTAAAGTTTTGGATGTAGAGTATGCAAGTGTTTTGGCGAAAGACAGTTCTTTATCTTTGCCTGAAATTATGATGCTCGATAAAGTTCAAAAGAAAAAAATATTAACCGAGTTTGAAGAAAAAACATTAAAGAAAAAACATTTGATTGAAGGCAGGAAACCTAACTATTATATTTCAGCCAATATAGCTCAAGCGACAGGACAAAAAGCAAAACACACGAAGGCAAAAGGGTTTGAGAAAGACAAATATTTTCAACTAATCTTAAACTGTATAAAACAGCACACTTTTGTAGAGAGAAAAGATATTGATGATTTATTATGGGATGTTTTACCTAACTGGATGACAGATAAGCAAAAGAAAACTAAAATTAATCACTTACTAACTGACTTAAAACAAAAGGCACGTATTGAGAATAAAGGAAATGATTTTAAGTCGAAATGGGTTTTAGTAGTTAAAAAGTAAATTGTTAGACATTTGTTAAAGACCTGTTAAAGGCGACCCTAGTAACTGGTTTATTTACAACAATTAGGCTTTAACAAATATCATCCGCAGATGATTAATCTGTTAAAGCATCCTTGTCTTAATAACCAATCAAGGTCAATTTCCGATCTTGATTTAAGTTAAATTGTTAGACACTTGTTAGAGAACGGTTAGACAGTATTCTGCTAAATACTGCTTTTACAATAGTTTGCAGTCTAACTCATAGTGGAAAGACTTTCCACTGTGAGTTAGACTGTCAATTTCCAAATCTCTTCAACCGTTTTCGGATTCTCCAACGCCGACAAATCGCCCGCATCTTCGCCTAAATAAGCGGCACGGATTACCCGACGCATAACTTTCGCATTTCTAGTTTTCGGTAAAGCGGAGACAAAATGAATCTTGTTCGGCTGTAAAGGTTTGCCCATTTCTTTGGCGATTAGCCGTTTTAATTCAATTTCAAGGTTTTCTTTTTCTGCATTCAAGACACAAAATGCAATCATCGCCGTTCCTTTTATTTCGTCGGGAACGCCGATAACTGCCGCTTCCGCAACAAGTTCGTGTCCGACTAAAATACTTTCAACTTCCGCAGGTCCAACCCGTTTTCCCGCAACTTTCAGCGTATCGTCCGAACGTCCGAGAATAAACCAATGTCCGTCCGCATCTTTCATCGCAAAATCGCCGTGAACCCAAGTGTCTTTGAAGCGATTCCAATAGGTTTCCAAATATCTTTCGGGTTCGTTCCAAAAACCTTGAGCCATTCCAATCCACGTTTTTTTAATCGCCAATTCTCCGACCTTTCCGTTTTCGACCGATTCGCCTTTTTCGTCCAAAATATCAGCGTAAATTCCCAAACACGGTGCAGAAAATCCGCAAGGTTTGATGGGAACAAGCGGATTATTCATCAAGATTCCGCCCGAAATTTCCGTTCCGCCTGAATAATTGATTATCGGAAGTTTTGAATCGCCGACAACTTCAAACAGCCAACGCCACGGTTCCGGATTCCAAGGTTCGCCCGTGGAAGCAAACGCCCGCAACGAAGATAAATCATGTTTTTTCGGCAAATCGTCGCCTTTGGTTGCGAGTCCACGGATGAGAGTCGGCGAAATTCCCAAAATTTCAACCTTGTGTTTCGCCGCAAATTCCCACATTCTATCGGCGTTCGGGTAATCGGGCGAACCGTCATACAAAACCATCGTTGCACCATTTATCAACGCACCGTAAATCAGCCACGGTCCCATCATCCAACCCAAATCCGTGACCCAACTGATACGAGTTCCGCGTCCGACATCTGTGCCGAAAGCCATATCTTGAGCCGCTTTGATCGGAAAACCGCAATGAACGTGGGCGATGCCTTTCGGTTTGCCGGTTGTGCCGGAAGTGTAGAGGATGATGAGCGGATCGTTGGCGAGGGTTGGCTCGATGTGACCTTGTGTTGGTAAATCAATTTCTCCATCGTTCCAAAAATCGTTCCAATCATACATTTTCAGCTCATTTCGATATGTGAATTCCTTATTTCGTGGAACTCGCCAAATTCGCTTGATAGAACAAACACGCGGAAGTACTTCATCAATAATTGATAAAGCATCAACATTTTTTCCACGTCGCGGAAACCCATCGCAACTAAACAAAGCCTTTGCTTTAACTGCATTTAAACGACTTGCTATTGCATCAACGCCATAACCGCTAAATACAGGAACCGCAACGGCTCCGATTCGTGCGATTGATAAAAGTGCTACAACAGTTTCCGGAACCATCGGCATATGAATTCCAATCGGGTCGCCTTTTCCCAATCCGACATTTCGCATACTTGCCGAACAAATTTCAACCTCGTCAATAAGTTCACGATATGAAACTTCCCGAATTTCGCCTTCTTCACCTTCCCAAATTATCGCTGCTTGATTCTCAATCTCTGTGCCAATCCAGCGGTCAAGACACATTTCCGAAATGTTCAAACCGCCGCCAACACACCATTTTGACCATTCGATGCCTTCGCTTGTATCAAGCAATTTTTCGTATGGCGGATCAAATTTGATGTCGAGAAATTTCAAAACTTCGGCGGTGTATTTCTCAACGTCTCTAATCGAAAATTGATAAAGTTCGTCCCAAGTTTTTACGCCGACTTGTTGCATAAACTTTGTCAGTTGTGCTTTTTCGATAACTTCGGCTGTTGGTGTCCACGCGATTTGCTGGTTTTCTAGATTGTCGTTCATAATATCTAAAAATATCACGAGAAAACTATTGAATCCAATCGTTTACATTTGTTAAACTTTAATTGAGTTTATATGAGACAAAAACAGCCGACAAAAACAATTGTTGAAGAAAAGTTTACCGAATTTTTTAACCAAAGTTTCGAGCAAACCGATTTGGTTTATCGTGAAAATACAGATGTTTTGACGCTTGAAAACGGTGCGAATAACGAAGAATTTTTGGACAAAATTTTAGCCGGAATTAAACTGATGTTCTTATACGTTCCGGGTGCGATGGCGATTCATTTTGTCGGTGTTTTTATCAAATTTATCATTAAATACGGCGATTCGATGCCGAATTTTGCTGCCGAACTTTCGGGCGTAGCGTTGGTCGGAACATTTTTGACGATGCTCGGAATCGGTAAACTCGGCGATTTGAATTACCTGAAAGTTCCGGCGGCAATCTTCACAACTTCGATTTTAATTTCTATTCTGCACATAATTTTGTCGGCAATTATAGGCTTTGAAACCGAAGGGATTTTTATGTTGATTTCGTTTCCGCTTGTAATTATTGCGGGTTATTTGACAAATTTTTTTTTGGATAAAAAGTAATTCAACCCTATTGAATTTTACGAAGTCTTTGTGTTTTTTGCACAAAGACTTTTTTTATTTGGAAATCTGTTTGATTAGTTGTCTCTGCATAGCAAACAACTATGAAATACGCAGCTTGGATTGTCCTTGTGATAGGATTTGCTATGTTTACGAATAAAACCGTTTACGGAAAAACTATCGAATTTTCGGGCTTAAAATGGAAAATCCGCGATGATGGAAAAGGATCGCCCGCCGCAAATTTTTGGCGGAAAGATAATGTTTGGGTTGATGAAAAAGAACAACTTCATCTAAAAATCCGCAAAGTCGGTGATGTTTGGACTTGTGCGGAAATTCAAACAACCGATAAATTTCTATACGGTAAATTTGAGTTTGAAATTGTCGGGCGAATTGACGAACTCGATAAAAATATCGTTTTTGGATTGTTCAAATATCCGCAAGAAATGAACCGAGACGGTTTGGACGAGATTGATATTGAATTTTCTCGTTGGGGGAAATCCGATAATTTTAACGGACTTTTTACCGTTTATTCCGACCAAAAATCACAACCCGAAAAAAGTAAAAACTTTTCGTTTAAACTTGAAGGTGAAAGTACCGTACATTCATTCACACGAACGCCCGAAAGTGTTTATTTTCAATCATTTCACGGGAATAATCTCGGAAATAAATTTGCTGATTGGAGATATGAAAGCAAATTTATTTCAAAGAAACCAATGCCGATTTATCTGAATTTTTGGCTCTTTCGCGGACAACCGCCGAGTAATTCACAAGATACGGAAATTATTATTAAAAGCGTCTTGATTGAAATTTGAGACTGACAATCTTCAAAAATATTCGGCGGCTTGAGAATATCAAATTATGCAGGTTGAAACAGTTTACAATATCGGCGACGATGATATAGTTTTGTGTGGATAATTTGCACATCTTAAATTCAAATAAAATCGGATTCTTTCGTTTATCGGTCAAGTTTTCCGTAAACTTTGATAAAATAGCATTGGCAGAAATTGTTCGTGCTTTTTTTGTCGAATTTTAGCCGTATTTGCACTTTGTTTGTTGTGTAAGTACTTGACAGGAAAGAAGTTATGTTTTTTGATGAACAATTTGACGTTATCGTTATCGGTGCCGGACACGCAGGCTGTGAAGCAGCTTCGGCTTCTGCCCGACTCGGTGCGGAAACTGCACTCGTTACACTCAATCTTGATTTAATCGGACAAATGTCGTGTAATCCGGCTGTTGGCGGAATTGCGAAAGGACATATTGTGCGTGAAATTGACGCACTCGGCGGAATTATGGGACGCGTAATTGACCGCACGGGAATTCAATTTCGATTGTTGAATCGTTCACGCGGTCCGGCAGTGCAATCTCCGCGAGCTCAAGCCGATAGAAGTATGTACCGCGTTGAAATGCGGCGAGTGTTGGAAGCAACACCGAATTTACACTTGAGACAAGGATCTGTTGTTGATCTAATCGTTGAAAACAAACAAGTTATCGGCGTAGAAATGCAAGATACACGGCGTTTCGGAGCAAAAGCCGTCATCATTGCCACAGGAACTTTTTTAAACGGAACCATTCACACAGGCAAACGAACTTTTTCTGCCGGACGTGCGGGCGAACCGGCTTCAATCGAACTTGCCGAAAGTTTGAAAAAAATCGGTTTCCCGGTCGGGCGTTTGAAAACAGGAACACCGCCGAGAATTGACGGGCGGACAATTGATTGGGACGCTTTTGAACGTCAAGAACCCGACGAAAATCCGGTTGCTTTTTCTTTTGCCACAGAAAAACTTGAACAGCCACAACTTGATTGTTACATCGGTTATACGAGTGATGCTCTGCATAATAAGATTCGTGAAAATCTTCATCAGTCGCCGCTCTATTCGGGAAAAATCAAAGGAATCGGTCCGCGTTATTGTCCTTCAATCGAGGACAAGGTTGTAAAATTTGCCGACAAACAACGGCATCAACTTTTTCTTGAACCCGAAGGACACAATACAAATGAAGTTTATCTAAATGGTTTTTCAACATCTTTGCCGTCAAACCTGCAACAAGAATTATTGCAAATGGTTGTCGGGTTTGAAAACGTGAAAATTATTCGTCCCGGTTACGCAATCGAATACGATTTTGTTGATCCGCGTGAACTTTTGCCGACAATGGAAACTACCAGACTAAAAGGTTTGTTTTTTGCCGGACAAATTAACGGCACAACGGGTTACGAAGAAGCCGCGTGCCAAGGTTTGATTGCCGGAATTAACGCCGCAATGTGCCACGTGCTACATCGTGAATCGTTTCAACTTCGCCGCGATGAAGCATATATCGGAGTTTTGACAGACGATTTAATTCAGCACGGCGTTGACGAACCTTATCGAATTTTTACCTCGCGGGCGGAAGCAAGATTAACCCTTCGTCACGACAACGCAGATCAACGGCTTTCACCAAAAGGAAAGGGAATTGGGCTTTTAGGCGAAACTGATTGGGAAAGATTCAACGGAAAGCGAGACAGAATAGCAAATTTACGAAACCTTTTGGATAAAACACGATTCAAACGCTCAACAGTTGAGCATGCAACCGTTTCCCAAATGTTAGGTTGCGACTTAGGCGACTCTATTACATTATCATCGCTTTCAATGCGACAAGGCGTAAATTCGGAGTTAATTAGGCGACTTTTGCCCGAGGACATTCGTTCCGGCGTTAATATGACTGAGCTTGAAACAGCTTTGGCAGATTCACTTTATCGCGGATATATTGAAAATCAACAAGTTGTAAACGAACGTGTAAACCATCACGACAACTTGAAAGTACCAAATAGCTTTAAATTCAACGAAATCAGCGGGCTTTCGTATGAAATGGTGGAACGCCTTGAACGAGCAAAACCACAAACTTTTGCTCAAGTTCGTAAAGTTTCAGGTATTACTCCGTCGGCAGTTTCAACTGTTTTAGTTCATTTAACCGCACAAAGCAACCGAAAAACAGTATAAGTTTCATTCTTTTTCAATCAAATGTGGGACGTGCTACATTATTTTGTGAGTAAATTTGTGGTATGTGCCACATTTTTCGGTTGATTATTAGAAGAGAATCAAAAACTGTGGTAGATTAAAGAAAACTTTGTATTAAAGGAATGAAATGGGAAAAATAATCGCGGTTGCAAATCAAAAAGGTGGCGTAGGTAAAACGACCACAACCGTTAATCTTGCCGCAGGTTTAGCTGTCGAAGAGAAAAAAGTTTTATTGGTTGATGCTGACCCGCAAGGTAACGCAACTTCGGGTTCGGGCGTTCCGCGAATGCAATCAAGAAAAACTCTTTATCACGCATTGGTAAACGACGAGAATTTAGAAAATATAATTTTACCGACTGAGTTGCCGTTACTTTTTGTCTTGCCGGCTGATAAAAATCTTGCAGGTGCAGAAATCGAATTAGTTGAGCGCGAGAAACGTGAGTACCGCTTGAAAGAAGTATTAAGTCGCGTAAAAAATGATTACGACTATATAATCATAGATTGTCCGCCGTCTTTGGGGTTGTTGACATTGAACGGATTAACCGCTGCAGACTCATTACTTGTACCGATTCAGTGTGAATATTACGCTCTTGAAGGCGTAACAGAATTGTTTGACACTTTAGCAAGACTCCGACGCGGTTTGAACCCGCAACTTACGATTGAAGGTTTATTGCTGACGATGTTTGACGAAAGAACGAATCTTTCATCGGCTGTTGCAAAAGATTTACGAGATTTTTACGGAAAACAAGTATTGAACACGGTTATTCCGCGAAACATACGATTGGCAGAAGCTCCAAGTTACGGAAAGCCGATTATTCTTTACGATATTCGTTCGCGTGGTGCAGAAAGTTATATGCGGCTTTCAAAGGAGATTTTAAGTCATGAATAGAAAAGTTTTGGGCAGAGGTTTAAGTGCGTTGATTTCAGACGACGCAAACACAGGAAACGAAGGTTTTCTTGAAATTGATTTAGATTTAATCGAACCGAATGCAGAACAACCGCGAACTCGTTTTGAGGAAACAGCGTTGGACGAGTTGGCACAGTCAATTCGGGCAAACGGAATTGTGCAACCGATTGTTGTCCGGCGAAAAGGTTCGCAATATCAAATCGTTGCAGGTGAACGGCGTTGGCGTGCGGCACAAAAGGCAGGGTTACAAAAAATTCCGGTCGTTATTAAAGATGTTTCCGATGAAAAAATCCTTGAACTTGCCTTGATCGAAAACATTCAGCGGCAAGAACTAAATGCTATCGAAGAAGCCAACGCGTATCGCAAACTCATTGATTCTATTGGACTTACGCAAGAAATGCTAGCTGAAAGAGTCGGTAAAAACCGAACAGTTATCACAACTTATTTGCGTTTACTGCGTTTGCCGAGCGATATTCAAAAACTTGTCGAAGAAAATAAAATTTCTGCCGGACACGCGAGAGCTTTACTGATGGTTGATGATGCGGATGTGCAACGCCGAGTTGCGAGAAGCATTTTGGAAATGTCGCTGTCGGTACGTGAAACTGAAAAAGCGGTCAAAAAACTATCTAAAGGTGAGACGCAAGTTATTGAAAAGACACAAGTTAAGCCGAAGATTGACGCAAATGTAAAAGCGGCGGAAACAAAACTTCGCCGTCATTTGGGAACACAAGTTCAAATTTTTCCCGACGGAAAAGGAACCGGCGGCAAACTGGAAATCGAGTATTACAGTGATTCGGATTTAGACCGAATTTATCAACTTTTAACCAAATCTTAATCAAGGAGTAATCAGGTAAACCTTTTATGCAGAAGCGTTTAACGGAAATGGTTTCGTGTGCGGGCTGAGTGGCAAAACTCGCACCGAGCGATCTTGCTCAAGTTTTGAGCAAACTTCCGAAGCAAAATCAAGAAAATGTTATTGTCGGTTTTGAAAACTCCGACGATGCGGGAGTTTTTCGCCTTTCGGACGACCTCGCACTTGTCCAAACGGTCGATTTTTTTACGCCGATTTGCGACGACCCGGAAATGTACGGGCAAATTGCCGCGATAAATTCGCTTAACGATGTTTATGCAATGGGCGGAACTCCGATTTCCGCACTTTCAATCGTTTGTTATCCGCAAAAAGGCGATTGGGAAGTTTTGGGGCAAATTTTGCTCGGCGGACAAAAACAGATGAACGCTGAAAACGTTGTCGTGTTGGGCGGACATTCGGTTGACGATCAGGAAATGAAGTTCGGTTACGCGGTAACAGGCACGATAAATCCGAATAAAGTTATCAAAAATTCGGGTGCAAAGGTTGGCGATGTTTTAGTTTTGACCAAACCAATCGGCACAGGTGCAATCAGTACGGCGATTAAACGCGGTGTGGCAAGCGAAAAAACCATCGAAGCCGTGATGAAAACTGTGACGACTTCGGCTCGTAAAGCGTCTGAAATTATGGGCGAAGTCGGAGCGAACGGCTGTACGGATATTACGGGTTTCGGCTTGCTCGGACACGGTTTTGAGATGGCGAAGGCGAGTAAAGTTACTTTTAAACTCGATTCGGAAAAGGTTCCGTTATTGCCCGATGTTTTAGACTTAATTTCGCAAAAAATGCTGACTCGCGGAGATAAAAATAATCGCGTTTATGTCGGTGAAACTGTTAAGATATTGGAAAGTGTTTCGGGCGAAATGCAAAGCGCGTTGTTTGATCCGCAAACTGCCGGCGGTTTGTTGATAAGTTTAAGCGAAGCAAATGCCGAGAAATTTATCGAACAAATTTCGGACGCAAAAATAATCGGAAGAGTTGAAGAGTTTAAAGATTATTTAATCGAAGTAAGTTGAGGTATCACGTTGTATTTATTCATTTTAGAATCTATCGGAATGCAGGAATTGATGTTAATCGGGGCGATTGCTTTGATTGTTTTCGGTCCGAAAAAATTACCGCAAATGGCTAAAACTGTCGGCAAAGCGATGAAAGAGTTTCGCAAGGCAACTGATGAATTCAAAGAAACTTGGGAACGCGAAGCAAACATCGACGATTTAATTAAAGATGAACCGAACAAAAGAATTTTAGAAAATCCTGTTGCCGCCGAAGAAACTTTCAGCCGTAATTCGATTCAACTGCCCGAAGTAAAGTCGGCAAGTAAGGACGATTTTACTGCGTTACAAAATATACCGAATCCCGAAATTCCAATCGGAAACGAAACCGCCGAGACAACAAACACAACCGATAAAAGCGACTGGTTATAAAAAATGAGTGCAGAGGAAATAAATAAAGAAGAAGAACTCGGCAGACCAATGTCGTTTATGGAACACTTGGACGAATTCCGCAAACGCTTGATTCGGAGTGTGATTTTTATAACTGCGGCTTTCTTATTGTGTTGGTTTGTCTCGGAAAATATCTATAATTTTTTAGCGGTTCCGGTAAATCGGGCGATGGCAGAGCAAAAAAGGATTGAGATTCCCGTCAGCGGAATCGGCGGTAATCTGATTATCAAACCACTTTCCGAAGCAATCGAAGGAGACAGCGGGCGATACGCTTTCGACAAACCGATTAAACTCGGAACAGGTAAAATTCCGCAAGGCACTTCGGTTTTGGTAAAAGTTGAGAAAGATTCGGACGGAATTCTCAGATTATTTACCGACGAACCGATTTTTACAAGCAATGCGGTTATTCCGAAGGGCGTAAAACTGCCGATTGATTTCCAAACGCCGCAGGTTGAAAAAATCGACGATGAAGGCAGAATGACTGTTACCAAAGCGACGGAACCATTCACGCTTTACGTTACGGTTTCACTCTATACGGCAATTGCAATTTCAATCCCTTTTTTATTATTGCAAATTTGGGGGTTCATTGCGCCTGCACTGTATGCGCACGAACGCAGTTATGTAACGCCGTTTATTTTGCTTTCGAGCATTTCATTTGTAGCAGGCGCGGCATTTGCCTATTACATTCTTTTTCCGCCGGCAGTAAAATATCTTTTGTTTCTCGGCTCGGATTTTAACTTAATGCTTCATGCGGGAGATTATTTCGATTTAATTATTTTGATTATGTTGGCGATGGGAATAATTTTTCAAATGCCGGCAATAACTTATGTTTTAGCCAGAATCGGACTGGTTTCGGCAAGGTTGTTGGTTAAAAGCTGGAAAATTGCAATCGTTGTAATTCTAATAGTTGCAGCAGTTGCATCGCCGACCAGCGATATTCCGAACATGCTGCTTTTTGCCGCTCCGATGATTGTTTTATATATAATTTCAATTTTTGTGGCATGGATTTGCGGACGAGAAAGAAAAGTTACGGCATAAAGGCAACCGTTTTGCGGTTCGTTGCATCTTGACTTATAGACAAATAACGTCTTAAATTACAATTAAGTCTGATTCTGTGAAAATAAACAAATATTTAAGTTTTTTCAGGCTTTGAAGTTAGGAGTAAAATTATGTTTCTGAAAAAATTGTCATTAACCGCATTTTTAGTCGGTTCGGTTACGGCAACGGGCTTGGCGCAAAAACCAACACCGACCGTTGATGTGAGCGAAAGAGGAAAAACCGTTAAGAAAGAAGTAAACGTGGCGTATAAAAACTGGATTAACAAAGATGTTGATTACATTATTACGCCCGAAGAACGGAAAGCTTTTAAGTTGCTGCAAACCGACGAAGAACGCGAAAACTTTATCGAAAATTTTTGGCGACGACGCGACCCGAATCCCGACACCGAGGAAAATGAATATCGTGATGAATACTACGAACGAATTGCTTACGCAAACGAGCATTACGCATCGGGAATTCCCGGTTGGAAAACCGATCGCGGCAGAATTTATATCACATTCGGGAAACCTGATTCGGTCGAATCGCGTCCGACCGGCGGAAGCTATGACCGACCAAGCTACGAAGGCGGCGGTTCAACCACGACTTATCCGTTTGAAATATGGTTTTATCGTCATTTGGATGATGTCGGCGACGGTTTGGAAATAGAATTTGTCGATCCGACGGGAAGCGGCGAATATCGGATTGCCCGCAACGCAAACGAAAAAGATGCTCTGTTATTTGTTCCGGGAGCAGGTTCAACTTTGGGTGAACAACTTGGGACCGAAAACCGTGCAGACAGAATTTCGGGAAATAATCAACAAAATCGCAGTTACGGACGCGAACAGGATTCACCGTTTCGCCGTTTAGAAGTTTTGACGGCATTGCAACGTCCGCCAAGTGTTAAATACGGTGATTTACAAGATTCGCTGAATTCGGCGACAGTTGACAATAATCCGTTGGAATTTGATATGCGGATTGATTTTTTCAGACAATCGGACGACCGCGTAATTACAACATTTACGGTACAAGCCGATAATAAATCATTAACTTTTGAAGATGTCGGAACCTTACCGACGGCTTCAATGAACATTTTCGGACGAATTACCGCAGTTTCGGGCAAACGTTCGGGAATCTTTGAAGATTCAGTTTCGACCAGTTCAACGGCGGACGAATTAGCCGAAGCAAAAGACAGGAAATCGATTTATCAAAAAGCAATCGCACTTACGCCGGGAACATATAAAGTAGATGTGATTGTCCGGGACGTAAAATCGGGAAATCGCGGAATCCGTTCGCTCGGCTTCAACGTTCCGAAATACGACACCGATAAACTAAAAACTTCGACCTTGATTTTGGCGAATAGATTGTACTCAACCACCGATCGCGACATCGGCGGAATGTTCATTATCGGTACGACCAAAGTTGTTCCGAATCTTTCGGGACAATTCAAAAAAGGTCAAGATGCCGGAATTTATATGCAAATTTATAACGCCGGAATCGATCAAACAACGCTTCGTCCGGCGGTTGATGTTGAATATATTTTGACCAAAGGCGGCAAAGAAATCTTAAAACAAAAAGAAGATTGGAGCGGTTTAAGTGATTCGGGACAGCGTTTGACCATCTCGCGCTTGCTTCCGACCGGACAACTTCCGCTTGGTGATTACGAGATTCGCATCAAAATAAAAGACCGCGTTAAAGAAGGAAACAATCCGGAAGACGCAGTTGCAAAATTTACAATTACGCAATAAATCGTTGTAAATAAATACTTTAAGCCTCCGACACTATTTGTCGGAGGTTTTTTTATGGAAACCGAAAGACTGATTATAAAAAAGTACGAACGCAAAAATTATGACGATTTTATCAAACTTTTTACCGATAAAATTGTGATGAAATTTGTCGGCGACGGCGTTTTGACTAAATCGGAAGCCGATAAAATGTGGCACAAACTTTTCGACGAATTTTACGCCAAAAATTTAAACACAATTTACGCTGTGTTTACCAAAGAAGATTTACGGTTTATCGGACAATGTTGGATTCGTCCGCGACCAAGCATAAAATCTGATTGGGAAATTGGTTATGTGCTGAAAAAAGAAGATTGGGGAAAAGGATTTGCAACTGAAATTTCCACAAAAATAGTTGAGTTCGGGTTTATAGAATTAAAGTTAAATGCCGTATTTGCAACAATAGACATTGAAAATACGGCTTCGATTCACGTTGCGGAAAAATCCGGAATGCAAAAAATTCGAGATGAATACGATGCCGACGGTTTATTTTATGTTTACGGAGTTGAAGCGGAAAGTTTTGCCAACGCATAAAGCATCCAAGAATTTGTCCAACGCATATAAGGAATCCGAATTTTATAAAACTTTTTTTGCTGATAAATAAAATATCCGCGTTCGTCCCAAAGATTTTCAATCGTCCAATTCGCAATTTTCTCGGCAAGTTCAACGTTTCCGAATTCGCACAAACAAACAATTGCCGCCGCAGACGAATGACAATCGGCGGGGAACTTTTGATTATGAAAGTATTTTGGAAAACCGTCGGATTCAAAAAAATTATCAATCCAAAATTCGTAACCACGTTTAATTGAATCGTCAAATTTATCGGTTTCACAAGCGGTCGCAATACGTCTCAAACTCATCAAATTAAAAGCTGTATGAAAATTATCAGCCCACGATTGATAGTTTTCATCGCCGTAACTCCAACTGCCGTCGGCTTTTTGACGATTAACAACATAATTTGCTCCGCGAATCGCCAAGTTTTTTAATTCAATTTCGCGGGTGAATTCGCTGACGCAAGCGAGCGTTTCACACGCCAGCAAACTTGCGTTAAAAACCCGCGTTTCATCAATCGGCGAATAACTGAAACAAATTTCGTCCGCGTTTTCGTGCGTACGTTTTAAATCGTTAATGATAAATTCGCAAGTTTTTCGGGCAATTTTCAAGTAATTTTCATCGCCGAAAGTTTGATACGCTTCGATAAACGCTTTGGCGACAAAAGCAGTCGGAACAACTGTCGGTGTGCCGATCGGAGCGAAAAATGCACGACCTTGCCAGTCGAAATTATAACCCCACGCGATTGCGGATTGCGGATTACGGATTGCGACGTTTTCCAAATCATTCAGCAAATATTTGATTTGGTTTTCTGCTTTCTCCGAGGTATTTAATCGGTAAATTTCCAGCCAAGCCAACGCCGAAAGTGCCAAACCTTTCGGATTTTTACCTTTCGGGACAAGTGCGATTTGTCTGAAATTTATCGGAGAACGCTTGAAAAATTGAATCCACAAAAGACGAAAAAAACGTGAGTGTCTGAACGGCAACGCTTGAAAAATTCGACTGTTCAACCCGTCAAACGGATCGTAACCGCTGTAATCATTAGAGATCACCCAATCGGCAAGTTTGTCGAAAATCGGTTCAACATTTGTCATTTTTTGCCCAGAAAATTATCATACCAAAGTTGGAAAACCAAAAGTGTCCAAAGTTGTTTGTGGTGCGAGGCAATGCCTTGTTCGTGTTCGCGGATGAGTTTGGCAACATATTCGTAATTGAATAAATCTTGCCGAATCAATCTGTCGGGTGCAAGTAATTCGTGCAGCATAAAGTTTAAGCGACCTTTCAGCCAATCGGCAATCGGGATTCCGAAACCTTTTTTTGCCCGTTTCGTAACCGTTTTTGGCAGCATATTTTCAACCGCTTTCTTTAAAATAAACTTGCCGATATTTCCTTTCAACTTAAATTCGGGCGGCAAACTTGCGGCATATTCGGCAACACGATGATCGAGAAAAGGAGCCCGAACTTCCAATGAAACTGCCATACTTGCTCGGTCAACCTTAGTTAAAATGTCTTCGGCAAGATAAAAATTCATATCTAAAAACTGCATCTGTTCAAGTTCGCTGATCGAATCACAATTCAGCAAAAGCCGTTTTGCATCAGCGTAAATATCGCCGTTTTTCTTGGTTACAAACTTCACGCTTTCGGTCAATAAATCCAGTTGTTCGTCTTGTGTAAATGAACCGAACCAAGCGTGATGCCGCGTTACGGAATCGAAATTTGCGGCGTTCACAAAACGTTTTGCCTTGTAATCAAACGAAAGATTTTTGTTTGAAACCGGCAATCCTTTAACAATCGGTTCGATCATTCCGGAACGCAAAAACTTCGGAATTGCACCGTAAACTTTCGCCATTTTCAAACCGTAATACATCGGATAACCCGCGAAAATTTCATCGCCGCCATCGCCGCCGAGTGCGACCGTAACGTGCTTACGGACAAATTTCGATAACAAAAGCGTCGGCAAAATAGAAGCATCAGACATCGGTTCATCAAGCCATTTTCCGACTTCCTTTATTAAATCGATTGCCGTTTCAACGCTCAGTTTTTCTTCAAAATGTTCCGTGCCGAGATGGGTTGCAACTTCGCGTGCATATTTCGATTCATCGAACGAATCTTCTTCAAATCCGATGGAAAATGTCTTGATTTTTGTTGAAGAATGTTGGGTAGCAAACGCTGCGATTGCCGAAGAATCAACGCCGCCCGACAATAAAATTCCGAGCGGAACATCGGAAATCATCCGCATTCGGGTCGAATCGGACAAAAGTTCGCTCAAATGTTCGGTCGCTTCTTTTATTTTCGGTTGATGATCGGGCTTTTTGAACGTCAAAGACCAATATCTAATCGTCTTGACTTTGCCGTTTTCAAGCACTAAACGATGTCCGGCGGGAAGTTTACTGATGCCTTCGTAAATTGAATACGGAGCAGGAACATAATCGAACGAAAGATATTGCCGAAGTGCTTCAAGATTGAGTTTCGGCGAAACGCTCGGATGCGAAAGTAACGCTTTCGGTTCTGAGCCAAAAATAAGTTTATTGTCGAAAATGCCGTAATATAAAGGCTTTTCGCCGAATCGGTCGCGGGCAAGAATCAGTTTGTTGAGCTTTGCGTCCCAAAGAGCAATCGCAAACATTCCATTCAAAACATCTAAAAACGCTTCGCCGAATTCTTCGTAAAGATGCGGCAAAATTTCCGTATCGGATTGTCCGATAAACGTATGTCCGCGTGATTCAAGCTCTTTGCGAAGTTCGCGGAAGTTGTAAAGTTCGCCGTTCATCACTGCGACAACGGTTCGATCTTCGTTCCAAACAGGTTGTTCGCCGGTTTTCAAATCAATAATCGCCAACCGCCGCATTCCGAGTGAAACGCCGGTTCCCATCCATAAACCTTCCGAATCGGGTCCGCGATGCCAAATGCTGTCGCACATACCTTGCAACAACGTTTCATCACCGAACATCGGCGGTTTATTCGCGTCTAAATTTGCCCAACCTGCTATTCCGCACATAAAAGTTGATAGGTCAAGCTGCAAGAAGTTCCATTTGTCTTGAATCTTGAAAATTCAGAACAATTTCGTTTGGAGAAATCCCTGCTTCAATCAAATCTTGCTTGATACCGTATTCGATTCCGTCTTGCTCGATAAAAATTCTGTTATTGTCTAAGCGAAGATGAAAAACGATGTAGTGTTTTTTTTCTTTTGAGTCAAAATCAATCAGAAAATAGTTGTTTTCGTCAAAATCGCAAACAGCCGAAGAAGCGACATTTTGAACAGGCGAAAACATTTTTGCGTGTTTTTCCGTAACCGATTTCAAAATTTTGCGGTATGTTTCTATTTTATCCATCGTAAAACCTCTTCTGTTTCGACATCAAAAACCATTAAATAAATTTCTTTTTCAATAATATACTCTAAAATCGCCGGTTTATCATTGAATTTTGCAAAAACATTTTCGGTAATTGCCAAATAAAGTTCGTATTCAAAGTTTAATTTTTCTAAAACAAACTTATAAAGACCATATTGCCCGATTGCTTTCTCTAATTCGTTGACCAAAGAATCGCCTTCAAAACTTTAATTTCAATCACAACGCGTTTTTCATCAAGTATTTTTTCTGCCGCAAGGTCAACAAAAAGCCGCAAGCCTTTATATTTTAAGACTAACGGATCAAACACAATTTCCCAATTATCTTTAATCAAAGCACGTCTGACGGTGTGATGATGTTTGTCAATCTGAGGCATATCAGAAATTTATTTTTTCACTTGCCGAAATTTCTTCGCCGAGTTTTTGAATCGAATGTTTATCGAAATTTATATCGTCGCGGTCGGGAAAATCGGTGCGTGAATGTCCGCCGCGAGATTCTTCACGCCAAAGTGCAGCTTTTGTTACCAATGTCGCAACCGTTACAAAATTGCGTGATGAGGTTCCCAAGTTTGCTTTGGAAATTTGCTTGAACTCTTTCAACGCACGATTCAGCGAATCTTTATCACGCAAAATTCCGACTCTTTCCCACATCACCCGTTTCACTCTTTTCCTGACAGCCGTTGCAATATCGCTGCCGTAATCATTAAATTGTGAGCTTTCTTCCGACTGACCACTGACTACTGACCACTGATTGCTGTCTTGAATCATCGCTTCGCCCGCTTTTGCTCCGAAAACTAAGCCTTCGAGTAATGAATTTGACGCTAATCTGTTCGCACCGTGAACGCCTGTGCAGGTAACTTCACCCGCCGCGTAAAGTCCTTTCAACGTGCTTCTGCCGGATAAATCGGTGCGAATTCCGCCCATACAATAATGCGATGCAGGTGAAACAGGCAATAAATCTTTGGCAATATCTAAATTGTAGCTCTTGCAAACTTCGTAGATTTTCGGAAATCGATGTTTCAAAAACTCTTCGTCCAAGGCAGTCATATCGAGAAATGCAGTCCGCGAACCTGTTTCACGCATTTCCGCCACAATCGAACGGGCAACAATATCACGCGGAGCAAGTTCAAGCCGTTCATCGTATTTTGACATAAATCGTTCGCCGCGTGTATTTCGCAAAATTCCGCCTTCGCCACGCATTGCTTCGCTGAGCAAAAATCGCGGCGCGTTTTCAAGATTCAACGCGGTCGGATGAAATTGGACAAATTCCATATCAGCCATTTCAGCACCTGCGAAATACGCCATCGCCATTCCGTCGCCGGTCGCCACGGGCGGATTTGTCGTGTGCTGATAAAGTTGACCTGCTCCGCCTGTGCATAAAATCACGGCTTTGGCGAAAATATCACGCGGACTGCGAAGAATCGGATCAAGGAATCGAACGCCGATACATTTTCCGTCATTCACAAGCAGACTTTCGGTGTTCGCAAACGGCATCAAAACGATGGTTTTTTCTTGTCTCGCACGAGCAATCAACGCCCGCACGATTTCTTTTCCGGTCGAATCGCCGTGTGCGTGCAAAATACGTCGGCGAGAATGTGCGGCTTCTTGCGTGAAAATCAATTTTCCGCCTTCACGGTCAAATTCCGTTCCCCAATCAATCAGTTGCTGAATGTATTTTGTGCCGCCTTCAACCAAGGTTTTCACCGCGTCAACATCACACAAACCTGCACCGGCAATCAGCGTATCTTCTTCGTGCAGACTCGCTTTATCGTCATCGGAAAGCACAACGGCAACTCCGCCTTGAGCATATTCTGTGTTTGACTCACTTGCCTTATCTTTAGTCAAAACCGTAACTTTTGCACCGGTTTGTGCCAATTCTATAGACGCGCGAAGTCCCGCAACACCGCTTCCGATAACAATAAAATCTGTTTCCAATGACATTAAATCTATATTACGACAAAGTTTAGGAAAGTGAAAAGTGAAAAACGAAAAGTGAAAAACGCCGAAACTTTACAGAATCGACGTGTTTTCTAATTCTTAATTTTTAATTTTTAATTCGTAGTTCGTAACTTCTATTTTTCTCCGCGTTCTTGCTCAACTTCGGTTTCGAGTAAAACGGTCAAACGTTTCGCCGTCGGTTGATCCATTGTTTCAATCCAACGCAAAGATTCGTCTAACACGCGAAGTTGAAATTGGCTCCAATTAGGTTTGCCGACGACGCAGCCGAAATCGCCTTTGTAATAGGCGGCACGCGGCGGTCTGACGGTTTCTGCCAAAGTTCTGTCAACCGACAGCATCATTGTCGGAATTCCCGCCATTTCAATCGCACGGGCGACAACAGCCATTGTTTGATGACACAAACGCGATGCGGGAACGAGCAACGCGGCGTTTATTTCGTATCTCGCCATTCGTTCGACAATTTTCGGGGCAAGTTGTTCGGCAACCAACGAAACATTCGGGATAAAACCGTTCATTGACCACCAAACATTGTTCAATTTTGCAATTACACCGTTTGCTTCGTATTCCAACAAACGTTGCACGGGAATTTGACAGTTTATATCTTCGTGAACGTACTTTGTATCGTAACCGCGACCCGCAAATTTCAAATCTTCGGCTTCAACTTCAATCGGGATTTCACGAAAACTCGCGTCGCCGTCGCGTGAAGTTGTGTCAAACGGTTCGGTGCCGTCGATATATGCTCCGGCAGATGTAATTAACGCGATATTTGCCATCGGTAACGCCGATGTCAGCGGCGTAAACGGCGCGTTACGGTTTTCGACAAAAGTGTAGCCGTTCAAATTATCGTTGCCGTTCCAAAGTGAAAATCGGTTTGAAATCGAATCTAGTTTTTCAATCAGTTCCATAAAAAAGTGCAATCGAATCCTTGAACCGGTTCGGTCATTGATTCATTGTTGTATGAATTTATCCTAAATAATTTGTATTTCAACGAATCAATGCCGGAATGAACAATTGATTCGATTGTTTCATCCTAAATCGGTAAGATGCCCGATTTGCCGGGCTTTCGGCGTTTTTGAAATCAGAAAAAACGAAATTAACGCAATAATCATTGCGGTTGCCAAGACCCAAATCGAGTATTGGTGCAAACTGTCAAACGCAATTCTGAGCGGCTCATCTATTGATAATTCTTCCATCGGTCGCCCGACTTGGTTGCGAATTTGCGAAAGTTGATAAGAAATTATGAACTGTCCGACCGCGCACACAGTTGCAAAAATAAACAGCAAAACTCTTTCTAACCAACCAATCACGCCTTTTGCCGAAATAAACGAACTCAAAAGTACAATCAAGCCGATAATTAAACCCGCGTAATTTATAACCGACAAATTTGCCGAAACAACAGAACCTGCCATTTCACGCGACGGCAAAATCTCGAACGCGCTTTTGGCGAGCGAAAAACTGAAAAACATCGCCGCCCCAAGCCAAAGCGCAATCAGTAAAAGCCGAATGTTGGTTATTATTTTCATCAAAAATTATTATAGATTGAATTGGCAAAAAAGCGAAAAGGTAAAAGGTAAACCTCACATATCGTTTTTCAAACTGAATGCTAAAAAAATCAATCTGCTTTATTTTCATTAATCACCCCGAAAGCAAAAAACGAGCTTGCCCTTTTACTCTTTACCCGAATCAATATCTCGGCATATTTCGGTCAACCTGTTTTGCCCACAAATCGATTCCGCCGTCCAAATTAAAAACTTTCTCAAAACCGTTTCGCGCCAAAAACATACAAACATTCGCGCTTCTGATGCCGTGATGGCACATGACCACGATTTCTTCGTCTTTTTTAAGCGTGTCAATCCAATCGTTAAAAACACTTAGCGGCAAAAGTTCGGCTTTTTCGATGTTTACCATTTCGTGTTCGATTGGTTCGCGAACATCAATAAATCTGAATTTTTCGGCGGCTTCTAAACGCGCAAAAAGCTCGTTTGGCGAAATTGTTTGATAAATCATTACTTACGAGATTACGGATTCGAGCAAAAACTTGCAACTTTATCGACAAAATACTTGCTTTTAACTGTTGATTACTGCATACTCTTAAATGCAAAACAATGTTTTGCATTACGCAAATACCTTTCCATTCCACTCTGAAATTCAAGCAATCATTTACTTTTCACAAATCGAATATGTATCAACCTAAAGTTAAAAGTATTACCATTTCTGCGGCTCTCGCGTTTTTTATCGCTCTCATTGTCTTCATTTGTTGGACATTCGGCGGAATACTTTATGAAATGAATCAACAAACAGTAAATACTCGATTGTATTTTTCTGCCGGGTTGCAGGCAATTATTGTCTTTTCAGTCGCCGGCGGAACTGCTTTTTTAATTGAAAAATATGGCTTGCGAAAAATTTTGAAACATATTGCTTGGTTTTTGATACTTTGGCTTTTATTGGCGGTCGTCATCGGAAACTTATTTAATTACGGCGTTTTATTTCTGCCGGGTTCGTTGGCAATAATTTTCACGGCAGTTGTTGTTCACCTTAAAAACATCATCAAACTTGATACGGTGCTGTCAAAAAAACTTTCGGGACTGACGGATGCCGGTCATTCGTTGGAAAGAATTCCCGCAGATTTACGAGTGGAAAGTTGTCTGAAATTGGTCGAAGCCATTCTGCCGCTTTCCGAATCCGTTGTTTTTCGGTTAGACGAAAAAGGGAAATTAGCGCCGATCGGGCGTTCAAAAAAAGGCGAACACGGCTCGTCATCGCTTTTGCGTCAAAATAAATGGAACGAAGTTATCGGTTTTTGTGAAAATACGCTGCAATCAAAAGAATTGGTGGTTCAAATCGAGGACGAAACCGCTAAAAAAGCAAAAATTGCGGTTCCTTTAATTGATGACGGCAATGCCGTCGGCGTGTTGTTTGTCAGAATCAAAGAAAATTTTGAACGCGGAGACGAAAATCTTTTGAAGTCTTTCAGCGAACAACTTGCCCGAAATTTTCATCGTCAGGAAATGCGAAAGAAAAAATCGACGACCGATTCGTGGATTGGTTCATTATCGACCGAAGCCGTTAAAAAGCGGACTGAAAACATCAGTTTGATTCGCGGATTGATGAAAGAACAAAGTTTTGCGGGTATGGCAATGGCTCAAACTCCGTTGGCGCACGCGGTTTTTTATCTGGACGGAACATTGGCTTATATCAACCGACAGATGCGAAAAACACTCGATTTTACTTCGGATCAAGTTTATGAAATCGACCTTTTGGGGTTGTTGCAAGGTTTTCAAACCGAAATTTTCAATAACCCGAATCTTGCCGTCAAACGAGTTTTGCAAACCGGCGAAACTTATAATTGCGAACTCGATTTTCAAAAAAGCAACAAATTTTTTGACCTGTCCGTGGCGTTGGTAAAAACGGCGGACAACGATGATTCGGCGATTCACGAATCGATTGTGCTGACCAAACCGGTTTGCGTAATTGTTTCGGTCAAAGACATTACCGCCGTCAAGGAAAACGAAAAACTTCGCAGCGATATGGCAAATTTGATGTCGCACGAACTTCGGACACCGATTACAAGCATCAAAGGATTTGCCGAACTTTTACTTTTAGACGACAATATTCCTGCCGAATCAAGAGAGTTTTTGAACATTATTTCAAACGAATCACAACGTTTATCAAATATGCTGACAACGTTTCTGTCGGTTTCAAAACTGGAACAGTCCGATAAAAAAGAGTTTCATAAAACTGCCGTCAAAGTTGATTTGGTTGTTCACGAAGTTGTCGAACAAATGCAAGATGTGGCTCGCCGAAAACGAATCAGATTAGTTGAAAATAATACGATTCAGCTTCCGCCCGTTGCCGCCGATAAAAGTTTGTTGATGAAAGCAATCTTGCAACTGATTGATAATGCAATACGTTACAGTCCCGAAAAGACTTCCGTAATTGTTTCAACGATGATGGAAGCCGAAGTTTTGCGGGTCGTGGTCGAAGATCGCGGTTATGGAATTCCGAACGACCAACTCGACAGTATTTGGCAAAAATTTTACCGCGTCGAACGCGAAGGTTTAGACAAACAAGAGGACACCACCGGACTCGGACTTTCGTTTGTCAAAGAAATTGTCGAAAAACACGGCGGAAAAGTTCGGGTCGATTCAAAAGTCGGCTTCGGTTCGCGGTTTAGTTTGACGTTGCCGAGATTGTAAAACAGCCGGCAGCGACGCGAAGCCGAAACGGGTTTGCAATTCGGTAATTAAATTGGATTTATCAATAAAACGCCTGAAATTTATCGGGCGTTTTATTTTTGCAAACCGTGAAACATCGGTTATGATTGATGAATGCGAATTTGGATTGACTTGGCAAATTCTCCGCACGTTCCGTTTTTTGCGCCGTTGATAAAAGATTTCAAATCTCGCGGACACGAGGTTTTTATAACCGCCAGAGATTTTGCGCAAACAATCGAACTGGCGGAAAAAGCACAACTCGATTTTACGAAAATCGGCGCGCACGGCGGCGGGAAATTATCGGCAAAGTTTGAGAATCTGGTCGGTCGATCATTGGCATTACGAAAATTTGCCAAGCCGTTAAAGTTTAATCTGGCTGTTTCGCATAACTCTTATTCGCAGATTTCAGCCGCGAAAATGCTTGGCATAAATAGCGTTACGCTGATGGATTACGAACATCAGCCGGCAAACCATCTCGCGTTTCGGTTGGCAAATCGCGTCATTGTGCCGGCAAGTTTTCCGGACGAATCATTAAATAAATTCGGTGCGTCAAACCGCAAAGTTTTTCGTTACGAAGGAATTAAAGAAGATGTTTATCTCGCGAGTTTCAAACAAAACGCGAGTTTTCAAAACGAGTTGACGCAACTCGGAATTTCACCCGAACATATTTTGATTGTCGTCCGTCCGCCGGCGAATTTCGCTCTTTATCATCGGTTTGAAAACGAACTTTTCAGCGAATTACTCGCTAAACTTCGTCAAACCGAAAACGTCAAAGTTGTTTTTCTCGTTCGCACAGCCGAACAAAAAACTTTTTACGCGGAACAATTTAACGATAATTTTATCTTGCCGAACAAAGTTTTGGACGGTGCAAATTTGATTTCGTCCGCCGATTTAGTGGTCAGCGCCGGCGGAACAATGAACCGCGAAGCCGCTGCGTTGGGCGTTCCGACCGCAACGATTTACGCGGGAAAATTTGCCTCGATCGATGAATTTTTAATCAACGAAAACAGACTTTTGCGAATCGCCGACCAACACGACTTGCATAACTTGAAAATTGTGAAAAAATCGACGGTCAATCAACGAAATTTTTCCGAACTTCGGGAGAAAATTGTTGAAATGATTTTAGGTTAAAAATTTGTAACGCAAAGAGCGTGAAGGTTTCGCCGACAACGCAAAGTATTTTAACAAGATTATTCTCGGCGAAACTTTGCACTACAGTTAAATACTTGCAATGACGATACTTACAACATTATGCTTGAAGAATATCTGAAACAATTTCTCGAACATTTGCGATACGAACGCAATGTCAGCCAACATACTTTGCGAAATTATTCGAGCGATTTGGAACAATTCCGTGCGTATCTCGCGTCAATCGGCAGTTTGCAGTTGCACGTCGGCGAAATTGACCATTTGACGATTCGCGAATGGATGTCGTCGCTGCATTCGTTGAATAAAAAGAAAACTTCGATTGCCCGAAAAATTGCTTCGCTTCGCACGTTTTTTCAGTTTGTGATTCGTGAAGGCGTGATAGAAAGTAATCCTGCAAAATTGGTCGCCACGCCGAAAATCGAGCGAAAATTACCGAATCATCTTTCTATGGAAGATTCCGTGCGGTTTATTGAATCGCCCGACTTAAACACGGATTTGGGCAAACGCGATCGAGCAATTTTAGAATTTTTATACGCGACCGGAATGCGTGTCGGCGAACTTGTCGGGTTGAATATGAAAGACATAGATTTCCGCGAAAAACTCGTGCGTGTCACCGGAAAGCGTAAGAAACAAAGGATTTTGCCGTTTGGCGAACCTTCTCTGCAAGCGTTGATGTTTTATTTGAACGAAGCGCGAGCAACGTTTTTGAATAATTGTCCGCCGACCGAACGCGACGATCAAGCCGTCTTTTTGAACTATCAAGGCACGCGCATCACAACTCGATCGGTCGGGCGAATGGTTGATAAATACATCAAATTAACGGCTGATATTCACGATATTTCACCGCACAGTTTGCGTCATTCGTTTGCCACGCACCTGCTTGATTCGGGAGCGGATTTGCGAGATATTCAAGAATTGCTCGGACACGCAAGGCTTTCCACCACGCAAATTTATACGCACGTTTCGATGGAAAAATTGATTGAAGTTTACGATAAATCTCATCCGAATGCGTAACGTCAACTGAAATTTTATGAAGCAAATTCTGCCAAATTCAACCGTCGGCGTGTTGGGAAGCGGACAACTCGGACGAATGTTTGCGATTGCCGCCCGCCGCATGGGTTATCGCGTTCACACCTTTTCGCCCGAATCCGATACGCCGACCGGACAAGTTTCCGACTACGAAATTAACGCCAAATACGATGATTTAGATGCTGTCCGCGAGTTCGCCAAAGGAGTTTCAGCCGTAACATTTGAATTTGAAAACGTGCCGTTCGCAACCGTTGAAGCAGTTGCCGAAATTGTTCCCGTCCGACCACGCGGCGAGGTTCTGCACATTACGCAAAACCGTCTGCGGGAAAAAACTTTTCTGTCAAACAACGGTTTTCCCGTTACGCCTTACAAGCACATCACAACCTTGCAAGACTTTGAAAACATTGCATTTCCGTCCGTTTTGAAAACTGCGGGTTTCGGTTACGACGGCAAGGGTCAGGCGAAACTAAAAGTTGCGGACGACATTGAAAAAGCGTTTGCAAACCTCGGCGGACAAGACGCGGTTTTGGAAAGTTTCGTCGATTTTGCGAAAGAAGTTTCGGTTGTCGGGGCAAGAGACGTTCACGGCAATTTCGCACATTACGGCGTGATCGAGAACGAACACGCGAATCATATTTTGGACGTAAGTTTTGCACCCGCGATTGTGTCAAGTAAAATTTACAACGAAGCGGTTGAGATAACTCGTGCGGTACTTGAAAAACTTGATGTGGTCGGCGTTCTGTGCGTTGAATTTTTTGTTACAAAAGACGATAACTTGCTTGTCAACGAACTCGCACCGCGTCCGCATAATTCGGGACATCTGACGTTTGACGCGTGTATCACGTCGCAATTTGAACAACAACTTCGAGCCGTCTGCGGGCTTCCGCTCGGTTCAACGGAGTTTTATAAACCGTGTGCGATGGCAAATCTGCTCGGCGATATTTGGCAAAACGGCGAACCGAATTGGCAAAACGCCTTACAATTTCCGAACGTCAAACTGCATCTTTACGGCAAAGCCGAACCGCGAATCGGTCGCAAGATGGGACATTTAACCTGCTTGGCGGAAACGGTTGAAGATGCACGCGAAACGGTTAGGAAAGCTAAGGCGAGTTTGATTGAAAAGTTGTAATCGGTTAGCTTATTTCAGGTAAAGTTAGTTTTCGGTCGCCGAAGGTGACAGATATAATAGCGTAGGGTAAAGCGAACTAAAGTGAGCGACACCCTACGACCAAGATAATAGTCTTTGCGACGCTGAAAGTGTCGAACAAACGCTGAATTATTATCAACGCGGTTTGTTGCTCACTTTCAGCGAGCAGATGTTTTTCTACTTTAGCGTAGGGTTTCATTCGCTTCACTCATTGCACCCTACGCTATTAAATTTGTCGCTGTCAGCGACCTTAAAAACCGGTGCTGCGTAACATTTGTGATTAAAAATTTTATGTTAGAATTACCTCTATGAGAACTTTACAAGTAACAATTCCCGATGATGTTTTCGGCGTTTTGAGTTCATTCGCCAACAGACAAGATAAGTTTGTGTTGGAAGCAATTCAAGAGAAAATAGAACGTGAAAAGCGGCAAAATTTGAAAGAACTTTTAGCCGAAGGTTACAAAGCAACTGCCACAGAAGACTTGGCTTTGACAAAAGAGTTTGAAGCCGCTGATTTTGAGAATTTATGAGCCAAATATTGAAAGGCGAAATCTTGTTTGAGTTTGATATTTGGAACAATCTCAAAAATAAGTTTTCGGTCGCGTGAGCGACATTTTGAATTTAGCCGTGTAATTTATTGCACGGAAAAGTTAATTGAAGGTGCTTGTCGCGTCAGCGACAACTGATGTTTCACTAACGCCCTGTCAGTCATCACTAACGCGATGCAAAACTTGTTTTCTTGCAACCGTGCCTTGAAACACGGCTAAATTCAATTAATCGCTACGCGATAGCCTAATACATTCGTTTTTGAATCAGTTTTGAGTAAAGTTTGAAAAGCAAAATCTGCACACAAAATATCTAAAGTTGCTCTGCTTTCAGATTTTTTCTAAACTCTCCGACCTTTTTCTTTAACTTTTCTATCAGGTCTACATAATCGTCACGCGTTAAATCGAGGGAGACAAATTCAACATCAATAAACTTGCTTATTTCATCTGCAAAATTGTTATTTATTTGATTTGGTTTCATAGTATCGTACTCATCTTTTGTTAAAATAATCTGCATAAAGTTTCTCCCGTGTTTTACAAGCAAATTTACCATAGCTTTTCTTTGATTTCATCTGCCAACGAACAAATTTCCCCACGCCGATATGTTCTAACGCAAGCCGAGTTTGTGCAGATTGTCTGCCGATATGTTTTATTTAAACCCCGATGTGTTTTACTCAAAACCCGATGTGTTTTACCTAAACCCTGCTGTGTTTTATCTAAAACCCGATATGTTTTTTCTTGTTACCGATGTGTTTTGCTCAAACCCCGACAGGTTTTACCTAAACCCCGATGTGTTTTTTGCTTTCCCTGCTTACTTTTTCCCGAAAAACCCTTGCTTATTCACTTCGACAGGCGTAATATCTCTTCACAATCCTACAATAAATAGGATTAGTCTGTACTCAGGAGATTAAATCTATGTCAGAAAGAACTAAAAACATTGCCGATATGCTGGTCGGTATTTCGGAATTTGATAACGTCAATAATGCGGATTACCGAAACTTGACCGGTGTTTTAGCGGCTTTTGCCGTTGTCAGAACCGCGATTACGGCGATAAATACTTATTTAGCTATTCGCATTTCCGGCGAGAAAAGTCGGGCTGTCGAACAAAAATCGGTGCTTCGGTCAAGCGTTCGCCGAAAGATGAAAGACCTTGCACGCACTGCCCGAGCAGTTAATATCAACGATGCAGGTTTTCAGCGTTTGTTTCGCCTTCCCGATAAAGATAATGACCAACTTTTGATTGCCTCTGCCCGCGAGTTTGTCGCTAAAGCAACCGAACATAAAGCCGCGTTTCTTGCTTTGGGAATGCCTGAAACGCTGATTGCCGATTTGGAAGCAGACGCAAACGCGTTGGAGCAGGCAAATAACGATAAATCTGCCGCACAGACCAAAACCGTCGGAGCAACCGCCGAAATCGATGAACAAATTGATTTAGCGATGGACGCGGCAGTTATCATCAACGCGGCAATGCAGAACGTCTATCGTGATAATCCCGCAAAACTCGCGGAATGGGCAAGCGCCAGACACATCAAACGCATCAAACGCACTGCGCTGAAAACTCCGCCCGCCAAACCGTAAAGGCTTATTGTAAAATTTACGCAAGCAATAAATCGAGCGCCGTAACCGAAAAAAATCGGTTTGCAAAAGTACGACACACTTCAGCCGATCGATAACATTTAGCTTGAGTCAAGTTAAAGGCTGTCAAAAAACTAAAGTATATTGTACTTTTCGGCGCTTATATTCATAAACCGATTCCGGTTTGATATAGTAAAGCAAAGGCGTTTCAAACGGTCGATAAAGTTCGGCTTAAATATCGCCTTGATTTTATGTTTTCGATTATTTTAATTTGGAAAAAAGTTTAATGCTGACGTTTATTTTATTGACAATTCTCGGTTTCGGCGGGCTTGAAGTATTTTCATACATCGCGCATCGTTGGTTTTTTCACGGTATTTTGTGGCGAATCCACGTTACGCATCACACGCCGCGAAAAACCTGGTATGAGTCAAACGATTTATTTTCAATCGTTTTCGGCGCGATTTCGATGATTTGTTTGATTTCGGGAAACCGAATTGCGTTTCCGCTCGGACTCGGAATTGCAATTTACGGCATCGTTTACTTTATCGCCCACGACCTTTTTACACACCGCAGATTTATTCCGTTCGGCTCCAAAAACAAAGTTTTATTAACAATTCGGGCAGCGCATCAACGCCATCATCAATCGTCCGAAAAGACAGGACTCGAACCTTTCGGGTTATTTTTGTTTAATTACCGCGAATTTTGGCGGAAAATTTCAAAAACAAACTGACAAACTTTCAGCCCGAAACATTAAATTTATTCTTTGCGAATGAAACATCATCAACGAAATGTTATAGTTTTATTTTGAAATTCTATTTTACGAGGTAATTATTACAATGAAGTTTCCCGGCGGTTTCGATATGAATTCGATGATGAAGCAAGCCCAAAAAATGCAAGAAGAAATGGGCAAAAAGATGAAAGCAACAATCGTTGACGCGACAGCGGGCGGCGGTGCGGTGGCGGTCAAAATGCGCGGCGATTTTGAAGTTACGGAACTGACCATTTCGCCCGATTTGGTCAAAGACGGCGATGTTGAAATGATTCAAGATTTAACGATGGCGGCGCTTGCCGAAGCCCGTCGCAAGGTTGAAGAAGTTTTGAAAGGAAGCATCGGCGGAATGTTGCCGCCCGGATTGGGATTCTAAGCAAGTGAATAACGAAAAGTGAATAATAGATTCACCGTTCACCGTTCACCGGTCACCTTTTATGCTTGAATATTCCGAACCAGTCGCAAAACTAATCGACGAATTCAAACGTCTTCCGGGAGTCGGACATAAATCTGCTTCGCGGTTGGCGTTTTATATTCTTCGCCGTCCCGAAGCCGAAGTCGAACGCTTTGTCGAAGCCTTGCGCGAAGTCAAAGAAAAGATTGTTTTTTGTCATATTTGCAACAATTTGACCGATGTCAATCCGTGTCAATTTTGCGTTTCGCCGTCGCGCGATAAATCTATCATCTGCATTCTCGAAGAACCTTATAACTTGGTGGCGATTGAAAAAACGCGGAGTTACAAAGGTTTGTATCATATTCTGCACGGTTGTTTGTCGCCGATTCGCGGCATCGGACCCGATGAATTGATGCTCGCCAATTTGCTTCCGCGATTGTTGCCGAACAATAACGACGGCGTTGAAGTGAAAGAAATTATCGTTGCCACCAACCCGAATACGGAAGGCGAAGCAACGTCTAATTACATCGCCCGCTTGCTCAAACCCTTGGGCGTGCGCGTCACGCGGATTGCGATGGGAATGCCCGTCGGCGCTGATTTAGAGTTTGTCGATGAAGTAACGATGGATAAAGCGATGACAAACAGACACGATATCTAAAGAATTGATTCATTGGCTCATTGATTCATCGCAACATTTAAGACTGAATCAATGATTCAATGAACAAATGAATCAATGAATCAATCAAATACAAAACTGAACCTTGTAAGCCTTATATTACGGCGGCAAGGTTCTTTTACATTGCGTTTGCTGCACATTATTTTCGGCGTTGGAATTACGTTGTTTTTCAGACGAATCGAGCTTGTGAACGCGGAAAATATGCCGAAAAAAAGCGGCGTGATTTTCGTTTCCAATCATCCGAATGCGTTAATCGACCCGATGCTTTTGTTCACGGCACTTCCGCGAAACATCGCGTTTCTCGCCAAATCAACTCTTTTCAAAATGCCGATAATCGGTTTTTTAGTTCGCAAAGTCGGAGCGTTGCCGCTTTATCGTCAACAAGATAAAGGGCAAGATGTTTCAAAAAACGGAGAAACTTTTACGCTCACCCGCGAACTTTTGAAACGCGGCGGCGCGATTGCGATTTTTCCCGAAGGCGTTTCACACAGTAAAACCCGGCTTCAGCCTTTGAAAACAGGCGCGGCGCGAATCGCTCTCGGTGCGGTTTCGGTCGGAGAAAACCCGGATTCGCTCGATTTGCAAATTGTTCCGGTCGGACTTTATTACACAAACAAAACAACTTTTCGGAGCGAAGCATTGCTCAGATTCGGCGAACCTTTCGCGGTTTTACGGTGTGAATTGGACGAAGACGGTCAACCGCCGAAAGATAAAGTAAAAGAATTGACCGCCAAAATCGAGGAAAGTTTGCGTGAGGTAACGCTCAACGCCGAATCGGACGCAAAGGTAAAGGTTGCGCATATCGCCGAAGAAGTTTTGACTTCGGTTACGCCGCACAAAGAAAATTTGGGCGAAAGATTCGAGCTTTTGCAAAAGTTTGTCGCGGAAAATTCGACTGAATCGGACGTAAAACTCGAAAAACGTTTGGCGGAATATAACCAAAAACTCGACAAACTCGGCATTGAATCAGAGTTTTTGGTGTTGGCGGAATTATCGAAACAATTTGTTTTGAAGCACGCCTTTTTGCGTTCGTGGTATTTGTTTTTTCTCGCGCCGTTGGCGTTATTCGGCGTGATTTTGCACTTTCCCGCATATCAAATCGGCAAAGTATTCGGCTGGTTTCAAAACAAAAAAGGCGATTTCGATATGACTTCGACCGTTAAATTATTGTCGGGCTTGGTTTTTATTCCGTTGTCGTGGTTGGCGGCGGCGATTGGCTTGTATTTTTATTTCGGTTGGAAAATTGCAGTTGTTTCAATTCCTTTTTCGTTCCTGTGCGGATATGTTGCGATTCGGACGCTCGAAGAAATTGAAGAATTACGCGGTTGGTTTAAAGCGATTTTGTTGTTTTTCGGCAAACGCGAAAAGTTTTTGCGACTTTTGGTTGAACGCAAAGAGTTGAACAAAGTAATGCGGGTAAAAAGTAAAAATTAAAAGGCGAAAATAATAAACTTTCGCCTTTTAACAATTTTACCGCAGTTGAATTTTTAGAATCGAACTTTTTCTTCTTTTGCATCCGAAGCGCTTTTGGAAACTTTCCAATCGGCTTCGGTAGCATAAAAATTAACATCGAAAGAAGTCAGACTTTGCACCGGAATCCCGTCGAATTCGGTTGGAGCATCATCGAATTTAACAATCGAACCAATGCCGATGACCTCCGATCCCAAGTCTTTGACAAGATCAATCGTTTCACGAATTGCTCGTCCCGAACGCAACACATCATCCACGATAATTGCCGGATAAACATCGCCTGAGCCGATGTATTGACGAAATTGACGCTTGCCGTCTTCGAGTTCTGCCCAATAAATTTGCGAAGCATTCAAGGCTTCGCGAACTCCGAAAGCAACCACGATTCCGCCCGGACTGGGCGAGATAATCGAAACTTTCGGCAGTTTGCTTGAAATACCTTTAATCGTTCTGAACATTCGACTTAACCCGACCGATAAAACTCTCGCATTATCGTAATAACGAAACGCAAGCGGCATTTGAAAGTAATGCGAAGCGTGTTTTCCGTTCGGGTAAACGAAATGTCCGTGCCGATACGCACCTGTTTTTTTCAAGATTTCCATGACCGATTCGGAACTCGGAATCAAATCGACCGAAGGATTTACAACTGACATATTTTTCTCCTTAAAAAGCAATTATTTGACTTCTAAAATAACATAAATTGCCGACGTTTGATAAATCAAAACATCGGCAATTCGGTTTAACTTGAAAGTTTTAAGTTATTTGGCGTTATGAAGATTGAAATGCTGTTGCGGTTGCGGATAACCGTTCGCGCCGCAAACTTCGACAATCGTGCGGTTTGTATCAAAATAAACCTGCCAATAATGGTCGTTATGACAATACGGACGAGCCGCCAAAATCGGTCCCATCGGCGAAAAGTCCAAAATTTCGACATCGGGTTCGGGCGTTGCCATAATGTTCGGAATCTTTTTCAACGCTTCTTTCAATTTAACTTTCGCTTCGGCAACATTCACGGTCGAATCGAGTTGAGCTTTCAAATCAACGCGGCGAAACGGATTTTGCGTAAAGTTTTGAATGTTGTCGGAAAAGATTTTGTTGTTGCCGACATATGTAATTACGTTATCCATTGTTTCGATTGTGGTTACAAACATTCCGATTTCCTTGACCGTTCCGATCGTTCCGCCGGCTTGGATAAAATCACCGACTTTAAACGGATGCAAAACAACCAAGAAAGCGCCGGCGGCAAAGTGTGCGAGAAGTCCGCCCCACGCCGTGCCGATTGCCAAACCTGCACCTGCGAGAATTGCCGCGAAACTGGTTGTATCAAAGCCGAAATAACCGAGAATCGCCAAAATTAAGACGACGTTCAGCAAGATGACTAAAATTGAACCTGCGTAACGAATCAGGGTTGCATCAATGTTTTGTTTAGTCATCGCAGTATTGACTAATTTGACAACGTATTTAATCAGCCAACGCCCGATAATGAGAGCGGCAAAGGCTCCGAGAATTTTTGTGCCATAGCTGATAACCAGCGGCAACCACGAACTTGTATCCATTTTTGATAAATCTCCTAAAGATGTAATTTTGTAAAACTTATTGCAATTAAGCGCACGAATAACCGGTGTTATTCAAAAAATGTATTCGGGGTAATGGTCTTGGGGGGAATTGTCGGAAAAGGCAAAGCGGTTAAACTTTGCCTTTGAAAAGTTATTGATCTTCGACTTCGATAAATTTCGGAAGCAGAAGTTTTTGGTTTAAGACAACCCCGAATTCGGTTCCGGCTTTGACGGTTGCTTCTTCGCCTTTGGTTTGCGTTTCAGTAATCAAGCCGCCGACTCCGCCGATGATTCCGCCGACAACCGCACCTGTTCCGCCGCCGATAACTCCGCCGAGAATTGCTCCGCCGGTTGCTCCGCCGCCGATAAAGATTGGTTTGCGATACTTCATTTTATCGCCCGAAGCCGTTCCTTCCGCATCGCTTTTGGCTTTGTCGGTGTCGAGTTCGGTTAAACTTCCGTTCATTGCTTTCTTCATTCCGTTCGGCAATTTAACTTCGATAAAGCTGACATCGATGGTGCCGGGTTTTCCGCCTTTCGCGGCGGCTTTTACTTCATCAACCTTGCCCGTAATCGTGCTGCCGGTCGGAATTACAACTACGCCTGTGTTTGAATAAACAGGTTCGGCGGTGCGGACGGTAAAAGTATCGCCGACTTTCGCCGTTTTCGATGAAATCGTCGATTCCATTCGGACGCGAAAGCGTTGAGTTTCTTCGACCGTGTAAAGTTTCGGTCCCTTGGCGACAACAGACGGTTTCGGCACAACCGGTTTTTTGGTTAAAACCGGCTTTTTGCGTCCGGATTTCTTTTGAGCAAAAGTTGCGGTTGTTCCCATTGAAAACAATGCGACGAATGTTAGAACGATGATTGATAGTTTTTTCATGACACACTTCTTCCTTTAGTTTAATTTTAATCTTCGGTTTCAGGGGAACATTTCTCGGACGTGATTTTTTATCGAAAAGTTGTCCGCAAATATCCGCTCGTTTGTTAAATTAAAATGCTTTCAATTGTAATTATCGTTTAATTAAAAGTTTTTCACAAAAAATTTCAACTTTTTTTCGACTTTTCTTGAAAATAATATCGGATTCGTTGTATAGTTCAAGCAACATAAGAACATTCTGTTTCTTTTCGTTTCTACTTCATACGCTCGGTGGTCAAACATCGAGCGTAAGTTGTTTAGGAAGTGTGTCTTTTAACATAGTTTTACACGGAGTTTTTGACCAAATGGACAAAATTGCACTGACCGGAATTTTATTTACATTGAATCTTTTGGACGCGATACTGACAATTTATTGGGTTCGCAACGGCTTTGCATCCGAAGGAAATCAGTTAATGGCGGGACTGCTCGATATGGGTAACACGCCGTTTTTGGCGGTTAAAATTGCGATGGGAGCAGTAACGGCGATTGTCCTTTCGCGGTGGGGCGATTTACGGCTTGCCAAAGTCGGTTTGGCTCTTGCTCTCGGCGTTTACGTCAGTCTGATGTTTATCCACTTTATTACGGGACTTTCCGCGTTCGGTTACATTTCCGAAGAAACCATCAATCAATTTGCGGTTATTTCTCATCAAGCCTTTGCGGTTATTTTGTAATGTAAAATCGCTTTAATTACAATGATTTATACGCCTTCCGGTTAGAAATTAGGCATCAAGCGGTCATCAAATATTCAAACGATGTGATTAATCCGTAAAACCTTTCGACTCTTTCCAACATTGAAAAAATTCCGACAAATACAGGAAACTTTTTCTCCAAGTCATCGATAACCACAATGACTAACCGGAACTAAAAAACAAGGAAACTTCTGCAATGACAATAAAAATAAACCCGATACTGCCCAAACATCAACCGTCAACGAATTATAAGCCGACAATCAAGCCGAAAGTTGCGGATAAAACCAAGCAAACCAATCAAGCAATCAAAAATTTAGCCGTCAGATTCGGCGGTGACGACGAAATAAAACCGGTGAAGAAAACGGTCGATGATTTTTATCGAGACCTCTCGAAAAACAGTACGCTTAAACCGAAAGACGGGAATAAAATGTTTGAAGTTGAGTTCAGCGTCGGCAAATCACCGCAAAAAGCATCGGTGGAAGATTACAGAAAAGCGTTTGATACCAAATTGTTGACAATCGCGGGTTACAAAATGTTCGACGAAAGAGAAATCGGATTGGCACGCAGTTTGATGAATACCGAAGACAATTGGACGCTCAAAAATATTGGTTTGCGTGATGCCAAAGACGGCAGACAAGACGGAACTCTGAAAATCGGAACGAGCAAATACAGTTTAGAAAACACCAAACTTGCGGGACAAGCCGTGTTGCAATTCCGCGAATATGAATCAAAATTAAAGGACGCAAACAACGCGAAAGCCGAGACTGACACAAACCAAATGTTAGTTGACCAAGGCAGAGTTGTTTACAATTCGATTGTCAATAACGTTGAAAGCGCGATAAATCTCGGCATTGACGGAATCCTGTCAAACGGCGGACAAAAACCTGCTGTGTTGGGTAATCCGTTCCGTCCGCAAGTAAATTTATCGGGCATCAAAGCCGATTACCAAAGCGAAATGATGCGGCGGGATATAAACGGTAAACTGGACGGCAACGGACTGAAACGCGGAGATTTTACGGAAGGCGCGGTTACAATATTGGGTCCGTTGGTGATCGGGAAAGTTAGTTCGCCATTCAAAGCACCGAATACTTTGAAGAGTTTGGGTGCGTTGCCCGAAGTCAATGTTCTAAAAACTACGCCTTCTCTTTCAATCGACAAAACTAGAATTCCCGAAGGTAAACCGAAAGTTCTTGACCCGAAAGATGTTCATCCCGATAATGTTCGCGGAACAAAAGGCGAGAACAAATCAGCAAAAGTTTTGTCGGAAAATGGATATAGAATTGAACAACTATCTGATAAAGTTAAAGGAAGTCGGCAAAATATTAAGAATCCTGATTTCAAGATTGAAGGAAAAATCTTTGATGCTTATACGCCAAAGACAACTACATCAGCTAGAAATATTTGGACAACATTAGAAGACAAAATACTTAAAACCCAAGCAAATAGATTTGTTGTTAATATGGATGAATCAAAATTAACACTTGAGCAAATGACCAAACAGTTCAAAGATTTTCCGATGAAAGGATTAAAGGAAGTAATTCTGACTAAAGATGGGAAAGTAATACATTTTTTTCCATTTAATAAATAGAAGCGAGATAATTTATGGCACTTCAATTTTACTTGAGTTTAGAAACGGCAAAAACAACCGAGGAATTATTTAATTTAATCCTTCAAGAGTCTGATATAGACGGAATAAATATAAATGATAAAGGAGAGTTTTATGCAACCGGTGTTGTCGGGTCAGTATCATTCGACACAAAAAACTGGAAAGAAATGATTTTAGACGATTTTGGGATAATTTCTGATATAAGTATTTGGTGTTGGCATAGAAACAGCGAATATAAAGAAGGTTTGAGAAACATCTTGAAAGCCTACATTTGTATATTAAAACATACGGCAGGTGATGCAGTATTACGACATGATTCGGGGTATGTAAACTTGGTTAGAAAGAATGGAGTAATACATTTAGATTCTGAGGCATTTTTTGAAGATGAAGAAGCAATGTGGCGTTTCAAAGATGTTCCTTTCAAGTATGAAGTCAAAGACTTGAATATGAATTAAGTTGTCAAAGCCGATTACCAAAGCGAAATGATGCGCCGCGACATCGCCGGCAAACTGAAGTTTGAACTTTTAACCTTTATTTTCTAATTGATTGAAGAGAACTCCGCGTCTCAGGCGGATTGTGTTCTCTTCTTTTTTTGTATTATTTTCGGCGTTAAAACAAATGTTGCAAATTGTCTGAAAGGTGCTATGATACAGGCGTTGAGAGTTTTGACGAGTGTTTTTCGCAAATATAAATGTTTACAATAAACGTTTAAGTGTTTATCGTCATCGTTCAAGCGTTTATCGTAAATGTTCGAGTGTCGGCAATAAACGTTCGAGTGTTTATCGTAAATGCTTAAGTATTTGTTGTAAACGTTTGAGCATTAGCAATAAACGTTCGAGTGTTTATCGTAAACGTTCGAGTATTTGTTATAAACGTTCGAGTGTTGATAATAAACATTTATGCTCAACAAAGATTAGCTTAAACGTAATCGAATTATGTTCAAGCCGAACCCGACGCAATTCAAGCGTAACTTTATTTTACTTCTGACAGACAGGGCTATATTCAAGGGGAATAAGGTTTTGCTTAAGTAAAATTAAGTTGCTTCCGAAATGAACCGAGTTTTGTTTACCGCAAACTCAATTTCCAAACAACAACTAAGGAGATTATATGTCACGCAAAAAGAAAGTATCACTCATTACAGAAGACGCAAACGCGCGTTTAGCAGGAATTAAATCGATTGATCCGCATTTGGACTTAGGAAACGGCTTAAGCGCCGAAATATATGCGAGTAAAATTGAAGCGACCGCCAATTCGCTCAATGATTACAACACATCGCTTTCAATATCCGATGAAAAACTCGGCATTTATGAAGCAAACGAACTTGATTTAAGAGATTTTCACGAACGAATTTTATTAACCGTTGGCGGAAGATACGGAAAAAACAGTGCCGAATACGAAATGGCGGGCGGTAAGAAAAAATCGGATCGCCGACATTCGACCAAAGCAAAAGCACCGAAGATTGCATAAAAATAAATTTGGATTCAACATAAAAATTTATTGCAACCAAATTTTTTATGTACGTTAAATTAAAAAAATATGTAATAAGCAGGTGAGAGTATGTTTTCAGGTATTATGCGAAAGCCCGCACGAAGTAAGGGCGAGAAAGCACAATTACTTCGCGCGTCTCTCCGCATTTTTATTATCCTGTAAAATATATGCTGACCTGCTTATATGCTTCGGCTTGTCGATAAACGTTGAGTTGAATAAAGTTAAACGCCGCAACAAACTTGTATGTTGAACTTTGCGGAAGTTATTTTCGCAATCCGGTTCCCGTTTGGTATAAAAGAAAGGATAAGAAAACATATTCTGCTTTTATCCGCGCGCATCGGTGTTAAAACCTTTTTCCGGTTTCAAATAAGAACCGGGTCAGATTTTTCAACGACTTTGCAAAAGCCGTAAAAGCTAAAGCGGGTCAGCTTTTTGCAAGTAAATTCTTTTCGAGTATATTAACTTACTCGCCTTAGTCGTAATGCCCCAACAAAAAGTTAGAATGTGTGTTTTTCGGTCGCGTAGCGACTATTATGAGTTTAGCCGTGTTTTTCAAAGCACGGTTAAAGGTTGAAAAACTCTTTTGCGGCGTAGCTGCAACTGAATTTAACTGCAAGTTTATTCAATTGTCGCTGACGCGACACGCATCTTGGTTTTGTGTTCCGTGCAATAAATTACACGGCTAAAGTCATTTAGTCGCTACGCGACAATTAAGGAATAACTTTTTGTTGGGGTATTACCCTTAGTCTGCTTATTTGTTTTTACAACCATCTGAGTTTAGAATACCGTTACCGATGAACAAAAAATTTATAATCAATGTCGCCCTTTTGTTAATTGCTTTTCAGGCAATCGTTTTTGCTCAACAAGCAAAGGTTTTTACCGCCGAAGATTATGTTCGGGCAGAAAAAATGTTGAGCTATAACACTAACCCTTTAATCGATCGCGGTTCGGTGCGTCCGACTTATCTGCCCGACGGAACATTTTGGTATCGGGCTTTGACTCCGACCGGAACCGAATATGTTTTGATAAATCCGGCTAACGGTTCACGAAAAGTTGCTTTGACTTTGGAAAAACTTATTGACGTAACGCCGAAAATTGCCATGCCGCAAGGCAATCCGAACGGTGTAACTTCGCCCGACGGAAAAAAATCCGCGTATATCAAAGATTGGAACTTGTGGGTTCTTGAGATTGAAAGCCGCAAAGAAACGCAACTGACAACCGACGGAGTTAAAGATTTCGGTTACGCAACGGACAATGCCGGTTGGATTCACAGCGACCGCGCGATTCTTGTTTGGTCAAACGATTCCAAAAAGATTGCGACATTTCAACAAGATCAACGCAATGTCAGCAATATGTATCTGGTTTCGACCAATGTCGGCGAACCGAAACTCGAAGCGTGGAAATATCCTCTGCCGCAAGACAAAGAAATTGTTAAAATCAGCCGTGTCATCATCGAAGTCGATACGCCGAAAGTTATCCGATTGCAAATGTCGCCGGACAATCATCGTTCGACGCAATGCGACGACATTTCGTGCGGCGGAAGTTGGGATGATGTGGAATGGAGTGCGGACGACAAATCGCTTGCCTTTGTTTCCACGTCGCGCGACCATAAAAAAGAAAATCTTGCCGTGGCGGACGCAACCACGGGAACAATTCGCCAAGTTTACGAAGAAATTTCTCCGACGCAATTCGAGTCGGGACAAGGTTCGACAAGTTGGCATTATTTGTCCGAAACAAACGAGTTTATCTGGTTTACCGAACGCGACGGTTGGGGACATCTTTATCTTTACGACATCACCACGGGAAAACTGAAAAACCAAATTACATCGGGAAACTTTGCCGTGTGGAATACGGTCAAGGTCGATAAAAAGAACCGCGTTATTTATTTCAATGCGGGCGGACGCGAAAAAGGACGCGATCCGTATTTCGGACATTTTTATCGAGTCGATTTCGACGGTAAAAACCTGCAACTGCTGACCCCCGAAGACGGAAACCATCAAGTTCAACTTTCACCGGACGGCAAATACTTTGTCGATAATTATTCAAAACCCGATGTTCCGAATGTTGCCGTGTTGCGCGACGCAAGCGGAAAACTTATTGGCACGCTCGAAAAAACTGATGTGTCGAGATTAGTTGCCGCAGGTTGGAAAGCCCCGACTCCGATTATTGTCAAAGCCCGCGACGGCGTTACAGATTTATACGGCTTGATGTTTACGCCGACAAAGTTGGATAAAACTAAAAAATATCCGGTCATCGATTACATTTATCCGGGACCGCAAGCCGGCGGAGTCGGAAGCCGTTCGTTTATTGCTTCACGCAGCGATCATCAAGCCTTAGCCGAACTTGGTTTCGTGGTCGTCATCATCGACGGAATGTGTAATCCGCTTCGTTCAAAAGCCTTTCACGATTCTTGTTACGGAAATATGGCGGATAATACTTTGCCCGATCAAGTTGTCGGAATCAAACAACTCGCCGCTAAATATCCGTTCATCGATGTTAATAAAGTCGGTATTTGGGGACATTCGGGCGGTGGTTTTGCTACTGCGGCGGCAATGTTTCGTTATCCGGATTTCTTCAAAGTCGGCATTTCGGAATCGGGCAATCACGACAATCGCAATTACGAAGACGATTGGGGCGAACGCTACAACGGCTTGGAAGTAAAAGACGCAAGCGGAAAATCAAACTACGAAGACCAAGCGAATCAAAATTACGCCAAAAATTTGAAAGGCAAATTGTTGCTCGCGCACGGCGGAATGGACGACAATGTTCCGCCGCAAAATACATATTTGGTAGTCGATGCGTTGATAAAAGCGAACAAAGATTTCGATTTACTTATCATTCCGAACGCGAGACACGGTTACGGAAGCGCGAGTTTTTATATGATGCGTCGCCGTTGGGATTACTTTGTCAAAAACTTACTCGGTGCCGAACCGCCGAAAGAGTATGAATTAAAGTCCAAACAAGACCCGCGAACAATGGCGCGATAAACAATGAAAAGCAGATAATCAAGTTGTTTGATTATCTGCTTAATTTTTTAGCTTTTGCGTCTCTGCGGCAATGAATTAAAAACTCGGCTTCGCGTTACTCAGATTTTTATCATCGATTTTGTTGCGTGCGATTCTCTCGCCGCATCCAACACAATTTGGCATTTGTAACCGTCTGCAAAAGTTGCGGCGTTCGGAATCTCGGTTCTGCCTGCTTGCAAAGTTAACACAATTTCCCGCGCAAAGTTCATAAAACCACGAGACCAACCGCCGACAGTTGTCTTCGGCGGAGGTTCACCCAAATCGATTTCAAGTTTTGCCCAAGAGTTTTTGTCTGCCGTTGAACGCCAAACTTCGCCGCCTTCTTCAACAACTATCGAACCTTCGGTGCCGAAAATTTCCAAACGATGTTCATATTTGCCGGATTCGACGACGGACAGCGAAACTGTTCCGCTTGCGTCTGCCGTTAAATCGTTTTCCGCAAATTTTAAGATTAAATTTGATTCGTCATCAGCCGTGACGGTTTTCAGTTCGCCGGTTGCATCAGTTCGTTGTTTCACATTTGTTTTCAGTTGACAAAAAACATCGGTAATTTCCGTGCCGAGCATCCAACGAAATGTGTCGATTGCGTGCGAACCGATGGCGCCCAAAGCACCGCCGCCCGCATTTATATCCGACCACCAATTCCATTTTACGCTTTGTGTGCCGCGTGAAGCGTTGCGAAACATTGTTTTGAAATGAATAATCTTGCCGATTTCACCGTTCCGAATCATCTCAAATGCTTTTCTTCTGCCGTTCAAAAATCGTAATTCGTGGTCAATTACTGCCAAAATGTTCGCAGCTTTCGCTTTTGTCGTCATTTCGAGAGCTTCGGCAACATTCATCGCCATCGGTTTTTCGCACAAAATATGCTTTCCGTAAGCGATTGCGTGAAGCGTTTGCTCGTAATGCAAATTTGTCGGCGTAGTGATGCAAATCAAATCAACCTCAGTATTTTCAACCGTTTCACGCCAATTATCGGTAAAATGTTTGATGCCGAAATCGTTGGCAACTCGTTCCGTGTTCGCCAAATTTCTGCCGGCAACCGAAACAACCTCCGTTTCGGGACAATTCAAAAATGCGGGAATTTGAACGAGTCTGGCAAAACCTGTACCGATAATTCCAATCTTAATTTTCATAATTCAATTAAAACAAAAGCGTGAAGTTTTGCAACCTCACGCCGTAAATTTATGTTTGGCTTAATTTTTTTTAGTTTTGCGTGGTGTGCAAAAGCAGTTCGGTTGAATTCGACTTTCTGAGACGAAGATAATCTTCGTAAAGATTGCGATCGCGCGAACTCATTATGGTAATTTTTGCACCGACCAGATATTTGGGTAAAGACGTATGCTGTCCGACTTGTTCGTAACGTTGCCCGATGACCTGCATCGCCACATTGCCGTTCGGTAATGTAACGATGACGTTTAAAGTTCTGCCTTCACCGACCAAATAGTTTTCTCCGAGACGTATGAACGGGACGATAAACGCAATTCCGTCGTTACTGAAATCTTTAGTCTCACCATTAAATTTCGGAGGTTCTTCTTGTGCGACAAGTCTGCCTGTTTCTCTCTTTCGCAAACTTCCTGCTTTCCCGTCGGGTTCGACCGAAACTGTCATCGGAAAACTGAAGCCTTGGCGAGGTGGAGACAAATAGTTCCTCACAGACTCGTTTAGTTTCCTAACGAATTTGCCTATCATCTCTTGTTTCCTTAAAAAACAAATCTCTTACTACCGGTTATACAAACTTTATATCTTTTTTACTTGGAAAAAGCAACAAAAATTTTACATAAAAACAAGAAAAAACACGACTTAGCGTGTTTTCTTGCGAGATTTTCTTAAAGTAAAACATTAACTGAGCGTGGTTATTTTTTGATAGGCATACCTTTATTGTCGTCACTTTTCACTTTAGATTTTTTTTCACCCGAATCAAAAAAATATGACAGCTTTCCGGTTTTTCCGTACTTTTCGGGTTCAGCGGTGGCAACATATCGTTTTTTATCCGAAGCCGTCGTGATTGTAAACCGATAACCCGTTGATTCCGTTGTTTGAATATCAATCGGCAACAAACCTTTTGAAACCAAAGTTCCGAGATCGGTAACTTCGCCGTTGTTTTGAACCGAATAAACATATTGCGCTTTTTGAATTCGTTCAAACATTTCTTCGACTTCGCTTTGATGAATCTCTATTCGCAGATTAAAAAGATAGTTTTTACCTTGTTTTTTAACTTCGCTTTCGGCTTTATCGTCAACCAACAAAAGCGTCCAACCATCGTTTTCAAAACGAAGTTTCAATTCGGTGATATTCATTTGTTGGTCTTCGTCGGGCAGTTTGGCAAAAACACTGGCAGTTGCACCCACCGTTTGCTCGCCGTTTATTTCGATTTCTTCGGGAGTTTCGCCGGCAAGTTGTTCAAAATACGGGCGTAAATCCTCGATTTCGGCTGGCGATAAACCTTCGATGGCGCCTTTGAGATTGGTCATCAACATGGCATCGAAAAATCGTTTTTCACGCAATGCTTTATAAAATGTCCGAACCGAAGCCGCCGGAGATTTCGGCGTAACCGCAATCGAATTTTTCATCGCCGAACTTTTTACTTCGGTTGCCGACAAATTCTCGGACGCAACTTTTTTCTCGGTAACTGCGGTTTCAGGCTTTAACGCGGTTTGCGTTTTTTCCGCAGATTCATTGTGCGCCGAAACAGCGCAACCGCTGACGATGGCGATGGCAACAAAAAGTGAAATTTTTTTGAACATTATTTACTCCGAAGATTAATAGATATGATGTTTTGGAAGTGTTTTTTTTTAAAATGCGCGAAAGAAAACGACACACTAGAAACATTATAGCGTGTCGTGTTAAAAATTGTAAAACTAAATTAAACTATTTTTTCATTTTTATCGAAATCGTGCTTGATTTATTTGGCTCGATTGTAAATTTTTGAGCATCTTTCATCATCTCATCGACAAATTTTTGCATATCTTGGGTCGTGCCGAAGTTTTGTTTTTCGACAAAAATAGCGGCAAATTCAGACGGCGGAAGTTTTATTTCAAACTCGCCGTTTTCGTCTGTTTTTACGTTTCGGGCGTTCGTCAGTAAGTTTTGTTTTGCTTTGGTTGTCGGCACGAACAGAAGTAAAACATTTTTCGCGGGTTCGTTTGCGGCATTCAAAACTTTACCTTTTAATGTGCCGAAATCTTTGCCGAGAACAACTTGCACACCTTTTAAGATTTCGCCATCTTTCACCTCGATCGGATTTGTCAGCAAATCTATATTTCGGAAAGTCGCCGACTTAACGTAATAATCATTTTCTCCGCAATAAAAAGCAAACTTCGTTTTTCCTTCCGCAACGTCTTCCAATTCAAAGTTATGGTCAAAAGTGTTTCTTTTTTGCCGTCCTTTCTCGTTATATTCAAACTCTGTGTTGTAAATCACGTTGCTCGCGGTACTTTCATCGTTTTCGTCTATTGCCGAGACCGTAAAACTTGTCGGCATTTCTTCGCCGGTTTCAGCCTTAACCGTTCCCGAAATTGTCGCCCCGAAACCCATTTCGATTCTTAAATCTTCAACGTCCTTTTCTTCAATGGAAATTTCTTGAATTCGTTTGGAAAATTTCGGTGTTTTCTTTTGATTTGCCAAAATTTCGGCTGAATTCGCCCCGTATCTGACAGCATTCGCAGCCGGAGCATTGGCAGCGTAACCGTCGGTATTTGAAGAGCTTCCGTAAATTTGTTTTTTCTCGTCGAATTGACTGTTTTGCGCAACAATCGTTGCCCGATAAATTCCGGCGGGCATTTCTTTGAACACAAATTTGCCTTCATCGTCGGTAGTCGAATTTTGGCTGAGTCTTTCATCGCCAAAAGGCATGGCGGTTTTATCGCCGACACGTTTCAAAGTTATTTTCGCGTTTTTAATCGGCAATTTATCTTTGCCGGCGATAATTTTCCCTTCGATTTTATGGAGTTCGCGGTTGGGAATGACAAGATTTATTTCGATTGTTTCCTGACCAAGCGCGAGATTGATAAGTTGCGCCTTTTCCGAATCAAAAACATCGGGATAAAACATCGTCAGAAAAGATGTGTTGCCGCCGAAAAACGAGGCTTCAAAACCATACCGCCCTTGATCTTTATTGTCGCTGTGCGTGGCATTTTCCGAAACTTTGACAATATATTCGCCTTCGGGCAAACCCGCAAAACGATAAACTCCGCGATCGTCGGTTTGATAAATTCCGGCTGATTGCGTCATCGCCATCACAATGGCGGAAAAGTTAGGAATTACGGGAATAAATTTATCGTCGACTTTACGCAAAATCTGGACGCTGACACCGATTGCCGCGTCGCCGTCCGCATACATAATTCTGCCGGAAATCGCACCGCCGCGTTTTGCGGGAACTTGCACGTCAAGGTCGTTTATGCCGTTGACGGTAATCGGCTCAAACTTAATGAAAGCATCTTTTGTGCCTTCTTCTTCTCTCAACTGACTGATGTCTGCATACGCAAACGGCGAAACTACGCCCGGTGCGTTGACCATCGCGTAATAAGTTCCGGCTCGCACATTTTTGATTTGAAAATTACCGTCGGCATCGGTTATGCCGGAAAATTCGCGTCCGCCGCCCAAATTTTTCGGCATCAGCATTATCGAAGCGCGTTTGACCGATCTGCCTGTGTCTTCGTAGTAAACACGCCCGCGAATCGTTGTGTTTGCCGGTTCAAGTTCTTTGACTTCGACAGAATTATTCGCTTCGCCCGAATCGGCGCTCCTTGTTTCAACAGGTACCGGAGTACGTTTCGGCTTTGGTGTTTTTCGTGGAGTCGGTGTCGGCGCAACATTTGCGTTTGCCGTCGTTCTCATTGGTTTGACAACCGCTGTGTTTGTATTTTGAGCATTTGCCGATGAAATTATCAGCGCCAAAAAGATTATTTTCTTAAACATAGATTAACCTCAAATAAAAAATCGCCTCTGCGAAGTATAACGCAAAGGCAATTTTTACGAAAGACTTTTATTTACAAATCAATCTTTCTTTTTACCTGTCAACAACAGTTCACGCCCGACATAATAAAGAATCAATGCCAAAATCCAAAACGGAATCATTCCGAGCCAGTCCGCGTTATCTCCTTTGAACCAAGGGTTTCCGGTATCTGCCCAAGTTGCCCAACCGTCTTTTATACCTTTTAGTTTTTTCAAAAATTCAAAGTTTTCAAGACTGAACAAAGCAACCATAATTCCCGCAATCGCGGCTCCCGCGATATAGCCGGATGCCATCAAAACGCCGTTTGATTTATCGGTTTCGGCATCAACTTCTTCGGTAGTCAGATTTTTACTCGCAAGTTTTTTCTTCAAATAAAGATCGACTGCCCAACGAACCGTTCCGCCGATAAAAATCGGCATCGAGGTTGCAATCGGCAAATAAAGCCCGACGGCAAACGCCAAACTCGGCACACCCGAAAGTTCGAGCATAATTGCAATCATTGCGCCGATTAAGACTAATCCCCACGGAAGTTCCTGGTTCAAAATTCCTTTGATAATATAGCTCATCAACGTTGCTTTCGGTGCATCGTAACGAGTTAAATCTTCACCGTTATCGCCTTTTTTCAACACTCCGTTAATACCCGGATCTACAAAATATGCCGGTTTTCCTTGTTTATCAACCAAATACTTGCCGACAATTCCTACTTTCGGATCGGTGTTTTGCCAAACTTGATAGATTGCCGTGTCAGTTTCTTTATATTTGCCGTTGTGAATCGGCTCGGCTTTATATTTTCCGCCTTCTTTGAATAATTGATTTTCTTTAACCCGGAAATCCGCTACGAAACTCTCCGGTTTAACTTTTTGATAATATGTTTCCGAATTATTTAAGGTTACAAGCAACGGACCCAAAACAAGCGCGGAAGCCAATGCGCCGAATAAAATTGCAATTTGTTGTTTTTTCGGAGTTCCGCCAACCCAAAATCCCGTCTTCAAATCTTGCGAAGTTGTTCCGCCGTTTGATGCCGCAATGCAAACAATTCCGCCGATCGATAATGCCGTAACAAAATACGGATCGGCAGTTGTCCAACCTAAAACCAAGAAAACCAGGCAAGTTATGAGCAAAGTCGCAACCGTCATTCCTGATATCGGGTTAGACGAAGAACCGATTTCACCTGTTAATCTGGATGAAACCGTTACAAATAAAAAGCCGAGAACAATAATCAAAACGGCTCCGACGATTGAAACTTTCCAATCGGTAAAGACAGACAAACCAAGTTGAGGAAGAAGCAAAACGCCGGCGATAAGTCCAATAATTCCGACAATCACCCATTTCATCGAAATATCTTGGTCAGTTCGCGGAAGTTTTGAACCGTCTGCGTTCTTTCCGCCGCCGGTTAAATCAGCCAAACCTGATTTCAGACCGCTCCAAATTGTCGGCAATGAACGACATAAAGAAATAACTCCGGCTGCCGCTACCGCACCTGCTCCGATATATAAAATGTATGAACCGCGAATCTGTCCGGCAGACATTTCGCTGATGTTTTTACTCAGTTGAGGAGCAATCGGAGCCGTTGCGGAATCGCCGAAAAATTTGATTAAAGGAATTAAAACTAAATACGACAAAACACCGCCGCCGAGCATAATTCCCGAAACATACGGACCAATAATATAACCGACACCGAGCAACGCCGGATTATTTTCAAGCGCAAACGAACCGCCCTTGATGGTATTGTCCGATAATTCCTTCGCGGGTTCGGGATTCCATAAACTGAAAACCTGCATCAAAACGTTGTATAAAAATCCGAGACCGAAACCAACGCCGATAATTTTTCCGCCTTGCAACGCGGCATCATCATCCTCGTTTATATCAACAAGTTGCGAAGCATTCCGCGATTCTTTCGACGCTCCTGCCTTTAAAACTTCCGCGCATGCCGTTCCTTCGGGATATTTCAAATAACCGTGTTGCTCTTTTATCAAAGCCCGTCGCAACGGAATCATCAATAAAATCCCCAACAATCCGCCGAAAACCGCGACTAAAGTTGATTGAACAAGATTCAGGTCAAAACCTAAAATCATAATCGCAGGCATTGTTACGCCAACGCCAAACGCAATCGATTCACCCGCTGAACCTGCGGTTTGCATAATGTTTCCTTCCAAAATCGTGGCATCTTTCACCCCGAATTTTGAAAGCAAGCGAAACAACGTAATCGCAATAACCGCGACAGGAATCGAAGCTGAAACTGTAAGTCCTGTTTTCAAAACAAGATACAGCGACGAAGCACCAAACACGATGCCGAGCAATGTTCCGATTAACAACGGCAACGGCGTTAGTTCACGCAACGTGGACGAATCGGGAATATACGATTTGAAATTTTCAAGATACGGATTCTTCATCAAGAGAATTCTCCTTTTAACAGATAATTTTTACCGGAAGAGTTTTTGGATTTTTTACTTTCTTAATTTAGCTTAATTATTAAAAACAAACAAGTTTTTTCGGTAAATTTACAAGAATAGAATTTTATTGATAAATAGTTGCGGATAAATTAAGAGGGTTTCGGACATTTTTTATGCTCGTCGAATTTTAATTGCGAGCTTTTCAGCCGAGTTTCAAAACTCGCTCGATTGCCTGCGTTACCATATCAACCGAAACTCGTTTGATACATTCGGGCTTTTCAAATTCTTTGCATTCGTAACCCGGACACGGATTACACGGCATTTTCTCGAAAACAATTTCGTGTGGCGCGTCTGTCCACGGCGACCAATGAGTCATATTCGATGAGCCGAATATGACAACGCTCGGAGTTTTTACAGCCGCCGCAATATGTGCGATTCCGCTGTCGTTTCCGACAAAAATCTTTGCTCGTGAAGCTAAACTTGTGATTTGCGGCAAAGTTAAATTGTCGTAACACTGAATCGGGACTTGGGCGTATTTTTTCAGTTCGTCAAAAGTTTCACGCTCTTTTTTTGTTCCGACCGCGACAACCTGCAAACCTTTCTGCATAAAAACATCGGCAATTTGGGCAAAATTTCTCGCCGACCACTGCTTTGATTCAAACGCCGCCGCCGGATGAATTAACGCAAACGGAATTTTTGAATGTCTGATTTTTTGCTTGTCTGATACCGTAAGTCGAGCTTTCGGTTTATCTTGCACGGGAACGCCCGTAAATCCGAGTAATGCGAGTTGCTGTTCGGCTGAATGAGTTTCAGGTTTTTGCCAAAAATCTGCGGACGACGAAAGTATGTGATTGTGCAGCAAAGAATAGCGGTAATGCGAGTAGCCGACGCGATGTTTGGCACCGCTGGCAAACGTCAAAAAAGTGGCGGTTGTGCCGCCGTGAAAGTTGAAAACTACATCATATTTGTTTTGACGAATATGTTTTGCGGTTTTCAATTTACTTTTATTTGCAACAATTACATTTGCATCAAAATCTTCGAGCAAAGGTGCGACCCAATCTTCTAAAAGTATGTCAATTTGTGCAGTCGGCAAAAGTTTTCGCAAGGCAATAAGCGAAGGCACAGCAAGCACCGTGTCGCCGATTGAACGCAAACGAATCACCAAAACACGATTAACTTTTTGCCAATCAATCAAGTTAGTTTTCAACTTTTGCTTCTTCTACAAGCATCACAGGAATTTCATCACGAATCGGATAAACCAATGCACAATCTGCATTTACGCATTTCAAACCGCTTGCATCTTGCTTGATTTCAACTTTCGATTTGCATTTCGGACAACGCAAAATTTCCAGTAACTCAGAACTAATTGCCATAATTTTCACCAAAATAATAATTTAACAAAGACAGGCAAGATACATTTTTATCTTGCCTGTCTTTGTTGATAATACTACAATTTCGCCCGATTGCGAATCGCTTCCAAATTGTCGTCAACCAAAACTTGTCCGTTTTCAAAAACGGTTGTCAGTTGCGAATTTTCGGCTGAAATTGTCGTTGCATCGGGCAAAATAACTGTTTTATATTCGCCGTTTTCGTCTTTTATTAAATCGAGCCGACCTTTTTTAGACGATTTTCCGGTGTCTGTAATCGGTTCTTTGTAAACATCGACCAAATTCCCGTCGCGGACGATTGCCGAGCATTTGTATGCGAATTTCATCGTGTCGCGGTCAATTTTTTGCAGCAACGCGCCACCGATTCCGAACGCGATATTCGATGTCGAAAAACCTTTATCTTTCAGACTTTGGCAGATGTTGTGAATCGAAACCGGATTCACGCCGTCGCCTTGGATAATGCGGACATTTTTCAAAACTTTGTAGCCTTTGGAATTGATTTCAGTTCCGAATTTTGTTGCTAAAAGTTCCGCAACTTTCCCGACAACTTCGACCGGATCGCCCGAATCGGGACGAATTACGATTGTCGCCCCCGAATCAATAACTTCTTGTTTCAGTTGTTCGCCCCAAATTTTTTCGACTGCTTCATAAATGTTCCAAGAATCGGAAACTACTGCAACTAAAGCGTTTGGCTTGGCAAAATGTTTCAAAATATTGCGATATGCGTCAATTTCGTTTTCTCTGCCCCAACTTGTAATCGTTGAATGTTCCGCCGCCGGAATCGAAAAACCTGCCATTTCGCAGTTGTAAAATTTGCGGTGAATCAAGAGCGATGCCATTGTATCCGAACCAAAAAAATTGACTAAATGAGCAGCTCCGCCGATTGCCGCCGTCTCTTGCGACGAAACTCCGCGAGAGCCGAAATCGTGAACTTTGAAACCTATTTCCGCGTCTGCGTCATCTGCCGTTTCTTGTAAAAATTGATAAACATCGCGTTTGATGTAATAGCTTTGCGTGGCGACCGTGATCGGATACCAAATCCGCATAAATTGCGATTCAAACCAGCCCGTCAACCAGAAAAATTCGTCGTCGGTATTTTCTACCGTCATCAAAACATTTCGCGTCGGGACAATCGAACCTTCCGCGACCGCACGCACACGCAAGGGCAGTTTTCCGTCGTGTTTTTCAATCAACCGCGTCCAACCTGCCAGATTAAAAGGCTCGCCGTGTGCCGTAATTACTTCGTTTGCCTCCAAAACGTCGGCTTTTGTAAACGGTTTGACAAAATATCTTTTCAAAAGATATTGCAGACCGAAAAAGACGGTTTCGTTGTAATTTCGCTCCGAACCGCGACTTTCCAAATACGAATGCACAAGCGTCGTATTCGGCGGATATTGCAAAAAATGACTCGCTTTATACGAATCGGTATCTATTATTCTATTTATTTCAAACATTATTTTTCTCCTATTTTCGGCTCTCTACCTGAAAGCCTAAATTGTTTTTTTCACCACAGAGAACACAGAGGACACAGAGTTTTTATAGTTTTCTATCTTTTTCATAAGCCTCAATTACTTTCAAAGATCTGCCACTTAGTTTTGTAAATCTTGAATTTCGTGTCCAAATCAAACGATGATACTCGTTTTCTTTAAACTCCGACTTTTCAATAAGCAAAACTTTTTGCCCTACTTCTTCGCCAGCCTCATTCTTAATTATTCCTTTACGAATAATATTATGAGCTTTCTCAACAGACATTTTGAGTTGTTTCAACGCAGTTTCAGGTGAATCATAAATTTGATAGCCAATAGAAACTTCCTCATCTAAAAAATGAAAATGCGTATCGCCACCTTTACCATTGTCTCTTCCATTTTCGTCAACTGAAACTGCTTCGAAAACTCGCGGAATATCAGAATTTTCGCCTTCGCCATAAAATTCTTCCTTCAACATCCCGTCCTCACGGTAATAAGAATAATATTGTTGGTTATCGCTTACTTTTTGACATGCTGACAATATCGAAATTAGCAAAATTAGAATTACAATTTTCATAAAAATCTCCGTGTTTTCTGTTTACTCTGTGGCTAAAATCTTCTAAAAATTCTCCACAAATGCCTGATAAACTTTGCGAGTCGGCGTAGTGTCGTAAATTGCCATAATTACACGATTGAACCGGTTTGCAAACTCGCCTTTGAGCAATTCGGCAAAGATTTTGGCGACGGAATTTGCATCATTTTGGAAAACCCCGCAACCCCAAGCACCTAAAATAAGCGTTTTGTGTCCGTGTTTATTCGCCAGCCATAAAAACTTTCTCGCACGTTCTCGATTAACTGTTTCAATTAAATGAATTTTATCAGGCTCTTTTTGCTTGATAACACCTGCGTTGACGGCGGGCGAAGTCAAAATTGTCGCCAAATAAGGCGTTTCGACCAAACTTCCGTCGTCATTGCGAAAAACAGGAACTTTCGGCGAATAAATCATCCAATCCGAATAAAAACACGAATGTCCGCGACGGTTAAATTCGTAAAACTCGAAGTTTGCCGTCAGTGTTGCATAAAGCGATGATGAACGTGCCAACGATTCTTCCTGTGCCTGCGAACCCGACAGAAAACCACCGCCCGGATTTTTAGCTGAAGCGAAATTTAACACAAACGGATTTTCGTCCGCGTTTTCTTTGCAAATTCGTTTTGTTGCTTCAAGCGTGGTTTCGTCTGTAACTTCAAATGTTGTTTCACCTTCGATTTTCGTTAGATTAAACTCACTCGGAAAATCTTCGGTGCGATAAATTTTTGTGTTTTCAACGGCGAAAACCGTTTCGTCTTTGATAGAAACCGTTTTACCTAAGTTATTGCGATAATTACCTTTTTCGATAATTTCTAAAGTGTTTTGGGCAATTTCTACCCGATTTTGTCTTTTCATTTTTACTGCTCCTTTTCGATTTCCTACATGGAAATCTAATTTATTTTTTTGATGGAAAGTTTCTAAAGTTTCTATCATTTTCGATGACCAAATTCTTGCGTAACTGTCTGCAAAATCTTCTCTTCTGTGTCTGCCGGCATTGCTCCAAAATTTTTCATAAACACTTTCAACAAAATGTCCGATTTCGTGTAAAAGTAATGAATTCAAATAATAATCTCTAATTGTTTCTGCGTTCCATTGCAAAAACCAAACTTTCTTTTTTTCGTCAAAACGCAAATCTTGCGTCCGGTCGGAATAAAGTTTTAGCATGCGTTTAGTCGGCTTTGTGTTACCAAAACTCATCCGCAAATTTGTCGGAAAAGCACTCAAGACAATCAAATTAACACCGCTTCCGCAGATAAACATTCCTTGAAAAGTTTCGTGTTTTTCGTAATCGTCTTTCTTAACTTTTCGTAACCAAATGTGCGTGACGTTCTCACGATGCTCAGTTGGCAGTTTATCTAACCGCTCTAAAATTTCATCTTCGGTTACAGGAAAATAGAAATCTTTTGACGGATTGTCTTTGATGAAAATCGGTAATTCATCGGTCGGACTTGGTTTTCGCAACGAATGTTTTCGGTTAAAAATTCTGTCCGTGATTTTCGGGAAAGTTCGCCCGCCTTTCACATCGCCAAATTTTCGATTTTTCTTCCAAGCCGTTTCTTTTCTCGAAATATTCATAAAATCTCTGTGGTTAATTCTTTTCTATAAATTTCACGATAATGTCCGCCCATTCTTCGCCTTTGTCTTCCTGCAAAAAATGTCCGCCGCCTTTGATTATTGTGTGGGTTTGACCTTTTGCCCCGGGAATTCCGGCTTGCAAAATTTCGTCGGCTCCGCGTGTGATCGGATCGCCGTCGCTAAACGCAGTTAGAAAGGGTTTCTCCCATTGTTCCAACACTTTCCACGCGTTTCGGTTTGCCTCCGAAGCCGGATTATCAGGCGTAATCGGCACAAGTTTCGGGAAAACTCTCGCCGCAACTTTATAAGTTTTGTCGGGAAACGGAGCGTCGTAAGCAGCGACAACTTCATTTGAAATTTTTGTTCCGCAACCCATTTTTACAAATTTCCCGACCGGAAAAAACGGCGTAGCCTGCGACATTGCGAGCCAAATTTTGAAAGCCTTCGGAGTTGGTTCGTCACCTGTCGGCAAAAATGTGTTCGCGGCTGTGATGCGTGAAAATCGCTCTTCATTTTCCGCCGCCAAACGCAAACCCAAAAGTCCGCCCCAATCTTGGCAAACCAGCGTCACGTTTTGTAAATCAAGTGTTTTGATAAAATTTGTCAGACTTTCAATGTGCATCGCGTAAGAATAATTTTCGGCTTCGGCAAACTTATCCGATTTACCGAAACCGATTAAATCGGGAGCGATTACACGATGTCCGGCGGCGGCGACAATCGGAACCATTTTGCGATACAAAAAACTCCAAGTCGGTTCGCCGTGGAGCATCAAAACCGTTTCTTTTGCGTTGCGGTCGCCTTCATCCAAATAATGCATTCTTGCTTCGCCGAACTGTAAATAGTTGGGCTTAAACGGATAATCGGGCAAATTCGCAAATCGTTCTTCGGGTGTTCGTAAAATTTTCATATCATTATTTTTTAGCTCTTCCCTAACTTCCATCAATAATTTTCCGAGCATATTCAAACCGTGTCCGTGTCCGCCATCGCCCCAAAAACTGTCTTTCGGTGTGTGTTCGACCAACAAAGCGTCTTCAGTTTTGATTAGAATTTCGAGTAAATCTTTGTGTTGCGTAAATTTTGCAACTAACGCCTCACGCATAATTCCAACTTTCACTTCTTCCCAGTCCAACCGCAAAGGATTTTTTCGGTCTCTGCCGATTTGAGCGGCTTCTTTTGGCGTAAACGCTCGTCTGATTTCTTCTTCTTGCTTTTTCCCGGCAAACTTTTGAGCTTGAAAATAATGCTCAACGGTTCGCCAAGTTTTATCTTTCAAAAAGATTCGATGGCGTGAAAAGTTTGAAAATACGCCATATTCATCGGTCGGCATATAAAAATTGATAACTTTCTTTTCACTCATAATTTTATTTGTGTAATCGCGTTCAGAGTCCAAACTTTAGTTTGCCAACCACCGGCAAAGCGATGTGGTTTGTCGTTTTTTTAACTTCTCAGTTTACCCGCTTTGCTTCGCTCGCTGATTAAAAGCAAACTGAAGTTTGAACTCTGAACGATCTAAAATCCCAAAAACGCTTTGATTATCGAAAAATGATCTTCAAAAAATTTATCCTCATTTTCGCCCAAAGCCGATAACGGCAACCAAAATGCTTTGCTCGCATCATCGCCGCCTTTTACTTTCGGCAAGCCGTCTTTCAGACTCGGTTCAAGTTCAATTAGGTATGCAAAAGTCACGGTTCGTCCGCGTGCGGAGCGTTCGGGATAATCGAACGGACGGCTTGATTTGATGCTTCCACGAAGAACTTGAGCGGGAACTTTGATGTTGGTTTCCTCTTTTAATTCCTTGATTGCATTGTCTTCGAGCGTTAATTCGGGCTGCAAAAATCCGCCCGGAAGTGCCAGCAAACCTTTGCCCGGCTGATGTCCGCGACGAATTACCAAAATATGTCCGCTTTGCACGACAACAGCATCAGTCGTGATAAAAACAGGCTTATACGGCACGCCGACAAATTTTGTATCTTCTTTGTATTGTTTGAGATAGGCGAATTCTTTTTGCAACGTTGCAAAATCTTCCGACTGTTTGAAAACGTCTAATTGTGTGGCGATTGAGCTTGGAACTTGCGTTTTCCAATCATCATTTTCGACAAAATACTTCTCGCGGATTTCGGTGGCGTTAATCTTTAAATTATCACGATTTTTGCAATAAAATTCTTCAAAATTCCATTGCGGAAAAAGGTTTAGATAATATGAACTACGGTCTTTAAAAAATCCGACGATTGTTACTTTCGCGTCTTTTTCATCCTCGATTTCCTCGTTCACGACGTTTTGAATTTCGGTTGTCCAAACGTGGTCGTTATACGGATAATCGCGGACAGCCGCAAAGATAAGTCGTTTATTATCAACGGGAAAGCAAGCCCGAATCATTTCCTCTCGCATTGCGGGCGTGAACGGATTTTTGACATCAGACGCACTTCGAGCCGAGCCAAGGATAACGATGACTTTATCGGCGAGCGACAAACTGTGTTGGATTAAATCTTGATGTGCGACGTGGAACGGTTGAAATCGTCCGATGACGATTGCGTGTGTATATTTCATTTTCTGTAACACTCCCTGTGTTTTATATTTTCACCGCTCAATCCGAACGGCTACCAAATCAACATAAACCTTTACGCGAATTTTCGCAAATCGGTTCAATATATTTTTACATCAATAAATCATCCGCGTTTTTATCGTGCCGCTCACATCTTTCAAAATCTCGAACGCTTCTTTCGATAATTTTGTGTCAACATCTAAAATCACATAACCGATTTCATCGTTTGTTTTCAGATATTGACCGAGAATATTGATGCCTTGAGCCGATAATTTCGAGTTAATTTCGCCTAACACGCCCGCGATATTTTTGTGGATATGCAAGATTCGATGCGTTTCGGCTTGCGGCGGTAAATTTAGTTCGGGAACTGTGTGCGAACCGTTGGAAGTTCCTAATTCTAAATAACTTATCAGTTTTGCGGTAACGTCCAAACCGATGTTTGCCTGTGCTTCTTCGGTTGAACCGCCGATGTGCGGAGTCAAAATCACGTTCGATAAATTCCGCAAATTACAACTGAATTTGTCGCCGTTTTTTTCGGGTTCAACGGGGAAAACGTCGATTGCCGCACCTGTAATCGTCCCGTTTTCGATGAATTTCCGCAAAGCGTCCAAATCAACCACATCACCGCGCGAATAATTTATTAAAATCGAGCCTTTGTGTAATTTGGAAAGCGTTGTTTCGTTAATCATTTGCCGCGTTGTTTTATCGCTCGGAACATGTAAAGTAACGATGTCGGATTGCTCTAAAAGTTCGTGTAAGTCTCTGATTTGTTTGGCGTTACCGTGTGGGAGTTTTGTCAAAACATCGTAATAAACAACGTGCATTCCCAAGGCTTCAGCCATGACCGAAACCTGCGAACCGATGTTTCCGTAACCGATAATTCCGAGCGTTTTTCCGCGTAATTCAAACGAACCTTTTGCGTCTTTCAACCAAATTCCGGCGTGAGCCGCGTTGTTTTTATCGATAATTTTGCGAATCAACATCACGCATAAACCGATGACGAGTTCGGCAACCGAGCGTGTGTTTGAGTACGGAGCGTTGAAAACCGCGATGCCTTTTTCGGTCGCGGATCGCAGGTTTACTTGGTTGATGCCAATGCAAAAACAACCGATTGCCAACAATTTGTCGGCGTTTGCCAACACATTTTCGCTGATATTTGACTTTGAACGAATGCCGAGAATATGAACGCCTTTGATTTCTTTGCACAATTCCGCATCGCTCAACGCGCCTTTAACTTGTTTAATTTCAACATATCCGCTTTGTTTCAACTCTTCGACCGCCGAAGCCGAAATATTTTCAAGCAACAGAATTTTGATTTTGCGACGCGGATACGACGTTTGTTTGTTGTCCATAAAGATTTCGATTATAACAAAAATCTCGGTGCGACTTAATCGCCGTGTTATGATTCTTTGAAAGATTATTTTTTGAAGTTTATGAAAAAACTATTTTTAATTTCCGTTTGTTTAGCCGTTTTTATTCCGATAAAGGCACAAAGTTTGAAAACGGCAATCGCAGAAATCGGTTGCAAACAAATAAAAATTTCAGCCGCAAAACCGCAAAGTTTGACCGACAAAGAGCTTAAACAGTGGCTCGAAAGTTTCAAAATTCTGAGCAAAAATTCGTTTACTGCCAAGTGCGGCGGTTACAAATACTTGTTTGAAGAAGAATTTTTTACCGATGAAGCCGATGCCGAAGCGCGTTTGCCGAAAATAAGTGAAATTCCGAGTGTAAAAGAAGATAAGTCGGATTTTGGCACGCCGATTCTTTTGCGAGAAGGTTTTCGGGTAAAAAATAAAATTTATACGGTCGGGGCGTTTACATATTTTTTGGAACTCGAAGGATATGTAAAGAAATACAAAAATAAATTGGCAAAGGAAATACGCCGAGTCGGGCAAAATCCATAAAATAAACTACGGATATTTGACTTAAAATCGTTGGTCAAATATACTTATAGTTTTCGTCTGTCCGACAAGTTTTCGGCTGACGAAACCGGAGCAAATAAAATGAGTTACGCAATTATCAGAACAGGCGGAAAGCAATTCAGCGTTGAAGCAGGGCAAACCTTGCGTGTCCCGTCGATAGAAAAAAACGAAGGCGAAAAAGTTGAAATCGAAACTTTGTTGGTGGGTAACGGCGACAGTATAAGTCTTGCCGCAGCAACAGTTGACGCAACAATTGTATCGCACGGACGCGGCGATAAAATTATTGTTTTCAAGAAAAAACGTCGTAAGCAATACAAACGCAGACAGGGTCACCGTCAGGGTTACACAGAAATTACGATCGATAAAATTTAGTTTTCAGGAGTTAGAAAATGGCACATAAGAAAGGCGTCGGTTCATCCAGAAACGGACGCGATTCACACGCACAGCGATTAGGTTTAAAGAAATTCGGCGGCGAAAAAGTCATCGGCGGAAACATTTTAGCGCGTCAACGCGGTACAAAATGGAAACCGGGCAAAAATGTCGGACGCGGTAAAGACGACACTTTGTTCACTTTAATCGACGGAATTGTCAAATTTGAAGACAAAGGTCAAAAAGGAAAATTCATCAGCGTTTACGCCGAAGGAGCAAAAGAACTTGCCCCGAAAGTTGTCGCGGCAACTGCGTAATTTTTTCGCGTGCAATTTTTAATAAACGATGTCAGCTTAATCGGTTGGCATCGTTTTTAGTTTTTTACGGTTCCTGTTTCGAGTTTTTCCTTTAACGAATCAAGCCGTTTTTTCGCTTCTTCGACCTCAGAGCTTTTCGGAAATTTATTGATAATTTCCTCCCAAGCCGAACCGTTGTAATGCAATTGCCTGGTCGAAACATTGAACAAAAACACGATTCCGAGTTTGCGATAACGATCAAGACTGACAAAATTAAGATAAAAACTGTGAAGCGGAGCGTTACTCGCCGCCATTTCTCGTCGGTCAAGCCTTTTGGTTGCCATAGCTGAAAGTTTGCGGGATTGTTCTTCAATCAAGTCGCCGTACAACAACAAAATCGGTGTTCGCAAAGTTGATTTCGGATACATTTCAAGAAAAAGCGAGGCGAGTTCTATCTGTTCAAAATCACCGGTTGCTTGCACAATTCGGGCAAACCGTTCATCGTCTCCGCGTCTCGCTTTTGTTACAATCGCTTCGGATTGAACCCAACCGCCGCGATTCTGCAAAGTGTTGACGCGATAAAAAGTTACGCCGTCGGCTTCCTTAAAACCTGTAATTATAACTTCACGTCCTGTTCGCATTCGCTGAATCGAATCCGCATATAAACTCGGTCTAAGTCGTAGAAGCGAAAGCCTTTCATCGACGACAATGCCTTTGGTTCCGGCGTTCAACGGCTTAGTTTGAGCAGTTTTCGGCTTGGTTGTCGGGCGATTTTTTTGAGCTTCGACAATATATGTCAGCAAACAAACGGCGAAAATAGTGAAAAACAAACGTCTGAAATTTGAACGCATTGGGATTTTTTTCCTTTACTTTTAATTTGAAATGACGTTGGAAATTAAATCACAAAACTGCGAAAATACCAAGAAGTTTTTTACAAAAGTTATAAATATTTTTTTATTCGTAGCCGTTCGGATTTTTTTCGTGCCATTTCCAAGCACTTTCGATGATACTTTCAATATCGGGAAATTTTGGATTCCAACCTAAAACTTCACGAGCTTTTTTTGCATCGGCAACCAATTTCGACGGATCGCCCGCACGTCGCGGAGCAATTTTCGCTTCTATATTTTTGCCCGTAATTCGCCGTGCCGTTTCGACAACTTCTTTCACGGAAAAACCTTGTCCGTTCCCTAAGTTAATAAATTCAGACGAGTTACCGCTTCGCAGATGTTCGAGGGCAAGCAAATGTGCGGCGGATAAATCAGAAATATGAATGTAATCGCGGACGGCTGTTCCGTCAGGCGTGGCGTAATCATCGCCAAAGATTGAAACGTGTGGAATTTTGCCTTGTGCGGCGAATAAAACGAGCGGAATCAGATGAGTTTCGGGTGCGTGATGTTCGCCGAGATTTCCGGTCGCACCGCACGCATTAAAATATCGTAACGCGACGAATTTTAAGCCGTAAGCCGTATCGTAGGTTTCCAAAATCCGTTCGACCATAAATTTTGTCCAGCCGTACGGATTAGTCGGTTTTTGCGGATGATCTTCGTCAATCGGAACATATTGCGGCTCGCCGAAGGTCGCGCAAGTTGACGAAAATACAAACTTTTTGACATTATTTTCAATCAGCACATCAAGCAGTTGTAAGGTTTGCTCAACATTATTTTCAAAATACATATTCGGCTTCTCAACCGATTCGCCGACATACGCAAACGCCGAAAAGTGCATACACACTTCGATATTGTGTTGACTTAAAATGTTTGTCATCAACAACTTATCGCCGATATTTCCTTCGTAAAAATGAACCGAATCATCAACTGCTTGCTTGTGTCCGTAAGCCAAATTGTCAATCACAACCACATCTTCGCCTTTCGCCCGAAGGTCTGCGACCGCCACGCTGCCGATGTAACCTGCTCCGCCTGTCACTAAAATTGCCATAAAAAATAATGAAAAAGTCCGCCAATTAACAACGAACTTTTTTGCCTTTTGCCTTTTTACTTTTGCCTTAATTTTTTACCACCAAGACGATTTCTTACGCGAACTTCCGCCGCCCAGCAAACTTCCCAAAACACCGCGAACAATTTCTCGCCCGACGTTACTGCCGATTGCTCGTGCCGCACTTTTTGCAAACGCGCCCATTGCACCGCTCGCTTGATCGGCGACTCCGCCTTTTGAGGCTTTTGCTTCTTCTTTTTCGGCTTGTGCCTGTGCTTTTACCTCAGCTTCGGCGGCTTCTTGGGCTTGTGCGGCTTGTGCCATCGCGTCGCCTTTTGCTTTCAAAAGTTCAAATGCAGATTCGCGATCAAGTACGGTTTCGTATTGTCCCGCAACCAACGAATTACTCAGTAATGCTTGCCGTTGATTTGCGTCAACAGGTCCGATATGGCTGTGTGGCGGAATGACAAACGCACGTTCGACCATCGAAGGAATTCCTTTGTCATCCAGAAAAGAAACTAACGCTTCACCGACTCCGAGTTCCGTAATCGCGGTGGCAACGTCCAATTTCGGATTTGCCCGGAAAGTTTCTGCCGCCGCACGAACGCCTTTTTGGTCTTTCGGCGTAAATGCCCGCAAAGCGTGTTGGACGCGGTTTCCGAGTTGTCCCAAAATTGATTCGGGAATATCAACCGGATTTTGCGTAACAAAATAAACGCCGACACCTTTTGAACGAATAAGTCGCACAACCTGCTCGATCTTATCAACCAAGGCTTGCGGCGTATCGTTAAAAAGTAAATGTGCTTCGTCAAAAAAGAAGACGAGTTTCGGTTTTTCCAAATCGCCGGCTTCGGGCAGCATTTCAAATAATTCGGACAAAAGCCACAACAAAAATGTCGAATAAAGTTTCGGCGAATTAAACAATTTATCGGCGGCAAGCACATTGACCACGCCTTTTCCCGCTATCGTCTGCATAAAATCGCCGAGATTTACCGCAGGTTCGCCAAAGAATTTTTCCGCACCTTGAGCTTCAAGTTCAATCAATCCGCGTTGAATTGCTCCGACCGACGCTTTTGAAACGTTGCCGTATTCAGCTTGAAACGATTCCGCGTTTTCACCGACATATTGCAGTAAAGCCCGCAAATCTTTGAAATCGAGCAACATCAACCCATTCACATCGGCGATTTTGAAACATAATGTCAAAACTGCCGATTGTGTATCATTGAGTTGTAAAACGCGAGATAAAAGCATCGGTCCCATTTCTGAAATTGTCGCTCTGAGCGGATGTCCTTGATCGCCGAAAACGTCCCAAAGTGTTACCGGACACGATTCAAACGCGAATCCTTCTTTTACGCCGAGCATCGCTAAACGGTCGTCAACTCGCTGGTTTCCGCCGCCGACTTGCGAAATTCCCGTCAAATCGCCTTTGATGTCAGCCATAAAAACAGGCACGCCAAGATGACTGAAACTTTCCGCCATTCTTTGCAAAGTAATTGTTTTACCTGTGCCGGTCGCACCTGTAATAAGTCCGTGTCGGTTTGCCTTATCGGGCAAAAGAAAACACTCGATTGAGTCTTTTTTCGCTACTAAAATTGGTTCTGCCATAAATTTTTCCTTGGGGCGTGTTGTGTATTAAAAACTGTATTTTATATCAAAGACGTTCAGACGCAAAGACTGTGAACCAAGTTGTTCGGGAAAAATTTGATTTATTACCCGAATAATCTCGGCAAACGTCGTTCAATATTTTTCGGCAACAAAATTTCCATTGCATCGTCAACGGTTACGATTCCGGCAATTTCGCCTAAATCGTCAATAATCGGCAAGGCGAGCAAGTTATATTCGGCGATAATTTGGGCGGCATCTTCGGCGGAATCATTCGGATGCGCGAACTGAAATTTTTCACGCATTGCTTCGGAAAGTGTAAAACTCGGATTGGCTAAAATCAAACTTCGCAACGAGATAACGCCTGAAATCTTCCACGAATTTTCTTCTTCGACAACGTAAAGATAGTAAATCATATTGGGCGTTTCAGCCATTTCACGCAAACGCGAGATGGTTTCTCCGACCGTTAAGTTCTTCGGAAAAACGATAAATTCCGTGGTCATCAAACCGCCGGCTGTGTCTTTATCAAACGGCATAAGTTCGGCGACATCGGCTTTTTCTTGGTCTTCCATCAAATCAAAAAGCTCTTTCGCCTTGTCTTCGTCCATTTCGCCAAGCACGTCAACAGCATCGTCGGGCGACATTTCTTCCAAAATATCGGCGGCGCGTTCTTCGTCCATTTCCTCTAAAATTCGGGCTTGATTTTCGGTGGACATTTCTTCTAAAATATCGGCGGCGGTTTCGTCGTCAAAACGCTCGACAATTTCGGTGCGATGAATCGGCGATAAAGATTCGGCAAGTTGGGCAATTTCTACGGGATGAAGCCGCGATAGTTTGTCTTTCGACGATTTTAACTGCACGGTTGCGGTCGCGGTTTCGGTCGCCAAATAGCCGACATCTGCCCAATCGATTACTTCAACCGGACGATTTGTACCGTAAAAACCTTTCGGCATCAACCGCCTCAAAAAGCCTTGAAGCGTAACATCTGCACCGCTCACACGCCATTGATCGGCTTCAATAAGCTGCACGTCATTGACTCGCACCACACGTTTTCCGTCAACATCAATCAACTGTTTATCCAAAACGTCTTTGGCAAGCAGAACTTCGCCTTCGCGTCGGGTAAACGGTCGCAAATTCAAAACATCCGAGTTTAATTTCGCTCCGAAACTGCCGAATTTTGCCAAATTTCGGTGCGACATAAAAAAATCGCGCCGTCCGTAACGAGCAACCACGCCAATCAACGGCGGATAATCATCGTTGCCGTAACGCACGACCACATCTCGAATCACAGCGACTTTTTCGCCTTCGACATCAAGAATCGGACGGTTGATAATTTGTGATAAATAAAGCATCGGGAATGTCAGTTAAAAAGAAAAGCGGCGATTAAAGCCATCGAAAACAAAAGAAAAAGTGCCGCGATTGCCAAATAATCCGATTTACCGTCCAAAAAAAACGATGTCGTATTATTTTTCGCGGCAACAAATCTGTAATTCCGGCTGACAAAATTTGTGGCGGTCGAAAGTTCTCCGTCATCAATTATATTTATCGGCACTTCGATCGCCGCATTATCAAATAGATTCGGCTGAATCTCAGTTGTCGGAAATTGGTTTATTTTCTCAAAAGTTTCCGAGTTTATTGTTCCCGTAATTTTGATATTTTCCGCTTTTTGAAACTTTCTCAAAGAATTTCGAGTGTCGCGGTTAAGTTTGCCCGAAACTTCGCCTTTATAAAACCGGTTTTTCGTAAGAAAAATTTGTATTTCTTTTATCTGTCTTGTGTCGGCGCGAAAATTCTTTGGTTGTTTTTCAGCCGTTACAGACCGCTCCAAGCCTTCAAATTTTACTTGAAAAGTCGGATACGCAACATTTAGTTCAACCTTTTCAGCTCCGGCTAAGTTAATCATTTCGGGGTAATTTACAAACTTTATTGTTTAACTGAGTAAGTAAAACATAAAATTTTTCGGCAAATAAAGCAAGATAAAAACTCCGTTTCCGGCTGATTGTTAAATCCGATAAAAAAAATTTCAAATATCGCGTGCTTTCTCGCTTTTTATCGTCTTATTTTCTCGGAAAAAGACTTGCCTGTAAAATTATTTTTAACATTGTTTAGTTTTTTTTGGAATTATTAAACGATTGTGTTTTTCTCTTAAAAGAGGCACTAGCTTTTAGATACTGCCAAAACAATTCAAAAAACAAATTCGCGAGAGAACCCCAATTTATTTCGCCGAGTCAAAAAATATCCGAAAATGAAAAAAATCTTTCTTTCAACCTTAATGTTATCCACTCTTGTCGGTTTCGGTTACTCACAAACAAGAACCCGATATGCGTTTGATAATTTCGACACCGGCAAAGGAGTCGAAATTATGACACCGACAAAAAGCGTCGCAAAAATTGTGCCTGTCGAGAAAAAACTTGTCAAAAAAACGATTAAAAATCAAAAGACGATGAGTATGCAGGATGCAGTCAGTATGCAGGGAAACAAAGTTCAGCCGACTGTGCAAACCTACGCGAAAGTGTCGATGGTAAAAGGAAGCGGGCTTGGCAGTTTTACGACCGGAAACTCTCAGTTCGACGGCTACATTGTTGAATCGTGCAACCGTTACAGCATCGACCCGATGCTGATTTATGCCCAAATGCACCAAGAATCTGGCTTTAAGTTAAAAGCTACGTCAAACAAGGGCGCGAGCGGTTTGATGCAGTTAATGCCGCCAACCGCCAGAAGGTTCGGCGTTACAGACATTTACGACCCGCGACAAAATATAGATGCGGGAATAAAATATATGCGTTGGTTACTTGATAAATTCGGAGGCGATGTGCGGCTTGCTCTTGCGGGTTATAATGCGGGCGAAGGCGCGGTCATGAAATACGGCAACCAAATTCCGCCGTATAACGAAACGCAGGAATATGTCAGACGAATTACAAACCGTTATAATTCGATTCGCAATCCTAATTTTGTTCAAACGGCAAAGAAAATTACGGTTACACAGGTTGCCCAATATGAAAAGAAAGAAGCGGCGCCGTTGACCACAATCGAAAGAAATACAATTGCAGTCAGATTACCGGACGGCAGAATGCGTCTTGTAAATCGTTAGTTTGTCAGTTCATTCAAAGTTCTTCTCCTCGGTGAATACCATTGCGGTCAGTGCGTGCTGACCGCCTTTTTTTTGCCTGAAAATCGTAAATAAGTTATGATTGTCAAATGTTTTGCATCAAATGCGGTACCAAAAATTCAGCCGAAGCGGTTTTTTGCGTCAAATGCGGTTATCACTTTGCCGGCGAAGGTGAAACGAAAATCGAAAAACCGATAATCGGCGATGAAGCAAAGATTTTTTCGATTCGTCCGACGTTGATGTTTGTGCAAACAGGTTACGCGGCAGCGATTGCTTCGGCGTTTTTGCTGGTTGCGGTACTTTATTATTTCGGGCAATTTATCGGAATTTCCATTCCGTGGCAGTTGTCGGTTTTCGGCGGATTGGCATTGCTTTTAATTCCGGCTTTTTATCACGTCAAACGAAATGTTGTGCGATATACGCTGACGGATGCAAAAGTTGAAATCGACGAAGGTGTTATTTCGCGGGCATCACGGAAAATCCCGCTTCGGGCAATCCAAGATGTAACCGTTCAAGCGACGATTCCGCAAAGATTCTTGGGAATCGGCGATGTGATTATCGAAAATGCCAACGAAGCAGACGACAGAATCGTCTTGAAAAACATCGGATCGCCAAAAAAACACGCCGATTTATTATTGGAACAAATGCGGCTTTCGGGAAAATAACTTATGAGAACGATTTTCGTCACGGGCGGAGCGGGTTTTATCGGTTCTGCCTTTATTCATTTAGTTTTACGGCAAACTTCCGATGTTGAAATTGTCAACTTCGATGCTTTAACCTACGCCGGAAATTTGGACAATTTAATCGGTTTAGACGAAAAACGGCATAAATTCATAAAAGGTGATATTTGCGATAAAGACAGTGTTCTTAACGCTTTGCCCGAAAATACGGACGCGGTTTTTAACTTTGCCGCCGAATCGCATGTTGATCGCTCGATTACTTCGGCAAGCGAGTTTGTAACGACAAATGTTCTCGGAACACAAGTTTTGCTCGATTGCGCGAGAGCTAAAAATGTCCGCCGATTTATCCAAATTTCAACCGACGAAGTAATGGGAAGTTTACCCGAAGACGATACTGCATTTTTTCACGAAACTTCGCCGATTCAGCCGAATTCGCCGTATGCCGCATCCAAAGCCGCCGCCGAACATTTTGTCCGCGCCGCAAGTGAAACTTTCGGTTTAGATACGGTGATTACAAGGTGCGGCAATAATTACGGACCGCGCCAATTTCCCGAAAAACTGATTCCGTTGATGATTTCAAACGCGATGAGCGATATTCCTTTGCCTGTTTACGGCGACGGCAAAAACGTCCGCGACTGGATTTTTGTCGATGACCACGCGCAGGCAATTTGGCTGGCGTATGAAAAAGGAAAATCAAGCGAAATTTACAATATCGGAGCAAGAAACGAACGTCTGAATCTGGAAGTTGTAACGTCAATTTTGGACGCACTCGGCAAACCGCATTCTTTGATTAAGTTTGTGACGGACAGACTCGGACACGACCGCCGATACGCGATTGAAGCAAGCAAATCTGAAACCGAATTAGGCTGGAAACCGAGCATAACTTGGGAAGCAGGTTTGGCGAAAACTATTAGCTGGTATCAAGAAAATCAGGCTTGGGTAAACCGAATCCGCAACGGCGCATATCGTGATTATTACGAAAAACAATACGGCGCGACTTTGAAATAAGTCGGCAGTTTACAGCGGCGGAAGGCAGTTTAAATTTTGCCGGACAAGTTTTAAGTTAAAAACTTACAAAACTTGCATCTAATTTGTTAAAGTAACTGAAAAGGAGTTTTTTATGAAGAAATTAAACGTTTTATTTGTCGCAATTTTGGCGCTCGCGGTGCTTGCCGTAACTGCAAACGCACAGTTTAAGATTGGTTCCGAAGTTGAAAGTTTTACGCTTTCCGATTCAAACGGCACGGAGAGAACCTTTGATGGTTTGAAAGGTAAAAACGGCACGATTGTTGTTTTTCTTTCAGTCCGATGTCCGGTTGTAAAAGCCTATGACGAAAGACTTAACAAGATAACCGAGGATTATTCGGCGAAGGGAATCAACGTTGTCGGCATCAATTCAAATTACACGGAAACGGCTGAGAAAATAAAAAAACATACCGAAGACAATTACAAATTTACGGTTTTAATCGATAAAGGAAACGTAATTGCCGACAAATTCAGCGCCTCTGCCACGCCGGAAATATTCTTTTTCGATAAAGCCGGAAAACTTGTCTATCACGGCGGAATTGACAACAACAAAAACAGTGAAGAGGCAACAAACAACTATTTACGCGATGCTTTAGATGCAAATCTTGCCGGTAAAGTAATTGTTAAAGCTGAAACAAGAGCCTTTGGTTGCACAATTAAAAAGCAAAACTGAAGAAGTGAAATTTTAGCGGAGAATCATTAGACCGATTATGAAAAATGTAAACTTTTTTGCTTTCTGCATACTGCTTATGACCGCCTTCTGTCTTGCGCCTTCTGTTGCGTTTGCCCAAAAAAATAAAACCGGCACAAAGAAGAAGAACGTTGTAATTTTGCCGAAAATTACGGTTGTAAACGGTGATGAACTAAAAAATCTGCTCAAATCGACCGGAAAGCCTTTGCTGGTTAATTTTTGGGCGACATGGTGCGATCCGTGTCGCGAAGAATTTCCCGACCTTGTAAAAATCGACAATGATTATCGCGGAAAGATTGATTTTATTACTGTTTCGCTGGACGATTTAGAAGATTTGAAATTTGTCGTGCCGAAATTTCTGTGGAAAATGAAGGCAAAAATGCCCGCGTATTTTCTAAAAACCGTCGATGAAGAAAAAATTATCAGTGAAATTTCCGATGATTGGCAAGGCGGTTTGCCGTTCACAATTCTTTATAATTCCGCCGGAAAAGTCGTTTATTCGAGAGCAGGCAAAATAAAAACCGATATTTTACGCGCAGAGATTGACAAAACTCAAAATTCAAATACACTTGAGACTCAAAAAGTCAGCCCCAAATGAGCAGCTAGGGACGAGTTAGAAAACGGAAAATTGCTTTTATTGGCGAGCGATTTGTCGGAAATTCACAATTCACGGCAACTCCGATAACTTTTAAAAACCTGCTTGACCAAAGATTTAAGGAGAAAACAAAATGCGTAAAACTTTATATATAATCGTTGCCGTATTGTTTTTGAGCCTTGCAGTATTCGCTCAAGATACGACCAAACCCGCTGAAAAACCGGAAATGAAGGCGAAAAAACCGCCTATTTTTCGGGCAAACAAAGAGCAAGTAAAACAAGCTCAGAAAATGTTGAAGGTTGAAGAAACCGGAAAACTCGACGATGTTTCACGCGAAGCAATCAAAAAGTTTCAAACTGAAAACGGTTTGAACAACACCGGAACATTGAATCGTGCCACGCTCGAAAAAATGCAAATCGAACTGACCGATAAACAAAAAGAAATTCCTGTTTCACCGAATTCTTTGGCGAAAAATAAAGACGATAAAATGTCCGCCGATAAAGAAAAGAAACCGCGAAAAGCTGTTTTTCGGGCAAACAAAGAGCAAGTTATGAAAGTTCAAAAAATGCTCAAAGTTGAAGAAACCGGCAAACTCGACGACACAACTCGCGATGCAATTAAAAAATATCAAGATGCAAACGGCGTTAAAGTTACAGGCACGCTCAACAAAGAAACGCTCGTCAAAATGGGCGTAGAATTAACCGATAAACAGAAGGAAATGTAACATTTCAAGGGAAAAAGTTAAAGGGAAAAGGTAAAGCCGAGTTGTGAAACTTAACTTCACCTTTTTTATTTTGTGAATTTTCCGCGAATTTTTACCGCACGTTCTATTACATCAACATTTTCCAGTATTTTCAGCCGCAAATCTTTGTCCAAATTTGGATTATCTGCGAGAAATTTATTGACTATGCCCAACGCTTGTTCGCTTTTTTGTCCGCCGATGAATGCTGAAAGCCAGCCGTTGACGAAGAAGATTTTGCGGTTTCGTTTCAGATTCGGCAATTCTGCCAATGCTTTTTCGAGGTATGGCAAAGTTAAATCTGAGTGTTTGGTTGAATTAAACGGAATGAAACCGGATTCAATCCAACTTTCGCTTATTTCTTTATTGGCGACAAAATCGTTAAAGTATTTCAACTTGTTTTCAGCCGTTGCGATTCCCGCGCGAGCCGCGTACGCGTAACGTTTCGCGTCATCGGACATTTCGGTTTTGACCAATTCAGCCAATAGATTTTCCGCATCTTTATCGTTCAAAATAAATAATTTAGCAAGAATATCGAATTTATCTTTAGTTTTTAGTTCGGGTAAGGACGGAACAAACGCCGCACCTTTAACCGGTCCCGAAATCTTCTGAAAAGTTCCCGCAACGACATATTGCTCGCCTTTCAGAATATCTTTCAAGGATTTTCGGGCGGCAAGACTGTTTGCAACATTCAAAAATGCCCGATAAAACGTGATTCTTTGCCCAAGTGTTTCGGCATTTTTCATTCTTTCAAACAAAACATTTTCGAGTTTCGGCGATAATTCGTTGCGGGTTTTATCGTCCAAATAATATGCAAACGCTGTATTTACGCGACTTAGAATCGCTGACACAATCATCTCGTCTTTCTCTGTACCGACATTTTTAATCGCCAATTCGACAAAATCTTTCGGATTAAGTTCGGCTTCGCGGACAGAATCCCACAAACTTCCATACATCATCGAACGCAGAAAATCGTCCTTTTCATTTTGAACATTGGCGAGAATATATTTGCGGCTTTTTTCGTCTAAAAGGAAAATTCCGTAGCCGTAATCTTGGTAATTCGGGAAGATAAAGTCTGGCATCGGATGATTTCGATTATAATTTTCCTTCTTATCAAACAAACGCGGAAGATAATCTGTATAAGGATTTCCCGAAACAAAATTGTCTTGAATTTCATTTTCAACTCCGTATTTATAAAGAGTTTTGATTCTCAACGCCCAAGGAGAATTTTCAAACGTCGGAGGTAATGCAAGACCAAGCGAAGTAACCATCCACGATGATGATGACCAACTTCCATCAGAACGGCGAGGTTCTGATTTTTCAAAATGACCTTCCGTTAAGCCAACTTTAACAACGGCAACGCCCTTCTCTTTTACCCAATATTCCGCCCATTTTGTTAGTCCTCGTCTTTTATAATTTCCTTCAAATTCCTTCACTAAATCCGTCCATTCCGCATTCTTAAATTCGTTTTTCTTCAAGAAACTCTTTACAGCAAGCTGAAATTCTTTTTCGCCCAGATAAAACTCGGCTTGACGCAAAAAGCTCGGTGCTTTGCGATAGACGATGTTGCCGTAAGCGGATTTTGCAGAACTTAAATTGGCGATTTCCTGATAAATCGGCGTGGTGCCTTTGGTTGAATCGGTGAGATATGCGAGTTGTTTGTTGCGTTCGTAAAAGGCTTTCCAAGCGTTGGCTTCGGGCATCACTTTTTCGAGTGTTTTGTATGCCATAAACTCCGCAAAACCTTCTTTAAGCCATAAATCGTCGAACCATTTCATCGTAACCGTATCGCCGAACCATTGATGTGCGGCTTCGTGAAAGATTAAATTTGCCCGCGAAATGATGTCGTTCTTGGTCGGCTCAGACGGGAAAATTATCGAAGATTCACGCAAAAAAGTCGCTCCCGCGTGTTCCATTCCGCCGAACGGAAATTCCGGAATTAAGACTAAATCGTATTTCGGAAACGGAAATTTGTAATCAAAATAGCCTTCAAGATATTTGATACATTCGCGGTTTAAGCGAAAAACTTCGGCGGAATGTTGTTTGAATTTCTCGGCTTGCGATTTGCGGATGTAGATTTTTGAACTTTGTCTGCGAATTTCTTTAACTAAAATATGAGTTTGACCTTTATCATCTACTTCACCTTTCTCTCTTTTTTCTTTACTTAAATCTTTGAGAATATTATCAACATCTTCATCATAAAATTCATCGAAATTCCCCACTGCAAACGCAAAAACATAAGTGCTAATTGGCTTTGTTTGCTCGAAATGATAAGGAAAATTGTCCTTACTATTTTTAATTCTTTCTTTAACCTCTTCTTTTGTTGCTTTTTCTGGAATTACACCCGGATGAGGATTTTCGAGTAAATCTGTATTTGAAACAACTTTCCAACCAAAAGGCATAGATAAATTCAATTGAAACCTCGCTTTCAAATCCGGCTGATCAAACACCGGAAACGCCGTGCTTGCATCACTTGGGACAAAAAGTGAGTAGATATATTCCGCACCGTCTTCTTTATCAACATAGCGTGTGATTGCCGAACCGCTTGTCGAAATCGGCGAAGTAAAATTTAGTTTGACGATATTTTCGCCTTGCCCGGCGTTTTTAATAACCAGATGTTCGTTAATTTCCTCAAACTCGGCAACTTTGCCGTTTAGCTCAACGTCTTTAATCGAATACGCATCTTCTTTACCTTTAATTTTCCGCCAATCTAAGATTATTGATGGTGAGACGTTGGGACTTTGCGGTGAAGCGACGCTTTCTCTCGCTGTCTCTCCGTCGCTCACTCGCACACTCACTTCAACCGTTCCTTTCAAAAGCGGCGACATTTTTTCGAGCGTCAAATTCAATTTATAACGCACGTCGCTGTAATGTTTCGCCCGCCAAATTGCGAGTTCGTGCGAAACACCGTTTTCAATCGGCGGAACATTTTGGGCAAAAACAGAAGTTGTCATAATAAAAATCAAGAGAATTACAAGCCGCATAATTTTTTCCTTTACAAACTTTGATGCCGCAATTATACATTTTGTTTGGCTGATTGTTCGATTCAGTTATGTAAAAATTTAAAAATAAAAATGACCGTTTGCAACATACAAACGGTCATTTTGATTGATTTTGTTCCGAACAATATTACATTTCAGGTTGTTTCAAAACAGCGGCTAAGGCGTTTAATCTAGCCATATCATCGGCTTTTTTGCTTTTCTTCGCATCTTTTTCCAAAGATTTGGCATAACCTTTAAGTTTTCCGAGTTTACTTGATGTCTCGGCTGTTTGAATTGCATCTCGCATCTTGGCAAGTTTATCGGCGGACAAAGTTTGCGAACGTTCCAATTGGTCAAGATACGCTTTTGCAATAATTAACTTATTGCTCCAAACATTTTTTTGCTGACTTTGTACGTTCAGTTGAGCAACTTGAACAGTTTTCGCGGCATCAATCTCGTTTTGCGTTAAAAACTTTGTCGGCGTAAGTTCAAAAATGTCTAATCCGCGAGCAATTTCCGATGAATAAATGCTTCCGTTATACCAATATGCCGACCACGAACCCGCAAGAATGAGCGTTTTCGGGTCAATTGCTCCGCGATCAAAATAAGCAACTTCAAACGGATTTGCAACGTCGGTGAAATCCATAATCGAGATTCCGCCTTGATACCACGCTTGAACTTTAAGGTCGCGTCCGGGAACGGGAACAAGCGAGCCGTTATGAGCAACGCAATTTTCGGTATCGCCTTGAGCCGCAGGTAATTTATAGTAATTTCCGAACTTCAATTTATCGTTATTCAAAGCAAAAATTGCATTTGCTCCCCAAACATTCGGATCGTTTTCACGACATCTGGCACCCATTCCGCCGCCCCACTCATCGGTGAAAACAACTTTTTTCCCGTCGTTGGAAAAAGAAGCGGAATGCCAATAAGCGTAGTTTTTATCGTTGACCGAATCTATCCGTTTCGGATTTGCAGGGTCTTTAATGTCGAGCAAAATTCCGTTTCCCGCACACGCTCCGGCGGCAAGTCCGAGTTCCGAATAAACGGTTATATCATGGCATTGGTCGGTGTCTTCAACTCTTTGCACGCCTTCTTTGCTGACGTTTCCGTGCGAACCGCCGTCGGTTAATCCGTTTACTTTTCCGGTTGCATCACTGAAAATTCGCGGACTGGCGATAATTTTTGCATTTTGCGGTGCGGCTAACGGAACTTTTATGACATCAATTCTAAAACGTGCCGTCTCAGGATTTTTGTCGGGCGTTCCGTCTGTGCAGCCCGTTAATTCTTCACCTTGACGAACAAAAGATGTTCCCGAAATATAAACGTAAACATTGTCTTTATCTTTCGGATCGGGAACTAACGTGTGCGTGTGCGAACCGCGACAACTTTGCACCGCCGCAACTTGTTTAGGACTGCTGATGTCAGAAATATCGAAAATTCTGACACCGCGAAAACGATCTTTGCTGGCAACGGGAAGTTTATTCGGATCACCGGGATCAAAACCTTCGGCACTGCAATCTAAACGACCGTTCGGCATTTCAACCGACATAAAAAGTAAATTTCCATAAACGGACAAATCGCCTTGTCCGCCGGGACAAACAACCGATGTTAATAATTTAGAACTTGACGGATTAGAAATATCGTAGATATTAAAGCCGTAGAAATTGCCCAAAAAAAGTTTGTTGCCTTGAAAAGCAATGTCTGAATTAGCAAATGCAAGCGGAGCAAAAGACATTTTCATTGCCGGCGGAATCGGTGCATCAGGCGGAATGCCCAACGCTTTCAAGGCTTTTCCGACCATCGGACTGTTCGGGTCAACGCCAATATCAAAAGCTGTCGGTTTTTTGAGCAACGAAATATGCTTGATGCCAAACGCGGCTTCACCTGCGTCATAAACACCGGCGGTAAGTTTGGTTCGCGGATCGTTCGGGTTTGAACCTTTCATTCCCGCCGGAAGTTTTGGTGCAGGTTCAACACCTTGGGCGTGTGTTCCGGCAACAAAACAGCCGAATATAATAAATAAAACTGCGATAAAATTAAAAGTTGTTTTTGCTCGATTCATTTTTTCTCCTTTTTCGGTTTTTCAACCAACATTGTTTGCATAATTTTTATTTCGCCGCGTTGACCTGTATCAACGTCCGAAGCGAAGTTGAACAGTTCGGCATCTTGTCCCGCTCCCGCAGATTGAAAAAGGTCTTTGACCATTATCAACGCACCTTCGTGATGCTGAATCATTCCTCTTAAAAACAGACGATCAAATTCCGTTCCTGTCGCTGTTCGTAAGGCTTCCATTTGCTTTTCCGACAGCATTCCGGGCATCAGCATATTCATATCGTGCGAATGATTCATACCTTTCATATCCGACATTTCGGGCATCGGCATTTCGGTTTTTTCGCCTCTTCTTATCAACCAACGCTTCATAAAATTTATTTCGTCCGCTTGCGATTGGCTGATTTTTGCTCCGATCAGTCGAACGCCTTTGTTTTTTGTCCGCAATTCAATCATCGCCGTCATTTCAACCGCTTGTGCATGGTGCATAATCATACCTTGCATAAATTCTACGTCTTTGGCGGAAAGCGGCGGCAATTTTGCGGTTGTGTTTGCGGGCAGAATTTTTGTCGGTTGTCCGGGTGCTCCGGGTTGCACGATGACAGGTTGTTGGGCGTAAAGCGACAATGTTAAAAAACAAAACATCAGAGCGATAATGACTGACGCAGACTTCAATTTAACAAAGTAAACAAATAATTTCATAATTAAGAAGTATAAAAGAATATTCACGATAAACAACATCTGACCGGCGTTATTTGTATTTCATTACCGGATTATAATTGATATATCGGTAAAATCCGTCATCCTTTTGTTTCTCGCGGCGAATCACTTTTTTAATTCCGTTTCTATCAATAACCGTTACAGTTCTTTCTGTTCCGCTATCATTAACGCTTGCAAATTTAACCAACTTATCATCTTTTATTTTTAAGAAGGAGGTCTCGGTTGAGCCGGTAAATATCATAGAATCAATACACTTAAGTAGCGGGTTATATTTTAGATTAGGATATTCCTGCGAATTTTTTATATGAATCAGTTCATCTTTTCGTGAATCAAAAATCAGTAATTCTCTGACTTGGTTTGCACCGCGCACCGCGATATTTGCAACAAATGTAACATCATTAAAACCATCACCGTTAAAATCTTTTAACTGCGGTTCTATCGGAAGATCGCCGCGTTTTTCAAATTCAAATTCGTTTTTTAAAGCCCATCGCAACTTATCTTTTGCGTAAAAGTTGATTTTCACAAAAATCTTATCGTCTTTTTCGCAGCTGTTGATTTCAACTCTGTTCAATTTTCTTCTGCCAATTCGGCGCGCGTCATCAAAACGCTCCGACTTGAATTCATAACTTTCAGATTCAGGCTTCTTTTCTTCCTGTTTTACAACGGGTGATTGCGGAATCGTTCGGGTGATTATTGTATTTTGCACAGGCTGATTCCGGCAAGCGATTGTTATTAGAAAGATTGAAAGAAAAATAAATTTCATAGCGTAAATATATGTCTTAAAGAGGTTTAGATTTGTTCGGCAATCTTGTCCGGACTTTCTCGTTTTGCAATTCACGCAAAGCGTCTGCCGCAATCCAACGAGCAGATTTTGTGTTTTGAGCTTTGATGCGTTCGGCGGCTTCGACGGCAAGTTTGTTAAGATTCAAACTGCGTTTTCCGATTTGCCGAAGCGACCAATTAACTGCTTTCTTGACAAAATTACGTTCGTCGTCGGCTTTTTGTTCAAGTATTTGCAAAAATTCGGCGATTTTTTCATCGCCGGCTTTTTTATCGTGAACGGCAAGCCACGCCATCAAACAAATTCCCGCGCGTTTGATAAATTCTTCTTCACGCTCCGACCATTCAAAAACTTTTTTGTAAGCAAAATCGGTGCGGCAAAAAAGATGTCCGCAAGTTCCGTCGCAAATCGCCCAATTATCAAAATCTTCGACCCAAGAATCCATTTGTTTTTCGGTTACATCTTTCGGGTTTTCAATCAAATACGCGATTATTCGAGCTTCGTGAATTTCGGTTTGCCAAAGCTCCAAAGCTAACGAATGTCGGTCTTTTGTCTGTTTTTTTATTTCTTTGGCGAGTTGTTTAAGATTAGGTGCGGAAACGCCGAAAGCCTTTTTAGTTTTAATCGCAAAACGTGCCATTCCCGCGATATTTTCAGGCGTTCCAATCAATTCGAGTGTTTTGATAATTTCGTCAACGGTCATTTACAAATTGATACTGTTTCATAAAAAATACAATTTTGCATTGTATCGTGCAATAATGTTTTTGAGAAAATTATGAAAACAGCATTGATCGGTTACGGTGCGATGGGCAAAATTATCGCCGGTCTTTTACACGAACAAGGCGATGAAGTTGCGGTAATTATTGACGAAACGGACGCAAATCTTTCGGCGATTGAACTTGCGGATAAATTAAAAGGCGTTGATGCGGCGATAGATTTTTCCACCGCCGAAGCCGTTTTGCGAAATATCGAAGCGTGTTTAATTGCAAATGTTCCTTTGGTTGAAGGCACGACAGGTTGGAATAACGAACTTGAAACGGTGCGAAAATTGGTCGAAAAACATGACGGTTCGTTTGTTTTCGGAGCAAATTTTTCGGTCGGCGTAAACCTTTTTTACAGAATTGTTTCAAACGCCGCCGAACTTTTTTCTAAGTTTGACGATTACGAAACTTTTATCGAAGAACGTCATCATTCACGCAAAATAGACGCACCTTCGGGAACGGCGTTAAAACTGCAAGACATTGTTTCGCAACATATTACAAAAGATTTTTCGGTTGCGGCAACTCGTGCGGGCAACATTCCCGGAACTCATATTGTCGGCTTTGACGGCACGGCTGACACCATCGAACTAACGCACACCGCACGTTCAAGGCAAGGTTTTGCGTCAGGCTCAATCGTTGCGGCGAAGTGGATTATCGGGAAAAAAGGCTTTTGGGAGTTTACCGAAGTTATGGACGAGATAATCGCTCCTTGTTCTGATTTATGAATTGAGAAATCTTCGGTTTGAGCGTATGCTTCCAAATATGAGCGAAGAAATACTTGACGATTCCGATTTTGAAGTTATTGACGTTACTCCGAAGCCTAAATCTAAACCTCGTTGGGTTTTATGGATTATTTTGGCTGTTGTCTTAGTTTCGATTTTTACGATTCCGCGTTTCGTCGGGATTTATGTAGATTCGTTGTGGTTTGATTCGCTGGGTTATTCGCCTGTTTATTGGTATCAGTTCAAAATAAAACTCGCTCTGTTTTTTGTATTCGCAATTGCCACTTTCTTAATTTTGCGAGTAATTTTCAGCGTATTATCTCGCCTTTTTGCCGCACACGCGGTTGCACCAAGGGAAATTGTTGTCAACGAACAGCAAAAGGTAATGTTTGATCCGGGCATTTTCCTGAAACCTGTCGGCTGGATTGTTTCGATTCTTTTTACTTTGGGCTACGGACTTTATTTCAGCAATCAATGGGAAGCATTTGCACTCTATTTTAATCAACAAGCGATGGCGGCGACTGATCCGATTTTCAATAATTCGGTCAGTTTCTATCTGTTCACGCTCCCTGTTTTTGAAATATTAAGCGGCTGGTTTTCGAGACTTGTTTATATCTTTGCAATCGCGAGTGTCGTTTATTCGTTGATTACGATCAGCAAAAAAGATACGGCGAAAAAAACTCGCTATCTGGTTTTGTCAATTTCATTGGCGTTGGTTGCATTGACGCTTTCGGTCGGCACTTATCTCGGACGTTATGCGTATCTTTGGCAAGATCATCAAACTTTTACGGGCGTAACTTATACTGAATTTCACTATATTTTGCCGGGCTTGTTTATTCTCTCGATTGTTCTGTTAATTGTTGCAGTTATTGCACTTATCAATGCTTTTGTTACTCAAAACTTGAAAGTAATAATCGGTACAATTGCTTTGCCTGTTGTCGTTTATGTGGTCGGATTGATTCTGATTCCGGGTTATGTGCAGAGCTTTATCGTCAAACCAAATGAATTAGACCGCGAAACGCCGTTTATTGAAAACAACATTGCGTGGACGCGAACTGCCTTCAAATTAGACAAAATTGAGGTGCAAGATTTTCAGGCGGAAACGACCGCAACTTCGTTCGACATCGAAAAAAATCGTGCGACCGTTGATAATATACGCCTTTGGGATCGTCCCGAATTGCAATCTACGCTCAAGCAATTACAAGAAATTCGCAATTATTACGACTTCACGACCGTTGATGTTGACCGCTATAAAATTGACGGACAAAAGCGTCTGATGATGGTTGCCGCACGCGAATTAGATGTCAATAATTTGCCCGAAGCATCGCGTAATTGGGTTAATCAAAAGCTGACTTACACGCACGGTTACGGTGTTACGATGAATACGGCGAATGGCTTTACAACTGAAGGTCGTCCGCAATTTGTGCTTTCAAATATGCCCGTTGAATCAACCGCACCTGAGTTAAAATTAACCCGTCCGCAGATTTATTTCGGGCAAAAAACCGATTCGGATGTGTATGTTCTGACAAATCAAAAAGAGTTTGATTTTCCGCAAGGCGATTCAAACACTTACACAACTTACGAAGGAACAGGCGGAATTGCAATCGGCAGCGGATTGCGTCGTTTGGTTTTGGCAGCGACCTTAGGCGATTTAACAAAACTTCCTTTTTCGGACGATATAACCGCTGAAAGCCGAGTTTTGATGCGTCGCAACATCACGGAAAGAGTAAAAACAATCGCACCGTTTTTGATTTTAGACGAAGACCCGTACATCATAGTTGACGCAAACGGAAGATTGGTTTGGATGATTGATGCGTTTACCGAAACGAACCGTTACCCGTATTCAAAGCACTTTCAAGCCCAAGGGCAAAACATAAATTACATCCGCAACAGCGTTAAAATTACGATTGATGCTTACAACGGCGATGTCAATTTTTACAATTTCGACGAAGAAGACGAGTTGCTGAAAACCTATCAAAATATGTTTCCGACAATGTTCCAATCGGCAGACAAAATGCCCGCAGATTTACGCGAACATATCCGTTTTCCCGAAACATTGCTGGAAACGCAAGGTCAGGCTTACGGACTTTATCACACGACAAACCCGAAAATATTTTTCCAACGCGAAGACGTTTGGACGCAAGCAAGCGTCATCACCAAAGGAAAAAATAACGATCAAGCCGAGCCGCTGAAACCTTATTTTGTGTTAGCTCAACTGCCTAATAACAAAGACGGAATCGAGTTTGTAAAAATTATGACTTTCACTCCTGCGAGCAGAAACAATCTGATTGCATTGATGGCAGGACGCAGCGACGGCGAAAATTACGGCAAACTTTTGGTCTATTCTCTGCCGAAATCACGCTTTATTGACGGTCCGATTCAAATCGAAGCCCGCATTGACCAAGACGCAACTCTTTCGGGACAATTCACGCTTTGGAATCAGCAAGGTTCAAAAATTGAACGCGGAAATTTGATGGTAATTCCGGTGGGAAATGGTCTGCTCTATGTTCAACCGATTTTCCTGCAAGCAGATCGCAGTCCGATGCCCGAACTTAGAATGGTCGTTCTCGCAACACAAGAACGAATCGCCTACGGTCCAAATTTCGCTACCGCTTTAGCAAATATGTTTGGCGATTCTGCAAACAAAAAAGACGACGCGAAAGATACGAAAATTGACGACAAAAAGGAAACGACAACCGCAATTGTCTCGCCAAATACGCAACAACTAATCAACCGTGCCGCCCAAGAATTTACGGATTATCAACAACTGACATCGCAAAGCAAATTTGCCGAAGCAGGGAAGAAACTCGAAGATTTGAAACGGACTTTGGAAGAGTTGAAAAAGGGTGGCGGGAAGCTGTAAATAAATTGACCGTTCTTAAATAGAACAAAGCTGAATTTTTTATTAGACACTTAAATCGCCTTGTCTAATTCAAACGAATGTCCAAAAACCTTTAAATGATTGCGAAATAGTTCTTTTTTTGTTTAAGTGGAAAAAACATAGTCCCGTGTTTAGTGCTACTGTTCTTCTCATAAATAGAATATAGTTTGTGTATGTTGAATTTA
>JANPBM010000067.1:0-11345 GCA_031430435.1 Acidobacteriota bacterium
GTCTAATGCTAAATTCTTCCGTAATGCTTCAAAGCATTCGGATGTGTTTTTTTCATATATTCAAGAGCTATCTTAGCTCAAAAACACATCCGCTTTCTACTTTAAGCTCTTTCAACATTGTTTTTGTCCCGTGCAGAAAATTGTCAGAGAAGATAGTTTGCGGGCTGCGATAACTGCTTGCAGAAGCGGTGGTTGGAATATTTTGACAGGAAATGAAACGTTTCAGTATATTTTCGATAAAACAGGTTTTGATTTATATTCTTGGCTGGAAAACCTAAAAAATGAAGAATCTTTGAATATTGAGCGATAAAATTATGACGAAAACAATTTACCAAGGCGATTGTCGTGAAGTTCTGAAAACAATAGTGGGCAATTCGATTGCTTGCGTTGTTACAGATCCGCCGTATAACTACGAATTTATTGGCAGAACTTGGGATCACGAAGAAATTCAAAGGCGAATTACTCGCATCAAAGAAAGTTCAACTTTAGTCAAGAATATACCTTACGGAAGCGGTTTAGCAGGTGGAGTTCGCAACGAAAGATGGTATGAACGCAACCGCGAGAACATCAAAGAGTATCGCAAATGGTGCGAAGGCTGGAGCCAAGAATTATTCAGAGTTTGCAAAGCAGGTGCGTTTGTCGCGGTTTTCAGTAGCACGAGAACTCTGGCTCACGTTCAAGTTGCATTGGAAGAAGCGGGTTTTTATGCCCGTGATTGTTTGGTTTATCGTCGACACGCAGGAATTCCAAAAGGTTTGAACGTCGAAAAAAAATTTGCCAAAGAGAACCGAAAAGACGCTGAAAAATGGAAAGGCTGGCATACTTGTTTCAGAAACGAGTGGGAAGCAATAGTTTTAGTCCAAAAGCCTTTACTAAACAACTACCTTGAAACAATTGAACAAAACGGTATCGGTGCGTTAAAAACTATTCTTCCTGATGGCTCTTTTCAATCAAATATGTTGGAAGGTTATTCAAAAGGACGTGATGAAAAGTTCGATGTTCATTGCACGATTAAGCCGATTGATTTGATTCAAAAACTATTAGAAACGCTTGTTCCGATAGAAACTGAAAACATCGTTCTTGATCCGTTTGCAGGAACAGGAACTACTTTGGTTGCAGCAAAAAAACTCGGATTAAGTTATATCGGAATCGAAATCGAACCAAACTATTTTGAGATAATCGAAGAACGTCTGGCAGAGAAAACCGATAATAATTTCGCCTCCAAAGAAATACCAAAAAGAAAAACCGCATCAGCAAATCAGCCCACGTTATGGCAAAACTAAAACCATTTCCCCTTCACATCTTTCAAAACAACTTGTGCTGTATTATGTCCGCTTGCCCCGAAGACTCCGCCGCCGGGATGAGTTGACGCACCGGTTAGATATAGGTTTTTAATTGGTGTTTTATACGCGGACATTTCGGGCAGCGGACGGAACATAAACATTTGGTCAAAGTCCATTTCAACGTGCATCACGTTTCCTCGCAGAAGCCCGATGCGTTGTTCGATGTCGAGCGGTGATTGGATAAAGCGGTCAATAATCGAATTTTTGACGTTTGGTGCGTAAGAATTTACTACATCGATCAGCTTGTCGGCTTCGCGGTTTTCGATGTCTTGCCAGTTTTCTCCGTTCGATAATTCATACGGATAATATTGTCCCCAAATGAACAAAGTGTGCTTGCCTTCGGGTGCGAGAGTCGGATCAACGGACGAAAATGTCATCGCCAATGCTCCCGGGTTTTGCGATGGAATGCCGTTCAAATAATCGCCGTAAGATTTGTCGAGATAATCCAAAGTCGGACACATCAACTGCAAACCGTGATGACAATCCGAAGATTTTCCGCCATTTGGTGCAGACAAATAATCGGGTAATTCGGAAACCGCACAACGCACAATCATCCCGAAACCGTTGCCGATTCTCACATTTTCGATTCTGTCAGCCAATCCTTCGGGCAAGTTTTCTTTGCCGATTAACTTCAAAAATGTGGTGTGAACATGTGCGTTTGAAACTATTCGTTTTGTCTCGATTCGTGTCCCGTCAGTGAGCAGAATTCCGCCTGTTTCGCCGTTGTTTACTTCAATTTTTTCGACTTCGGCGTTGAGCATAACCGTTCCGCCGTGATGTTCAAGGCATCTCGCCATCGCTTGCGTCAGTTCGCCCGAACCGCCGCGTGGACGCTTCACGCCGCTTTTGTGAATCATCGAATGCCAGCCGAGAAAGTCGCCCGTTGCCATTGCCGACGGCGGCGGACCAGATTGTGCCGCGAGCCACGCCATTGCTGCCCGCAAGCCTTCGTGTTTGAAAGTTTCTTTGACCAATGAGCCGTAAGAAGTCATCAATTTGCGAACCATATCGGCGGGATTTTTCGACTTTGTGCCGAAAACCATATGCCGTCCGAGGTTCATCATCGTCGGCGGTTTTAGGAATGCTTTGAAAACTCCTTCGTTCAAATCTTCCCATTCGGTAACGAATTTTTTGTAGCGAACAGCATCTTCGGGCGAGATTTTGGCGATTGATTCGCACGTTTTATCAACGTCTTTCCAAAAATAGATCGCACCTTCGCCGTTCGGCAGCGGTGCAAACGCGAACGGATCGCAATCAATATAATGCAGACCGAATTTTTCGAGTTCCAAATCTTGGATAACCGGCGTGAGATGAATCATAATATGTGCGGACGAACCAACGTCGATTTTGTAGCCGTCAATCAAATCGTCCTGCGTACAAACCGCGCCGCCGACAATATGCCGGCGTTCAAGCACGATAACTTTCAAACCGCTTTTTGCCAGATAACACGCACAAGTTAAACCGTTATGTCCGCCGCCGATGACGGCTACATCGTAAGAATTTGTCATAAAAAATTTTGCTCAAATAAACTAATTTCTATTTTATGCGTCAGATTTACAACTCGCAATTTGGAGTTTTAAATAACTTTTATTTTCGGTAAATATCCCGCAAAATTGTTACCGAAAATACGTCTGAAATTATTGAGTTAAGCGGAGAAGTTTTATGGATTTCGGCGGAACAGCCAGACAACAACACGGATTAAATTTTGAAGGTTGGATTAAATCAACTTTTTTTCAGGGATTTACCCAAACCGGAAATACCGATAAATGGGACGCAACGGGTATTACATACAAAAACAAGTATGCTTTACATACTTTGGCTTTCGGCGGTTTGCCGGTTTCAATGAAAACTTGCGCATACAGATCGTCGATAAATTTCGGCGATGCTCTTCGGCAAATTGAAAATAACGAAGATTTTCTTTTGATTGTCGGTTTTTGGCAAAATTCGGGACGGCATAAAAAAATTGTCGCCATCGGAGCGGTGAAAATTGCCGCCGAAGAATGGCAAAACTTGTTTGTAACGAAAGCAGAAGCCGAAACCGACAGTTACGAAGAGTTTTTGGAATCGAGAACAATCGAAAAAATCCGCGAACTGCATCACGGGATTAAAAGAGAATTTGAGCCGCGACACACGGAGGCTCGGAAATTTGCGAAAAGAATAAAAAAAGATTTGCCGAAATTGCAAATGACAATCAATCCGAAAATCGATTCAAAAAAACAACGCCGTGTGCAATGCAGTTTGCCGTTTTCGGTTTTTGAAGAAAAATTCGGGTTGCAATTCCACTTTCAACCATCAAAAGCAATGTTTTGGGGCGAAGAAGTTCCTTTGCTCGATTAAGTGTCAGCCGGCAGTTCGGTTAAATAAATTAGGAATCGAATCATCCAAACGCTTTTTCGACATTTCAATATACTTTTGTTCGATTTCAATGCCGATAAATTCACGGTTTAAGTTTTGACAAACAAATGCGGTTGTTCCCGAACCCGAAAACGGGTCGAGAATTTTATCGCCTTCGCGGGTGGCGGCTGAAACCAACATTTCAATCAACTTAAGTGGCTTTTGCGAAGGATGCCCGACTTTTTCTTTCGACGAACCTTTTAAACTCGGCACCCGCAAAATGTTGGTCGCGTACTTGCCTTTTTCCAGATGCGTCTTTCGCGCGTCCAAATCTTTGTAACGTTTGTCTTTCAGATATTGCTTGACGGTTTCATCGTTATACGAAATTCGCACCGCATCTTTGTCGAAATAAGGCTTGCTGTCTTTTTGTTTACGAAGCACCAAAACCATCTCGTAACACGGCGTAAAACTGTCGTAACGCTCGTTGTAACCAACGGCTCTGTCCCAAATCAACATATCGTGAAACCGGAAAATACGGCTCGCCGTCGAGCATAAATGAAGCCACGAATGTTCGCGTTTGCCGAGTTGCCCGAAGATAAAAAACAAACCGTCGTCTTTTAGTAATTCGCCCGCTTTTCTTATCCAATTTTCCGTCCACGCTAAATAGTCTTCTTCGCTCTGCCATTGATTATCCCAAAATTCATCGAGCAAAACCTGAAAATACGGCGGATCGGCGATGATTGCCTGAAAACTGTTCGGCTCAAGCGTTTCGAGAATTTGCAGGCAATCGCCGTGCAGAATTTTTGGTTGGTTCGACATATAAAAAGCTAATTATATCTGCAATTCGGCTATTTGGACAATCGATAAAACTGCTCCGACAGCCAATCAAATCAATAGTTTTCGGCAAGCCTCGGATTTCCGCTTACTTCTCGATTTCCGCGCGTTTCGCCAATAACTTTGCAGGGAAATTTGTGATAACGGCAGAGATGTTTCGTTTGATTGCGCGTTCGACCCAATTTTTGTTATTTGCCGTCCAAATTACGGTCGGAAGATTATTGGAATTTCCTTTGTTGACTGTTTTTGCCTTTGCCAATGAAAAATGCAGAGCCATTTCGTCTGCCGAACAGGCTTGCGTTTTTCTGATTAAACGACGGCGTATATGTAACAGCATCAACAGTTTAGGAGCAAACAACGCACCTGTTTTGATGTGCGGAAACATTTGTTTCATCTCGATTAAAGCCGAATGATTGAAACTCAAAACAACTGCATTTTCAACCAACTCATACTTGTCAATCAGTTCGCCGACAGCCTTTACCAAACTCGCAGATTCATTTTTTTTACATTTTAATTCCACATAAATTCGCTTATTATGCGGTTTCATCAAATCGAAAACCTGCGCCAATCTCGGCACGGTTTGTTGTGCAAATTCGTGCTTGAATTTATCGGGATTTTTAACGTTAAACCATGAACCGACATCAATTTTGCCGAGTTCGGCGGCGGTTAAATCGGTCAATTTATCTTTGCGATTACTCACACGCTTTAACGTTTTATCGTGAAAAACCATCGGAATATTGTCAGCCGAAAGCTGAACGTCAAGTTCGATGCCGTCCGCGTTTGCGTCAAGCGCTTTTTGGAACGCAATCAGCGTGTTTTCAGGTGCGTCGCCCGAAGTTCCGCGATGTGCGATTATTAAAGGTTTCGTCATTTTATAAAAAAACTATTTTTGGCTGAATTGATTTTTCGTCCGTTTCGTATTGCCCGACGGCAAGCAAATTATTTGTTTCATCGGTAATCCTAACTGTATTATTCTCAACAATTAACTCTCGAAAAATTTTCTTTCCGTGTCCTAGATCAACAATTTCTTCGGCTGAAATTTGAACTTCAGTAAGGTGCAAAATTGCATCATTCATCGAAATAAGTTCGGTATTTTCGGCTTCTTCGATCTTTACCGACTGCGATATTTCAAATTTTCCCGCCTGAATTCTTCGCAAACTTGTTAAATGTCCGCAGATTTCCAATTTTCGCCCGATGTCTTCGGCAAGTGTGCGAATGTATGTTCCGGCGGAACACGCAACCTTGATTTTTGCGGTTGTGCCGTTGGTTTCCAATAATTCAAGCGTATAAATTGTTATGTTTACGGGCTTTCGCTCGATTTCAATGCCTTGTCGGGCAAGTTCGTAAAGTTTTTTTCCGTCAACTTTTTTTGCCGAATACATTGGCGGAGTTTGCGATATTTTGCCGCGAAAATCTTGTAAAGCAATTTCAATCTCTTCGGCGGAAACTTTATTAATTTTACCGGTCACAGTTTGAATTCCTGTTAAATCGCCCGTGTCGGTTTCAAATCCGAATTGAATTATCGCTTCGTATTCTTTCACGTCTTTATCGAGAAATTGGGCGAGCCGCGTTGCTTTGCCGACGAGCATTACAAGCACGCCCGTTGCAAACGGATCAAGCGTTCCTGTATGTCCGATTCGCTTTGTTTTCAAGAGTTTACGCAGTTTACCGACGACATCGTGTGATGTCCAATCAATCGGTTTATCAATAATTAAAATTCCGTCTTTCATATAATCGGATACAAAAATTTCAACACTTTATCAAACCTGTTTCCCCAATGATATTCGTTATGCGAGGCTTTCGGAACTTCTAAATATCGAAAATCCGCGAATTTTGCCGTCCGATTTTTCGTCCAGCCTTTTTCGAGCAAAATATGATTAAGATATTGCGTTTGTCGCTTGACGTTAAAACCTTCGCGGTTGCCGATGTCGAGCCAAATTCGCAACGGAATTCTGCCGTGTAAATTCTTAACTTGTTGCAGAATATGTAAGTTATTCCACCAAATCGCCGGCGAAATCAGAGCCAAACGACTGAAAACTTGCGGATAATTCAAACCTAAATACAGCGAAACTAAACCGCCGAGCGACGAACCGCCGATTCCTGTAAATTCGCGTTGCGGCAAAGTTCTGTAATTATTGTCAATAAACGGTTTAAGTTCTTCGGTAATCATTTTTCCGTAGTTTTCGGCTTGTCCGCCGCGACCGCGAAAACCGCGAACAGGCGTGTATTCGTCAATCCGATTTTCGCCCGTGTTGTAAATTCCGACAATGATTATCGGCTCGATTTTTTTCGTCAAAATTAAGTTTTGCGCGGTCTCGTCCGCTTTCCACGCCACGTTTGCAAACGATGTATTCGGGTTAAAAAGATTCTGTCCGTCGTGCATATACAATACGGGAAATCGTTTGTTGTCAATGGGTTGATAGTCAGGCGGAAGATAAACGATGACGTTTCTTTGTTGCACAAAACGTCCCGAACCAAAATTTTCGTGAAATTGTAACTGATTTATTAACACGTTTAGATTATAACTTTTTCGTGAAAATTTCGCTTTTCCGGCATAATCAAATTATGTTCAAAAAAACTTGGCAAAAACGAAAAAATTTGCTGACCGATGATGAATCCGAAATTGTAGTTGACGAAGCGAAAGCACCGCAAAAAACTTTTGATCGCGCCGTAAATTTACTTGCGTATAAAGCTCGTACAATCAACGAGTTACGCGAACGTTTGCTCGAAAAATCGTGGACAAACGCGGCGATTGTCGATGAAGTAATCGAAAAACTGAAATCTTACGGATATTTGAACGACGACCAATTCGCGTTAAATTTTTCACGCTCAAAATTGTTGGGAAAACCAATGGGCAAGCGTGTTTTGCGGCAAAAATTATCGTTAAAAAAATTGGACAAAGAAACAATCGAAAAGGCGTTGGAATCAGCATTTGAAGAAATCCCCGAAACCGATTTAATTGAACGTGCCGTACAAAAACGTTTGCGGATAAAGGGAAAACCCGAGACTCGCGAAGATACGAAAAAGTTTTTCGATTATTTGATGCGACAAGGTTTTAACTACGATTTAATCCGCGAAGCCTTGCAAAAAGTTGCTGAAATTGACGAAGATTGACGTAATTTTCGATTGTTTTCGGCACACAAAGTTTATTGGAAATGTTCTTTTATTCGTTGTTTTTTATAAGCAGAGAAAATTTTCTCGCCACGTCGAATTTTCCGCAATATGAACAAAAAATGTTTTCAATGTAATTTGGTAAACTATGCAACCGCAGAGATTTGCAAGCGTTGCAATGCCAATTTATCAAACCTTCATTTTGCTGAAACCAACTCAAATTCGCCTAAATCCAACATTTTGAAACGTGCGATAATCTGCGGTGTTGTTTGTTTATTTGTGATTTTCGGGTTTTATTTGTCGCTCATAGGCTCGGCAAAACGATTAAACTTAGAGGAAAAACAGACGGTTCAGAGGGCGATAAATATAATCGAACAAAAAGGTTTCAGCCGTGAAGCGTTTATGCTCGATTACCTGACGGCGTTTCGTGGTAACGATAATTGGCTCAATGCTTCGATTGAAAAAGAAAACGCGTATGCCGCAACTAACTTTCCGTTTGAAATTATCACGCTTTATCCCGATTTTTTTAACAAAACGAATGACGATATGGAACGTGCCGCGATTCTTTTGCACGAAGCCCAACATTTAAAAGGTGCGGACGAAAAAGACGCATATTCTTTTGTTTGGAAAAATAAACGAAAACTCGGTTGGACGGCGGAACTTTACGGACAAACCAATATTTACGGCAAAGTCGGCGAACAAACAAAGGAATTTGCACCCGATGTTTTTAAGTGCGATTGGAATGAGACGGGCGATTGTACGCAGTAAATTAACCGCGAATTTCTAACAATATTTTCCTAGCTGCTTCCAACAAATTCTTATCAGTTGTAATCCGCAAAATCCCGTTCGGCGAAAAGTTCGCGTTTTTGTTTTCCGATAAAAATTCCATCAAATTATCGGGTGAAATTTTCGCGTTTTGGTCTAGTTTGACGGCAAAACCATCGCGTGTTTTGTCGATTGAAATAACAAGTAGTTCTTCCGCGAGTTTGCGTAACTTCGCGTAATCAAACAAGTTATCAATCGCAAGCGGAACTTTGCCGTAACGGTCTTCAATTTCCGCGTAAATTTTCATTAACTCGGATTCGTTGTTTGCGGACGAGATTCTTTTGTAAGTTCTGAGCCGTTGCGAAGTCTCGAAAATGTAATTTTTCGGAATCGAAACATCAACGCCCAAGTTGATTGAAACGCTGATTTCATCGTCGATTACTTCGCCGCGAATTTCCTGAATCGTGCGTTCGAGCATCTTCACATACAAATCAAAACCGAGTGCATCAAGTTGTCCCGATTGTTGTCCGCCCAAGATATTTCCCGCACCGCGAAGTTCCAAATCCAACGCCGCAATCCGAAAACCTGCACCAAGTTCACTGAATTCTCGAATCGCCGAGAGTCGTCGTTTGGCAATGTCCGAAAGCTCGCGTTCAGGCGGAATCACGAGATACGCGTACGCACGTTTGCTCGAACGTCCGACACGTCCGCGAAGCTGATAAAGTTGCGAAAGCCCGTAATTTTGGGCTTGATTGATGATTATTGTGTTCGCTCTTGGAATATCAATGCCGTTTTCGATGATGGTTGTGGCGACCAAAACATCGAATTTCCGCTCGACAAAATCAAGCACAGCGGTTTCCATTTCCTTCTCGTTCATCTGTCCGTGTGCGACTACAAAATTTGCATTCGGCACAATTTTCTTCAAATGTGCGGCGATTGTAAAGATGGTTTCGACTCGGTTATGGATAAAAAAAACTTGTCCGCCGCGTGACAGTTCCAGCTCAATTGCAGACTTAATCACGCTTTCGGAAAACTGCACAACCTGCGTATTTATCGCCAAACGATCACGCGGCGGCGTTTCAATCACCGACATATCACGCATTCCGAGCAGCGACATATTCAGCGTTCGCGGAATCGGCGTGGCGGAAAGCGTCAAAACGTCAACTTTTTTCTTTAATTGTTTGAGTTTTTCTTTATGCCCGACACCAAAACGCTGTTCTTCGTCAATGACAACCAAGCCGAGTTTTTTGAATTTTACGTCAGCCGACAAAATTCTGTGCGTGCCGATTAACACGTCAATTTTGCCTTGCTCGCATTTTTCGACGACTTCTTTCTGCTCTTTCGCCGACCGAAAACGCGATAAAAGTTCGATATTTGCGGGAAACGCGGCGAATCTTTTTTTGAAACTTTCGGCGTGCTGATAAGCTAGAATCGTTGTCGGAGCCAAGATTGCCACTTGTTTTCCGTCCATCACGGCTTTGAACGCACCACGCATCGCAACCTCAGTTTTGCCGTAACCGACATCGCCGACAATCAATCTGTCCATCGGCAACGCGGTCTGCATATCGAGTTTCATATCTTCAACGGCGGTTGCTTGGTCGGGCGTTAAATCGTATGGAAACGCATCTTCAAACTCCTTTTGCCACGGCGTATCGGCGGAATATGCGTAGCCTTCAACCAACTTTCGTTCGGCATACAGACGCAATAATTCGTCCGCCATATCACGCATCGCACGTTTGGCTTTCGCCTTAGTTTTCTGCCAACCGAGTCCGCCGAGTTTGTCTAAAGTTGCGGTCGTAGTTTCGCTTGAACTGTAACGCGAAACCAAATCCATTCGCTCAACAGGAACAAAAAGTTTGGTCTTTTCGGCGTAAATCAAGAGCATAAACTCACGCTCAACTCCAGCCGTTTCAATAACTTGCAAGGCTTCAAAACGTCCGATTCCGTGATCAACGTGAACCACAAAATCGCCCGATTTAAGGTCGCGAAAATCTGAAATAAACGCCCCGATTTTCGATTTAGTCCTTTGTCCTTTGTCCTTTGCGTTTCAGCTTGGCGAGTTTCGCCGAAAATGTCATTTTCAGTTTGATAAGCGGTTTTAAGCGAAGGAATTTCAAAACCGCTCGAAAGATTACCGACGAGCAAATTTTCACGCGGCAAATTTACCTCGTAATCACGCAAAATCTCGCTGAAACGATCAACCATTCCGCTCGATTGAAAGACGACTTTTGAGTTTGAAATTTGGAATTTGGAATCTGAAACGAGCAAAGCAATATCGCCGTGATATTTGCGAACGGAACGCGATTGCAGATTGACCTCAGACATAATTTCTGCGGTCGGGAAAAGGAATAATGGTTGGTTTGTTGATTGATTCACAAAGATTATTGTCAGTAGCGGTTTTATAAAAACATATCAATTCTTAGCAAGTTTTTGAGTGATTTCTTGAAGCTGTTTCCTCGCCAAATTTTCTTTTTCCTGTTTTTCGATTTTTGCTAGCTTTTCGTCAAGAATAATTTCAATTACAGATAAGACAGGATGGAAAAACTCCTTGCATTCATCCTCATCTAAGCTGTGAATCCCTTTACTTAGAATTCCATAAACATTACGATTTTCAACTAAAAAACTTGGTAAAAAACTGTTAAGAGTCGAAATCTTTTCGTCCATTCTCAAGCGATAAAAATCTTCATCAGTTACACTCAAAGAGTATTTTGCTCCTTCAAATGCTTCAGCAATTAGATTCTCGAAAATTCTTCGCAAATAGACAAAAGAACCTACACCAATTCCATGAGAATTCAGTCCAATTGCTTTTGTTAATTCATTAGACCTCTTGCGAAATTAAATTTTGATAGCCTTGAGTTCATAGTTGTAGATGCCTGAAATTAGATTAAATCTGAGTCCGAGTCGTTTTCTCCGATTTCGGTAACGCTCTGCCAAAATCCGAAATATCTTTAATCGGCG
>JANPBM010000068.1:0-54260 GCA_031430435.1 Acidobacteriota bacterium
AAACGTATTTTCCGTGATTCATTCAACAAGTTTAAGACTCAGTTGAATGCAAATTGAAATCGTAAAATGCAAATATGCCTGTAACTAACAGTAAATCAATAGTTTATGGCTGTAAAAACTTTTTTAACCGGACACTAATGATAATTTCTCTAAAACTTCTTTGTATAAATTATATGCTTTTTGTTGATATTCGGGCAGTTCATCGTTCAGTTTTGCTTCAGTAAAACCGGCATTCGGGTTTTTACTGTGAAATTTGCTCCGTTCGATGATTTTTTGCTTGGTCGCGTCATCAATCGAAAGACGCAAAAACCTTTCCGTTTTATCTAAATTCGGCAACGCGCCGTTTTTGTAATCTAAAAACAACGTATTCTTATCGGTTTCGATTATTGCCGGATAATTTTCAAAGTATTTTTCCAACACTTTGGCGATATGAATATGCGGTTCAACCATCAAAATTTGCGGAAACTCGAAATCGAGCTTTTGAGCGAGCAAAATTTCGTGCGGAACCATAATTCCCATGGAATTCATTTGCGAACGGATAACTTCATCAGGTCGTCTGAACGTAAAAATAAACGGCGTATGCGGATACAAACGGCGTAATTTTTCGTAAATCAGAATATGCCAACTGTCTAATTTTACAAAAAAATCGGTTTCATTGCCGAACCGTTTTTTGCCCAACATTCTGATCACCGCTTTGACGATATTTTCCGCATCTTCGGAATCATTAACGACCAAATTTTGCAAAACCACGTCCAAAATCTTGGCTTCCGAGACAACAATATTTTTCTCGGCAAGCGAAAGCATTTGTGTCAAAAGCGTTGAACCGCACCGCGAAACGTGAAAAATAAACGCGGTTGGCTCAATAAACGGCACATCCAAACTCATTTCCTGCAAACCGTCAAAAGTTGAAAGAGATTTGAATTCACTTTTATTTTCGGCAAAAGATTGACACGAAAACGTAGTTTGAAAAAAGAACGGCTCGGTAAAAGGTTTTTCCGCCAAATAAAGCCATTCAAGCAAAATTTGATTATCGAAATAAATCAACTGATGCGGAATCCAATTTTTCAGCGGGTAATTTTCCATTTATTCGACGGCATTTTTCAGTTTATCTTTTATCAATCCGCACAAAACATCAATGCCGACCTGTGTTTGTCCGCCTTCGGGAATAATTAAATCGGCGTAGCGTTTCGACGGTTCGACAAATTGTTGGTGCATCGGTCGGACAGTTTTTTCGTATTGTTCGATTGATTGTTCAAACTTGCGACCGCGTTCGGCAATATCGCGTTTTAACCGCCGACACAGCCGAATATCGTCGGGCGTATCAACGTAAACACGCACGTCCAGCAAGTCTAACACGCGAGTTTCGGCAAAAATCAAAATACCTTCAACGATGATAACCGCTGTCGGGTCAATATGTTGCGATTTATGACTGCGTGTATGAGATTTGAAATCGTAAATCGGCATCTCGATTGATTCGCCGCCTTTCAAACGTTTCAAGTGATTCACGAGCAAATCGCTGTCAATCGAATCGGGATGGTCGAAATTGGCTTTGCGGCGTTCGTCCAAAGGCATATCGGACATATTTCGATAATACGAATCCTGCTCGACCAAAACGACTTTTTCCGCACCGACAGCTTCAACAATCGCTCTCGCAATCGTAGTTTTTCCCGAACCTGTTCCGCCGCATATTCCAATTATCATATTTTTATAAAAATGACTGTGAGAAAGTGAGACGAAGAGACTGCGAGACAAAACCCCACCGTCTCTTCGTCTCTTCGTCTCTCCGTCGCATCATTCGCACACTCTCTTTAAGACCCGCACTAAAAGTTCCTTAAAAATCTCCGCAACTTTCTCTCCTGTTTCCATAACTTCGGCGTGATTTATCGGGTCGTCGCTCACGCCCGACGCAAGATTTGTGATGCACGAAATTCCGATAACCTTCATTCCTTGATGACGTGCGGCAATGGCTTCCGGCACGGTTGACATTCCGACCGCATCAGCGCCAAGCAAGCGAAACATTCTGATTTCCGCCGGCGTTTCATAGTTCGGACCTGTCAACGCAAAATAAATTCCGCGTTTCAAAAACGACGGAATTCCTTTTTCCGCCGCGATGTTTTTAGCTTCTTCGTCCACAATTTTTTGATATTCACGCGAATAAACTTCGGTCATATCAGGAAAGCGAACGCCGAACCGCGAATCATTTTCACCAATCAACGGCGTTGTTCCCATCATATTGACGTGATCGCGGATGAGCATCAAAGTTCCTTGTTTCAATTCCGTGCGAACACTTCCGGCGGCGTTCGTGATAATCAGATTTTTGATTCCGAGCAACCCGAACGTGCGCACAGGCAAGACGACTTGCTGAATATCGTAACCTTCGTAATAGTGAAAACGACCTTGCTGAACCGCGACCGAAACGCCGTTTATTTCGCCTAAAACCAGTTGTCCCGCGTGTCCTTCGACGGTTGAACGCGAAAAATTAGGAATTTCTTCGTACGGAATTTTCACCGCGTTTTCAATATCATCGGCAAATGCTCCGAGTCCGCTACCCAAAATCAACGCGACCTCAATCGGTTTCGCGTATTTTGATTTGATAAATTCTGCTGCTTCTAAGGATTGTTCGTATTTCATTTTAATAAAGTTCCAAAGCGACTTTTAACGCTTCATTTAATTCAATAATTTTTTGTGCCGACAATTTTCCGATATAATTGTTAAGCAGATTTTGGCAAACTCACAAGTTCATCACAGCGAATTGTACTGTCGTGTTTTAAACCTTCGTCAACGCCGACATAAACTTCGGTTAATAATCCGTTTTGATTTGTGTAAATTGGTGAACAGACAACTGTCTGATAGTTTGAAAGAATAAACTTTTGACGACTGACAATCACATAAACACGAGATTTTTTCGGTTCTCGTTGAGTTGGTTTTTCTACTCGGTAAAGTTCGCCTCGTTCCATATATCCGTTTGATATTCCAAATTTTCTAAAATTTCATCGCCCTGTTCTTTGGCGATTTGGTTGAGAATATCAAGTTCTTTGGCTTCTCGTTTTTCAAGTTTCTTTCGTTCAAGATATTCACGCAGAGCATTTTCAATAATCTCGGAGCGTCTGCCAAATAACTTTGCTCCGGTTAATAATTCTGATGAAATTGTTACTGATGTTCTCACTTTCATAAAAAGAATTCTAACACAATTATTTTTCTTTTTTATAAGGAATTCCGAGTGCTTTCGGTGCTTGCGATTTTCCGATGAAACCCGCGAGAACGATAATCGTCAAAACGTACGGAATGATTTGGATAAACTGAACGGGAATATCTTCGCCCGAAGGAAGTTTGATAACTCCTTGTATTTGAATAGTTAAGGCTTCCATCAAACCGAAAAACAGACAGGTGAATAATGTCGGAATCGGTTTCCATTTAGCAAAAATTAACGCCGCCAGAGCAATAAATCCGCGTCCCGAAGACATTCCGCGAGTAAACAGCGAACTCTGTCCGATCGACAAATACGCACCGCCCGCCGCCGCCAAAACGCCCGACAAAATCACCGCCGAATATCGAAGTTTGATAACGTTGATTCCCGCCGCATCAGCCGCCGCCGGATTTTCGCCGACCGCCCGCAGACGCAAACCGAACGGCGTTTTATACAACACATACCAACAAACAGGCACGGCGGCAAAGGCTAAAATCGAGGCAAATGAAAGGTTGTTGAAATAATTCGGCAACAAATAATCTTTCGCAATCTGCGGCGTTGAACCCGATGAATCGTAAATCGCACCGCTCAAAAGTTGCGGTAATCCGAGCATCAAAAAGTTTATCGCCGTTCCCGCCACAACCTGATCGGCTTCAAAATAAATTGTCGCCACCGCATAAATTCCGGCTAAAACCGCACCCGCCAACATTCCGAACGCCAGCCCGTAATACGGATTATGGAGTTCGTAAGTCGTTACCGCCGCCGTAAACGCGCCTGCCAACATCAAGCCTTCGAGGGCGATGTTGATAACGCCGGCACGTTCCGAAAACATTCCGCCGAGTGCCGCAAAAATTAAAGGCGTTGCCGACCGAATCGCCGAAAATAATAATGCAAATGTTAGTATTTCGCTCATAAAAACAGTAGTCAGTAGTCAGTAGTCGGTAGTCGAAAATTACTTTCCGATTTACCGAAAACCTGTTACTTTTTAGAATATTTTTGCAGACACGCTACAAATAAAATTGCGATTGCTTGTAAAATCAAGCCGATGTCTTTGGAAACGTATTTGGTAAAAGCATCGACAAAAATTTCGCCGCGCATTAAAACCGCGAAAAATAATGCGGCGATAAACACACCGAGCGGATGATTTCTGCCCAATAATGCGACCGCGATGCCGAGAAATCCGAGTTCGGCGGAAAACCCGTCGTAATAATTGTGGCGATAACCTAAAACTTCGTTGACGGCAACCATTCCCGCGAGTCCGCCGGAAATTACCATCGCCGTAATAATTTGTTTTGCCGGCGAAATTCCGCCGTACTCAGCCGCCGAAGCATTTTCGCCGACCGCGCGAAGTTCATAACCCCATTTAGTTTTCCACAGAAAAAACCACACTAAAACACATGCCAAAATCGCCAAAATAAACGCAAGATTCAGCGGCACATCTTTCGGAATAAACGTTGCAAATTGATTAAGTTGCGGAATATGCGCGGCTTCGCCGATCGGTGCGGTTTGCAAAATTGCATCACCCGGAATTTTGAAATGATATTGCGTAAAATAACTGACTAGCGAAATGGCAATAAAGTTCAGCATAATCGTATTGATAACTTCGTGCGAGCCGAATTTCGCCTTCAAAATACCCGGAATTGCTCCCCACATCGCACCTGCGACAATCGCCGTCAGAATACACAGGAGAATCAGCAGAAAACTCGGCAAACTTGTCCACGACCAATCTTCTTTTTTACCGAAAATATCAACCACCGTTCCGCCGAATTTGATGCCGACCAGCGCTGTTGCAAGTGCCGCAACGGTTAATTGTCCTTCGGCACCGATGTTCAAAAGTCCGCATCGAAACGCAACCGCAACCGCCAAACCCGTAAAAATCAACGGTGTCGCCAAAAACAGCGTATAACCGATGTCTTTCATCGAACCGAACGAATTTTCAAGTAAAATTCGGTAGGTTGTAAACGGATTGTCGCCAATCAAAGCAACAATAATTCCGCCGACAATAAACGCGGCAATTATAGCAATCAAAGGACTTAGGATTTCACGAATGATTTTCATTTTTTGAAATATAGCTTAAGAAGTTTTATGAAACCTGCTTGTTCAAATCAATTTTTCCAATCGGACGAAACACACTTTTTTCGTAAATTGCTTCAATTGTGTTCATAGCTTCGCCGTAATTTATTGGATTTGTGCAAGCTAAATATACCGTTTTCAACAAAATGTGTCATCTGAGATCGTGCAAAATTTGATATTTTACAAACTAAAAAATGATTCTTGAAATACTTGACAAAGACAGACTCAGATTTTATTATTTGAATAGACTCAGTTGAGGTAATAATTTATGAGATTAGACAGATTAACAATTCGCGGTCAGGAAGCCGTTAAATCGGCGGTTGAAATTGCCGAAAAAAATAAGCATCAGCAAGTTGAACCGGAACATATTTTAGGTTCGATGTTAGAGCAAAAAGAAGGCGTGGTGCGTCCGATTTTCGGCAAAATCGGCGTTAATTTGCCGACTATTCAAAATGAGTTAAATGCAGCAATTGCAAAGTTTCCGAAGGTTTCGGGCGGCGAACAATACTTTTCGCCACGGCTGAATTCCGTTTTTCAAGTTGCCCAAACCGAAGCCGAAAAATTGAACGATGATTACATTTCGACCGAACATCTTTTGCTCGCAATTGCGGCTGAAAAAAATGGCGACGCAGGCAGAATTTTGCGGTCAAACGGCATCAGCCGCGAAGATTTAGAAAAAGTAATTGTTGATATGCGTGGCGGTTCGCGGATTACCGACCAAAATGCCGAGGAAAATTTTCAGGCGTTGGACAAGTATTCAATCGATTTAACCGAACGGGCGAGAAAAGGAAAACTCGATCCGGTGATTGGTCGTGATGATGAAATTCGCCGCACGATTCAAATTCTTTCCCGCCGCACAAAAAATAATCCCGTTTTAATCGGAGAACCGGGCGTTGGTAAAACTGCGATTGTCGAAGGTTTGGCACAACGGATTATTTCCGGCGATATTCCCGAAACGCTTAAAAATAAACGACTTGTGAGCTTAGATTTAGGTTCGATGCTGGCAGGTGCAAAATATCGCGGCGAGTTTGAAGACCGTCTGAAATCTGTTTTGAAGGAAGTTGAAAAGTCTGACGGACAAATTATTTTGTTCATTGACGAAATGCACACGCTCGTCGGAGCAGGTGCCGGCGAAGGTGCGATTGATGCGTCGAATATGCTCAAACCTGCACTCGCACGCGGCGTTTTGCGTTGTGTCGGGGCGACGACTTTGAACGAATACAAAAAATATATAGAAAAAGATGCGGCATTGGAACGACGGTTTCAGCAAGTTTATGTTGCCGAACCGAACGTTGAAGATACAATTTCGATTCTTCGCGGTTTGAAGGATAAATACGAAGTTCATCACGGCGTTCGCATCAAAGATTCGGCGATTGTTGCCGCCGCAATTCTTTCAAATCGTTATATTTCCGACCGTTTTTTGCCCGATAAAGCGATTGATTTAATCGACGAATCTGCAAGCAAACTTCGTATCGAAATTGACAGTTTGCCGCAGGAAATTGACGAACTCGAACGCGATATTATGCAGTTGGAGATTGAACGTCAGGCACTCGGCAAAGAGTCGGATGAAAAATCGAAAGCACGTTTGAACGACATCGAAAAACGCATTGGCGATTTGAAGGAAACTTCTTCGGCGATGAAGGCAAAATGGCAATCGGAAAAAGAAGAAATCGAGAAAATGAAACTCGCCAAAATCTCGCTCGAAAAAGCCAAACTCGAACTTGAGCAAGCCAGAAACAAAGGCGATTTGAATCTTGCGGCAGAAATTCAATACGGAAAAATTCCCGAACTTGAACGGCTCTTAGAGTCAGAACAATCGCGTTTGGCAGAATTGCAAAAAGACGGTGTTTATTTGAAAGAAGAAGTCGGCGAAGAAGATATTGCCGAAGTTGTCGCCAAATGGACAGGCATTCCGGTTTCTAAAATGCTTGAAGGCGAAATGCAAAAACTTATCACGATGGAAGACAAACTTCGCACTCGCGTAATTGGGCAAGACGAAGGATTAATTGCTGTGGCTAATGCAGTTAGGCGTTCGCGGGCAGGCTTGCAAGATCCGCAGCGTCCGATTGGTTCGTTCATTTTTCTTGGTCCAACAGGTGTCGGGAAAACCGAAACTGCCAAGGCTTTAGCGGAATTTATGTTCGACGATGAAAAAGCCATGTTGCGGCTCGATATGAGCGAATATATGGAAAAACACGCCGTCGCCAGAATGATCGGAGCTCCGCCCGGATACGTCGGTTACGAAGAAGGCGGACAATTAACCGAAGCCGTTCGCCGTCGTCCGTACAGCGTAATTTTGTTTGACGAAATCGAAAAAGCACATCCCGACGTTTTTAACATTTTGCTGCAAATACTTGACGACGGACGACTTACGGATTCTAAAGGAAGAACGGTTGATTTTAAAAACACGGTTTTGATAATGACGAGCAACCTTGGTTCGCGTGAAATTATGTCGGCGACGGAAAATCCGTTGGCTGACAGAAATATCAAGACTGACGTTTTAGAAGTGCTTCGCAATCATTTCAAGCCTGAATTTTTGAATCGAATCGACGATATTGTTGTCTTTAAACAACTCGGAAAAGCCGAAATTTCAAAGATTATCGAAGTTCAACTGAAACATTTGCGAAAACGTCTTGCGGATAGAAACATCACGATAAATCTCGACGATTCGGCGAAGGAATTGTTGGTTACGGAAGGTTACGATCCGGCTTTCGGAGCAAGACCTTTGAAACGCGCAATTCAAACGCTGATTCAAAACCCATTGGCGGTTAAACTGTTGAGCGGAGACGTTTTATCGGGTCAAACGATAAATATTTCGGCGGCAAACGGCGAGTTAAAATTTGAAACTGTGTAATAAACTGTCAGGTTATAAACTGAAAAAGCATCTTGAAATATTAAAATTTCAGATGCTTTTTTTTCGGCAATGCAACTTTTTTAAGATTTCGCGCAACCCAAAATATAGCTTAAAAGTTAAAGTTCTGATACTATCTAATTGAAATCAATTCTACACATTTTGGAGGTTTTTATGTTTCGTAAAATTACGTTAATCCTACTTGTATCAACATTTTGTGCGGTTGGCTACGCACAGCAAACAACTATGCCAACCGACTCAAAATCGCAATCGGTATCAGTCATTGGTTCGACTTTGCCCGGCTTGTTTGGAGGACCATCTATGGAACAAATTGGAGAAATGGAGATATTTAATCATCTCAATAACAACGGAGGCTTTCTTGGCGTTGAAACGGTTGAAGTTACCAAACAAAATATCGCTAAATATGGACTTTCAACGGTTCGCGGGGTGGCTGTGGAAAAGGTTGTGGAAAACTCGCCCGCACAGCAAGCCGGCGTACAAGTCGGCGATGTAATTGTTGCCATTGACGGCAATAAAGTTTCAAGTATCCGTAAAATGATGCGTATAATCAGCGAAATTGCACCTGATCATCAAGCCAAATTAAGTATTTTGCGAAACGGCGAAGAACGTGAAATTACCGTAACTTTGACAAAACGTCCGCCGGAAAAGTTTGAAAGCGGAATGTTTAGAACAGGTATTTCGATGCCGATTGAAGAAGGACAAATTGCACGAATGCCTTTTCCGAATTTACCGACCTCAGACGGCGAAATTTTTGATCCTCGCCGTGCCGGCAATGTGGTTATAACAGAAAATGCGGACAGACAAATCGGTGCAAAAGTAATTCAATTGACTAAACAATTAGGCGAGTATTTCGGCGTTTCAGCCGGAAAAGGAATGCTGATTACAGAGGTTTACGAAGATTCTCCGGCGGTAAAGGCAGAATTAAAAGCCGGCGATGTGATTGTGGAACTTGACGGAAAACAGATTACAAACCAACTTGAGCTTACCCGCAGTCTTATGACTAAAAAAGAAGGCGAGGTTTTGCTGACAATTATCCGAGATAAAAACCGACAAACAATAAAAGTTTTACCGTCGGTGGTAAAAAGAAACGGCAAAATTATCAGAGACGAAATTACTACGCGATATTAGTTTTTTTTTGAAAAAGGTTTTATGCCGAAACTTCCGCGTAAGACCTTTTCGTTTTTCCAACCTTCTGCATATTCGCTTCAATCGCTTCACGCAATTCAACTGCATCGCCGATTTTTATAACTTCAACATTCGCAACGTTTGCGATGCCGCAAGCGGTTGAAACAACGCACGGAATTTCGTTTGAAATTGCTTGCAGAATCCGACGCGGTTTATGCTCTGCAAACGCCGGAAGCACAATTAAATCTGCAATTTCCAACCAATTTCCAACGCCTTTTTCAACCTCAAAACCTTGCCAAAAATCGTCACTTTCTACATTTCCGCCTAAAATAATTAACTTCACATCAAGGTCTTTAATCGCCGTCCGAAGTTCGTAAACGCCTTTGCGTCCGACGGTTGAAGCCGGAAAAACAATCGTGAATTTATCGTTTTTCGTGCGTAAAACTTCTTTCTTTTTCGGCATTTGCCATTGTAAAAGTTCGGCGCGTTCGCCAAAAAACGAAGCAATTTCCGTGTGCGGCGTGATAATTTTTCTCGCTTCAGCCAATGCTTCGGTTTCGGCTTCAATTAACCAAGTTTCCGCCCGAAAATCGCCGAGCGTGGTGCTTTCAGGATGCAGATTTTTTGCGAAATCTAAACGTTCCTGCAAGTTTTTCATCGGCGTTGCGGTCATCAAAACGTCGAAAGTTCGTCCGCCGAGGTGTCCGCTTTTCCACAAAAACGGCAGTAAATTTTGTTGGACAACAATGTGCGTAACATCGTAAGTCAACCGGTTTGAATAACTTTCGGCAAGTTTTTGATACATTGCGAGCAAGTTTTTTTGCCGGCTTGCACCTTGCGTTGCCAGTTTGCGAGATTTGTAACTGCGAATTAATGTCGTCAAAATGCTTTGTTTTGTGTTCGGCAAATTTGTCCACGCATAATTCGATTTTTTCCAACGTTTTCCGTCAATCGGAATCAGCAGAATGTCTTTTTTATCGTGATTTTTTTGGATAAATTCATCAAATTCAGGCGAAAATTCATCAACCAAAAACGCGGTTTTGCCGAAACTTAACGTTTTTTGCGGCTGCATACTGCGGAAACAACTTTCAACTCCGCAAGTCGCGCAACTTCCCAAATCGTCTTGATGAATGTTTATCGAACGCGAGATTTTTATCGGTTTTTGAACTTTCTTTTCGGCTTTAAGTGTTACAAACAAACGGGTTGCGTCAAGTTTTGCTTCAATCCGGAAAGCAATCGGCGAACGAAAACGCAAATCAACATAATTCCAAAAAACGGTTGCATCGCGTCCTTTTTCCGCCAGCGAACCCGCAATAACCTGCGTATGCGCGTGGCGTTCGACGATTTCAAAATTTGCTTGTAACGCGGCATCGTAAAGCGCGTTGGAAATTTGACACAAACCGCCGCCGATATTCGGGACAAGACAACCTTCACGCAATTCTCGCCCGACAACGTAACCTTTCGATTTATTTGCTTTTCCAAGGTGTTTCCAAAAGCTAAACGTTGTGTTTGCAGGTATTTCCAGACCGTGCAGGTTTTGAATCGCAATCCGCAAATTATGAATTTTTCCGGCTGATAAGAATTTTTCCGCGTCTGAACTTTCGGTCCAAAGTTCAGTTTTAGATTCGGCAATTTTTTGCGCGTTTTTAAGATTTTCAGTCGGCGGAAACTTTTTTATTTCCGAGTTTTGCAAGTTTTCGGCGCTTCTTTTTAATCGTAAAATTGAGGCTTTTGCATTAAAAATTAAATTTTGCAGTCGCGTGTGAATTTCTTTTTCGTTTTGCTTCATAAAATGTTTGACTCAAATCTATAAGAATTTTTGCATAATTACGACCAAAAGTATAGATATTTTTTAATCACAAAACTACGCTTTTCAGTTTGAAAGATTGTGTTGTAAAATAGAATTTAGCATTGATTTTACAGGAGACTTAAACGTGAAAGCTCAACTTGAGAAGTTAGTTGAATTACAAATTACCGATACAAACATTCGGAAACTACAAAAATCTATTGAAACCGCAGACAGCAGGCGTGCAGAAATCGAACAAGAGTTTGAACGGCACGCCTCTTCTGTTCGCGAAATTCAAGGTCGTGCAGAAACTGCAAAAAGTGAGCGAGCAACGTTGGAAAAAAGCATCGCCGAAGCCAAAATAAACCTTGAACGCGCCGATCGAAATTTGAAAAACTCGATAAATCAGAAGGAATATGAAGCCGCGATGCGTGAAACGGATATTTTGCAAAAGCAAATAGTCGCGCTTGAAACACAGGTTTTAGAAAAAATGAACGCGGTCGAAGAGGTTGAAAAAAATCTTGCGGAACGTGCGGAAGAAATTTCGAGTTTGGAAGGGAATCACAAAAAAATGCTGGCGGAGTTCGAGGGCGAACTCATCGACACTCGTTCGGAATTTGATTTGGAATCGAGCAAACGCGAAGTTGTTTTCAAAACTTTGCCGCCGAGTTTGTCAAGTGTTTACAACCGAATGGTGCAACGAAGCCGCGACGGAATTGCCGTTGTCGAAGTAAAAAACGATTCGTGCAGTTCGTGTTTTATCAAACTTCGTCCGCAAAAGATTATGGAAATCAAACGCTATAACGAACTTATAACGTGCGAAAACTGTACCAGAATTTTGTATATTTTGACCAAAACTGCCGAAAATGCGTAACCGGTAATTAACAAGTAAAAAGTGAAACTAATCTTTACGCTGAAAGGTAAATAAAAAATAAACTTGAAATTATTTCCGGCTTATTTTTACCTTGCAGTTTAGGTCTATGGTCAGTTTTGCTTTTTACTTTTTACCTTGTAATTATTTTTCCCAAGCATCCGAAATTTTCACATCAACCTTAATCGGTACTTTTTTCACAAACTCTTCGCCCGCCGAAATCATCGCTTTTTCTAAAATCCGCGAAACATTTTCGGCTTCATTTTCGTTTGCTTCGACCAAAATTTCATCGTGGACGATGTTCACCAACTTTCCGGAAGTTCCGTGCAGATTATCGTGCAGAATTCGCAATGCGCGTTTCAAAATATCGGCGGAAGTACCTTGAATCGGAAAATTCATCCCGACTCTTTTTGCCGACGCGATGCCTTTATAATCGGTTTCGTCAAACCTGAAACGAATCATCCGGTTTGCTCCCGTTCGCGTAAGTTTATCTTTGACAACGGTTTGCCCCGCGTTTCGCAAATATGTGTCGAGTCCGCGATAGGTGGCGAAGTATTGCCGCATCGTGTTTTCGGCTTCGGATTGCGTAACGCCCGTCATTTGTGCAAAACGCGACGCGCCGATGCCGTAAACCACGCCGAAATTTAAACGTTTGGCAAAAGAACGTTGTTCGGCGGAAACATTTTCGGGCGTTACGCCAAAGACTTGCGAAGCCGTTATCGAGTGAAAATCCGCTCCGCTTTTGAACGCATTGATAAAGTTTTCATCGTTTGAAAATTCCGCCAAAATCCGTAATTCGATTTGCGAATAATCGGCGATGATTAACTTCTTTCCGCTTTCCGCGCGAAATGCTTTTCGATATTCGGCGGTGTGCGGAATTTGTTGAAGGTTAGGTTTCGAGCAACTGAAACGACCCGTCGGAGCTCCGATTTGCCGAAAATCCGCGTGAATTCGGTTTGTTTGCGGCTTGATAAACTCCAATATTTTCTCGCCGAAAGTCGTCAAGTTTTTGCCGACGCGACGATATTCCAAAAGTTTTGCGATAACGGGATAATCGTTTGCCAACGGCTCGAGTTCCCAACCGCGAGTTGTCGGCGGCACAGGTACGCCGAGATTTTTCAACGCCTCGGAAACTTGCTGTTGCGAATCCAAATTCAGTTCCGCGCGACCGAAAAGCGAGGCTTGGGCAACGCCGGCGGAAAGCATGTCTTGAAGTTCGTCGGCGATTTTTGATTGTTCGGTTTTTACTTTTGCAAGTTGTTCTGCCCACAGTGTTTTGTCGAGAAAAATGCCTTCCAATTCCATCGAAATTATCGGCACAACGCACTCGAATTCAATTTGGGCGACTCGCTCAAGCTCATCCAATTTCAATTTTTCGATAATTTTTTCACGCAACGGCAACATGACCGCGCCGTCTTTCGCCGCATATTCGATTTGCAGTTGCGAAAGTTCGCCGCCCCAATCGCTGACTTGTTGTGTTTTGTCGAGTTCTTGGTTCAAAAAATGTGAAACGACTTCTGCCAAATTATGTCGGCGGTCGGTGTCGCCGGCGGCTATCAGTTGGCTGGCGAGCATCGTGTCAAAAACGTTTCCGAGTTCAACGCCGAGATGATGTTTTGTCCATTTCGCGTCAAATTTTGCGTTGTGGGCAATTTTAACGGAAGTTTTCGAGGCGAGAATTTTGCGTAAAGGTTCTAAATCCGGATTAGTAAGCGGATTGCTAAATGCTTTGAGGTCAACAATTTGAGCGTTATTATCGCTTGTCGCAAGTTGCACGAGACGAATTTCGCCGTCAAACGGATCGAGTGCGGTTGTTTCTAAATCGAAGCCGAGAAACTCGTGTTTTTCGAGTTCTTCGCAAGCCGTTCGCAAAGTTTCGGCATCGGTAATCAGTTGAAAATAAACTTCCATTTGTTGATTGTAGCCTAAAAAAGAAAAGGTAAGAAGCATCCGGAAAAATAAAAATAAGGCTCCGAGTAAAAAATAAAAAATTGCCGAAAAACTGTAAAAAACCTAACAATTTACTTTGTATCGCCGACTTGTTTGCCGCCTTACTTTAAATTTCCGGTCAAATATTCGCGCATATTATCTTTTGCAGCCTATATTTCCGGTAAAATATGTTAAAATTCTTACCTTTTGAGGTTTAATAGAAGTATGGCAAAAGATGAACGACTTTTACCGTTGCCGACAGGGACGGAACTGCAATATTCACAACCCGACGCGCCGGCAAATTACGCGCCGATGTACGACGACGACCCTTTTTCGCAAGGTCGTTCGATTCGTGAATACCTGAACGTAATTTATAAACGTCTGTGGCTGATTTTAACTTTGGTAACGCTGGCGACTTCGGCGGTGGCATTGTATATGTATCGCCAGCCTTCGCAATATCAAGCGGCAACGACGCTTTTAATCCAACCGCCGAAATCGAAATCTACGAGCAAAGATGCCATCAATATCAATTTCGGCGGCGATCAGCAATACTGGGCAACGCAAATTAAATTGCTTCAAACGCCCGAACTGATGCGTGAAGTAGTCATAAAACTTTCACTTTATCGCGATCCGAGTATTTTGAAATCTGCCAACACAAGTTTTATCGGTGCGGTGCGGTCAATTTTTTCGGGCGATAAATCCGAAGCCGGCAAAGAAAGTTCGTTGCCGATTTTAACTGAAACCACAGCCGGCGAAACAGGCGTGTCCGGTGCTTCGCTGACACCCGAAGAATCGCAACGGGCAGACGATTACGCGGGGATTTTGCTCGGCGGATTAACGGTCGAACCGGTTGAAAAAACAAATTTGGTTTCGCTGACCGTCAAAAACACAAACCCCGAATTAGCCTCCAAAGTTGCGGATATGACTTCGCGGGTTTTTATCGAAAATAATGCCAAACGCGAAATCGAAGGTTCGGAAAAAACGTTTCAAGATTTAACCAAATCAATCGAAGACCTTGGGCTTGAAATCTCGCAAAAAGAACAAGACCGCATCAATTATATGCGAGACAGCAATTTGCCGCTGATGACCAACGGGCAAGATTTAAATGCCCAGCGGTTGGGCGCCAAAAGCGCGGAATGGATAAAAGCCGAAAATGACCGACGCAAATTGCAAAACGAATATGATGCGGCAGTTACGGCGGTTAATCGCGGCGGCGGTTCGTCGATGCCGAGTTTGAACGAAGATCAAGGTTTTCAAAATGCCAGACAAAGACAACGCGACCGGTTGGCTGAAATGGATAAACGTTCGACCGATTTGAAAAAACGAGTGCAGGATTTTGAACTGAAAATCGGCGAATTAGAATCAAAACTGGCGGCTTTACGAGTAAAATATACGGATGAAATGCCCGAAGTTCAGTCACTTCTGAAACAACTTGAAATTTCTAAAAAGCAAAAATTAACGGCAGAAAAAGAAAATGATTCATTGATTGCCAAAGAAACAAGTCGCAACGAAACAGATTCCCAAAAGTTGGAAAAAGATTACACCAACGACAAACTCGGAGCGATGAGAGCCAAACTGGAAGAATCTGTCAAAACCGAAGCTCAGTCGCGGCAATCTTATTTGCAGGAAAACGTTCAAGCCAATCAGCAAGGTCAGGCTCAGACTAAAATGACCAGTTTGACCAACGAAATTGACACGAAACGCGGGTTGTTAAATACATATACGCAACGCCAAAAAGAAGTTGAATTGGCAATCAGCACAGGTCGTCCCGACAATATCAAAATAACCAGTCCGGCGATTAAACCGATTGCGCCGATTGGTCCGAATCGAACGCGAAATATCTTAGTTGCGTTTTTGGTTTCGCTGGCGGCGGGAATCGGACTGTCGTTTTTGATGGATTATCTCGATGATTCTATTCGTACTTCGGACGACATCGGCAGAAATCTCGGTTTGCCGACGCTGGCGTTGATTCCGCATAACAGCATAACCGAGAAAAATCGGCGTAAAATGTTGCCCGGACTCGGCGATGCGGGCGGTTTGTCCGATTCGTTGGTCGCCCTTAACGACAATCGTTCGGCAACCGCCGAAGCCTATCGGCATTTGCGAACTTCGTTGCTGTTTTCATCGGCGGGAAAACCGCCGCAAGCAATTTTGGTAACGTCGTCGCAACCGTCCGAAGGAAAAACGACGACTGCCATCAACACCGCCATTACGCTTGCCCAATCAGGCGTAGAGGTCGTGATTATCGATTGCGATCTACGCCGTCCGCGACTTCATCAACATTTCAATATGGAAAATACGCACGGTTTGACAAACTATCTTTCGGGCGACAAAAACCCCGAAAATATGCTTAAACCTCTGCCGCAATTACCGAATTTGAAAATAATTACAAGCGGACCGATTCCGCCGAACCCCGCCGAATTGCTCAGTTCAAACGAGATGAAAACTATGTTGCAATTCTTAAAAGGCAATTTCAAACATATTATCGTCGATTCGCCGCCCGCAATTTCGTTTACCGATGCGGCAATTCTTTCGACTTTGGTTGACGGCGTGGTGATTGTGGCGATGGCAGGCAAAAGTTCGACGCATCTGATCAAACGTTTCAAACAACGGTTGACCAATATGGGAGCGAGAATTTACGGCGTGGTGCTGAACGGCATCAAGCCGAATTCGCTTGAATACGGCTATTACGGCTATGGTTACGGCGGTTACAATTCGTATTATTCTTACGATGATCCGAACGATGAAACCACGCCGCGAATGGAAGACGGCAAGTAAATAAAGGCAGAGCCGAGACAAGTTTTAACTTTCGGGTCGGAAACAAATTATAAACGTTTATGGCGATGTTAAATTTTTCTCGGCGTGAATTTATAAAAAAAATATGCGGTTCGGTCGCGGCGTTGCTCGTTGCGAATCGAACCGTTTTTTCTACGGGCGAAGATGCTAAACCGTTTGAACTGTTGGTCATCGGCGATTCGCTGATTTTCGGGCAAGGTTTGCGCGAAGAAAATAAGTTTTACATGATTGTCAAAAACCGGCTGCAAACCGAGTTGAACCGCGAAGTAAAATTAAACTTGAAAGCACATTCGGGAGCAAGGATTTCTTTGCGCGACGAAGACCTAAACGGTTTGAAACGCGGCGGAAAAAATGATGAAACTTATTATAACCGCGAAGTTCCGTTGCCTTTTCCGAGCATCGAATCGCAAATAAAACTTGCTCGAAAAGATTACGAAAACCCGCAAAATGTTGATTTGATAATGCTGACAGGCGGAATTACCGACCTCGAAGTTTCCGATATTTTGAACGGTAAAGGCAACGAAGCAAAACTGAAAGCCGACATTGTCAAGCATTGTCGAGATTCGATGTTCAGACTTTTGGAACAATCCGCCAATACTTTTCCGAATGCGAAGATTATTGTTATCGGTTACTATCCGCCAATTTCGCCCAAATCCAAAGGCAGCCAGGTTTTCAATGCGATGCTCGAACTTTATAAAATTCCGCGTTTGCTTAAACCGTTTGCCAATAACGTTTTGACTCGCCAATTTCTGCAAGGATTAAAAAAACGGGCGATTAAACGTTCGCAAATTTGGAAAGAAGATTCCGACCGCGAATTTCAAAACGCGATTGCCGAACTAAACGAAAAATTCGATAAACCTCGCGCTTTTTTTGTTCAATCGCCGATTACCGATGAGAATTGTTACGGCACAAAAAACTCGCTTTTGTGGGAAATGGGCAAAAAAGGCAAAAGCAACGATGAAATTTACGATGCCCGAAAAATTGCTTGCGCCGCAGATTTGAACGAAATAACCAAAACTGCAAAGTTAAATTATTCTCACCGTTTTTGCGAACTTTCGGGTCTCGGACATCCGAATATCGAAGGTTCAAAGGCTTATGCCGAATCGATAAGAGCTAAATTGAAGCAAGTTTTACCGCAACTCAACGCCGATAATTTTTGAAAAACCTCTGAACTGTATTTTCACTTTTCTCTTGCATAAATTATCTATTTAGCGGAAAATAAACATATCGGCGTTGCTTGCTCGGCAATTCCGAAATCTTTTTGATAAATTTATCTTCCGCAAATCCAATAGTTCAGCAAACCAAATTAGTTGCGCAAGCATCTATGTTTTCAGTTTGTCGAAACTAAATTCGGCAAATATACGTTTGAAACTTCGTCTGATGTTCGACGAGAAGGCAAGGAAAAAATAATGACAAACGAAACAGCTACAAAAGTTATCAGCGAAAAATCGGTCGTTTTAGACCCTGACCAAAAATCACCGCGCGCCAAGGAATTTGAAGATAAACTGCTCGACCGCATCGTCGGGCAAGAACGCGCCGTTCGACGTTTGAGCGGGCTTTTCCAGATTTATCTGGCGGGAATGAATAATCCGTCGCGTCCGATCGGGACGATGTTGTTTTTAGGTCCGACGGGTTCGGGCAAAACCCGCGTTGTCGAAGCCGCCGCCGAAGTTTTATTCGGTGAACCGCACGCCGTGGTTAAAATCGATTGCGCGGAATTCCAACATTCGCACGAAATCGCCAAACTTATCGGTTCGCCTCCCGGATATTTGGGACACCGCGAAACTTCGCCGATGATGACGCAAGAAAATCTCGACCGAATGCACACGGACGAAACGAAATTGACCTTTGTTTTATTCGACGAAATCGAAAAAGCATCGGATTCGTTATGGCAGTTATTACTCGGAATTTTGGATAAAGCCACGTTGACTTTGGGCGATAACCGCCGCGTCGATTTTTCGCGGACAATCGTCATTATGACTTCAAATTTAGGCGCGCGTGAGATGGCTGATATGATTTCGGGCGGAATCGGTTTTGCTCCGAATAAAATGACGCGAACGACCGAAGAAAACGAAATCGATCAAAAAATTTATCGCACGGCAACCGAAGCCGCAAAACGTAAATTCTCGCCCGAATTTATGAACCGGATCGATAAAGTGATTGTTTTCCGCAGTTTGAAAGAACATCATTTGCGTCGTATTTTGGAAATCGAATTAAATTCCGTGCAAAAACGAATCACCGAAACGGGCGGTACAAAATTTGCTTTTGAATGCAACGATGCCGCGAAAGAATTTTTGTTGAGCGAAGGCATCGACTACAAATACGGCGCGAGACATTTGAAACGTTCGATCGAGCGATTCTTGGTTTATCCGCTTTCAAATTTGGTGGCGACCGAACAGGTTTCCGACGGCGATTTGGTTTCAATCGACTTCGATAAAGAAAAAGATAAACTTGTGTTTACGAAAGAATCGGGCAAGATGATTGTCAGCGATGCGAAACACGAACGTTTCGACGACGACGAACCCGAAACAAAATCGGGCGGAATCGGGCTTCCGCTTCCCGAAGCAACACCTGCCGCCACGAAAAGCAAAGGCAGCGGCGAAAATAACGAAAAATAGAAAGATAAAAGTAACAAAAATAAAGCGAGTCGTGAGTTTTCACGGCTCGCTTTTTTACTTTAAATCTCGTAATTTCAATTCGTTTTCAAACTCTTTCGCCGACAAAAACTGAAATGCTTCAAGTCCGTAAGCGATTGCTCCTTCGACATTTACGGCTTTATCGTCAACAAATAAACATTCATTTGCGGCACACTCGGCTTTTTCGACCGCGACCGCAAACATCTTTGCCGAAGGTTTCAGTTCACCGATTTCGTATGAGAAAACAAATGCGTCGAAATGTTTGAAGTGCGGAAGTTTCGGGCGTAAAAATTTGATGTGCGATTCGTTTGTGTCGGAAAGCATGACGAGCCGATATTTGGCGGAAAGTTCGGCAAACATACTTTCGGGCAGAATTGTTTCAGCCGCGAAAATGCTGTTCCAAACCGCAAAAAACTGTTCACGGGTTAAAGTTAAAGCAAGTCTTCGGTTAATCTTGTCGAAAAACTCGCGGCTTGTGATTTTGCCTGTTTCATACAAATAAATCTCAGGCGAAGTCATTATTTTTTCACGGATTTCATCAATCGAATAAGTGCAAAACTGCGAAATTGTCCGGAACCCGATTTCAAAATCAAACGCCGCGATAACTTTTCCCAAGTCGAAAATAATTGCTTTTATCATCAAAATAAATTTACCGTTTTTTGACCGAATCTGCACGAAAAGTTATTATAAAAATTCAAGCAGAAAATATATGAACGAAAAAATGATTGACTTTGGAACAGGAACCGGATATTTGGCGATTCCCGAAAGCGGAACCGGCGCGGGCGTGATTGTGTTGCAGGAATGGTGGGGTTTGGTTCCGCATATCAAAGATGTTGCCGACAGATTTGCGGCGGCGGGTTATGTGGCTCTCGCACCCGATTTATACGCCGGAGTTTCGACTTCGTCGCCCGATGAAGCAGGGAAATTGATGATGGCTTTGAACATTGCCGAAACAAATAATAAACTTCGCGGCGCGATTGATTATTTGTCGGCAAATGATGCAACGACGGGCGAGAAAGTCGGGACAATCGGGTTTTGTATGGGCGGAATGCTGTCGTTGTTTGCCGCCACAAAAAGTGAAAAAGTCGGGGCGTGCGTGGTGTTTTACGGCATTCATCCGGCGGTTAAACTTGAACTGGACGGTTTGACGGCACCGGTTCTGGGACTTTATGCCGAAAACGACAAATCTGTTCCGCCGGCAGCCGCAACGGGGTTGGAAGCAAAGTTGACGGCACACGGCAAGGCGTGCGAATTCAAGATTTACGAAGATGCCGAACATGCTTTTTTCAACGATACGCGTCCGGAAGTTTACCGGGCGGATTATGCAAAAGATGCGTGGGAAAAAGTCTTGGAGTTTTATAAGGAGAATTTGTAAATGGCTGATAAACTGCCGGCTGTGCCGCTCGATTTCCGACGTTTGACGGCTGAAACACAACGCGAAAACGTCGATAAGTTTTATGCCAATCTCGATAAACGCCGAAGTGTGCGAGAGTTTTCGGACGAAGCCGTGCCGTTGGAAATAATCGAGAAAGCGATTTTGGTTGCCGGCACCGCGCCTTCGGGCGCACATTTGCAACCGTGGCGGTTTGTGGTCGTGAAAGACGCAACGGTAAAAAGTAAAATTCGAGCGGCGGCGGAAGCCGAAGAATATGAAAGTTATCATCATCGAATGCCGAGTCGGTGGCTGAATCGGCTTGCTCCGCTTGGCACGGACGAACATAAACCGTTTCTCGAAATTGCTCCGTATCTGATTATTGTTTTCAGGCTGACAAGTTTTCCGAATGAAACAACGGGGGAACTTGAACCGACGTATTACTCGCAAGAATCGGTCGGGATTGCAGTCGGAATGTTGCTTGTCGCGCTTCATACCGCAGGTTTGGCAACTCTTACGCACACGCCGAGTCCGATGAAATTTCTCAACGAAGTTCTTAATCGTCCGAAAAATGAAGTTCCGTTTGTGCTGATTCCCGTCGGCTATCCGGCGGAAAGTTGCCGCGTTCCCGACATCAAACGTAAAATGCTTGCCGAGATTATGGAAATTGTGTAGAAGTTTGAATGTGATTTTTGTAAACAAATATCCTTTTCAATTTTGCCAAAGCCGGAAACTTTCCCGCCGAATCTGAGCCGCATTACAGATATTTGTAAATTTGTGATACATTTATAACCTTAAGTTCTAACCAATTACAATTTAATCAAAGGATAAAAATATATGGCAAACGGAAAGGCGATTAACAGTCGCTTCAAAGCGTGGAAACTGCCGTTTATTGTTTTCGGCTTATTGGCGATAATGATGACCGGCGTTTATTTCAGCGAACCAACTACCGCACAAACTGCTCCGATTACTCTGACGGCAACATTGACCGGCACACCGATTAACGGAATTGCTCCGTTCGGCGTGGCAGTTTATTCGTCTTTCGGGACGAGTCGAACTTTCGAGTGTAATGTTTCAACGGTAAATTTACCCGCAAGCACAAGTTTAAGTGTCGTTATTAACGGAACTGCGGCGGGGACAATTATACTTTCAGCGGCAAAAAGCGGTGTTTTACGTTTAACCACCAATAACGGCGGCACAGTTCCGACCGTCATTGCGGGTTCAACGGTGGCAGTTAGAAACGGAGCAACAATGATTCTTTCGGGAACTTTTGCCACTCCGCCGACCCCGACTCCGACACCTTCCGTTTCCCCGACACCGACGAGAACGCCGACCCCGACGGTTTCGCCGACCCCGACCCGAACTCCGACCCCGACACCGACTCCGCGTCCAACGCCTTCGGCTGTTTTATTTGCTCCGTTACAAGGTGCAACTATCGGCGGAGTAATGCCGCGCGGCACAGGACAATATATTGAATTTGGCGCCAATAAGCAGTTGGCAATTTACGTTAATCAAATCCGTTTGGCGGGCGGAACAGTGTTAAATGTTTCGGTTGGCGCAACGGCTGTCGGAACAATTACACTCAGTCCGCAAGGTTACGGCACGCTCAGATTAGACACGACAACGGGCGGAGTTGTGCCGACGATTGCGGCAGGCGATATGTTGACGGTGAAAAACGGCGAAACTACGGTTTTGAGCGGGACTTTCCGTTTGCCGACACCGAATCCGACTCCGAGTCCGACGGTTAGTCCGACACCGACCGGCACACCGACTCCGCGTCCGGTTCGCGTTTTCGCCGGCAGATTAACCGGAATGCAAGTCGTTCCGGCAGTTACCACGCAGGGACGCGGCGGAATTTGGGTCGTTATCAACGAAGCAGGTACGCAAATTAAAGTTTTCGCCGGTTTCCAAAGACTTTCGAGCAATCAAACAACCGCGACTATCAACGGTCCGGCAATGGCGGGAACTAACGCCGCAATGATTTTCGATCTCGGAACTATCGGCGGTGTCAACGGACATTTTGCGGTTAAGACTTTTGATGTAAACGCGAGTCAAGCCCAACAACTTCGCACCGGTTTGTGGTATGCGGTGATTGGTTCGGTCAATAATCCGACGGGCGAAATTCGCGGACAAATCGGCAATCGTCCGACGGGCAGCAGTTTTACCGGACAAACTTCCGAAGATATTGCGGTTTATCGTCAAAGCGTCGGAAAATGGTACGTTCAAAACGGTTCGTCATACAGCGAAACAATTTTGGGCAGTGCGAATTCCACGCCTGTTGCGGCAGATTACGACGGCGACGGCATCAGCGACATTGCCGCGTTTACCGCCGGAAACTGGGAAATCAGACGCAGTTCCGACAACGGGACGACGATTAAACAATTCGGCACGGTCGGCGATACTCCGGTTCGCGGAGATTTCGACGGCGACGGGCAGAATGATTTAGCGGTTTATCGACCAAGCACCGGCGTTTGGTATATTGAAAACAGCGACGGCAGCGGTTATACCATTGTGCAGTTCGGAATTTCAACCGATACGCCGATTGCCGCCGATTTTGACGGAGACGGCAAAGACGACATCGCCGTTTATCGTTCGAGTACGGGCGATTGGTACACCTTGCGGAGTTCGGACAATACGGCGCGCATCGAACATTTCGGAGCCTTTGGAGATATTCCGATTGCGGGAGATTTCGACGGCGACGGCACGGCTGATCTCAGCGTTTATCGTCCGTCAACCGGGATTTGGTATGCTTATCGCAGTTCCAACGGGACATTTGACATCAGATCGTTCGGCATCAACGGCGACATTCCGGTTGCGGGAAATTACGACGGCGATGACATTACCGATATTGCGGTATTCAGACAAGGCGTTTGGTATATTTGGCGAAGCGTCGATAATACGTTGGATTTCCGTTACTTCGGCTCTGCCGGCGACACACCGACTATTGGCAGATAAACAAAAGATGAAATGAAAGTTTTATCTTTTAATGACTTCGGCGGACAAAGCAAAAATACTTTGTCCGCCGATTTTTTTGTGCCAAAGAAAGCGAAGTTTTATTAAATATGGCGGTGAGATTTTATTTGTCGAACGCGATTTATTTCGTTCCGTGCCGACGAGTGTTTATAAAAAACATGGAGTTTTTCCGAGAAATATACGATAATCTATGTCGGTAGCGGAAATTACGGGTAACTGTTTTTTAATCATAAAACTGCTTGTTTTCGCTACAACTTTGTATTTCTCAATCGCAACGCATTTCCGATTACCGAAACCGAACTGAAAGTCATCGCCAAACTTGCAATCATCGGCGACAAAATCATGCCGAAAACAGGATAAAGCAAACCTGCGGCAAGCGGAACGCCGAGTAAATTATAAGCAAACGCAAAGAAAAGATTTTGTCTGATGTTCCGCATCACGGCTTTTGAAAGGTTTATCGAACGCAAAATTCCGCGTAAATCGCCGTTGATTAAAACAATATCCGCACTTTCAACCGCAATATCGGTTCCGTTCGCGGGTGCAATCCCGACGTTGCTTTGGGTCAACGCAATCGCATCGTTTACGCCGTCGCCTGCCATTGCCACAATTTTACCTTGCAGCTGTAAATCTCTTATTATGTCGGCTTTATCGCTCGGCAACACATTCGCAAAAATCTTTTCAATCCCGATTTGTCCGGCAACAAAATCTGCGACGGATTTATTGTCGCCGGTCAGCATCATGATCTCAATGCCGAGTTTTTTCAATTCTGTAACAGTTTCTTCAGCAGAACTTTTGATTGCATCGGTCAATTCTATAACACCGATAACCTCATTATTTACAATAACTTCAACAGTTGTCTTCGCATTTTCCACTTTCTGCTTTCCACTTTCCACTTTACAAAATTTTCCGTCAATTTCGCCCGAAACACCTTTTCCCGTAATCGACTGAAAGTTTTCAACCTGTGAAATTCGCAAGTTTCTCGCGGTTGCTTCGCGTGTAACGGCATTCGCCAAGGGATGTTCGCTCAAGGCTTCTAAACTTGCCGCGATTTGTAAAACTTCATTCTCCGTAAAATTATAAAAAGATTTAATCAAAGCGATTTTCGGCTTTCCTTCGGTCAAAGTTCCGGTTTTATCAACAACCAAAACATCAATCTTTTCAAGCATTTGCAAGGCTTCGGCGTTTCTGATCAGCACTCCGTTTTTCGCTCCGTTGCCCGTTCCGACGACGACCGACATCGGTGTCGCCAAACCCAACGCGCACGGACACGCAATTATCAAAACCGCCACGGCACACACAAATCCGAAGACGATATTGCCGAAAAATGTCCAGATTATCAGCGTAAAAATCGCCGTAAATATCACGCTCGGAACAAAATAAGTTGCGACTTTATCTGCCAAATTTTGAATCGGAGCTTTTGTGCGTTGAGCTTCGCTGACCATCCGGACAATTTGCGAAAGCAGAGTTTCACGTCCGATTTTTTCGACCTGCATCACAAACGAACCTTGTTGATTAAACGTTCCGCCGATTACTTTTGCTCCGGTTTCTTTAAAAATCGGCATCGCTTCACCCGAAATCATTGACTCGTCAACCGAACTTTGTCCGCTTAGAATTACGCCGTCAATCGGGATTTTCTCGTTCGCCCGAACGCGGAGTTTCGCCCCGATTTGCAGTTCGTCAATCGGTAAATCGGCTTCCGTATTGTCGTCAAAAATAACGCGCGCACTCTTCGGCGAAAGTTGCAAAATCTCTTTAAGTGCTGTTTTTGTTTGCTTTCCGGCACGAAGTTCAAGAATTTGTCCGAGTAAAACCAGCGTAATAATGACGGCTGCGGCTTCAAAATAAACGCCGATATTTCCGTTGTGGCTGTGGAAAACCTGTGGAAAAAGCTGTGGAAAAAATAGTGCGACGAGACTGTAAATAAATGCCGCGCCAACGCCGATTGCAATCAGCGTAAACATATTCGGGCTTTTATTTTTGATTGAATCGATTCCGCGTTCAAAGAACGGAAATCCGCCATAAATTACGACGGGGATTGATAAAACAAACTGAATCCAAACGCTCCACCTTGGAATATGCGCAAACATTTCGGACATTGCAATCAAAAATATCGGCAAAGTGAAGGCTAAACTTACCCGAAAACGGTGTTGCATTGCGTCTGATTCACTCGTATCTTCGGTCAGCGTAAAGGTTTTCGGCTCAAGCGCCATTCCGCATTTCGGACACATTCCGAAACCGATTTGCACAATTTCAGGGTGCATCGGGCAAGTAAATTCAATTTCTGTACTTTCTTTAACTTGTTGTGTCGGTTGAGGTTGAAGATATTTTTCGGGCGTTTGTTTGAACCGGTTAAGACAACCGACGGCACAAAAATAGTATGTTTTGCCATTGTAAAAATAATTGCCTGCGGAACTTTCGGGCGTAACCTTCATTCCGCAGACAACATCGGTTTCAATCACAATTTCGACGGGCTTTTTTCTGCCAAGCTGAACAAGATTTGAATTCATCAAATTTATGTTACTTCATTCTCCTAATCAACTCATTTAGTTTGGCGGCAAAATCCGAATCAAGTTTGAGCAACGCATTATACTGACGCGAAGCAGCTATTTTATCGCCTTGAATCACATAAGTTGTACCCAAATTGAATCGAACCAACGCAAAATTCGGATTTAATTCCAAACTTCTTTGATATGCGATAATCGCTTTCGGAAACTGATCCGCCGAATAATATGCGTTTCCCAAAAGGTAGTGACCGTCGGGTTCATCGGGGTTTTCTTTGGTAAACTGAACCAAACCCGCGATAGCTTTGGTATAGCTCGGCGCTGCCAAATCTTTTTTCTTTAGTTTATTGTAAGCACGGGCAATATAAAGATGTGTTTCGCCATCGTCGGGCGTGATTTTTAAGGCATTGCCGCAAGCCGTAACCGCCGATTCGTATTGCTGTAAATCATAGTAAGCGCGGCACATATTCGTCCAACCCATGTGTTCGTTCGGCAAAAGTTTAACTGCTTGCGCCGAAGCATTTACAGATGCTTGATGGTTGTTCGCAAGACTGTTATACCAACCCAAACTCACCCACAAATTACCGTCGTTCGGATAAAATTTGATTCCGCGTTCAACCGCCGAAATCGCATCGTTGTAACGATTTAAAATTCGATAAAGATTACCGAGATTAGTATAAGCATCCACCAAATTCGGTTTTGAAACTAAGGCTTGTTCGTAAGCATCGGCGGCATCCGCGTATTTTTTCTGCGCCAGAAGCGATTGTCCGAGCAAATCATAGCTTTCGCCTTTGAACGGTGAAGCCGTTTGGATTGCTTTGCGGGCATACTCGCCTTGTTGAACATATTCGCGTAACTTATTATGACACAACGCAATAAAGTAATATGTGTTCGGGTTTTTCGGGTCAAGTTCCGATGCTTTTTTATATGAATTCAAAGCAGCCCGAAAATCTTCTAAACCTCTGTCCGCATCGCCGGCTAAAAGATAAAAATAGGCGTTTGTCGGTTCACTTTTCAAACCCTGCTCCACATCGTTCAAAACAGCGTTATAATCTTTCAGTTGATAGTATGTGTAACCGCGAAGTTTATAAACATCGACCGCTCTGTAGCCTTGCGCCAAAGCCGTACTTAAGTCTTTAACGGCTTGTTCATATTCTTTTAAGTAATAATGAGCAGTGCCTTTATAGTAGTAAACCGCCGGATAAATCGGTACAATTCCTACCGCTTCAAAGTATTTTTCGATAGCTTGCCGATAATTTTTTTTGCTAAATGCTTCGTCTCCTTCTTTGGCTGACTTTTGTGCTTTTGCAAGCTGTTTTTTGTTCGGTGGTTTTGGCTGTGCAACTGATTGGAACGGTAAAGTTCCAATCAAAAGCATCATCATAACTGTTAAAAATAAACTTTTTCTAAACATTTTTCCCTCTTGATTACTAAAAAATTTCCGGTTTTACCGTCGGCTGTTTCTTTGGTGTCGGAGTACTTTTCGGCGGAGTCAACGGAGCCGGCGTTTTTGTGGCGAGAGGCGCAGGTCGCGGTGTCTGTGCCGGCGGCGCATCAGGTTTAACAAACGGTGTCGGCGTTGATTTCGGCTTTTCGACATTGATGGTCGGCGTTGAATTCGGCGTTGGTTTTACGTCAACTTTTTTCGGATCGGCGATTGCATTATTGACCGAAGTATTTCCAAGACTGTTTGTATTCGTAATCGTTTTAGCTTCAATCGGCAATTCAGGCGTTGGAGTCGGCGTTGAACTTTCAATTTGCGGCGTTACTTTCGGCGTTGGAGTTACTTCAACCGTCGCCTTATCTTTTAACATATACCAAGCCGTTCCGCCGCCGCCGATTGCCAAAACACCAAACAAACCGATAATTCCTAAAATTGCAAACATTTTACTGCTCGAAGATTTTTGCTTTGCGGGCGTAACGGCAAGCGGCACGGGTTCAAACGCCGATTCATTTACTTGCGGTTCTTCGTAACCGGGCGTAAGCGATTGATGAATCTGCTCGGTTTGCGGCAATTCTTGCGATGCGGAATCAAAGGTTTGAGCCGTTTCGACAAACGGTGTTTGTTTATCGAAATTGATAAACGGAACAGTTACATTATCCGCCGGAAGTTGTTCGACCTGCGGAAAAATCGGCATTATTTCCGTCTTTTCACCGATCGGAATGTTTTCGGCGGTGTCAAAATTCGGAATCGACATTACTTCCGTCTTCTCAAAACTCGGAGTAAGCATCACTTCGGTTTTGTCGCCAATCGGAGTAAGCATCACTTCGGTTTTGTCGCCAATCGAATCCGAATCCATTTGCATCGTGGCGCTGAAATCAGTTTGCCCGGCAATGACCGGAAAGGTAAATTGCTCCGTTTCCATTTGCGACGGCGGAATTTCTTGACTTTGCGCGTTTGTCTGATTTGCAAAGGCTTCGCGCAAAGCCACTTGCATTTCGCGGGCATCGGTATAACGGTCGTCGGGACGCAACGCCATTCCTTTCAAAACTACGTTTGAAATCGAGACGGGGATTTCGGCATTAAGAAAGTTCAAAGGCTTTACGCAATCCGCATTTCCGTTCAAAAGTTCGTCCGCGCGGCTCAGGGCATCAGGCGGAACAACATTTGTCATTAACTGATAAAGTGTGGCGGAAAGCGAGTAAATATCGCTTTTCGGCGATGTTCCTAAACCGCGAATTTGTTCCATCGGAGCATAATGCGGCGTGTAACCGACAATGCTGCTCCCGCTGGTGGTTGATTGAACCGTGGTACTCGAGTTTTTTGCCAAACCGAAATCAAGTAAAATAACGTGATTATCGCTCGTCAGTTTCAAGTTTTGCGGTTTAATGTCGCGGTGAATAATTTGCGGTTCTTGGGTGTGCAGATAGGCGAGCGCGTCAAGCAATTCGTCCGCCCAAAACAAAACCCAATTCAGCGGAAAAGATTTTTTTGAAAGCCCCAAACGCTTGGTTAAATCTTCGCCGGAAATATATTCCATCACTAAAAACTGCTCGCCGTTTTCATTGAAGTGGTCGCTGACTTTGGTTAATGCTTTATGACGTAAATTCGCCAAAGTTCGGGCTTCGCGTTCAAAGGCGACCGCCAAAACTTCGTCGTCGGTAAAAAATGTACGTTTGAGTGCAACGTGGCTTCCAAGCCGTTGGTCAATCGCCAAATAAACTTCGCCCATTCCGCCTTTGCCGATTAAATTTACGACTAAATAGCGGTTTTGCAACAACGTATTCGGGGATAAAGATTTCATAATTATTGTATTTTCAGCTCTTTCGCAGGCAACATTGCTTCTTGTCCCAAATGCTGCCAACACCGCACACTTCCTTTTACTTTTCTCGAACAAGGCGTTCCTTTTTTTGTCTTTGCACCACACAGATAGACGACTTCAGGCACTAAACTTTGCGAAACTTCCCGGACAATCTGCGGTGTCTTTTTATCCGACGTTTGTTTCGCCGGTTGCGTTTCGGGTTGTTTTGATAATAACGCAATTTGTTGATTCGCTTCAACATTTTTCGGTTGAGCGGCGTTATTCGGTCGGTTATTTTCAACTTTTTGTGACGGCTTTGGCACAGGCGCAATGCTCGCAATTTCAGTTTTCGCCACGCTCAAAGGTTTTTCCGCCGGTTTTTGCAACAAAACCCCGACTCCGAAAATAGTCGGAATAATCGCAAAACCCATAAAAATACTTCTTTTCAAAACCTCTTTTGAACGAAAATTTGGTTTGCAGATTTCGCAGTAATTGCTTCGGACCAAAAAATTATCATCATAACTTTCAAGTTTTTCATCACATTCCAAACAAAATTTTGATTTCACAAACATATATTTTCTCACAAGTAAGGTGTAAAAAACTATTATAAACTAGATTTTTCGGTTTGTTAATATATTTTTGCCAATGTCATCGTGCAACCGTATCTTTCCTTTCTGCGTCTATACTTTGTATAATTTAATATGCGATATTTTACATTATTTTTTATCATTTTCGCGGTTTGCTTAAATGTTTTTGCCCAAGACGAGGATCCGATTAAAGTCGAGACAACGCTTGTGCGTCTGAATGTCGGCGTTTCCGACCGACAAGGCAGAGCGATAACCACGCTCGACAAAGATAATTTTACGATTTTTGAAGACGGAATAAAGCAAAATATTTTAAGTTTTCAGCCGACCGTAACACCGTTCAGTGTTGTTTTGATGCTCGATATGAGTGGTTCGACGCTTAGTTTTCGGCAAAATATCCAACAATCGGCGTATCGTTTTATCGACTCGCTTTCGCCCGATGACCGCATTGCGGTAATTGAATTTTACGACAAAGTTAATCTTCGCAATGACTTTACGTCCGACCGCAGAGTCATTGCAAACTCGATTACGCTGGCAAACGGACGCGGTAAAACGCAATTTTACAAAGCCTTGGAACTTGCGTTGGAAAAACTTTCAAAAGAAAAAAATCGCCGAAAAGCGATAATTTGTCTGACCGACGGAATCGACACAAATTTACAAGACAAAGATCGCAGTTTTTTGTCGAAATTTGATGAAACCCAAGTTCCGACCGCCATCAACCCCGAACAGAGCGAAACCTTGCGTAAAATTCTGAATAACGCCGATACGCAAGGCGTAACAATTTTCCCGATTGCCTTGCCGACAGGCGACCCGAAACGTTTAGCGGAACCAACGCCAAGGCAGTATGCAATGTATTCAGCCGCCAGAAGCAGAATGCAAGCTTTAGCTGACAGAAGTGGCGGAAAACTCAATACAATCAATCGTTTAGAAGAGTTAGGAAAATTTTTCGGCGAAGTCGCGGCAGATTTACGTTCGCTTTACACAATCGAATATCAGCCGACCAACGATAAACGCGACGGTAAATTCCGCACAATCAAAATCGAAGTCGATCGCCCCGATTTAATTGCCCGCACACGGCAAGGTTATACGCCGAAATAAAATTTTCGGCGTATAACCTTGACATAAACCCGTTTGCTTTGTAGTCTAAATACTTGCTTTACGCACTCGTAGCTCAGCTGGATAGAGTACTTGACTACGAATCAAGGGGTCGCAAGTTCGAATCTTGCCGAGTGTATCTTTAGAATCAACAACTTAGCCTAAGCACTATGCTTAGGCTCTTGTTATTTATCTATAAAGTTATCTAAGACTAAGGTTACTATATATTTTTAACTATTTTGCATAGATAACCCAAATTCACTTGTTTACTACTTCTCGCAACCTTCCAAAAATGGCAACAGGTGTTTTTCTTTAGAGTAAAGAACTCTGAAACCGACCCTGTAAAACACTATTTCGCCTGCATTTCGCTTTCTAATTAACCCAAGTTGCTGGCTGTATTTGAAAAATAAAAGTCTTCAGCCTAAAATTTTGTTACCAAACAAACAAAAGGAAGAAGACTTAAAATGTGCCGAAGCACTCTTGCAATATACTGTTTTTTGGATGATTTGTTCAAGGCGATGAATCATCAATCCGATGTCAGAGAGCAAATAAACGATGCTCAAGTCGCCACAACTGCCGTCATTGCGATGCTTTATTTTGGCGGAAACTACCAAAAAAGTTTGACTTCGCTCAAAGATGTCGGCATTTTTTCCAATTCTTTGAGCCGTTCGCGGTTTTCTCGCCGACTTAATCGCATCAACGATCTGCTGCATTTGGTTTTTAATGAATTGGGCAACACTTTGAAAGAACTTAATTTGGAATCTCGTTACGCAATCGATTCTTTTCCCGTTTCGATGTGCAAAAATATCCGAATTAAACGAAATCGGTTGACCAAAAAAGTCTCCGACAAAGAAAATTATCGCGGATATTCTTCGAGCAAACGGGAATACTTTTTCGGAGTCAGAGTGCAAGTTATTACGACGATTGACAATTTGCCGGTCGAATTTGCGATATTGCCGGGCGATTCCGCCGATTTGCAAGGTTTGGCAGAATTGCCGCCGGCGTTTGAAAAAAGAGCGAAAATCGCGGCAGATGCGGCATATACGGAATATAATTGGGAAGATTTTGCCAAAGAAACCGAAGAAATCAAATTGTTGGCGGCAAGAAAAAAAGGCTCGTTGCGAGGCGATGATTTGCCGACCAAAGACTACAAATTTTGGCTCCGTCATCGAATCGAAACGACTTTTGGAGAAATAGCAAACTTGTTTCCGAAAAAGATTCATGCAACAAATTTGAACGGCTTTATTTTCAAAGTCTTTATGTTTTTACCGGCTTTTCAACTTGATAAAGCCTTTATTCAGTAACTGGCAACTTGGGTTAACTAAAAACAATACAAAAATAAATCAGCTTTCCCTTAATCCTTACTTTTTGGTAAACTATTACGTTGCATTATGAGTAAAAAAATAATCGAAAGCTACAAACGAAAACTCGCCGCCGAGGAAGGTTACGTTATCAAACGCGGCGGACAGCTTCGCGTGGCGTTGTGCTATCCGAACACGCATTCAATCGGAATGGCAAATCTCGGAATGCACACGATGTATGAACTTTTTAATCAAATTCCCGAAGTTTCGTGCGAACGCGTGTTTCTGCCTGATACAGATGAGTTGAGAGAATACGAAAAATCACGCACACCGTTGCTTTCGCTTGAAACTCAAACGCCGATAAAAAACTTCGATGTTGTCGCATTTTCAATCTCATTTGAAACCGATTATCTGAATATGGCGAAAATGCTCCAACTTTCAAATATTCCGGTTTGGGCGGAAAAACGCACGCATTTTGATCCGCTAATTGTGATGGGCGGTGCCGCGTCGTTCTTGAATCCCGAACCGATTGCCGATTTTACCGACATTATTGCGGTCGGCGAAGGCGAAGTTCTCGCACACCAATTGATTGACGATATTTTGGAAAACGACACGAAAGACGAGATTTTGCTGGCATTGGCAAAACGCGGTCGCGGATTTTATATTCCTAGTTTGTATGATGTGATTTACAACGAAGACGGCACGGTTTTTGACTATATTCCAAAGTCCGAAGGCGTTCCGAAACGAGTCGGACGTGCGTTGGCATCGCAAAATCCAAAGGAAGGAACGCTTCGGCGAGCGATGAAACGCGGCGAAGACGAACTGAAAGAATTTTTGTTGAATCAAGACGTTTTTTGTCCTTCAACCTCGATTTGGTCGCCTGAAGCCGAAATGGGCGAGCGTCTCTTAGTCGAAATTTCACGCGGTTGTTCGCAAGGTTGTCGGTTTTGCTGGGCAGGCTACAATTATTATCCGCCGCGAGTCGTTCCGGCGAAAGATATTTTGGCAAAAGCCAGAGAATGGCGTGCTAAAACCGACAAAATCGGCTTGGTTTCAACCGCCGTTTGCGATCATCCCGAAATTTCCGAAATCTTGCGTGAACTGCGGGCGATGGATTATCGCATCTCTGTTTCGTCGTTGCGGCTTGACCAGATTTCCGATGAATTGCTCGATGCTTTGGTCGCGTCACGAGATCAGCAAATCGCCGTTGCACCCGAAACAGGTTCGGACAGACTTCGCCGCGTTATCAACAAAAATCTGACAAACGACGAGATTGTGGACATCTGCGGTGCAATTTTCGATCGCGGAATATTGACGGTTAAACTGTATTTGATGGTTGGTTTGCCGACTGAAACGCAAGAAGATTTAGATGCAATGTTCGAGTTAGTTGAGCGGATAAAAGACCGTATGTTGTTGGCAGGAAAGAAGTTCGGACGTGCAGGAAAAATTATCCCGTCGTTGAACGGATTTGTGCCGAAACCAAATACGCCGCTTCAATGGGACGCGATTTGCGACGAAAAAGAGTTAAAAAATCGCATCAAATACGTTTGCAAAGGTTTGTCGAAAATTCCGAATGTCGAAGTTCGTTCGATGTCGGCGCGAATCGCTCACGAACAAGCTCTGTTTTCATCGGGCGACCGGACAATCTCGCGTGTCATCGAATCTGCCGCGCGTTTGAACGGAAATTTGAGCGAAGCCTTGCGCGAAACGCAAATTGACGCGAAGTTTCACACTTCACGCCAACGCGGTTACGACGAATTTTTGCCGTGGTCAATCGTAGATTCGGGGTTATCGTTTGAATTTTTAAAGGAAGAACACGAAAAATCGCAGGAAAGTTTATCGAGCAAACCGTGTCCGGCGGTCGAAAAATGCACAACTTGCGGCGTTTGTCCGACAACTTGGTTAGCGGATGCAACGCCGGCTTTGGTGCAAATTCAACCGATGAAAGTTCGGCTTGCTTTGGCGGCAAGCTAGAAAAATATCACAGCAATAATTGTAAAGACAGGGACGACAATTACCCAAAACTCGATCGGAATCCAAAAAAACGAGTGTTTGTTGTCCGCATATTTGTCTTTGTTGACGGCAACGCCGATGACCAACAGGAGCAACCCGACCGCAATCGAGCCGAGTATTTTCGGCAAAGACCGAGCGGTGTATGTTCCTGTCCCAAAGAGTTTATCGGTCAAGATTTCCGTAATACAAGCAGTCGCAAACCACACAATAGGGACGAGAATTCCTAAACCTCTCCATATTAAAATCATAATTTTGCGTCCTTTTACTGTTTATTGATAAATCCTGCGGGCGATGCGGTGTAATCAAATTCGTAGGTGTAATTTCCCAAACCGAACGGCAACAGTGCCACTTTTTTAGAAAATTTGACGTGAGCCGAAACCGTTCCGCCGTTTGATTTTACGTCGATCGGAGTGCCTGCGGGCATCCCGTTTGCCGCTCCCGATTTGTTGATTTGATTTCTGGCGACATCAAGCGGATTTGATTTGTCGGGTAATGCCGTTGCTTGCAAAACTGCCGTCTGCATATCTTGTTGCAAACTTTGCCCGCAATATGCGACAGGCACATATGCGTATCCCGCGTGTCCCGCAAGAAACAAAACAACTGCCACGATTATCATTTTTGTACTGGCGCTTCCGCGTTCATTTTTACCGGTTTTCATATATTTTTTTCTCGTAATTATTAGCTTATTCAGGTTCTCAACACTTTTTTGAGAGCGTTGTGAAGAATGTTTTCGGGAATTTCAAGACTTGAAACTATTTTCGGCTTGCCGATTTCTTCCAACAAAATCCATTGAACGGATTTTCCGACGGATTTTTTGTCGAATAAAATTGCTTCTACCGTCTTTTCAACTTTGATGTCGCTTGTCTTCGGCAGTTTACCGAGACAATGTAAAACATCGTTTAATAAGTCTAGCTGATGTTGGCTTAATAAATCAAGTTTATTTGAAATTTCTGCGGCAACCAACATTCCGATTCCGACCGCTTCGCCGTGTTTGAAGCGTTTATAGTTTGTGATTTTTTCGAGCGCGTGTCCGGTTGTGTGTCCGAAATTGAGAGTTTTTCGGGAACGTGAATCAGTGCGAGAAACGTCTTCTTTTTCATCGCCGACAACTATTTCGGCTTTGAAGTTTACTTGGTTAGCGAGCAAGTTTTCGAGTTTTTCATAATCGCTAAAGTCAGCAGTAAAACGGTTTAGTGGATTATGTTGCAAAAAATCGCCGGTTTCGTCAAACAGTTTTCGACCACTGACGACACCTTGTTTGATTGCTTCGCAAAAGCCGGCGACCAATTCTCTGTGCGGCAAAGTTCGCAAGGTTTCGGTATCGATTAAAACGCCGTTCGGTTGATAAAATGAGCCGATTAAATTTTTGCCGAACGATGAATTGACCGCCGTTTTTCCGCCGACGGACGAATCGATCATTGCTAAAAATGTGGTCGGGATTTGTAAAAAAGGAACTCCGCGAAGATAAATCGACGCGGCAAAACCGGTTAAATCGCCGACAACGCCGCCGCCGAGGGCAATTACGGCATCGGTTCGTTTCAATTTATTTTCGCTGAAAAACGCGAGTGTTTTTTCTAACGCGCGAAAGTTTTTATGCTTTTCGCCATCGCCGATTAAATAAATTGAAACTTCAAAGCCTTCGTTTTCAAGACTTTGTCGCGTTTTATCGCCATACAATCCGAACACTTTTTTATTTGAAACAATAATAATTTTATTCGTTTTGTTGTCCAAACATTTTTTCGCCCAAATTCCGCAAGTCGGCAATAAATCGTGTCCGATACCGATTTTGTAAGAATGCGAGGCGAGTTTTATTGAAACATTTTTCATGACAAAATTTTATCACGAGACAAAATAAAAAAGTCGGCTGAATCAACCGACTTTTGTTTGGATCATAAATTTTAGGAGCAGATGAAGCCACGTGGAAGTGAACCGCATCTGCCAATTCGCGGAAACTGTCCTCACCCCAGCATCCGCTACGAAACTATGGATAAACCAATCGTTTCGACATAAACAGTCTATAACTTTCGGCTGTCGGATTGCAAGAACGATTAGCCGGATTTTCAGAATTTACGGTGAAACTAAAAAATCCGCGATTGGTTCAAGCCTTATTTCGGGGAAACTTTCGGCAATCGAATCACGCATTTTTTCAATTGCATCGCTGATTTCAACCGAATTTTGAAATGCGTTTTGTCGCTCTTCGGCGGATTTCCATTGAGCGTAGCCGTAAAATAAACCGTTGTTTCCGCGATGCAGCCGCGAACCTCGCGAGCCTTGTTTTTTACGCAAAAACTCGGTTACTTGCGACCACGATTCAATGAATTGCGATTCTTTTTCCGGCTTGATTCGCCAACTGTAAAGTATTGCAATCATTTACTTAAAGCGTTTTTAATAACTTCAGCCAGGCGGTTTGCCCGCTGTTCGATGTCGGCTTGATCTTCGCCTTCGATCATCACGCGAGCAAGGTTTTCCGTGCCTGAATAGCGAAGCAAAAGGCGACCTTTTGCGCCGAGTTCGGCTTCAATTTGTTTCGCTGCTTCGACAATTTCCGCAACTTCTTCAAACGGACGTTTTTCGGCGACTTTGACGTTGACCAAAATCTGCGGAAACCTTTCGAATCCGTGCGAAATTTCCGCCAAACTTTTTCCCGTTTCCGCCAAAGTTTCGAGCAAACTCAACGCCGTAAACATTCCGTCGCCGACCAAACTTCGGTTCGGAAAAATAATGTGTCCCGATTGTTCGCCGCCGACCGAAGAGTGTGTTTCAATCAACGATTGCAACACATATTTGTCGCCGACATCGGTGCGTAAAAGATTGATATTCTTAGACTTAAGCGCGATTTCCAAACCGATATTACTCATCACGGTAGCGACAACCGTGTTTTTATTCAACTTGTTATGCGACTGTAAATGTTGAGCCATTGCCCACAAAGTTACATCGCCGTCAACAAATTCGCCGTGTTCATTGACGAACAACGCGCGATCCGCGTCGCCGTCGAACGCAACGCCGAAATTCGCTTTATTTGCAATAACTTGAGCCTGTAAATCTTGGATATGCGTCGAGCCGCAATTCGCATTGATATTTTTGCCGTCGGGCGAATTATGGATGGCGATAACTTCCGCGCCGAATTTTTCAAACAGACGCGGAGCAAGATTTGAGCTCGCGCCGTTCGCACAGTCAAGCACAATGCGAAAGCCTTTGAGCGACAACGACTTAAACGATTCGGCAAGGTAATTTAAGTACGCATTTTGAAATTCGTCAGCCCGCGAATTATCAACTTCGCCCGACTCTCGACTCTCGACTCCCGATTCTCGACTCTTAAAAATATCTTTTTCAATTTCGCGTTCGATTGTTTCGTCAATCTTTTTTCCGCTCGGCAGAAAAACCTTTAAACCGTTGTCGTGAAACGGATTATGCGACGCACTGATGACAATTCCCGCATCAAACTCGAATTGTTTTGTCAGAAATGCAACGCCCGGAGTTGTAATAATTTCGGCGGAAATTGCTTCGCCGCCTGCCGCGTGAACTCCGTCGTGAAAGGCTTTTTCAATCCAACTGCCCGATTCGCGGGTGTCGCGTCCCGTGATAAAACGCGGTTTTCTGCCGGATTTTTCGGCATATTGGCGAGCCAAAGATTGTCCGATGGTGTAAATTGTTGTCTCGTCAAGCGGAAAATTTCCCGCTTCTCCGCGAATTCCGTCTGTTCCAAAGAGTTTTTTCATAATTAATTTTTTGCGCGATAACCTAAATTTTGTTATCGTCAAAAGTGTCAAAATAAGTTTTACCTAAAATCTGCGCTTATAACAAATCAAAACAATCCATAATTATAATTTGTGGTTTCGATAAGTTTTCTTGACAACGTTTCGCGTCGTAAGCGAATCTATAGTTGTGCGTTTGAAAAAATCAACGCAAAAATCAACGCAAAGGATTAGGAAATAATGATTTACCGAACAATTTCAAAATTTGACAAACTTTCCGGTCAAGGATTTACCCGAATGAAAAAAACTTTACTTATCGCCGTTCTGTCGCTTTTATCAATCAACATTTTTTCGCAAACCCCAACGCCTTCGCAAACTCCGTTTCGTCCGCGTGTGATAATTACAAACAGCGTGCCGACGCCGGTGCCGAATCAAACGCCGACCCCGCGACCGACACCGGTTTCTTATCCGACCGTTACCCCGACTCCGCGCGTTGTGGTTACAAATCCGACTTACCCGACGTATCCGACCCCTACTCCGATGCCTTTTGCCACACCGACACCGCGTCCGCTGCCGCTTGCAAATGCTTATCGGCAACTGAATTACGGACAAATTAAGGCGAAAATTGCTCAGGCGAAAACGTTGATGCAAACGCGACCGATGCCGACGGCGATGTCTGACAATTCGCCGCTGACGGATGTTGTGCGGCTGGCGTATAACGATTATAAAACGAATCAAATTGATTTTGTGATGCTCACGAAAGTTATTTTTCTTGCCAAAGATATGGATATTTTGACGACTTCGGCAAACGGAAAAAGCGTTTATGTTCGCATAATAAGGGCGAACGGCGTGAATACGCAAGTTATTTTGTTGGACGAAAATAATCAACCGCACACGCCGTTAGTTGTCCAATATCCGATTGAACGCGACGGGAGTTTAGCGGAAATGGCGTTTTATACATCTGCTCACAACGGCATTGTTACGCCGGAAGTCGTCAACGCGGGAAAACTTTACGTCAAAAATACGATTGATATTGCCCGTCAAAAATTGAAGGAAAAAGGAGTTTTTATTCAACCGATTGTCGCGGATATGGCGGAAAGATTGGCAACCGTCGAGCATGTTGACCACGCCCGTTTCAAAAATGAATATCATTTGAACGTTTACAACGATATTTTCACGCTCTACGCTTTGAACGAAGGAAACACTTATCGTTATTCGGTCAGTCGGGCAGGTGCGGGCGGTATGGTGCAAATGATTCCGCCAACTTATTTTATGGTTCGCAACAGATATTACGCAGTCGGTTTAATGCCTGATTTTGTTGACGGAATGCGAAATCACGGCAACGCCGCGCAAGCGATGTTGCTTTATATGCAAATGACTTGGGACGATCTTATTTCGAGCGAAACGATTTATAACGCGATTGAAAACGGCGTGGCGCGACCCGTCGAACTGATGTCGGCGGGATATAATTCCAATCCGTCGAAATTAAAAGGTTACATCAAACGCGGCGGCAATAATTGGCGAAACTTGATTCCGCGCGAAACACAAATTTATTTGCAAATCAACGCTTCGCTGGACAGATTTGTGCCGTTGGTGCCGCGAACTCAATAAACTTAAAACGGAAAGCGGAAAGCGGAAAATAAAAAAATTACTTTTCCCGGTTTACATTTTCTGCTTCCCGTTTTACATTTATTTGATAAGCAGATGTGGCGGAATCGGTAGACGCGAAGGTCTCAGAAGCCTTTGGGAGTAATCTCGTGGAAGTTCAAGTCTTCTCATCTGCATTTTATTATCCGCGAAATTTTACAAAGAAAACACGAAGTAAAAGAAATCTATTTTTCTTGACTTTATAAATTATTTGTAAATCTTCGCGGGTAATTTATTTAATTTTGTGAATTTTTCCGATGCCATCAAATTTCATCAAAACGCTTTCGGCGTTGATTTAACCGATGAAAAAATCGCCGCTCTCAACTCATATTACGAACTGATTCAACAACATAACGAAATTTTGCATCTGGTCGCGCCGTGCGTTGCGGAAGAATTTGCGACTCGCCATATTCTCGAAAGTTTGACGCTTTCGGCGTATTTACCGAAAAACGCAAAGTTCGCCGATATTGGCACCGGAGCAGGTTTGCCTTCTGTTCCGTGTTTGATTGCGCGAGAAGATTTGCACGCCGTGCTGATTGAATCGAAAGCGAAAAAGGTAAGTTTTTTGCGCGAAGTTTCGGCAAAATGCGAGCTTGAAAACCGCGTGAGAATCGTCAATCGACAGTTTGAAGAAATCGTCAATGTTGATTGCAAATACGTTACCTGTCGGGCGTTGGATAAATTCACCAAAAAACTTCCAAACCTCATTGCTTGGTCAGACAAGTGTAAGCTGTTATTTTTCGGCGGAAATTCTCTGCGCGACGAACTCCGAAAAAATCGCGTGAAGTTCACCGAAAAACTGCTGCCGTTGTCTGAGCAAAGATTTTTATTTGTCTCGAATTAAATTGCAAACTTGTCCGTATGTTTCATCTTTGATACAATATCTTATATGAAACACGCCATCAAACCATTCAACCAAATCAGCGTTGCAACCTGTCGCGGAGCAAAAACCGCTTATCGATTCGATGTTTTCGCGCACGATTTCGAGTTCGCGGAAACGCCCGCCGTTTTTATAATTTCACGCCGCAAAACAGATTTATCGGGCAAAGGTCATCACAAATTTATCTGCATCGGGCAAACAGATTCACTCGCCAAAGAGTTAAAAAAACATAAAAAGCTGTGCGTAAAAAAGCAAAAGTCGAATGTTATCTGCGTTTTAGCTCAACCGGACGAAAAAAAACGCTTGCAGATTGAAGCCGACATCAAATCGGTTTACACAATTCCGTGTCCGCACTAAATTCTTTTTATAAAACTTTCGATTCAAAGACATCGGTAAAATTTTTGATAAGTTTTTCTTCAACTTCGGCAAGCGGAATTTCTGTGCCGAGAAGTTTTTCAAGGCTGGTAACAGGTTCGCCTTCGCACGCGATAATCCAATTAAAATAGCTCAAATCCGTGTTTACATTTAACGCGAAACCATGAGTTGTAACCCACCGTTTAAGGTGAACGCCGATTGCCGCAATCTTTCCGTCGTTTGTGTGAACGCCCGTAAGTCCTTTAATCCGAAAGGCTTCGATGTTGTAATCAGCCATCGTTCGAATCAAAACTTCTTCGATATCGCGGACATATTTATGCACGTCTTCGCGGTCGGGCGAAAGATTGACAATCGGATAACCGACAATTTGTCCGATGCCGTGATATGTTACTTTGCCGCCGCGATTTGTTTCAAAAACTTCTGCCTCAAGCGATTTCAAGTCTTCGGCGGTTGCCAAAACACCGTTGTTTTTCGCTCGCCGACCGAGTGTAAAAGTGTGCGGATGTTCCAAAAGCAACAAATAATCGCGTTCGCGGGCGGCAATAACTTCGGCTTCCAACTTATTTTGGAGTTCCAAACCTGCGGCGTAACTAAATTTTCCAAGCCGGCGAACTTCTAAAAGTCTTTTCTGCATCATAGGTTTAATGTTATGATTTTTACAGCAAAAAAACTATGAAAAAACTGACGATATTATTATTAATTTTGACTTGCCTGAGTTTTTCGGCAACTGCCCAAAAGCGTAAAAAAACGCGCGTAAAACCCGTTACGGGAACCGGCGTAACGACAAACGAAATCCGCGACGGTGCGGAAAAAGTTTCGATTCAATTAAAAAATGTCTCGAAATTTGTATATTTGTTGGGCGGAATCGCTCGCGGAATCGAAGATATTGACAAAGAGGCAAAAGCGGGGAAACTTTCGCGGGCTGTTGCGGACAAAAACCGGACGTATAAACAAAACGTGATTGCGAGCATTCAAGGTTTGCGGGCAGGTTTAATTCAGCTCGAAAGCGATTTTCGCGTGAAGCCGAAGCTGATGCCGTATCTTGCTGTCATCAGAGGAATTACAGAGATTTCAGGCACCGCCGAAGACCAAGCAACCAACGGCGAAATGGTCAATGCAGGGAAAACTTTGCTCCAAATCATCGAAAAATTGACTGACACTTTGGTCGCTTTGCCGTGATGAAATGCCGGCGAGACGATGCGATTTTTGAGAGACGCGCAGAGGCAAAAAAGTCGGGCGAAAGTTTGTCGCATAATCGCGTCGTCTCTTTTTGTCTGAAAAAGTCTAGCGAAGCGGTTTTTTCAACGTGATTTTATCGTCCGAACAGGCTTCAATCGGCTTATTTTCGGACATTACGGGTTTCGGCTCAACGGCGGGAAGTCCGAGTTTTTGGCGAATAAATTTTTCCACTTCGTCTTCGATAAGTTCGCCGTTGACGACAAACGCCTTTTTGACAATTTCGTCGCCTTTCTTTTTGTAATTGTCTTTTTCGATAAAAATGTTCCACGGCGAACCCCAATTTCGCGTGTCGCCGGTTGTTTGACGGTATCCGGAATGCGGTGTAGTTTGTTTGAAAGCCTTTGAATCCGATTCGGAAACGACCGTGAACGTGATTTTTTTATCGACCAAATTAAGTTTTACGTCCGCCGTCGAAGCGTATTCGCTTACGCCGATGACATCAAAACCGTGGTCTTTATATTTATCGTAAAGTTTTTGCGTAAATGGCGCTTGGTTTTTCCAATTCGGACACCACGCCGCAAAATAAACGACCATGACAAGTTTTTTAGCCTTGGCAAATTCGCGCAAATTCACGTCTTTTCCGTCCGTGACGGTTTTGTAAGTCCAATCTTTATATTTAATTTCGTATTCTTTCAACGGTGAATACTCGTGTTGGGCAAAGGCGAAAGTGAAACTCAGCAATAAAATAACGACCGCAAAAAATGTTTTCATAAAAATTCCTCAAGCTATAAAAAGAGATTAAACTTTACGATGTCATAATTCAAGAAAAAGGCGCGGAAATAATGTCGCAAATAAAAAATGTTGACTAAATCGCGGCTGAAAGTGTTTAATATAAATAGAGTTTTTGCTCAATCCGAATTTTATCCCCGATAACCTACCCTAATGAATTCCCCCCGAAAAATCTTAGCAGGCATCTTGATTTCGGCATTCTGTTTATGCTTTATCGAATGCCCGAAATTGTTTGGTCAATATCGTTTTGACACTTGGACAACCGATAACGGTTTGCCGCAAAACGGTTTACGCGAAATTACGCAAACGCCCGACGGCTATCTTTGGTTCACGACTTTTGACGGTTTGGTCAGGTTCGACGGCGTGCGCTTTACGGCGTTTAATAAAAATAACACCGAAGGCATCATAAACAACCGTTTTACAGGGCTTTACAGCGACAAAGACGGAACTTTATATGCGACCACAATGGAAGACGGCGTTTTGACAATCGGTCGGAACGGCGTTTTTTCTTCGTACACTTCCGACCAAGTTCCGGGGCATTACATCAAATTGATTAAGCCCGACGACCACGGCGATTTACGTTTTTTGGTCGAAGACGACGACCGTAAATCCGAAACTTGGTATTACTTGATCGACGGAAAATTCGTCGCCGGCGAAACGCAAAATAAAACGAGCGCCAAATTGGAATTCAAAGGTCAATCAGGTGCGATGTGGACAATAACTGCGACCGAAACCACCGAATTACGAACCGGAATAACAACGATTTATCCGCTCGAAACACTCAAGATCGACGGTACTTTGCCTGTTTTTGAAGACAACGAAAACAGACTTTGGATCGGCGGAATCAACTTAAGTCTGCTTGGAAACGGTAAAATCGAAAGGTTCGGCAAAAAAGACGGATTTCTGACAAACGCCGAGTTTCAATCTTTTCGGCAGGAAACCGACGGCAGCATTTGGTTCGCGCACGGCGGCAGAATGTCCGAAGGTTTGGGTTTAGTCAGGTATCAAGCAGGCGCGTTTACAAGTTTCGGCAGAGAATCGGGTTTGATGGCAACGGGCGTTTTCGATGTTTTTAACGACCGTGAAGGAACAACTTGGTTGGGGACAAACAAAGGGCTGAATCGTTTGCAAAAAAAGATTGTGAGCGGTTACAGCACCAAAGACGGAATAAATTATTCGGAGGTTTATCCGCTTTATCGCGACAGCCGGGAAAATATCTGGATCGGCACCACCAAAGGTTTGAGCATTTATCGAAACGGCAAATTTGAACCGCTTGATTTGAAACAATCGCCCCGCCAACAAATTTCAGCCGAAGATGTTTGGCTGAACGGCAAAATGTCGGTGCAATCATTGTGGGAAGATGCGTCCGGAAAAATGTGGATCGGCTTAAACGGCGGGCTGTTTACGGCTCGAAACGGCGTGGCTGAAAGGATTAGAATCGCCGACGGACATCACGTTTTAGCGATCAAAGCCGACCGTTCGGGGAATGTTTGGGCAGCGACCAACAAAGGGCTTTTACAATTCAAAGATGACAAATTTGTGCGTTCTTACACAACGAAAGACGGTTTGCCGAATGATTTTATGACCGTCATTTTTGAAGATTCAAAGGGTGGATTTTGGTTCGGCGGTTACGGCGGTTTATCCGAATTCAAAGCCGGCAAATTTATAAATTACACGACCGCCGAAGGTTTGACGGGAAATTATGTTCGCACAATTTACGAAGATAACGAAGGTGTTTTTTGGATCGGAACTTACGATGAAGGTTTGAGTCGTTTCAAAGACGGAAAATTTGTCAATTACAAAGAAGAAAACGGATTGTATAACAGCGGTGTTTTTGCGATTCAGGCAGACAGCCGCAATAATTTTTGGATCAGTTCGAATCGCGGACTTTATCGGGTTAAACGCCAAGAATTAAACGATTTCGCCGACGGAAAAATTGTCAAAATAAACAGCGTTGGGTACGGTAAAGCCGACGGTATGCTTTCGACCGAATGTAACGGCGGCAGGCAACCCGCCACGCTTACGGACAAAGACGGCAAGTTTTGGTTTCCGACGCAGGAAGGCGTGATTGTAGTCGATGCCGAAGCCGAAACTTTTAATTCGGTGCCGCCGCCGGTTGTTATTGAAGAGGTTACGGTTGAACGCGAACCGGTTAATTTCCGGAACGGAATTACGATTGAAGCCGGACGGAAAAACCTCGAAATCCGTTATACGGGCTTGAGTTTGATAAAGTCCGAACAAATAAAATTTCAATATAAATTGGAAGGACACGATGCCGATTGGATCGACGCAGATCACCGTCGCACCGCGTATTATTCGTCTTTGCCGCCCGGAAATTATACTTTCCGCGTCAGAGCAGCCAACAGCGACGGTGTGTGGAACGAAGAAGGCGCGACGGTCAGTGTGGACTTAAAGCCGTTTTTTTATCAAACGGCAGGGTTTTATTTGCTCATTATTTTCGGTGCCGCCTGCGGGTTGCTGGTGATTTGGAAAACAAGCGTTTATCAACTGGAGTTACGCGAAAAAAGACTGATGAAATTAGTTGCCGAAAGAACTTCGGAACTCGCGGAGGCAAACAGAATTTTGCACCGACAGGCAAATTCCGACGGACTCACAAAAATCGGAAACCGTCGCCGGTTCGAGCAATTTTTGGCGGACGAATGGAATCGGGCAGTTCGTTTCAAAACCGAGATTTCGCTGATTATGGTCGATATTGACCACTTTAAACTTTTTAACGACACTTACGGACATCAAGCCGGCGATGATTGTTTGCAAAAAGTTGCCGAAGCCTTAGCCGCTGTCATCAATCGCCCGACCGATTTGGTGGCAAGGTTCGGCGGCGAAGAATTTGCCGTTATTCTCGGCGGAACAGATTCAAAAGGAGCCGCAACGATCGCCGAACAAGCGATGGAAAACATCAAAAAGCTGCAAATTCCGCACAGTAAATCCGAAACGAACGAATATCTGACAATCAGTATCGGTGTCATAACGACTTTTGCGACTTTTGAGTTGACCGAAGCCGATTTGGTCAACGCGGCGGATAAATCGCTTTACCAAGCCAAAAAAGGCGGACGAAATCGAATTATTTCTTATGATTTTCTGACACGCGCAACTCGAAACAATTCTGTTTTAGAAAAAGAATATGTGTGCGTAAACTAATCGGTTAAAAGAATAAGTCGATTCCAAAGTAACGGAACGAACTCTGCCGACAGGTTTTTGCGTAAATAAAAAAGCAACTTGACGCGAACAAGTTGCTTTTTTTGTTAAACGAATCAAATTGATTTTATTCAACTTTCAAAACGTTTTCTGCCTGCGGTCCTTTCGGTCCGTTAGTTACTTCAAACTCGACATCCTGACCTTGTAACAAAGTCTTATATCCGTCGCCGCCGATTGCACTGTAATGAACAAAAATGTCTTGTTCACCCGGTTGCTCGATAAACCCGTAACCTTTTGCGTTGTTAAACCATTTTACTTTTCCAATAATTTTTGACATCTTTCTTTACTCCTCTTAAAAACTTAAGTAAATCTAACTCAAACCTTTCAAACAATATGCTTTGACCGTTTTTTATTTGACCAAAACACACGAAACCGCACCAAAGCAAAATGCTTTAATAACGAAGGCTGACAGAAACGTAAAAAATACTCATTTCTTAGACAAAAAGAAAATCTTATACTTCAAGACTTATTAAATTTTGATTTGTTTTTTGTTAGAACGTTGAGAATTTAACTAAAAGTGAGGCAGATGTCAAGACGTATGACCTATATTGTCTCAAAAATAGGACAAATTTGACAAAAAAAACTGTAGAGTTAATCTATAAGAAGTAAAAACGGTTTTTTAAGCATTAAAAATGAAACATAATAAATTTGCAAAATATGCGTGGTTCGTGTTGGTTTACAACTTGATTGTGATTGTTTGGGGTGTTTTTTTGCGCGCGTCCAAATCCGGCGACGGTTGCGGCGAACACTGGTTGACCTGCAACGGCGAGATTATTCCCGCCGCCCCGCAACTGAAAACAATCATCGAATTTTCGCACCGTTTAATGAGCGGATTGGCGTTTGTCGCAGTCTTAATTTTGCTTATTTGGGCTTTTCGAAAGTTTCAAAAAGGTGAATTTTTAAGGACAACTTCATTTTTTTCGTTTGTTTTTATTGTTGCCGAGGCAGTCTTTGGCGGGATTTTGGTGTTGACCGGCAGCACGGCTGAGGCAATCACGCCGAGTCGTCCGTTTTTGATGGCGGGACATTTGGTGATTACTTTTGCTTTGTTGGCTTTTCTGACGCTGACGGCGTGGTTTGCAGACAAAGATGCCGTCTTTGATTTTAAGAATTCAAGCAAAGTTCGATGGCTTTTAGCGGTGGCGGTTGTCGGGATTTTTTTGGTCGGAATGAGCGGTTCAACCGCAGCTTTGAGCAGTATGTTGTTTCCCGTGAAAAATCTTTCCGAAGGTTTTGCGCAAGATTTTTCGGAGACTTCGCATATTTTACTGCGACTTCGTATTTTGCACCCGATTTTTTCGGTTTCACTTGCGGTTTATTTGTTTTTCACGGCAACTTGGTTCAAAAAAATCTCGCCGGACAGTTTTCGGACGACTATGTGGGCGAGTGTTTTGCAAGGCTTGATTTTATTACAGATGATTGTCGGAGGTTTAACGCTGGTTACGTTGGCACCGATTGTGATGCAAATTATTCATCTGCTTTTGGCGGATTTTGTCTGGATTTCGCTGGTGTTAATGGCGGCTAACTTTTTTACCCAAAACCGCTCATTTCGCTAGGTAAATAAAAAAAAGAGAGACTCGATAAATCTCTCTTTTTTATTATTAAATATTATGAAAACCTGTGTTAATTAACATATTCTTCTTCGTAATTTAATTTCCACTGCCGCACAACCCACTCTTGAGCTACCGTCAAAACGTCTTCTTTCCACGATTTGACGTTTTCCAAGATAGAGAGAGCAGCTAAAGGTTTGCTCGGGTCTCTTTGGACACGAATTACTGCCGCCGAAGTATCGATTAGAGTTCTTTCTTCGTCTAATACCCGAAGATGAACCTCACTTCCGACAGGCGGTAATGTCTCGAAACAGACCAGAGCGCTTGTTTCACCGAGGTTTTCCGTTGTGCCTTCTATCAAAACCGATTCGCCGGTTGTTTTATCAAGCCAACTCGCTTGAACTCGCAAATTTGCCATGATCCGCTCATGGACCTGAGTTCTTTCCACATTCTTTGAATAAGATAAATACGACATATTCCCTCCCTTTTTCGTTTTATTATATGAAAACTAAATTTTCACCTTGAATGTAACTTGAACTTGCAAACAAGTCAAGTCGTGAAACCGCTCAAACCGTTCAATTTGTAAAACACTTTACCGGTCGAACATTTAAATTTTGTAAAACACCCCGGTTTATGTATAATTTTCACATGCTTAAAATCGCTCAAACCGCTCATTTTGATATTTTTTGAATCCGAAACAGTCGGTCAGGCGAACTTAAGTAAATAACGATTAAAGCTATGATTACAGAAATTATCAAAAACCAAAATATCTTTCCCGTTTTTAGTAACTCTTTAACTGTGCAAAAAGTTGCCGAAGCCGATTTGCCGACGGATTTCGGTGATTTTCGTATTGTCGGTTACAAATCTTTAATCGACAAAGAAGAGTATATCTGTTTATATAAGGGCAAAATCAGCGAATATATTCCGACTTTGGTCAGAATCCATTCACAATGTTTGACGGGCGACGTTTTTCATTCGACTAAATGCGATTGCGGTCCGCAACTCCGGCAATCGATGCAACTGATTGCCGATGCAAAACTAGGCGTAATTGTTTACCAACAACAAGAAGGTCGCGGAATCGGAATCATCAACAAAATTCGCGCATACGCTTTGCAAGACAAAGGCGCCGATACAATCGAGGCAAATCTGCAGTTAGGTCTGGAAGTTGATTCGCGCAAATACGAGCAATGTGTGGAAATTCTGCGAGATTTGGGTTTGAAAAAGGTGAAAGTTATGTCGAATAATCCCGATAAAATTCAAGCGATGCGCGACGGCGGATTAGACGTTGTGGAAAGAGTTGCTTTGGAATTCGCGCCTTCGGAAAATACTTTTAATTATTTGCACACGAAAAAAACGCAGATGGGACATATTTTACAACTGACAAATTAGCAAAAAATACAAATAAACCGGACGTGGCGAAGCAAGTGAAAACTTTTTTCGCCACGTTTTCTTTTTTCCGGTAGAATACAATGCAAATGGCAGAAAGCGTAGCATTTTCAAAAACATCGAACCGTAAAATAATTTACGATGAAATCACGCCGCAAATCGAAGCGTTAGTTTCGGGCGAAACGGATTTGGTCGCAAATTTGGCAAATATAACCGCAGTTTTGCGTGAAGCATTTAACTTTTTTTGGGTTGGATTTTACCTGAAAAAAGATAATCAACTTGTCTTAAATGCGTTTCAAGGTTCGATTGCCTGCACCCGCATCGACTTTGACAAAGGCGTTTGCGGACATGCCTACACGACCCGCGAAACTGTAATTGTCCCGAATGTCGATGAATTTCCGAGTCATATCGCGTGTTCATCGGCTTCGAAATCGGAAATTGTTTTGCCGATTTTTGATAAAAACGGCGAAGTTTTCGGGGTTTTGGATGTTGACAGCGACAAACTTAACGATTTTAATGAAGTTGATGCGGAAGGTTTGCGGAAAATTGTGAAAATAATCGAGCAGATAATATGAGTAAAATAGACAATTACGCGGAATTTTGGGATTTTTATGTTATCGAACACAGCAATCGATTGAATCGAATGTTGCATTTTATCGGCACATTGTCGGCAGTTTTGATGCTTGCATTTTTTATTTGGCGCGGTGTTTGGTTTTACTTTCCGCTGTGTTTGATTGTCGGATACGGTTTTTCTTGGATCGGTCATTTTTTTGTCGAAAAAAATAAGCCGGCATCTTTTAAATATCCGTTTTGGTCGTTTATTTCGGATTATAAAATGCTGTTTTTTATGGTTTCGGGTAAAATGACCGGCGAAGTTGAACGAGTGAAACGATAAATGCGCGGTTATTTTTGTTGCGAAATTGAAAATAAATGAAACGAATAATTTTAAGTACAATTTTTATCTTGATAATATGCGCGGCGGTTTTTGCTCAAACAAAATCCAAACCCGCAACCGCGAATTCGGCGAAATCAACGTCTGCCTTTGCCGAACTTATTTTGTTGAAAACCGAAGTTGAATCAACTTTGGAAGAACTTCTGCTCGATTACAAAGAAGAGTATCCCGAAGTTAAGAAAAACAGGGTACAACTTGGTTTTATCAACAAAGAGCTGGATAAATTACTCAAACTCGATGCTTCACAGATGCCGAAATTGACGCTTGCGCTCGGTAAATTATTGGTTCGTAAAATAGAATTGCAGAGTACTTTGAGCGCGTTGCGTGAAAATTACAAAGAAGATAATCCCGAAGTTGCGAGAGCGAAAAAGAAGCTCGAAATTTTTGAAAAGGCGATTGCCGAAATTATGCAATAACGATGACGAACGAAGTTTTATTTGAGCAAAATAATGTGATGTCTGAAATTGCGTGGGCGTTGACGGTCTATTCGCTGGTGCCGTATTTGGGGATTTTGTTTGTGCCGCCGGCGATTTTATGCGGAATTTCGGCAGTTTATTTTTCAAATAAAAACCGACGACTCGGCGGTCGAAAACTTTCGGTCAACAGCTTAATTTTTAGTTTTATCATTCTTTTCGGACAAATTTTCCTGTGGTTTTTGCTCTATTATATTCCGGAAATCAGTCGCAAATTATAAACTTTATATGAAAATTGCTCGCATTGTCAGTTCAAATTCTCATCTCGATTATGTTGGTCGGGTGATTGACGAACTCGATTCAAATCAGCCGCCGAACGCCGATGATTACGGCTTCGCGCAGTTTGTTAAAATTGAAATTACGGCTGAAACTTTAATTGTCGGCATTATTTACGATTCAATTTTGATAAACCCCGAATACGCGAATTTCGGTCCGCGACTTTCGCCAAAGCCCGAACTTTCGTCTTTCAGTCCCGATTATTTAAACGAACAAGGAGTTTTAATCAGTATTTTACTGCTTGGTTCAACTGAAAACGGAAAGACTTTGCAAGGCGTTCCGCGTCGGATTGTTCCCGCAGGTTTAGAAGTTTCGGCGATGACGCGCGAAGAGATCGTGAACTTTCATTCAGACGAAGCAGGCGGTTTACAACTTCATTATTACTCGCAAATTATTGCAAACGCAGGCGTTTCCGGCGGTTCGCTGGTCGAAGCAATTGTCGAACAACTTTCGGTTACGGCGACTGAAACCGAAAAAAATCGTTTAAATGTGCTGAAACATTCGTTGGTTTGGCAACGAACCGTCGGCGGAATGCGTCTATAATAATGCTGCTCCGCAAATTAAAAGGAAAAATGTTATGAAAAAAATAATTTTACTCGTCGGTTTTATCGCCGCTTTATCGATTGCCTCGTTCGCCCAACCGCGTCCGTCCGGACAAAAAGTGGAAACGCCCGTTGCCAATCCCGCACCCGAAACATTTGAAGCCAAATATGAAGGCGGAATGTTCGGTTACAGCGAAAAAGAAAAAGGAACGATGAAGTTCGACGATTTGAACGAACGGCTCGTGTTTTTTAACAAAGACGGCAAAGAAAAATTCGCAATTCCGTATAAAACGATACTGGTTATTTATCCGAGTTCGCAAAAAGTTCAAACGACCGCCGGAAAAGTCGTCAACAATGTTCCGTTTTACGGCATCGGGCTTTTAGGCGGTTTGATGACCAAAAAAGATCGCTATTTGGTTATCCAATTCAGCGACACGGACGCGGACGTAAACGGTTTGGCAAACTTTAAGCTGGACAACAAAGAATTAGTCCAATCCGTGATTCAAACACTCGGCAACAAAGCAAAACTGAAACAACGCGGCGATGCTTATTACCGTGAACGAGTAAATAAAAACGTTATTTAACGAGGGTATAATAAATTTTGTGTAAATGAAACTTTATAAAATAAGGGAAAGGAGAATTACACAATGACGATCAAGAAAGAGATTTTAGACGAATTAATCAAGGATTATCGTAACCCGGAAGATTTATTGAGTGAAAACGGCTTGCTCAAGCAATTAACCAAACAGTTATTGGAACGGGCAAGGCAAGCCGAGTTGACTCATCAAATCGGTTATTCAAAGAACGAATTTGCTCCCGATAATCAAGCAAATCGGCGAAATGGAACAACGCCTGAAAAGGTCAAAAGTTCACACGGCGTGCGTGATTTTTCGTATTCGCGGAGTTCGTCCGCGTCGGGCAGAAACACTCGTTCGCACGAAACTTCGGGAATTTGATTAAACAATTCATATATCGTGTGCATTCCGAGGTTCGCCATTCCAATCGAATGCGTGTTCGGATAACACAACGCCAAGCGGAGTTGTCCGCCGCGTTTGATAACGTAACCTTCCTCGGCGGCGAGTTTTCGTTTGTAGCTTTCGATTATTTTTTTACTCATCTAATTACTCTAAATACTTACCGATAAACAGCTTACCTTCATACTCAACCAAGCCGAGTTTAACTTGCATCAAAAAACCGTAGCTGCCTAAAATATTTTTTCTAAAGGCTTCATTTTCAGCAAAACACGCTAAAATATCGAAATCAAATCCTAAAACTGAAAGCGTTACTTCGCGTTCAAAAGTTAAAAATCTGCCTGTTGCCGTGCCGATATATTTTGGCAAACCTTCTTCAATTTTTAACCCGAGTTTTTCGCCGATTTTACGTTCAAAAATACAATTGGTTGAACCTGTGTCTATTTTAGCCTGAAAACAGACAGGTTCTCGATTAAGTTTAAGCGAAGCCGCGACAGAAATTCCGGTTTGACCCGCATCGTATTCTGCAAATTGTGAAAATGTAAGTTGATGCGGCAAACTACCAACCTCCAAGATGACCTTCTTCGTCCGGTTTTGAAAGATAATTTACAAAAGCGTTTGGAATACCGGCTTTTACGGCAATATCTTTGCATTCAACAAAACTTTGAGCCGTGCCAAGCAATTTATCGCCGACTAAAGCAACAAATTGTCCGCCGTATTTTGCTTGATTTGCCTTGAGCCAATTCATTCGTTTTTTTCTGATTTCCTCACTTGGCGTTTCTGCTTCACTCGTTGTTTGATTTATTGAAAACTCTGACCAAGTTTCCGTTTCAACTTCTTGCACTTGGTTTTTTTGAGCAACAAATTCAACATAATCAAGTATTTCCGTCTGCACCGAAATAGGTAAACTTGCAATCTTTTTTGTAATTTTTTCCGCAACTATCATAAGTTTTACCTCGCAATTTAATAGTTTACCAAAAAGTAAGGTTTTAGGGAGAGTTAAGTTGTGGCTTGACAGTAAGTTGTTTTTTTTTATGATTTAGCCGTTCCTGAATCTATTCACAAAACGGAGATAAACATGAAAAAAACAATTACCTATTTGCTGATTTTTGCAATTACGTTAGTATTTTCTGTGCCGACTTATGCACAACCGGCACAGTCTAAATTAACAAATCAGCCGACTCAAAGCAATTTGCAATCAGTATTTGCTGAAAGTCAAAAAAATCGATCTGATATTTTGTTGAGCAGTCCGTCGGATTACACCAAAATCATTGCTCAGAGCCAAACAAAACTTGACGACCAAACCACTCCGACCGCAAACAAAAATTGGTTTAAGCGAAATTGGTGGATTATTCCCGTTTTAGCCGGACTTGGAGTAGGTATTTATTATTTGGCAAAAGTAAAAGGTAACAGTGGAATTCGTTGCAATGACGGTTACATCAGCCGTGCGCAAAACAGGCAAGGCGCGTGTTCGTCTCACGGCGGAATTGCTCCCGGTTTTTAGACTTCTATTCAAAGGCGATTCGTCTGAGTCGCCTTTGAATTTAGAAATCTCCCTATTCAACCAACAACTGCCGTTACTCTATCTCTTTCTGCATCATTATGCTGCAAATTTATCGCGGTAAGCAGGTGAGCAAAAGTTTTCAGATATTATGAAAACCTACATCATCTGACTAAAGATAATGATTGCAGAAAGTTACATCTTTTCTTCAATTTTCCATTATCCATTTTTAATTTTCCATTACTGCTTAACTCTTGCTTACGTTGTGTTTTTTGGAAATAATATGGTCAATTTTGTGATTGTGTTAAATTAGAAATACAGCATTTTTTCAATAGACCTCTTGCGAAATTAAATTTTGATAGCCTTGAGTTCATAGTTGTAGATGCCTGAAATTAGATTAAATCTGAGTCCGAGTCGTTTTCTCCGATTTCGGTAACGCTCTGCCAAAATCCGAAATATCTTTAATCGGCGG
>JANPBM010000069.1:0-23701 GCA_031430435.1 Acidobacteriota bacterium
CCGCCGATTAAAGATATTTCGGATTTTGGCAGAGCGTTACCGAAATCGGAGAAAACGACTCGGACTCAGATTTAATCTAATTTCAGGCATCTACAACTATGAACTCAAGGCTATCAAAATTTAATTTCGCAAGAGGTCTATAATAATCTGTTCAAAGTTGATTACGAATACGGCGAACTAAATTCAGACGGAACGACCGTTGATACGTCTAAAAATATCGGAATGATTGCGAAGACGACGACAACAATTCCGACCACGAGTTTTACCCAGACTTTCAAATATGACGCAATCAATCGTTTGAAAGAAGCAAAAGAATCAAACACAAACGCACCGACAACAAATAATTGGATACAAACTTTTGATTACGACCGTTTCGGAAACCGAACAAATTTCTATCAAAAAGTCGGGAATGATGTTTTGGCAATCAACAACATCACGAAACCGACAATTGACCAATCCAACAATCAGTTCACCACCGGACAAGGTTACGTCTATGATTTCAACGGCAATTTAATCCAAGACGCGGAAGGCAGAAGTTTCAAGTTTGACGGAAACGACAAACAAATTGAAGTGAAAAACACAAATAATCCAAGTCAAATTATCGGAAATTATTACTATGACGCAAGCGGTGCAAGAGTTACAGAAATGTGTCGGGAGATTCTGACCTGTTACTTAATCGTGATTTGAACAAATTTTGTCGTTCAAGGCTTTTTCAAAACACACTTTTCCTTTCACAATATTGAAAAAATCGTAAAAACGGCAAGCCAAAACTCCAACTTACAGAGTTTTGACTTAATTAAATTTACAGGTTCGATATTTTCCGTCAGTCGTCTATTTTTTCAATTCCTCTTCAATCAACGCTTTCAAATCTGATTCGCCGAGTCTTGCAAGCTGTCTGCCGTTGACAAAAATCGTCGGCGTTTGGCGAACTCCGTTGGCTTGCCCGTCTTTTTTATCGCGTTCAAATTTTGCGACAAATTTATTTTCTTTAACCGCCGCGTTAAATTTTTCCAAGTCCAAGCCAAATTCCATCGCGTATTTTTCAAACAAGGCTTTTACATCAGGCTGCGGAGTTGTGGCGGGACCGTGTTTCGTTCCCCATTCGCTTTGTTTTTGAAAAAGAAATTCTTGAGCCAGCCAATATTTTCCGTTTTCGCCCGCGACTTCGATAAATGTTGCGGCTAAAATCGAATTTGGATGAAGCGGCATAATTCTCGCAACCAAGCGAGTTTTACCGTCATAATCCTTTAAAATTTTCTTGATCGTTGGATGAAAAGACCGACACGATTCACATTCGGGATCGTAAAATTCGACAATCGTAACCTTTGCATCCGCATTTCCGAGTGTCGGACTGTCTTCACGAATCAACGAAGCGTTTGCCGTTGTCATCGGTTTGCGTTCGCTTTGAATCGAACTGCGATAATAGTTTGCCCCGATAACTGCGGCGATTATTACCAAAAGTGCAATTATTCCTAACAATATAGTTTCTTTTTTCATAAAAATTATTTCTCCTCCGATTTATAGGACAATAAGCACAAGGCTATCGCCGCAAAAGCAGTTAAAGCCATCAGCGGAATTGTGATAAATCCGAGCCATTCAATCTGCCGCGACGTGCAGGAAATCCCTTCTTTGCAAGGAATTATGCTGTCGGCAATAAATCCGTAATAAAGCAAATTGTGGTAAAACGAAATCGCTAAACCAATTAAACACAACGGCAAAGCGTAACTTTTCATCCGACTGTCGCGGTTTATTATTCCGATGCCGACAATTAAAACGAGCGGATACATCGCAATTCGCTGATACCAACACAAAACGCACGGCGGCAAATCCATCACTTCACTAAAAAACAGACTGCCGACCATCGACACTAAAGCGATTATCCACGCCACATACGGCAAATAATTATTCAGCTCATTTTGTTCATTTTTTTCCATAATATAGTTTTATAATATCAAACCGATTAGACTTGTCGCCCGATTTCAACTGTCAAAATGTTTTTTCTCGTCTTTTTCAAACCAGGCATAAAGAGTCGGCAAAATCAGCAAAGTCAAAAGCGTCGAAGTTATCAAACCGCCGATAACGACTGTTGCCAAAGGTCGTTGAACTTCCGCTCCGGCAGAAGTTGCCAACGCCATCGGGATAAAGCCCAAACTTGCAACTAACGCTGTCATCAAAACAGGTCGAAGCCGTGTCATTGAACCTTCCCGCACGGCTTCCAATACTGATTTTCCTTCTTCGCGTAACGAATTGATATACGAAATCATGACCACACCATTTAGCACCGCAACGCCGAAAAGGGCGATAAATCCGACACCTGCCGAAATTGAAAACGGCATTCCGCGAAAGGCGAGTGCGAAAACTCCGCCGACAATCGCAAACGGAATTCCCGTATAAATCAAAAGTGCTTGTTTGACCGAACCGAAAGTTGTAAACAGCATTATGAAAATTAAAAATAACGCAATCGGCACAACAATCAGCAAACGATTTGTCGCCCGTTCCAGATTTTCAAATGCACCGCCCCATTTCAGATAATATCCCGGCGGAAGCGAAACTTCTTTATCAATCTTTTTCTTAGCTTCGGCAACAAAACTCGCAATATCGCGGTTGCGGACGTTGGTTGAAACGTCAATTCGACGGCGTGTGTCATCGCGTGAAATTTGTGCCGCACCTTCGATAATTTGAATATCGGCGACTTGAGAAAGCGGAACTCGCAAACCTGTCGGCGTTGTAACCAGTAAGTTTCGCACCGAATCAACCGACTCCGAAGCCTTATCGTTAAGCCTGATTTTGATGTCGAAACGCAATTCGCCTTCAAAAACTTCGCCCGCTTTTTTGCCCGCAAAAATTGATTCGACCAAATCGTTGATGTCTTCAACATTTAAACCGTAACGAGCAATCGCGGCTCTGTCGGGTTTAATTTGCAGTTGCGGAAGTCCGGTTGTGGTCTCTGCTTTGGTTTCAACCGCACCTTGAATTGTGGCTAACGATTTCTCGATTTCCTCTCCTTTTTCCGCCAAAATATCAAGGTCATCACCATAAAGTTTAACGGCAACATCACCGCGAGTTCCGGCAATCAGTTCGTTGACTCGCATTTCAATCGGTTGCATAAAACCCAAAGAGGCAAATTGCGGTGCTTCATCTTCCGCTTTTTTCGACATAGCTTCAATTAATTCTTCTTTTGTCCAACCTGATTTCCACTCGTCAATCGGATGAAGCATCACAAAAACATCACATTGATTAACGCTCATCGAATCATTTGCCACAGCAGGTGCTCCGCATTTTGAAACAACTGTTTTAACTTCGGGAAAAGTTTTGAGAACTTTCTCAATTTGCGTAGTTGCTTTCGTTGCTTGATTTAGCGATACGCTTGGTAACAAAATAGCTTCGATTAAAATATCGCCTTCATCAAGTCGCGGAATAAATTCACCGCCCAAGAATGGAAATAATGCTCCTGAAACTAGAACTAATCCGACTGCAATCGCCAAAACTTGTTGACGAAATCTCATCACAAATTCAAAAGAGGGTTTGTAAATCTGTTTTGACCAACGAATCAGAAAACTTTCGGTTTCAGAAACTTTACCTTTCAACACAAACGTCAGCATCGCGGGAACATAAGTCAGCGACAAAATCAGCGAACCGAGCAAAGCGAAAATCACGGTTAAAGCCATCGGGACAAACATTTTGCCTTCGATGCCGCGAAGTGAAAGTATCGGTAAATAGACAATCGCAATAATCGCCACGGCGAAAACGACAGGTCTCGCAACTTCCAAACAGGCTTCTAAAATTGTCCGTTCCGATGGTTCGCGGGAGTTTTCGTGTTGGGCTTCGGCACGTCTGCGAACAGCGTTTTCGACCATCACAACCGCACCGTCAACAATTAACCCGAAATCCAACGCACCCAAACTCATCAAATTGCCCGAAACGCCGAAAATCTTCATCAAAATCGCCGCAAAAAGCATTGAAAGCGGAATGATTGTGGCGACAAGTAATGCTCCACGCCAATTTCCCAACAGAAAAATCAGCACGAGAATTACGAGAATTGCACCTTCGACCAAGTTTTTCTCGACCGTCGCAATCGCTCTGTCAACCAAAGCCGTGCGGTCATAAAACGGAACGAGTTCAACGCCTTTCGGCAGAGATTTTTTGATTTCTTCAACTCGTGACTTTACTCGATTAACAACCATTCGGGAATTTTCGCCTTTCAGCATAATCGCCATTCCCGAAACAATTTCGCCTTTTCCGTCAGCCGTCACCGAACCTTGCCTAATCTCTTTGCCTTCAACAACTTCACCAAGGTCTTTAACAAAAATTGGCACACCTTCCGTGCCTGTTTTAACGACAATATTGCGGATGTCTTCGGCATTTTCAACTAATCCAACGCCACGCAAAAGATATTGTTCCGCACCTTTTTCAATATAGCCGCCGCCGACTGTGCCGTTGTTTCGCGTGACGGCTTCGTAAATATCGCGGAGCGTTAATTTGTAACTGAGAAGTTTTTCGGGGTCTAGTTTAATGTCGTATTGTTTGCCGAAACCGCCGTGCGAATTGACTTCGGTAATGCCCGGAACGCCCATCAGTTGACGGCGAATATTCCAATCGTGGATTGTCCGCAAATCAGTCGCCGTGTAATTACTTCCTTCGACAGCCGTAACTTCGTATTGATAAATTTCGCCCAAACCTGTGGCAATCGGACCCATTTCGGGCGAACCGATATTTGCCGGAATTTGTTCACGAGCCTGTGAAAGCCGTTCCAAAATCAATTGTCGGGCAAAATAAATGTCGGTTGATTCTTCAAAAACAATCGTTACATTCGAGATGCCGAATTTGGAAACCGAGCGGATTTCTTCAACATTCGGAATGCCCGACATCGCAATTTCAATCGGAAAAGTTATCTGCCGTTCAACTTCCAAAGGTGCGAGCGAAGGTGCCGATGTCAAAACTTGAACCTGCACATTGGTTACATCAGGCACAGCATCAATCGGCAAATTTACAAGGCTGAAAATTCCCGTCGCCGACATAATTCCAACCAACAAAAGCACAATTAATCTGTTCGCAACCGAAAATCTTATTAGAGCGTTTATCATAAATTTCCTTATTTCAACTTAAAACTGAATTAGTGTTCGTCTCCTACTGAACCTTTTTCAACTTGTGTTTTTAGAGTGAAGCTACCTTTCGTAACAACCATTTCGCCAAGTTCAGCACCTTTTTTAATTTGCGTGTAACCGTCCGATTCTTCGCCTGTTTCAACTTCACGGATTTCAAATGCTCCCGTTTCATCTTTCTTCGGGATAAAAACGACCGATTTTCCGCCGATATTCTGAATTGCTTCGGTTGAAACGGCGAGTTCTGTGCCTTCGCCTTTGCCTGTCCGAAAACCGATTTCGACGAACATTCCAACCTTCATTAGTGAATCTGGATTATCAATCGCCAAACGGACTTTTCCCGTCCGCGTGTCTTCGTTCAGAGTCGGTTCGATGTAGCTGACACGAGCATTTATCGTCTTGCCGTCCGCCAATTTAATTTCGGCGAAAGTTCCGACAAAAATTGCTTTCATCTGATCTTGCGGAACATTAGCGGTTGCCCACACGCCGGAAACATCAGATAACGTCATAATTGATTGATTCGGCTCAACACCCGCTCCGTTGTTGAGCATTCTTTCGCTGATAATTCCCGATGCGGGAGCTTTCAGATAAACCAAAGAACTGTTTTTGTTATGGTCAAAAGCGGTGTGTTCGTTGATAATTACGCCGAGCGAACGCATTTCGTCGCGGATATGGGCAACATCAACCTTTGCCGTTTCAACTGCCGCCTTTGCTTCTTGAATTTCTTTATTGAGCGAAATATTCGACTGAAAATCATACTCAGCCTTCGCATTTTTATAAGCCGTTTCCGCCGATAAAACATCACGTCCCGAATTGATTTTTAAAAAATCCCGAATTTTTTTGACATTATTATCGGCAATATCAAGTTCGGCTTTCGCGGTTTCAAAAACTGTTTGGGCAGATTTCAAATCTTTGCCTGCACCTGCTCCGAGTTCAATCAATTTTTTGGTGCGTTTAAGTGTGGCTTCGGCTTCGCTGAATTTAGCTTTGGCGGCGGTAAAAGAAGATTCTGCCGCGATTAAATCTTTGCTTGAATTGAGTTTAACCAAGTCTTTGGTGCGGATTAGGTTAGCTTTGGTTTCGTCTAATTTGGCTTTGGCTTGCAAAACTGACACGCGATTTTCGGTTTTCAAAACACGGTTCAAATTTCTCTCGGATAAGTGGAAAGCCGTTTCAGCCTCGTGCATTTTGCCGTGCATTTGAGCCACTTGCGGACTTGAAACAACGGCAATCGTTTGCCCCGCAGAAACTTTGTCGCCGATACCGACATTTATTTGCTCCAATCTTCCGCTTACCAAAGAGGTTATTTGCTGAGTTTTTTGCGGGTTGGCTTCAATTGTGCCGGTTGTTTTGAGCAAAGCAACCGCCGTTTGCGATGTTACACCTTCGTATTTCAAACCCGCCGAACTGAGTATTTCCGGTTCAAGTTTGACCTCTTTACCTTCTTCTTTGCCGTGTTCGTCGCTGTGTTCTTCGGTTTTTTCTACTGATTCGGCACTCGAAAAACTTTTACGGACAATCAAACCTAACCCGATTAAACTAATCAAACCAATAATAACAGCGGTAATAATCCACGCTTTGACGTTATTTTTCGCAGATATTTCTTCAACTTCTTCAATCTCGATAATCTCTTTCTCTGACATAAATTTATTTCTCCAATGTGATGCCCAAGGCAATCAATAATTCGGCTTTGGCACGATAATTTTCGCTCAAAGCATCGGTTAAATCGCGGTTTGCTTCCAAAAGTCGTCGCTGTTCGGCAAGTAAATCGGTAATTTTCAGTTCGCCGATTTCATAAACTTGGCGGATTGTTTCAATGTTTTGACGTGAACGCGGCAGAACTGCGGTTTGCAAAATCGAGACAGCTTTGTTAGTTGCTTCAATTCGCTGAAACGCGGTTGTAACTTCATTTTGGATGATTTTTTCCGCAAAACTTCGGCGTTCTTGTGCTTGCCTGATTGCAATTTCGGCTTCGGCTTTCGCACCTTGACTGCGGTTAAAAATCGGCAAACCGATACTGATACCAAACGTCAAACTTTTGCCCGAATCGGTAAATAGTCCGCGTGGCGAATTTACCACCGCCGAATTTTGCGAATACCGCGAAAACGCCGATAATGCGGGTTTACTTTGCGAGCGAATAAGCCGTAATCCGGCGTTTGCAAGTGATTCTTCAAGTTCGGCTAAACGAATTTCGGGACGATTTTTGAGAGCAATCGTCAGACTTGTTTCAATGGTTGCCGGAAACTGCGGAAGTTGTGCATTTACAATATTTTCGCGTAATTTCAACGATTCGTTGTAAGGAATTCCGGCGTAGAATTTCAATTTGGTAATTGAGGCTTGCAGTCGTCCAACGGCGAGTTCACGCTTTGAACGCAGACGCTCAACTTCGGTTTGCAAAAGGTTCAATTCAAGCGGTGCGGTTTCGCCTTCGGTTACGCGAATCTGAACAAAAACGACAATTTTCGTATCAATTTCGAGCAGTTCTTCAAGTATTTCCAATTCCCGCAAACTCGTCAAAGATTCGGCATAATCAATAAAAATTTGACTCGCCAATTCACGTTGCCTTGCGACAACTTCCGCTTCTTTCAAAGTAATTTCAGCATTTGCCAAATCAATTCGCCGTTTTCGCCGGTTATAAATTTCGAGCGGCACAAAAACGCCGACAGTAAATTCGTTGTCGCCTTTTGAACCAACCAAACTACCGCTTTTTTGCTCAACTTCAAGCGTCGGATTTTGTCGCAAACTTGCTTGTGTCAAACGTGCTTTGGCTTTCTCTGTTTCAAGTTGTGCAACTTTCAAATCGCCGTTATTCGCAAACGCCGAACGGATAAGTTGCTCCAATGAAATGCCGTCGGTTTGATTGTAATAATCAGGCAAAACCGAGGTGATTAAAGGCTTTGCGGTGATAATTTCGGTAGTATTTTCGCCAATATCCGATTGTGCAAATGTTGCGGAAAACAACACAACAACCAATATCAGCCACACGCCGAAACGGACGTGAACGCTTTTTATAAAACTCATCGCTTAAATAAAATTGAACAATAAAAATGAATGCCGAACAACGCCTTTTGCATATTATTTCTAATTGCAAAAAGCCGATTTAATTTGTGTGTGTTGTTAAAATTAAGCGATTCGCGGAGGGCGAAAAAGGGAATTTAAAGCAGAATATGAATGTTTGTTTTCAAATGAAATTGAAGGTTGAGAATTGTTTTTGACGAAAGTTGGAGTTCGCGGTTGAAATGCAAAATAGCCGAGCGTAATGTGCGAAGAACAACAAAAACAACAGTCATCATCGCAATCTTGATTATCTTCTTGGTTTGACGGTTGCGAATAGTTTTGGTCATTCACCGAAACTATTGTATCAACCTTTCGGATTTCATTATTTTGTGCGGAAAGATGATGCGAAGGCGGAATTCCGATTGCCTCATTACCGCAATAGGCTTGCAAAACCGTAATATCGGCAAAAGCATAAATCACAAACAAAAGTGAAACGCATTGAATAATAAGGCGTTTGAAATTTAATTTATACTTTTGTTTAATTTGTTTCATCAAAAATCTAAATTTAGCATGTTTGAACAATATTTGTAAATTGACATTATTTATTTGCCGACAAACTTGTTTCTAAACGCGAACTTAACTACAATTCAAACAAATTATGTCAGCCGAAAAGTTAAAAAAAGTTTATTTAATCGATGCGATGTCGTGCATTTTCGCTCCGACTGGAATGCGTTAAGAAACTTTGCGAAGGGCAAGTAACGCAAGCAGTTTTCGTCTTTACAAAATAGGTTTCGGAAACTTTTGAACGATGAAAAAACCGCCAATTTATTATTTTCGGCTTTACCTAAATTGTCAAAAAGCAATTTTTCGTTATATTCTTTCATCTGTGGCGTGTTCTCTTTTTTGAGCTTCGAGTTTGTTTAGTGTTTGTGTTGTTTTCAGCAAATATCACCGAAGCTCACGATGTGATTTCGGGGGCTGATTTTAACATAAAATAAGCAAATACTTGAAACAAAATACCGATTGCTGTTTCCGAAAGACACAAATCTATTTGAATAAAAGTGACTTTAATGGTTTTTACGAAGATGCCGAAAAGTTGTTTTCAGTATCTGTTAAAGGCAGAAAGCGAGATTAAATTCCGATAACCGAAAAATGGAAGAATTATTAACAATCGAAAACGTTTCTAAAGGTTTCAGATTAAACGACGGCAAAGATTTGCAGGTTTTATCTGATGTAAATTTGAAAATTTTGAATATTCCGGTAAAACCGCAAATTGTCAGTATTATCGGTCCGTCGGGCGGCGGAAAAACGACGCTGTTGCGGATTTTGGCAGGTCTCGACGTGCCTGATTCGGGCAAGGTTGCGATTAAATGCAGTAAAATTAATACTTTGCGTGAGGTGAAAATCGGCGACATCGGCGTTGTTTTTCAGCGTTATCCGCTTTTTGACGATCGAACTGTTTTGCAAAATTTAGTTGAACCTGCGGTAAACGGCGGTTTGTCCGGTGCCGAAGCGAAACAAAAAGCCTTGCAGTTTTTAGAAGAATTTGAGTTGTCGAAACAGGCAAGTTCGTTTCCCGTACAGCTTTCGGGCGGACAAAGACAACGCGTCGCAATTGCTCAACAACTTATCCAAGAACGCCGTTACATTATTTTGGACGAACCGTTTTCGGGACTTGATCCGAACAATATCGCCAATGTCATAAAACTGCTTCAACACGTTGCGAGCCAGCACACCGACAATACTTTTATCATCGTAACTCATGATATTACATCGGCTTTGATAATTTCCGACCACGTTTATCTACTCGGAAAACCGAACGATTCGCCGGCGGGAAAAGGCGCGTATTTTGTCAAAGAATACGATCTGATTGCCGAAGGTTTGGCGTATAATGAAAATATTGAAGATATGCCGCGTTTTCTGCAAATCAGAAAAGAGATAAAATATGTTCATTTTCCGCGATTGATAATTGCGAAAAATTAGAAATTTATGGCACAAACAGAGCCGAATTACGTTAAAGAAGTATTAAAAAGTCAATGGAATCTGGCATTTATCGGCATAATGTTTTTGCTGATGGTGTTTTCGGGTTTTTTTGTCGCGTTCGGAGCGTTGTTTCTGGCAGGAGAAATTTTTGCATTGATTATTGCCCAACTTCCGCAAGTTCAGCATTATTATCGGCTTAAACAACAGATTGACGGACAAGAAAATCTGGCGGAAAACTCACGCGAAATTGCCCAAAAACTTCCGCCGCAATACAGTCAAGATTTTTTGAGCGTCGAGCAAATCTGCAACGACATCGAGAATAAATTTCAAGGTTCGGACGCAAGCGAGAATTTTCTGCTTCGCGATTTAATCACAAAACTAGGTTCGTTTCGCTTTGAATATGCCCGAATGCTCAACGCGCATTTTCTTACTTCGACAAAAGATGTAAATCGTCTAACTTCGCGTTTGCAAAGCGAATTACAAAATAATGTCAATATTTTGCAGAACGAAAAAAACGCGAAAGTGCAGGAAGCGTTGAAACAAAATGCTCGAATTTTGAAGCAAAGATTAACGCGTGCTTTGCAAATGTCAGATTTACAACGACTTTTAGAAGCACGTTTGGCGGTTGTAAAAAACTCGCTGAATCTTCTGCACGATGAAGTTACGACAACCGGAAACCCCGAAGATATGTCGTCTGCCGTTAATAATCTGCTTTTGACGCTGAACATTGACGAAGAATTAAAAGCGACCTACGAAGATGTTTTGAATGACGATGTGCAAATTCCGTTGCCTGCCCAAACGCAGACGCAAAACCGCAACGCACAACAACAGGCGAATATGCGAAGAATGAAGTAAAATAATTTTGAGGTGAAAATATGATATTAGCAGAGGTTGAGGAAATTACCGGCGAATTTCCGGAGGAACAAAAGATGCCGTCATTTAATCACAGTTATATTTGTAATAGAATTTTACGGCAATTATTTGAAAATCCGAAGATTGACGCTTTGCCTGAATTGACCTTGAATATTGATAAGGGAATAACCCCTGATATTTCTGTTTACCCGAGCGAGAAAATAAAAGCTGATTTTCTGAAAGATTTTCCAAAGTATTCCGAAATGCCGATTTTGGCGATTGAAGTTATTTCTGCAAGTCAAAATATTCAAGATTTGCTTGAAAAAGCGGAAATGTTAATTTCAAACGGCATAAAATCCGTTTGGACAGTTGAGCCGTTTACAAACACGATTTTTGTTACAGACAGCAAAGGGACAAAAAAAGCTCCGTCGCAAATTATTGAAAGCGAACAAATTACAGTTGATTTTCAAAAAATATTCAATTAAAAATTATGCCTAGAAACCCTGAATTAGACAAATTATTACGCGAAGTTGATTCGCTGACGAGTTCGACTCCGCAAGTGCCGGAACAACCGCAGCAAGTTGCCGAACAGCCGAGAAAATCGGAAAGCGGGTCATCGTTTTTAAAATCGGTCAGCAGTTTTTTTATCTCGACCGTTGACGATGAAGAAAGTCAGCAGTCCGATACACCGCCGCCGAGTCCGAACACGGTTGCGAATGTTGTTGAATCGGTTCCGACTCCGCAATTTTCCGCAACAGGCTCGGACGATTTTTCAAACCGTTCTTTCGCTGATATTTACCGTGAAGCCGGAATCAACGAATCAACGTTTACGGTCGATAAATTGAACGAACTTTTGCAAGACGCGAGTTTGAAGGATCAGCCGATTTCCACCAAAACTTTGGTGCTGAAAATGGCGTTGAAAGCCCAAAATGTTGAGCCGACCGTTCCCGTAACGGATGCCGTTCAACGTGATCGTTCGCTTGACGGTTATCAAAAAATGCTTAACACACGGGCAAAACAAACTGAAACGATTAATTCGCAAGCCGTTCAGCAAATAAACGACGAAGTAAAAAAATATCTTGAACAAAAGAATGCAGAAATGGATAAACTTCGTGCCGAAACGCAAGAAATGAAGCGTCAAGCCGAAGCCTTTGCATCTCGCCGACAAACCGAAGAACAACGTTTGGCAGAGATAATTATTCCGTTGCTCGAAGGTCAGCCGAATCCTGTAAGCGTCGGAAATGAAACGAATTAGACAAGAACGAATTGAGGCATTATGAATAATTTTTCGCGTTTAACCAAAATTGTTTTAATAGTTTCAGTCTTGGGATTATTCATTTGTGCCGGGTTACTTTTGGAACTTTATCGGCACGATCCGTATAGTTGGATCAATCCTCCGTTTGGAGCCGTTGAGAGTCGGGATTTATGGAATGAAAGAAAAGATTTTTATCTGGTGACGGCAAAAGTTTTCTTATCGTCGGCATTTATTTCAACGGTTGTTTTGTTTGTCCAAGTATTTTTGAAAAACCGAAGTGAACTGAAATAATCTCTTTTTGTGCTGAAAATAATATGGCTGAACAAAACTTACCAAATTGGACAACTGAATTAAAACGCCGTTATTTACGCGGCGAAGCGTCTGTTTTTGTATTGCAAGGCAATGTTTACGATCTTATTCTGCACGAAGGCAAGATGTTTTCTTTGACCGATTTTTTGGTCAACGAAGTTTTAATGCACAGTAAAGATTTGGTCGGTGTTTTCAACATCTCGCAAGGTTTTCGCGTCGGCTACCGCAAAAATTACGAAGACGGACGCAAAGATACGCTCAATGTTTTGGGCGGATTAACGTCGCAGCATTCAAAATCGCAATGGCTCGAGGCGTTGGAAGTTTTGCTGACGGGAACGAACCCGCTCACGTCTTCGCGGAACGCACTTATCCTTGAATACGCGGAAACGCTTGCACCTGCGGGCGATCCTTCGATGCAGCCGGATTTAGATCGTGCGTCGATCGTAACGCTTCACCGTTGGTCGTTTTTGCCGAACATTCACACCCAAGACAATATCGTTATTTTATTGGTTGAAAATTTATCCGAATTATCGCCGAAAATTGTGGCAAATCCGAGAGTTGCGGTCATCGAAGTTCCTTTGCCCGACACCGAAACACGCCGCAACGCGATTCAAATAATTGATAATTCGATGACCGAAAATGCACTTTTGCGTTACGCGGAAATCACCGCAGGATTGAAACTTTTGCAGATAACTTCGATTCTTACGCCGCATCAAACGAATGGTGCGACGATTGAAGAACGGACGGTTTTTATCGCTAAATTACTGGGCGATGTGGAACACGGAGAGCAACGGGCAAAAGAACTTGCGGGACTCACGTTAGAGAAGACAAATGAAGAAATAATTGCCCTGCTCGCTCCCGATAAAAAAGAAACTGCGGAACAAACAGCAATCGAATTGCAGGAAAAAGCTAAAATAGAACGCGATAAATTAATCTTTCAACGCAAACGCGAAATCATCGAACGCGAATGTTTCGGCTTACTCGAGTTTATCGAACCGAAGTTTGGTTTTGAGGTTGTCGGCGGACAAGACGGCGTAAAATCCGATCTTAATTTTATCGCCAAAAACATGAGCGAAGGCTTTTATAACCGCGTTCCGATGGGCTTGCTTTTTACCGGTGCTCAAGGCACGGGCAAAACTTTTTTCGCCACAGCGTTTGCCGGCGAAGCGAAAATGACCGCCGTAAAACTGAAAAATATTCGCTCGAAATGGGTTGGCGCGACCGAAGGGAATTTGGAACGAGTTCTAAGCGTAATTAAAGCAATCGGACAAGTTATCGTGATTATTGACGAAGCTGACCGCAGTTTCGGCAACGGCGGCGACAGCGAAGGCGACGACGGAACTTCGTCCAGAATCATCGCCAAGATGAAGGAATTTATGTCGGACACGGCAAATCGCGGTCGGGTTTTATTTATTTTGATGTCTAATCGTCCCGATCAAATTGATATTGACCTTAAACGTGCGGGACGAATCGACCGCAAAATTCCGTTTTTCTATCCGCAGACAAAAGGCGAAGTTTTCGCGGTCGGCAAGGCTTCGGCAAAGAAAAACAAACTTAATTTTGCCGATAAAGTACTGGAAACGTGCGATATTTGGGCGAAAATGGTCGGATATTCCGCCGCCGATATTGAAGCGGTTCTGTTGCTTTCGGGCGAAATTTCCGCCAAAGAATCGGAAACCGAAACAACAATTTCAAACGAAAATCTGCAAGCCGCGTTAACCGATTATTTTCCGAGTCGTGATGTTGTGATGCTTGAATTTATGGAATTACTCGCGGTTTTTGAATGCTCGAACCGCAAACTTCTGCCCGAAAAATACGCGAATTTAACTTCGGAAGAATTACAGAATAAACTCGATTCACTAAGATTATTAGTTGGGAATCGGCGTTGAATAAGCTAAAATACAAAAAAGGTGGAAAATTATGTTAGCCGATATTGAACTAGAAGATTTTGTTGAAGAGGAAAAACAAGAAATGCCGTCACTAAATCACAGTTATATTTGTGCAAATATTATCTTTCAGTTGTTGGAAAACTCGAAGGTTATTGCCTTACCGGAGCTAACGCTCAAAATTGGTAACGGTAGCATTACGCCTGATGTTTGCGTATATCCGCGAGAAAAAATTAAGCCGAATTTTCTGCAAGATTTCCCGAAATACAGCGAAATGCCTTTGGTTGCGATTGAAGTTATTTCAGCGAGTCAAAATATACAAACTTTGTTGGAAAAAGCAAGGAAAATGATTAAAGCAGGTGTCAAAGCCGTGTGGACAATTGAACCCTTCGGACAAACTATTTTTGTAACAACCGATAAAGGCGAAGATATTTTACACAGCCAAACTATTGAAAGCGAAGGTGTCAGCGTAGATTTTAAGAAAATTTTCGGCTAGATTTTATACCCAATCCGGTATCGCTTCACGTTTTTCAAGCCAAACTTTGGGTATTGATTCCAATCCTGCATACATAACCACAATTCCACCGACAATTGCACAAGTTGTATCTCTGTCGCCTAAGGCTGAAACCGTTTCCCAAAGTGCTTCTTCGTAATTTTCCAAAAATCCGCCCGCACAATAAAGGCAAAACGGGACAGTATCGGGGCAAGAAACTTTATATCCGCAGCCAAGAGTATCGGCGGCGTTGATTGTTGATGTTGAATCGTTAATGTCACGGGCAATACGAACTCCGCGTCTTACTTGGCTTGACGAAAGATAAGGTAGAATTGCGTCAATAAAATCAGCTCGGTTCGGGCGAATATTCTCTTGTTTGAATTTCCAAGCGAATGCTGTTGCCGCAGCGATTGCAATCGCCCCAATAATTGCTTCATCATTTGTATGTGTAACAACTGCAGATTTTTCAGCTTCTTCGCAGACTTTTTTCAAATCATCTGCAAAATATGCACCAATTGGCGAAACCCGCATTGCCGAACCGTTTCCCCGCGAGCCTTGCCCGTCAAAAACGCTTGATGCAACAGTTTTCCACTTTTCGCCTTCTTGCAGACGTTGCAATTGCTGGTGCATACTTGGTCCGTAACCGCGACCTGTTTCGTAGTAATCGGCAAAACTTTGTGCCAAATAGTTTTGATTAATTTCTCCAAAGCTATTCAACGTCTTGAAAATTGAAAACGCCATATTTGAATCATCTGTCCAAAACCAATCGGAAACAGCAAGAGTTCGATTTTCGATTAGTTGTTCTACAGATAAAGTTTTGTCTTCAAATTCAGCAAATCCGAAGAAAAATGATTCACCAAAACAATCGCCGATATTTAAACCTTCAAGCGAGATTTTTGCACGGTTTATTCTTTCTTCATTCATTTATTTATGCCGCTTTTACTTCCTCAATCATCAATTTCCGAAGTGCCGAATTTATTTGTTTTTCGTAAGATTCGTCGGGATGTTTTTTCAGAAAACCAACTACATCGGCTTCTAAAATAACGTTTACTTCTTCGGGTTTATGACGAAATCTTGTGGCACGGCGAACCTTGTAAATTCCCGGCTTCAACATATCGTCTTCGGTCCAGCCTTTAGCTATACCTTCTTCCCAATCTTTTTGCGTAACTTCGTAAGTTAATTCTTTTTCGGTTTTATTGGTTGTATTCATTGTAAATTTCTATTTCTCTTGAATTGGCTTTTCTGGCTGAAATTATACGATAAATTTCAATATCGCTTTTCTCTCGAATCGTGTAAATCAAAAATAAAAGCCGCTTTTTTGATAAACCGACACGGCGAAATCTTTCCTCATCTTCTGAATGCAAATCGTCAAAAAATTCAACGGCATTATTATCATCGAAAACTTCCACGGCTTCTTCAAAAGTTACACCATCGTGATTTTTGATGTTTTCTTTGGCTTTATTTTTGTCCCAAACAAATTTCATAGAACGATTTAACAGCAAAATTTTAACACAGTTTTTGAGCAATATTAAACATTTATTTTCGGACAAATATCGGCTAATTTACATTCGTCGCATTTCGGTTTGCGTGCGTTGCAAACTTGTCTGCCGTGAAAAATCATCCAATGCGGAAACATTACCCAATTTTTTTTCGGCACTGATTCGGCTAAGTCTTTCTCGATTTTTTCGGGCGTTGTTTCTGTCGTCAAACCTAGTCTTTGCGACAACCGCGAAACGTGCGTATCGACGACCACGCCGGATGCGATGCCGAAAGCGTTGCCTAAAACCACGTTCGCGGTTTTTCTGGCGACACCGTTCAGCGTCAATAATTCATCCATTGTTTGCGGAACTTCACCGCCGAAGTTTTCGATAATTTTAGTTGCCGCAGCTTTAATACTTTTTGCTTTATTATTGAAAAAGTTTACGGATTTTATCTCGCCGGTTAATTCTTCAATCGAAGCATCCGCCATTTTTTGCGGAGTCGGAAAATTTCGGAAAAGTGTTGCCGTAACAATGTTTACGCGGTCGTCCGTGCATTGGGCGGAAAGAATTGTGGCGACTAAAAGCTCGAAAGCGTTGGCGTGAATCAAGGCGCAATGAGCGGTCGGATAAAGTGTTTTTAAGCGTTTGATAACTTCGGCGGTTTGTTGTTTTTTGTCGGAAATCATTTGTAAAATTTTATCTTAAAGTCGCAAAATTTTGGTTCTAAGGTTAGACTATACCAAACGGGGATTAGTTTGCGAAAAAGTACAACATACTTTAGTTTGTTGCGGTGCTTAACTTCCTTCAAGCTAAAGTTTATTCGACAAGCTGAAGCGTGTCGTACTTCCGCAAACCAATTCATTTCGGGTATATAACTTAATTGTGGCTGAAAAAAATATCGAACAAATAAAATTCATTGACTCTCGGAATATTTTCGGGCGCGTCTTTTTGGCGTTTGCGTTGCTTCTAACTCTTGTGTTCGGATGGTTTAGCGTGTCTTGGATGTTGGGCAGTATGATGGCGGAACTGGCTTCGCCGAGCGATTTTAACGCTCAAGCAACGGCTCAAACCGCGTTGAATTTGTCGCCGAGCGATCCGGCAACGAATTGGCTCAGCGCAACGGCGGTCAAAGACGACAAAATTGCCCTCAAAACTTACGAGAAAATTGTTCAACTTTCGCCGAATGATTTTCGTTGGTGGATTGAACTCGGTCGAACCCGCGAACAGCTCGAAGATTTTGCGGGAAGCGAAAAGGCTTTTTTGCAAGCCGTTGAAATTGCCCCGAATTATTCGTTTCCGCATTGGCAACTCGGCAATTTTTATCTGCGACGCGGCGATGAAAAAAAGGCTTTCGGCGAGTTTCAAAAATCTGCCGCCGGAAGTTTTGAATACCGCGATCAAGTTTTCTCGACGCTTTGGGAATTTTATGACAAAGACACCGCGAAACTTGAACAAATTGTCGTCGATAATCCGCAGGCAAAGGCAAGTTTGGCGAAATTTTACGCCGTCAAAGAACGGGCAATCGATTCTCTGCGAATTTGGAACACGCTCACAAACGAGCAAAAAACCGAGAACAAAATATTTTCCGAACTGATTTTACAAGCGTTTTACGAGAAAAAGTTTTATCGCACGGCGGTTGAATTTGCGTCCGGTTTGGGCAAAGAATCCGAAGCGAAAGCGGAAACCGTGCAGAACGGCGGTTTTGAATCGCCGATCAAAGATGCCGCCGAAACTTTGTTCGGCTGGCGGTACACACCAACCGAAAAGTTTGACGTGAAGCTCGATTCATCGTCGAAAAAAGAGGGAAATCGGAGTTTGCGATTACTCTTTACCGGCTTTGCAAATGTTGAAATTAAAAATCTTCGGCAATATGTGACGGTCGAATCGGGCAAACGTTATCGGCTGACGTTTTGGTTACGAACCGAGAATTTGAAAAGTGCGGGAACGCCGAATCTCGAAATTGCCAACGCCAACGACGACAAAGTTATCACCTCGACAAATCCTTTTCCGACCGGCACCAACGATTGGCAACAACTGAAATTGGATTTTACCGCGCCGACAAACACCGAAGCCGTCGAACTTCGCACAGGTCGCGGTTTTTGCGGAAACAACTGCCCGATTTTCGGCTCGGTTTGGTACGACGGATTTGTTATCGGCAGGCAATAAGCAGTGGTCAACAGCCGGATTAGCAGCCGGAAAAATCTCTGAAAACTGTCCGCAAATCACTTTATATATGCTAAGTAAACTCATTATTTTCATCATTTGCGCGGCGATTTGTTTGACGACCTTGGCTTACGGCACGGTTCATCAATCTGTCATCGCGGTATTTTATGCAAGCGCGACAATCCTTTCGGTTTTCCGGGCGATTGATTGTTTGGCAAGCGGCGAGATTCGTTTCAACACAAGTTTTTTGCAAATTCCGCTGATAGCGGCGATTATTTACGGCGTGATTCAGATAATTCCGGTCGGCAGTTTGGCGGAAACCGGCGGAGTTTCCGGCATCTCGCGGACAATCTCACAAGACGCTTTTTCGACTCAACTAATCATCGCGCACCTTATCGCCCTGCTTATTTATTTTGCGGTTACGCTGGCATATATCGACAGTGCCAAACGAATTCGGACAATCGTTTTAACCGTTACAATCTTTGGTTTTTGCTATGCTTTTTTTGCGATTCTGCAATCGTTTTTAAGTCCGAATAAAATCTACGGCGTGTTGGAAGTTCAATATGCGGTGCCGTTCGGGTCGTTCGTCAATCGACATAATTTCGCCGCGTTTATGGAAATGACGATTGCCGTTCCGTTCGGGCTTTTAATTGTCGGCGGAATTCCGCAAGACAAGCGTTTACTTTATGTTACGGCAATTTTGTTGATGGGCGTGGCATTACTTTTAAGCGGTTCGCGCGGTGGTTTGGTCAGTCTTTTGGCGATGATATTTTTTGTGATTTTTGTTACCACACAGGCAAAAAATTACGGTTCTTTGGTGTTGAAGTTCGGGATGGCGGCGGCATTGATTGCGACGATTATTGTCGGGGCAAACTTGATCGGCGGCGAAAGTTCGCTGACCAGATTCGCGGAAACTGCCGCATCAAAAGATATTACGACAAATCGGTCGCACATTTGGTCGGTAACTTTTGAAGTCATCAAAAATAATCCGATTTTTGGCGCGGGAATCGGCGCGTTCGGAGTCGCTTACACGCCGTTTGATTCGCTCAACGGTTTGGAACGAGTCGAACAAGCGCACAATGATTATTTGCAAGTTGCGGCGGACGCGGGAGTTATCGGTTTGCTGATTGGCGGCGTGTTTTTGGTTTTACTTTTCAAAACAGGTTTGCGAAATATAAAAACACCGAATCTTTATCGAAAAGGCGTTGCAGTCGGCGCGTTGGGCGGCTGTTTTGCGATTTTGGTTCACAGTCTTTTTGATTTTGTTTTGCACACAACCGCGATAAGTTTATTGTTTTTGACATTGGTTTCGCTCGTTGCGGTCAGCGGAAAAGGGCAAAGAGAAGACGGCGAAGTCGAGAAAAAACATAAGAAACGAAAGGCTAATGTTACGCCGATTGACGCATTGCAAAGCAAAATTAAAAAGTAAAAATCAGCCCGACGCAGAGTCTCAGACCGATTTTTACTTTTCCCCGACAGTTTTTTACTGAAATTTAATCATCGTAATGTTCGCGTGAAGGAGCAATAACCAAAAAATCTTGAGCAATTCTTGCGGCGTAACTGTTCAAAAGTTCTTGTACTCGTTCGTGTTTTTTGGCGCAAACTATTAAACCGACATGTTTTTTCTTATCAACCCGATAAACAATTTCATCATCGTTATACTCCCAAGTTTCGGGGTTTTCCGTATTTGCCAGCGATAAAACGATTCCCGCGAATTCTTTGCGTAATTTCGGCAGTTTATAAGGTTTTTCGTCCGTGGCAAGTTCTAATCTCGCCCATTCACGCCACAGGTTGAAACCGCTCGCAAAATCGTGAACATTTGCCGTATAAGCGCCGCCGACACGGCACGCGACTTCCAATAAATAAAATTTTCCGTCTGCTTGGCTGTGCAAAAATTCGGCGTGCGTTACGCCTTTTTTATACTCGAAGGCTTCCAATAATTTGACGTTCAATTTTTCCAACGCCTTACGTTCTTTGGACGCATAAGGAACGGTTGAACTTGTATAAACGCCGCCTTGATTTGTTACCGAAAACGGCGGCGTTCCGTATTTACTGACACCGCACGTCAAAATTTTGCCGTTGTCAACAATCGAATCAACGTGATAAACATCGCCGGCGATAAAACTTTCAACGATAAATTGCGACGGATGATCGCGCCAAGTATTGCGTTTATCCAAATCGCTTAAAACCGCCCAAACTTGTTCTTTTGTTTCACATTTGCGGATTCCGAAAGCCGAAACCTCGTTACGCGGTTTGACAATCCAAGGCGCGGGAACACGGTCAAGATATTCGTTGATAGTTTCGGAATTAAACGCTCCGACAAATTCGGGACACGGAATTCCGTTTTTGGCGGCAATGTTTCGCATCGTTAATTTGTCGCGGAAACGGTTGGCGTGTGAATAAGTCATTCCGCCAAGTTGCAGATGTTCGCGTGCGGTTGCCGCCGATAAAACATCGAATTCGTCTAAACCAACGACTTTATCAACCCGAATTGCTCCCGCGACATTGACGACCGTCCGAACATAATCTTCGAGTTTCGCGTCGTCGCGGACGGTTTTTACTTCGTTCAAACTTGTCCACGCCCACGGTTCGTCAAGCAACTTATCTTTTGTAATCAAAGTGACGTTCCAGCCTGAATTCTGACATTCTTCCAAAAAATCATTGCCTTTGTGTTCGCTGGCAATAACGACGATATTTTTTCTCTCGCTCATAAAATTAGGGTAAAATTATAGTTTGTTTTAATTTAATAAGTGTGTATTTTTCAACAAGTTAGAGCAATTTTCTACATCAAAAAATGTTGTAAAAATCACTTATTTGTATTTGAAAAGTTTAATACTTACAAAAAGAATGGCATAATTTCAATGTAAAGACAAGATTTGCGAGGTTAAGATGGAATTATGGATTTTGAGATTACACAATTTGCGAGCCGTCTGATTATATTTTTGATTGTATTGCTGCTTTCAATTTCGATTCACGAAGCGGGACACGCTTGGATGTCATATAAATTCGGCGACGACACGGCGTATTTGCTTGGTCGCGTAACGCTTAACCCGATTGCTCATACCGACCCGATCGGGACGCTTTTATTGCCGATTATCGGATTTATTTCGGTTGCGTCGGGCGGTATTTCTCTAATCGGTTGGGGAAAACCGTGTCCGGTGAATCCGCGAAATTGGGCAAATTATAAGGTTGCAAACTTTTGGGTTTCAATCGCCGGAGTTTTGGGAAACTTGATTTTGATAGTTACCGCGTTTGTTTTAATCAAAGCATTCGTGGCTTTTAACTTGATTCAATTAAGCGATTTGGATTCAAGTAATCCGATCGGAATGTTCCTGAAATCTTTGTTGCTGATGAATGTTTCGCTGTTTGTGTTTAATCTGTTGCCGTTTCCGCCGCTTGACGGAAGCAAAATTTTACAAAACTTTTTGCCTGAAAGTGTAAATCCGGTTTTTGAAATGCTCGAACAATACGGGTTTTTAGTTTTATTTGCACTGGTTGCAATGGGTTTTACAAGAGTGATTATGGATCCGGTTTTTGACGTTGTAGTATATTTTGTTAATTTGTAATTTCAATGAAAAAAAGAATTTTAAGCGGTATTCAGCCGACGGGTTTTCTGCACATCGGCAATTATCTCGGTGCGTTAAAGAATTGGGTAAATTTGCAAAACGAATATGAAAGTTTCTTTTGCATCGTCAATTTACACGCGATTACCGTTCCGCAAAAACCTGCGGAATTGCGAAAACAGACGCAAAATATGGCTCGCATTTATCTTGCGGCAGGAATTAATCCGACTGAATCGACGATTTTTGTGCAATCTGATGTTCACGAACACGCTGAATTAGCGTGGGTTTTGAATTGCGTAACGCGTATCGGCGAACTGGAACGAATGACGCAGTTCAAAGATAAATCGAGCGGAAAAGGCGAAAAAGTCGGTGTCGGCTTATTTACATATCCCGTGTTGATGGCGGCTGATATTCTGCTTTATCAAGCGAATTTAGTTCCCGTCGGACAAGATCAAAAACAGCATTTAGAACTTACACGCGATTTAGCCGGAAGATTTAACCGTGATTTCGGTGATACCTTTGCAATTCCCGAACCTTTTATTCCGCCGGTTGGAGCAAAGATTATGTCGCTGCAAGATGCGTCGAAAAAAATGTCGAAATCGGACGAAAACGCGAACGCTTCGATATTTTTGCTCGACGACGCTGACGTTATCACAAAAAAAATCAAACGTGCCGTAACCGATTCGGGAACTGAAATTACGTTTGACGAATCGCGTCCCGCTATCAACAATTTACTCTCGATTTATCAACTTTTGACGAATAAAACGAAGCCCGAATGCGAAGACAATTTTAACGGCAAAGGTTACGGACATTTCAAAACCGAACTCGCCGAAGTCGTTGTCGAATTTTTGCGTCCGTTTCAAGAGCGGATGAAAGAATATGACGAAACCGAGCTTGAGAACATTTTGAAACAAGGGGCGGAAAAAGCGGGAAGTGTGGCAAGCGAAACGTTAAGGAAAGTTTATGAGAATGTCGGGCTGAAATAGTCTTCGTAATTTGTCCTTAGTGATTGTTACTAAATGGTTTAGGCTGTTCACGAATGACCAAGGACAAAACAAATGACAACAAATGACTATGATAAAAATCTACGAAAAACCAACCTGAACAACCTGCCGCAATCTTGCCGCGCTGTTCCGTGAGAACGGCATTGAAGCCGATAAAATCAATTATTTCAACGAATCTTTCACGGTTAAAACTCTCTGTAATTTACTGAATAAGTTAGACTCGCCGCCATTTGAGGTTTTACGAAAAGCTGATGCAAGTTTCAAAGAATTAAACTTTACAAAAGATACTTCGACTGATGAAATAATCGCCGCAATCGTTAAAAATCCGAATCTTTTGCAACGTCCGATTATTGAAATCGGCGACAAAGCAATTTTAGCGAGACCGATTGATAAATCATTGCAGTTTATTCAAAGTGAAAATGTGAAACAACATTCTAAAACTTGAAGAGTTTAAGCAAACTGAAATTCAAATAATTTCACAGCAAACATCTTGAGGTAAATCATATTTAATTTCGGCGAAGTTTTTCACCAGCAATTCTTCGCCGTTTTTATTGCCTGTTTTGCGGTTAATCACTCCGCGCCAGATTTCGTTTTGACGATAAACAACTTCGTC
>JANPBM010000070.1:0-14313 GCA_031430435.1 Acidobacteriota bacterium
AAAAACGAGAGGAAAACCCGCGAGATAAATTAGTGAAAGCGTTAAATAATCTAAGCCAAAACAAAGACTTGGACATCGCCGAAGAACTTTTCGGCAGTCCGACGCACTAATTTGGGTAAAAACTTTTTGTTGGGGCATTACGTCTTCAGTAATGTCTGCGGACTTATCCTTCGACTTCTCAAAATACTCTTTCACCGTTTGATAAATTTTGCCGGTTAAGTGTAATTCCCTAATCCATATTTTCGTCTTTTGCTGCGGCAACTGAGATAATCGGAGCTTCGATATAAGGTTTTGGCGGTTACAAAGAAAAAAGATACTTTATTTTGATAAGGTTCAAATACTTCAGTCAAAATGGGTGAAATAATTCGCTCGGATTTGGCTTTTTCGTTAGTTAAAAGATTAACATTTGTCTTATTCAGCGTTTCAATCAGCCAACTGCACGGCTCGATACTCTGCACATTATTGAACAAAAAAGCAGGTTACAGGTCAAGATTAAACTGCCTCACAACCGTTTTTATCTTTTTGAAATCACTATAACTCATAATGCTTTGATATTACCTCTTTTTAACCTAAACCTCAATAATTTCAACTTTCGTTTCAATCAAATGTTTCGGAATCAGAGCAGTAAAATAAGGCTGACAGGTTTACTCCGGAATCAATCCGAGTGCCATTGCGTAAAGAATGCCTAAAATTCTTTCAAGGTCTTCGTTCACGTCAAAAGCGATTGAATCAACATAAACTCTATTTTTTTTCAAAAGCAGAAACCGCCAAACATCGCCTGTGGTTACACAACCGTAAATAACGTTTAATTTTAAGCCTTTACGTTCATTAAAAATTCCGGCGGCAATCATTTCTGCGGCACATTGAGCAATCCCTTTTTCAAAATCTTGACGCTTTGCTTCAACTGCAACTACCACAGGTGCTTCTAAAACAACTTGATAAGATGAACGTGAAATTAAAAAATCGCTGATGCCGTCAAGTTTTTTGCTTTTATCAACATCAAATTTAACGCCTGAAAACAAACTGACTTTGCCGTTTGATTTCTTTTTTACTTCCAACAAAATCGGAGCGATGATAAATTCAGACCGAGCCTTTTCCGAACCTTGCATTATCGCAAAATTCACATTGTAATCAATTGCTTCGCGGAGAGTTTCACTTGGCAAAAGAGTTTCCACGTTTGCAAATATGTCTTTCTCCCAAATTTGCTCAACAGCAAACTGATCTTTTAATTTTTCTGCCGTAAAACTTGAATATGACATAACTTCACCTCAAACTTAGTTTAACCCGAAAATATGTTATCCGAAACGTAAAACCTAAACCTCAATAATTTCAACCTTCGTTTCAATCAAATGTTTCGGAATTAAAGCAGGGAAATAAGCCATAATTTCTTCAACTTTCGGTCGTCCGCCGGCGAATCCCGTAACACTCGGCGGACCTGTTAAGATCAATGGAGCGAGTTCTTTGGTGAATCTTTCAACGTCAGCTTTGCTTTGTCCGCGAACGCCGAAACGCAGTTGTACTTCGGGAATATCTTGGTGCGGTTCGCCCGCGAGATGTCCGTGCGTTGCGTTCACGCCGACAAATTCCGTCAAAATTACATCAAATTTTAAGCCGAGTTTTTCTAATCTTTTGCGTAAAATTTGGTCAGCCGCTTTTGCTTTTTCGTAGGCTTGCGGATATGAATAAACGAGCGTTCCGACGGCTTTCCAACCTGCCGAATATGCAATCGAGACTTTGTAAAAATCGGTTTTCGGGTGTCCTTTGATGCCGAAAACTTTGACGCGGTTTTCGCCGTCGTCGGCTAGATTCATCGTTGTAAAATCGGCGACAACGTCAGGCGTAATATAGCTTTGCGGGTCGCCCATTTCGTATAAAAGCTGTTCTTTGATCGAAGGAATGTTGACTCGTCCGCCTGTGTTTTCGTGTTTGGTAACGACAAATTCACCGTTCGGCGAGGCTTCGACAATCGGGAAACCGATGTCTTCTAAGTTCGGGATATTTTGCCAATCAAACTGGCAATTTCCGCCCGAAGATTGTCCGCCGCATTCGATAATATGTCCCGCGATTGTTCCCGCAGAAACTTTGTCCCAATCGTCGAACGACCAGCCGAATTCGTGCATCAGCGGTGCCAGCGTCAAACCTGTATCGGTCAAACGACCGCCGATTATAATGTTCGCACCGCCGTTAAGTGCTTCAACCAACCCGCTTGCACCAAGATAAACATTCGCCGATTGAACTTTGTCGCGGATTGTTTTTAAGGATTCGCCCGTTTCCATATTCAAAATTTCAACGCCGTTTGCCAAAAATTCGTCCAATTTATCTAAAATATCATCGCCCGTAATCACGCCGATTTTTACTTTTCCCGATAAACCAAGTTCTTTCGCAACTTCGCGGACAGCCTCGGCACAACCAAGCACATTTACGCCGCCCGCGTTTGCCGTAACCTTGATGTTTTTCTCAACACAATCGGGCAAAATTTCCCGCATCAGGTCAACAAAATCTCTCGCGTAACCCATTTCGGGCTTGCGTGAACGCTGTTTTTGCAAAATGGACATCGTAACTTCCGCCAGATAATCCAACATTAAATAATCGATTTGTCCGCGACGCACTTGTTCGACAGGTGCTGTCAGCAAATCGCCCCAAAAACCTTGTCCGCCGGCAACTCTTACTTTTTGTTTCATAAATCAAATAAACTCAACGCTTTAGCCGTTTTGTGTTTTGGTTGAATGTAACCATTTTCTAATCTTTCATCTGCAATGCGGCAATAATTTTGACTGATTTCAAAGCCGATAAAGTTTCGTTTCAAACTTTTTGCCGCCGCCGCAGTCGTTCCGCTTCCGATAAACGGATCAAGCACAATTTGATTTTCCCGCGTTGTCAGTTTGATTAAAAACTGCATCAATTCAAGCGGTTTTTGTGCTTCGTGAACTCGTGTTTCGTTTGCCGCAAAGCCGAATTCAAGCAAATTTGTCGGACTTGAACCGTTTAATTTACAGTCTTCAAGGTTGATCGCACCAACGCCGTTTTTCAAAATATTATCGGTAATCGTAATTTTATACGGCTTGATAAACCACGCAATCGGCTCATAAATCGGTGCTAAATTGCCGAGTCGCCAACCTTGCCATTCTTCAACTTCTTTGTCCAAACCGCGTTTTTCCAAGACATTTGTCAGACGTGCGGCTCTGTGATGGGCAGAATTTTTCTTCCACGCCAAAACGTCTTTCAGCAAAAATCCCGAATCTTCAAAGGCGTTGATAACCCGATGAAGCGTGCGTCTGGCACCGAAAACGAACAGCGATGAGCCTTCTTTCATCTTCGGGAAAACTAAATCCGTCCATTTTTGACACCACGCTTGATATTCTTTGCCGATGTTTCTGTCCGCCGAACTCCAACCGTTTATCGGTTTTCCGCGACGTTTAAAACCCGATTTTCCTTCCTGTGCGGGCGAACTGCCCAAATACGCCGAATTTGTGTTATTGTGCAAAACGTCCCAATCGTCCAAACCGATGCCGTAAGGAATATCGGACAAAAATAAATCAATACTTTCAGCGTCCAAATTTGCCAGATGTTCAAGACAATCGGCGTTGGTGATTTTGTTTAAGTATTGATTATTCATAGCTTTATCGCTTTGTAAAACGTGTTATTTTTGAACCAATCTTTTCTGATTTTATTAAGCGTTCGATTAGTTCTTTTTTCGATAATTTGGCGATTTCTTCTTTTTTATTCTGATAAAAAACCAATGCTTCGTTGCTAATTTCATTAATTTTGTTTATTTCATCTTGTTTAAATCCATTTAAAGTTTCAAGTGGCTGTCCAAAAATTTCACAAATTATGTTGTCAACGCGAGACCAATAAATTCTAGCTTGTTCCCAAGTATCTCTTTCATTATTTTGACTTATAGTGTTACCTATACTCCATAAAGTTTGCAAGTTATTTTGATTATAAAAATTAAGCATAAATGCAAGATGTGGATAAGAAAGCAATGTTACATTATGTTGAATAGCTTGTTCATAGATTTGACTTCTTTGGGTAGGAAATTTAGTCAAAGGTGCAACTAACAAAGAAAAAGTGTCATTACGTCTCCATTCATTCAGAGCGGGAATTTTTAAATCTTTTGGGTTAACGGCGGTTCTTGAAACACGAAAAGTTTTTGCATCGCCAACAATTGTATAATCATTGGTGTTACCGCGAACATCTGCTGAATTTCCTCTTTCCACTAAAACTTCCGCTTCAATTCTAAGAAAATTTAGGGACTTTGCAAGTAAAATATCAGAAAATTTTCCCCATAGTTTTTCTTCTGAACTATTTTCACCAAATACTTCAGGTAAATAACCACAAGCAATTAAATTAGTCCTTAAATTTTCGTGTGATAGCTCTAAAAGATGATTTTCAAGTCTATCAAAAGCGTCGCTTTCCTTCGCAATATTGAAGATTAATTCGATGATGTTTTTTCGCACATACGAAGTTTATAATTTTAAGTAAGTTAAAAGCAACTTCTTAGCGATTGGTGTGGCAGTTTTGATGATGACAACGCTGTTTTTGACCAAATATGCCGTAACTTTCGGCGTAGCTTTGACGACAATAACTTTCGCGGTTGGCTCAATCACTTCAACGGCAGCGAATTTGGTTGCTTTCCAAGCAACTTTTGCAGTTTCGCCAACAACTATAACCGCACCTTTGCCGACAACTTGTGCCGTCTTTTTTGCACCGACGATTATAACGTTCGGTTGCGGATTTTCGTCTGATTGTGCGTTGGCGATAATTGAAAGTGTGAAAATAATGACGCTGAAAAACAACGATTTTCGGAGAAGTTTTGACATATAATTTGGATTAGAGAGATTTTGAAGATAAAAAAATTGAGCCGAGATTATCAGCCCAATTTTGATTATAGCAAGTTTTGCGGTAGTTTAGAAAACTTTTTTCACAAGTTTTTTCGTACCTTTATAACCTTTAACCGAATACTTTTTGGTAGTTTTAGCAACCTTAACCGATGCTTTTTTTGTTGCCTTTGCACCTTTAACCGTTGCTTTTTTTGTTCCTTTCGCAACTTGTTTTGAACCTTCAATAATTTGTGCGTTTGCACCGAAAGCGAAAACTAATCCTAAAGCGATCGCCGTTATAAATGATTTTTTCATGATTTCTCCTGTATTTCTAACTATTTGGGGCAGTTAATTTTTAGATGCAACTTTCTCGCGTAACAGTTGTATCACGTCTTCGGTTGATGTTCCGGGCAGAAAAACTTCGGCAACGCCTTTCGATTTAAGAAACGGAATATCGGCATCGGGAATAATTCCGCCGACAAAAACGATGCAGTCGTCCATTCCGTTTTCGTGCATTAAATCGATAATTCGCGGACAAAGCGTGTTGTGCGCACCCGATAAAATCGAGATTCCGACCGCGTCAACGTCTTCTTGCAACGCCGCCGAAGCAATCATTTCGGGCGTTTGCCGCAAACCTGTGTAAATTACTTCCATTCCCGCGTCGCGTAACGCGCGGGCGACAACTTTTGCCCCGCGATCGTGTCCGTCAAGTCCGGGTTTTGCCACTAAAACTCTGATTTTTCTTTCGTTCATAATAAAAAGATGCCGAATAATCCGTCCGACATCTAATATGTAACATCTTGGTTCTTTTATCAACCGGCGGACGAATTACCCGCGCAAATTGTCTGTCGCCGACTTGGTTTTCAATCGCAATATGGGAGCGGTTTTTCACTTGGATGATTGAGTTTATCGGCGAATTTATTTCAGTTTGCAAAGCGTTTTCCGCGTCCGAACTGTTCTCCGATGGTTGCGAGTATTTGCGCGAAAACAGCTTTGACCACGGGAACTGCCACACTGTTTCCGAATTGTTTATAGGCTTGCGCATTGCTCACGGGGATTTGAAAATCTTCGGGAAAACCCATAATTCGCGCACATTCACGCGGCGAAAGTTTGCGAATTTTTCCGTTGACCAAATACGCGCCTGTTTTGCTTGCAACGCCGCCGCCGTGCGCGGAAAGTGTAACGGCGTGTCCGAGTTCGTGATAAATTCGCTCGCCCTGTCCGCCTTTGTTGATGATGCCGATTTGCAAAGGTTTCGGCGGCAATGTCTCAGGCAAAAATTGCTTACCGAACATTTTCACATCACTTCGATTGATGACGTAATCGGTGGTTTTTGCGTCTGAATCTAAAAAAGTTTTTAACGAAACTTGTTTATTTTGCGAGTCGGGAAAATTGAAATTCTGCACCTTCAAATCTTTGCGAAAAGCCACGATATAAATTCTTTCCCGAATCATCGGTAACCCGAAATTATTTGCGTTCAGTACTTTTCGGAAAACACTATAACCGAGATTCTGCAAAGTTTCCGTAACCGTTTCAAGCGTTTTTCCGTCATTGTGCCGCTCGAAGTTTTTGACGTTTTCAAGCAATAAAACCTTTGGTCGGTGATGTTCGGCAATTCGGGCAATTTCAAAAAACAAAGTTCCGCGAGTGTCTTCAAAACCGCGTTGTTTGCCTGAAATACTAAATGCCTGACACGGAAAACCGCCGCAAATTATGTCGTGTGCGGGAACTTTGGTTGCATCGGTTTCAGTAATATCGGCGTGCGGAATTTCGCCGAAATTAGCTTTGTAAGTCGTTTGGGCGTGAACATCGATTTCGCTCGAAAAAACACACTTTAACCCAAACGATTCCAATGCAAATCGAAATCCGCCGATTCCCGCAAACAGGTCGATAAATGTGTTCATCTGAAAATATAAATCCTAAAGTTTTTTCAACATTGCTTCCGCGTCTGCCTTGTAGCCTTCATCTTCGCGTTCGTGATTTTTGTTGAGCGGTGCGTTGATAATCCAATCAAGATGTTCTTTCGCCTTAGTTTTATTTGAGCCGGAAATGTATGCTTCGGCGATAAAAATATGATTCAGATAAAAGTTCGGACCAAATTCCAACGCTTTTTCCATACAAGAAACAGCCTTTTTGTTATCGCCGATTGAGAACGGAAAACCCGGTGCTTTGTTGTAAAGTCTGCCTAAAACTCGGTACGCACCGCCGTAAAAATAACTTTCGTCCAATTCGATTACGCGTTCGCAATGAAATTTTATCGGCTTAATCAGTTCAAGGCTTTTCATAATTCCTTTTTCCGTGCCGAAGTTGCCGTAATTTACCGCGAGCCAAAAATTTGCTTCGAGCGAATCTTCATTTGCTTCAACGCCTTTCTTGCCGTAATCAACGCCGTATTCAAAATTGAACAATTTGTCGCCACTCTCGGCATATTCGCCCGACCAATAATAAATTTCAGACAGCAGACCAAACGCCCAATCACAAGTTGAATCTTTTTCTGTAAGTTCAACGAGCATATCGTGTGCCGTGTCAAGATTTTCTTCGGCAAGTTCGCGTTCGTCAATAAGTTTTCTGGCGGTTTTGAAAATATCTTCGTGTTTCATAATTGTTATTTACATTTTTGATTTCAAATAGTTTATAAATGAAGTGCATGTCAATAAGAAAAACTTTGCATCATCAGCCGTTAAATTCGGTTCTTCCATCAAAGCGTGCCTTATTCCGTCTGCTCCGCTTGTATATCCGTAAAGATTCAAATATGAGCTTTTCAAAGCACGATGTATTTTCCCTGATTTTTCTAACTCTGCTAATGCCTTTCCAAGTTCTGCATCAGGCTTTTTAACAATTTCCTTAGCAATACTTTCAACGGCAGAAATTGATTCTTTAATTGAATTTCGATAATCGGGAGTTTTTCTATCGCTTAATAATTCTAATGCTCGTTTGAGATGAATATTTACATTTGGAAAATCTTCGTCAGTTAAAACTTCTTCCAACATTTCAATTTCTTGCGTGTCTGTTATTTCAACAATTACATTATTTATAAATCTATATGCAGACAAGTATTTTTCTAAAGCGTTATTAACAGACATTATAATTGACGTATCATCAAAATAATTAAGACTAAATTCAATAAAATCATAGAAATCATACCAATTTAAATCCAAAAGATGTCTTCTAAATTCTCTAATAACTTCATTACAGCTTGATGGTCTTTTATCGAGAGGCATTTCATAAAACATCCAAAAACGTTGGCTAAACTTTCCAATAGAATCTGCTGAGTAATTGTTTTGTGGTGCATCAACTACCCAACCATTGTTAGCAAAGTAAGTTTTGTTAAACTTTAAAGAATAAAAAATATTCCATACAGCAATTCTCAAATCCTCGTTCACAAACTCTTTTTGAAGAATTTGTGAAACTTCTCTATAACCTTTTCTTTCACTAAATTTCATACTAATATTCTTTCTTCAAATCAATTCCCGAATAATAATGTTTCAGAATTTTATCATACTTTACGCCCATTTTTGCCAGTCCGTAAGCACCGTATTGACACATTCCGATTCCGTGTCCCCAACCTCTGCCCGTAAAATTGTATGCCGTTACACGACCGTTTGCATCGTATTTTTTGTTCATCACAAACAGTTGTTCTTTTAATTTTAATGCGGAACGAATTTTGCCGCGATTCAGTTTAAAAATTCCGTTTGTGCCGACAATTTCAAGTTCGATTGCTCGGCGAGAAACTCCGATTTTTGAAACCCGAACATCAATCAAACTACCGAAACCTTTAACATATCGTGCCAAACGCGATTGCACGGCAGACGGCGATAAATTTGTGTTCCATAAAGAAAACGAAGAAACGCGGTCGGGAACGGTTGCCGATGTGGTCGGTTTTACTTCTAAATATGTAACTTCGCCGAGTGAATTTGTTTGATAATTGACGCTTTCTCCGCCAACTAATGCCGTTTCTTTTACTTGATAAAGACTTTCGCCGAATTGTCGGAACAGATAAACGTCCGATTTCAGCGTTAATTGTTTTTCGGATTTGCCCGATTTTATTATCAATTTGCCGTCAACCGATGATTTGGTTGTGCCGGTTTGCAATGAACTTAACCAATTTTTCTTGGTCGCCAAACGATAGATTAAATGCAGGACTTTTGAACGCGGCATCGGTTGATTTGGTCGCAAGGTTGCGTCCGAATAGAGCGAAAGCCAGCCGTCACGGATTAAAATTGCCGTGTTTGCACGGGCGTTTGCGGGAATATCTTTGCCGTCGTCGAACGAAAGTTGATAATCAACATCGGCTTGGCTCATCAAAGTATCGGCGTAACCTTGTCCGTAAAGGATTGTTGCTAAATAGTTTGCGACATTCGCGGGTTTTGCGTCGGTCGGAAATGCCGGAAGCGGAAACGGTGTCGGTTGCGGCGTTGGAATCGGTGTCGGCGAAGTTGTCGGCAACGGTAAACTGTTTGTCTGCACAGTCGGCATTTGGATTGTCGGACGCGGAATTTTAGCTGAAACTGTTGAAAACCACGCTTGCAATTCCGGGTTTGTCGGCGTTGCGTCAAACCATTCGTCGCTGAAACGATTTGCGTTGATTGTAAAACCGCTAATCGCCAAAAGCGATGTTTCGCGGACGAGCGGAAGTTTATTTTCGTCCTTTATACGAGCCGAATCACGCGAAGTTTTAATTGAAAAAATGTCGAAATACTTATGTTCGATTGAACATTCCACGCCGCGTAGATAAGGTTCGTCGTGATCGTAAATGTTTTCCACATTTTCCGTCCGACCGCCGCAAGTTGACGTGTACATTGCGTTTATCGGTTTGCCTTGATACATCGCAACGATTCCGTTTGTTTCTGAAATTGCTTTGTTTGCGTTTGAATTTTCGGACGAATAACCGCGATAAACTTGCGAACGAGTTGTCGGCAACAGATCGAAACCTTGCGATTCAAATCCGTTAAAGTTTGCCCACGCGTAAGTTCGTGCGGCGACTGCTTGAGCTTTTTGGGCTTCTAATTCGGGTAAACCAAGTTCGTTCGGAACAACTCCGCGTAGATAATCTTCCATCAAAACCACGTTCACAACCGTTAAAGTTCCGCGTGAATTTACAAAAACCTCGACTTTTCCGCGATATGCTTTGCCGTTAATTTTAATCGGCGTGCTTCGTTCGTTGAGCGAACCGAATGCAATCGGCTTAAACGACGAAAATTTTTCTCCGCCGCCCGAAACAATGATTTCTTTCAAGTTTGAATCAACCGCAACGCCTTCCGTCGAAACAGGATTGCTCATAACCGTTGGTTTTATTAAACTTCGGACTTCGGAATTTGAGTTTGTGTTGACCTGTTGCGAGAGCAAAACTGCTTCGGTTGACGGCAGAGTAATTCGGTCGGTCATCATTTCCGCATCGTCAAAGCCTTTTTCCGTCAAAGTATCTTTAAAGGCGTTCGCTTCTTCAATCGAATCAAATGTTTCATCAATTTTAACGCGGAAAGTATTCGTCTTTGTGTCCAAAATAACGGTTGCAGTTTCGCTCATCGCTTCTTTCGCGTCTTTGGCAATTTGATCGGCTTCTTCGCGGGTTGTGATGTTCGGAATTTCAAACCGATACTTTTCAATTACAGGCGGACGATACGCGCGCGGCGAAACTGTAACCTTTGCAGTTGCAAGATTTCGCGGTTGTTCTTGCGGAGAAACCGAAACGAGCGAAGAATCTGTTGTTGTAATCGAAACCGAACGCGCGTTGGTCGAAAGTCCGATCCGGACAGTCGGTTCGCCGGCAAAAATAGCGGTGTTGAATAAAGTAACGGCGACAAGGAGAACAAAAAAACTGCGTAAAATCATAGCGTTTATCATATCAAAATTAAAAGCGCAGATAAACGCGGACAAAACTAAAAGTTACGAAGTGGTATTTGGCAAGCAGAGTTTTCTCGGTTTTTCTAAAATGTGTTGCGCCTTTTTTCGTCGTTCGGGTTTAATCGGCAACTTAGTTTTTTACGTCGCTTTTCAAACTTAAAATCGTTTGCAAAACTATTAACGCCACGCAACTTGCAAATAAAATTGATAATCCCGAACGTAAATTGTTGAAATAATTGGACGTAAACCCGATTATCCACGTTGTAAACGCGGCTCCGAGTGTTCCGCAAATGAATAAAGGTGTGGCGCGACGGCTGGCAGATTGTCCGAATATCTTTGTAAATCGTGAAACATTGGTCGGGAAAACCGAAGACGTGCCGAAACCTGCGATTGCCGCGCCGACACTTAAAATAATCCCGTTCGCAGTCGTAAACGAAACAACGGCGCCGATAAATATAACGACCAGATTAAATAAAAGCACTTGATTATCGTTAAAATACCGGAAGAAAATCGGTGCAACTCCGCGCCCGATTACAAAAAACAGAAAATATAAAGTTATCGGCGGCAACCACGCAATCAGCGTATTTGCCTCGATTCTTTGCGTATAGGTCGCCAACCATCCGCCCATCGCCGTTTCAAATCCGACGTGAATAAAATTAAACAACGCAATCATCCACGCCAGCGGATTGCTCCAAATCGGAGTCGAAAAATCAACCGAACTGTCTTCGCTGTCCGCTTTTTTTAACTGAATGCCGCCCGCCGAACTTATCAATAACGCAATTATAAAAAACGACACGGACAAAATTATCATCGGCAAGAAAATGTTTTGCGCACTGCGAAAATAATTAACAAACGGAGCGGAAATAATTGCTCCGACACCCCAAAAGAAGTTCAAAATACTCAACGACGATGAAACAGTTAAAGGATTCATCTCCAAAATAATCATATTTATAGACGGCAGAGTCAGCCCGACACCCAAACCGTTGAGAAAAAATCCGACCGGACACAAATAAAACGAATCGAGACTCATCAACAAAACCCCGCACGCCATCGAGACACAACCGATCACGGTCGGCAACACAAATCCGTAACGCTTTGATAAAGCATTGGTCGCAAACGTGCCGAAAATAGAACCCGCAAACTGCATCGGAAAGAAATAACTCAGTTGCAAGTCGTCCAATTTAAATTTTTGTTGCACAAACGGCAAGACAGGTCCGATTAAAACAGTCGAAATTCCCGACAATAGAAAGCCGAAATAGAGCAAGTATTTTAAGTTGTTGTTTGGCGCAACCTTTGTTTGAGTCATAAATTATTAAAGTTAAGCGATTGAAAATAGAGTTGCAACCGACAAAACCGGAAAATACAATTTTTACAGGGATGAAGAAGATAAAAGCAGGATAGAAACAAAAGAGTATTGTAAAGTTTTATTCTGATTGTTTGTAATCACGGCTTATCAATAAAATATGCCGAATACTTAATCAACGTTTTCTTTCTTATCCCGTTTTATACAATTTTTACAGGGATAAAGCAGGATGAAGAACGGATAAAAACAAAAGAGTATTGTAAAGTTCTATTCTGATTGTTTGTAATCGCGGCTTATCAATAAAATATGCCGAATACTTAATCAACGTTTTCTTTCTTATCCCGTTTTTATCCTTTTCATCCCTGTAAAATTACGCTTCGCCTTGTCTGAAAACCGTTTCCTTGTTAAGTTTATTTGTTATGAAAACTGTAAACATAAACGGTGAGAATCTTACCTTCGAGCAAGTTGTTGAGGTTGCGTTGCATAATGCTTCGGTAACTATCGATACAACTAAACTTGCTCAAAGCCGAAACTTCATTGTTGAAAAAGTAAAGAATAATGAAGTGATTTACGGTGTTACGACGGGTTTCGGGGCAAATGTCGATAAGATTATCGACCCGCAGAACGCCGAACAATTACAGGTTAATCTGCTTCGTTCGCACGCGTGCGGGATCGGCAAAAGTTTTCCGCGTCAGATTGTGCGGGCGATTATGCTGATTCGGTTAAATACCTTGCTGAAAGGTTTTTCGGGCGTGCAAACATCCACCGTCAATCAAATAAAACTTTATTTGAACAACAAAATTCATCCGTTGATACCGCAACAAGGTTCGGTCGGGGCAAGCGGAGACTTGTGTCCTTTGGCACATATGGCGTTGCCTCTGATTGGCGAAAGTTATGCCGAATTTGAAGGGGAAAATTATAAAACCGAAGAGCTTTTGGCTAAACTTAACCTTTCCGCGATTAGTCTCAGTTACAAAGAAGGCTTGGGTTTAATCAACGGGACGACCGTGATGGCGGCGTTGGGCGTGTTTGCCGTTTACGAATTCAAGCGGTTGATTAAATTGGCGACTCTGACATCTTGTTTGGCGTTTGAAGCGTTCGGCGCGAGGCGTGAAGCGTTTGACGCGAAGACTCATTCGGTTCGCGGTAATAAAGCCCAGATTGAAATTGCCGGTTGGATCAGGAAATTAACCGTTGATTCAACGTTTATCGGTATTACGCCGGAACGTTTGAAAGGAAAATTCGATGCGCTTGCCGTCAAAAAATCTATTCCGCAAGACGCTTATTCGATTCGTTGTTTGCCGCAAGTTTTTGGCGCGAGTCTACAAGCCTTGCATCACGCGGAAGATATATTTGCGAACGAGATAAACGCCGCCGTCGATAATCCTTTAATCTTTGCGGAAGAAAACGAAGTGCTTTCGGGCGGGAATTTTCACGGTCAACCCATTGCTTTAGTCTTGGATTATTTGAAATTAGCCGTAGCGGAAATTGGAAATATAACCGAAAGACAGATAAATAAGTTGGTGGACAAAAACACCAACGATTTGCTCGAAGGTTTTTTGATTTTCGACGAGAATCATATCAATTCGGGCTTGATGATTCCGCAATATGCCGCTGCTTCGTTAGTTTCGGAGAATAAAGTTTTGGTTCATCCCGCGTCTGCCGATTCGATTCCGACGGGCGGAAACGTCGAAGACCACGTTTCAATGGGAACAATCGCGGGAAGACAAGCGTTGGAAATTATCGGCAACGTTAAAAACATCATTGCAATTCAACTAATCACGGCGCATCATGCTGTGGCTGTCCGCCAAAAACAATTTGCCGATAAAAACATCGAAGCAACCTTGGCAACCGCCACAAATGTATTATTCGCCAAGATAAAAGACGCAATCGGATTAACCGACGACGAGTTTTTATACAACGACCGCTTTCTTTTTGATGATATAAACGCGATTATCAATAAATACGAAGAGTTCGCAGACCTTGCAGACAGTTTTTTATAAACAAAAAAACTTGCTTTAAGCAGATAATGATAAATTGTAAGCGGTGAATGACAAATTAAAATCTTTTAACTCGACAGTTCAGACATTTGAGTATTGAGTTGCAATAATAATTGCAAAAAAGTACAACACACTTTAGTTTGTTGCGGAGTTTAATTGCAAAAAAGTACAACACACTTTAGTTTGTTGCGGAGTTTAATTACAAAAAGTACAACACACTTTAGATACTGTCTTGAAAGTCAACCTAAAAAAGCCAAATTCGGGTTAAACGGCATATTGTGTTTTAAGACACCAAAAGCAATATGCAGCAGTTTTCTCATTGCCGCACAGATTATTTGCATTGGAG
>JANPBM010000071.1:0-15882 GCA_031430435.1 Acidobacteriota bacterium
TAGAAAAAGGAAAAGAGGTCATAATCTAAAGTGCAGACTCAAAGTCTCAGTTTGTCTCACAGACTCATCTCTTCCAACAATTATCAAGCGTCCAAGATAATCGTTAAGTAGTCAACTTTCAACATACAAGTTTGTTGCGGCTCTTAACAGCTTTCAAGCTAAAGTTTATTCGACAAGCTAAAGCGTGTCGGACATTTGGAATCTATATCGTGTCCGAGTTTCGTAAATTATTTAATTTTTCCGACTTTTTGAAATATAAATCGTCTTTTCGATTATCGCGTGAATCTTTCCTTTTTCATCTTTCAATTCGATTTTATATACTTTATCAATGGATTTTGTCGCTTCAAGTTGCTCTTTAATTTCGCCGATTTCTTCGGGCGTGATGATGAATTTTGCAAACAAAGTTGTTTTGCCCGGACGTTTGAAACGAATGTTCGTGGATTTGTCCCAAACAAGATAATTACTGCCCAAAATTTTGAGAAGCATCACCATAAAAATCGGATCGGTTGCCGCAAACATACTTCCGCCGAAGATTGTGCCGACGTAGTTTTTCGTCCGCCAATTCAACGGCAATTTAACGTGGATTTCGTGATAATCATCGGAAATATAAGCGATTCGACCGCCGCTTCCGCGATACGCGGGAAAAAGATTGAACTTGAATCGTTCTATTTTTTTGGCGAAACTTTCGTTCATTTATTTTGGAAATTCGGCTGATTTCAAAACTCTTTCGGCTTGATTAAAATGTCGCTGTTCGTGCATCGCTAAAATTTCAAAAGCATCGTCAAGACGCAGATTTAACGCCGAACTTAAAGGCTCGGCAATCTTGATTTTGTGTAAATCAAATTTCTGCACGGCTTTAATCATTGCGATTAACTCTCGGTTATTTTCCGCGAAATCTTCGATAATTGCCGATGAAACATTACTTGACAACGGCTCAAATACTTTGAAAGTTTTCATCTTTCGTTTTTGGTCGGGATTCATCGCGTTTCTCATCAAAGCGGCGATTAAATTTGTGGAAAATGGAATTTTAGAGAAAAAATTGTTGCGGTGTTTGCCGTCGATTACTTTTTGAATTGCCGGAAAATAAAGATTGCCGGTAATAATCAAATGCTCAAAACATTGTCCGATGCTCCAACTTTTTGAATCAGGTTTCCAGTTTAATTGTTCTGCCAAAAGATTGCCGAACGTTGTTTTGGCATTTTTGCTGATTTGTTCAAACTCGGAAATTATTTCGGTCATAAATTTTCTTCGCATTTGGCAAAAACGTAATTTAATGCACCTAAAAGTTTCTTTTCATCGGCGGAGGTAAATAGTTCTGTTTGAAAGACTTCTCCTGTAATTGCATATTTGTAAAACTTCCAACCTTCTCCATTTGTAACAATACCGTAAATATCAATTTCATTTTCGTTGTTATCCCGACAGGCTTTCATTTCGACCAAACATTGGGCTAAACCTTTTTCAAAATCATCTTTTTTTGCCTCAACGACACACAGAAAAGGACGCTTCACAAAATCTCTTTTTTTGGTTGCCAAGTAATCGGGAGTTCCGGTCAAGGTCTCGCTTTCAAGGTGAACTTGTTTCCACAATCTAAGAGTTTTATGAAGTATCAATGCTTCTTCACAAAAGGCTTCAATCAAAATCTCTTTTCCGCCTTCGGAACGATTTATACCGAAACTATCTAATCTTTTTAGTCTTTCATAGAAAAAATCACTGACGTTAAACGGCTCAATCGGCAAATCCCAATCTTGCAATTCTTCAATGCCGATTAGTTCCATTGCTTCATCATCACTAAAACTTGAAAACTTTCGTTTCGACATAAAATTTACCTCAAAAACATAGATGCTGACATTGTAACATTATCGCCCAATTTAGTTAATTACCTGTTGAAGATTTTACTGATTCCGCAAAGGCTTCTCGGTCTTCAACATCGCCGCAACTCGCCGCTTTATAAAATTTGCGTATAAACATATCCGATTATCATCAGCAAAATCGAGCCGATTTCACCGATAATCAGTCCGTAGGTGAACCAAGTCGTTGAAAAATTTCTTTCCTTAAAAATAGTTTCGGTTCGTCCCAAAAAGCCTTGTTTGATTTGGTTGATTGTCGTCAAACTGAAATAAAACAGCGGAATTGCGGTTATTACAATTTGCATTGTCGGCGAAAACGGGCTGGATTCCATCAACTTTGCGATAACCAAACAAGCAAAACTGAAGAGCAAAGCATTACGATGTGCAATGTCAATATACATCGACGATTTATGGTTTTCGCTTTTCATAATCGCCGTATATTTCCAAACGCCTGTCAGCATCCCGATTAAAAGATACAAACCCGCGAAAAGTACTGATATTTTTACCGCCATATAATTAAAAAAAGGTGAACGACATTCCTCATTCACCTTTCTCCTTTTTGATCGTTAATTTCGCAACGGCTTACCTTTTTGCAACATAAACGCAATTCTTTCCTGCGTTTTTCGCATTCCGCAGAGCGATAAAAATGCTTCACGCTCCAAATCGAGCAAGTATTGTTCGGAAACGAAACTTTGCCGATTCAGTTCGCCGCCGCACAAGATTTTTGCCAACTTCGTGCCGACAATTTCATCGTGATCGGAAATATAACCGCCGCGTTTCATCGAAAACAGTGCAAGTTTCAATGTCGCCAAACCTTGTTCGCCAAGTGCGAGAATGTCCGTTCGCGGCTGCGGTTGCGAGTAACCCGCACGCGAAAGTCCAAGCACAACTTCTTTTGCATCGGCAATTTGGCGATCTTTGTTCATCGAAATCGAATCTTCGTTTCGCAAAAATCCCCACGATTTTGCTTCTTGGGCAGATGTCGCAACTTTGCCCATTGCGAGCATTTCAAACACTTTGCGGATAAACGCGAACGCATCGGCATCGGGAGCTTTTTTCGCCAAATCCATCGCCCGCAACGCCATTTCCTTTGTTCCGCCGCCGCCCGGAATTACGCCGACACCGACTTCAACCAAACCCATATAAGTTTCGCCTGCGGCTTGAACGCGGTCGCCGTGCATCGAAATTTCGCAACCGCCGCCCAAGCTAAGTCCGAACGGTGCAACAACTACGGGTTTCGCCGAATATCGCAAACGCATATTTGCCTGTTGAAATGTGTGAATTATCAGGTTGATGTCGTCCCATTCTTCTTCTTGGGCGGCGAGCAAAAGCATCATCAAATTTGCACCTGCACAGAAATTTGCACCTTGATTTCCGACAACTAAACCTTCAAAATTTTTCTCGGTTTCTTCGACCGCAAACTTCATCATCGCCATCGTGTCAGAACCAATCGAGTTCATTTTCGAGTGAAATTCGAGACAAACCACGCCGTCGCCGATGTCAATTAAACTTGCACCTGCGTTTTTCTTGACCACACCCGTTCGATCTTTGACCGATTGCAAAATAATTACGCCGTGTTTGTCGGAAATTTGCTTGTAGCCGTTGCTTGCAAAATCGAAGTATGAACGAACGCCGTTTTCGTATTTGTAAAAAGTTGTCGCTCCCGAAGCCAACATTTTTTCGACATTTTCCGGAATTTTGTCGCCGTCGGCTTTCATCCGTTCGACCGATTCCGTCACGCCGATTGCGTCCCACGCCTCGAAAACTCCGATTTCCCAACCGAAACCCCATTTAATCGCTTCGTCGATTTCAACAATCGTATCGGCAATTTCGGGAATGCGGTTAACGGCGTAACGCGAAATTCTGGACGTGGTTTTCCACAAAAATTCACCGACATTATCTTTGCCCCAAACCAGTTGTTTGACGCGAGTCGGAATGTCTTCAACGCCTTTCGATGCGTCTAAACTTGCGAATTTTGTTTTGACTTGCGGCTTGTATTCAAAGGTTTTCAGATCAAGTTCAAGAATGATTCGTTTGCTGTTTTCGTCCTTCGATTTTTTGAAAAATCCGCCGCCTGTTTTGTCGCCAAGTAGTTTCTTTTCAAGCAGTTGCGACATTATTTCGGGCATTTTAAAAGTCTCGCGGTCTTCGTCGTCGGGAATCGCGGGATAGAGATTTGAAACGACGTGAGCGGTAACGTCCAAGCCGACTAAATCCGACGTGCGAAAGGTCGCGGACGATGCGTGTCCGATTGCCTTTCCGGTCATTTGGTCAACTTCGGTCGGTGAAAAACCTTGCTTAATCATCTCGTCCAAAACGCACATAATCGAATAAACACCGACTCGATTTGCAATAAAATTCGGTCGGTCTTTCGCCGGCACAACACCTTTGCCAAGCGTTCTGTCCAAAAATCCGGTCGTTCCGCACGCAACTTCGCCCGATGTCCACGCGGTCGGAATTACCTCAACTAATTTCATATAACGCGGCGGATTAAAAAAGTGTACGCCGAGAAAATTTGCCTTAAAATCGTCTGAAAAAGGCTCGGCGATCGATGCAATCGGAATTCCGCTGGTGTTTGAAGCAATGACGCTGCCTTGCCGCCGATACTTTTCGACTTCGGCATAAAGTTTGTGCTTAATTTCAAGACTTTCGACGACCGCTTCAATCACAAAATCGCAATCTTTAATCTTGTGCAAATCGTCTTCAAAATTGCCGATTGTAATCAGCGACGCGTTATCGCCCAACATATACGCGGCAGGTTTTAATTTTTTCGACGCTTCAAACAACGATTTGACGATAGAATTTTTGTCGGTGACGTTATCGCCGCTTGGTGCGATGTCGAGCAAAAGTGTCGGGATTCCCGCATTTGCCAAATGTGCGGCAATGCCCGCTCCCATTGTTCCTGCACCCAAAACGGCGGCTTTTTTTACTTGCAACATAGTTAATTTTCCTCAGATAAATATACGAATTTAGTTGTGAAGATTATAACTGAATGAACGTTCATTCAGCAAGAAGAGTATAGTTTTTTACTTGATACTTACGATTGCCAAAAAGCCTCTTAAAACCAATTACGATTGGAAAGTAAAGCAAAATTACAGTTTCGATAATCGTATTTTGTAACTTGTAAATTTAAGTTTGCTAATTCATTTTCATCAAAAGTTTCATTTGTTTCTTGAATTTCTAAAAAGTAATTGATATTGAATGCACAGACTTTTGGATTTAGAAAATTGTTAGCGTCTTTATGTGTGTATGAATAAGCATAAAGATTCTCTGAGTTTCGTTCTTTAACTTTTGGATTAGGGTTTGAACTTCCAATATCAAATGGAGCGATTTTGTGTTCGACTCTTTCAGCATCTTTTGTGTGTTCGTATCTAACAAATAAAACTGTGCGATTTTGAATAGCTTTTTTTACTGTCTCAATAACCTCAATTTTTGAAATAAACATATTTAACTTCCTGTTACAGATGAAACCGGGTCAGTCTCATAATCTTGCCAATTATAGGCTGCTTGAATTCTAGCTTTTACTTTTTCATTTGGATTTCTGTCGTCAAACATAAAATGCCGCCAACTGCTAAAGGCTTTCTCTTTTTTATTTGTTGCGATGCCCGCAAGATTCTCCCAGTCAATAGGTGTTAGTACAATTTTCCCAAAACTTGCTCTAACTTGTTTAGCTGCGGCTACCGCATCTACATCACCTGGCTTATTTGAATCTAAATCTAACCACGCAACGTATTTTATTCCAAATCCCTCTAGTATTTGTTGGAAAATTGGGATACTTCCATTTCCATCACAATCGACAACCTCTACTTCGGAAGTGTCAATTTCTAGTTTTTCTGCAATATGCGGAACACAAATTTTTTCTGACCTTCCTTCAACTAAAATCGCTAAATCCGCAAATAACATTGCAGATTTGCTTGGATCAAATCTATAAATCTTCGATAAAGTTTTTTTATCTATAACTTTTAATTCTTGTCCTCTCCAGCTTTGAACAGAACTTTCTTTTCTATTAGCACGATTAAACCTTAGAATTCCCTTATATTCGCTCAGATCAACAAAAATAGCAGAGTGTGTGCAAAGAATCACTTGAACATTTTCAACCTCAGATAATTCCTTTAGCTCTTTCATTCTTTTTCGTTCTGCCTGAGGATGGAGAAACAATTCAGGTTCTTCAAATAGGAATAAATATAATGGCGATATTTCATTTTCAACCGTGCTTTCAAGGCTTACATAAGCCTTTTCTTGTAATCTTTTGTGAACACGCAACATTGCGAAAACGAATGAGCGTCTTGCTCCATGTCCCATTTTATCAATTCCATCTACAACACCATCATCTATCCTAATTTGAATTTTGAACTGAATAAGCGGTAGCGTAGGCGGAGTTATTCTTGGTTGAGCATCTACAAACCCGTCAAATTTTTTAACTTCTTCACTTAAAATCTCTTCAAAGTCATTAAGCTCGGCAATTTGCCATTTATTGTTATCATCTTTTCTGGAAATAATTTCAATTTCTTTTCTTAATTTTTCTGTTGCTCCAGTAATTCCAGCATGTCGTTTTATTGCTTCGTGCAACAATAAACTACCAACCCTACTGAAAATTGAGCGATTTGAATCTACAACTTGTTCCTCACCTCTAGCGTCCGCCTCTAACATTACTACTTGAACAATAGAACTTAGCTTACTAGAGTCGAAGGGCATCCAACCATCTTCATAATCTATTAAAAAGTTGTTTTTTAAGTCTTGAAAAATACTAATCCAAGTATCTCTTAAAACCTTTCCAGATGGTGAATTTGAAGTAATAAACTCTTTTATGTCTTTTGGTAAAGTAGTATCAGAAGTTATTTCTGCTTTAGTTATTTCGCCTTTAGCTATTCTTTTTAGAATTTCTAATTTTGGAGTTTTTCCTTTGTAAAGCCATTGACTTTGTTTTCCAGAAAGAACTCTTCTAATTGTAATTTCATTAGAAATAATTTCTTCTAATGGAATTAAACAATCCTTTAAAGTTGCTTCAATGAAACACTCATCAAGTTCGGATAAAAATTTACACCTATCCGTTTCCGGAAACGAAGTGTTTGCATCAAACAAAACCTGTAATGACCTTAAAAAAGATGATTTACCAGAATCATTTTTGCCAATTAAAGTTGAATAATTTGTTAATGTAGCTTCTACGTTTTGCAAACTTCTGAAGCCACAAATATGAACGCGAGAGATAAACATTTATAAAGACCATCCTTTAGAGTTTTGTTAAGTTTATACATACTTAAATTTATCAAGTCAAACCAAATAAACATTCAAAGTTACCTTTCCATTACTAAACTTACATTTTCTAGCTAGAGTTAAATCCAAATAATCAGAAAAAATATAATGCTTCCCCCAAATCAAATTTTCGCTTATTTATAAAATCGACTTGATTACAAGCGAATTTAGTTTTAACCTGAGCAACAAAAATTAAACTTTTGTCCAAAAAGTGTTAGAATCTGCGTTGAGGTAAATAATATGCAAGCGATTGATTTACAAACCACGAAGATAAATTCTTGATTTCGGTTGTGTTTCGATAAACTCAAAAGCAATGAACGTAATTAACTTCACCCAAAGTCTGAAAGTTAAAAAAATTACTCGAAAATTTTTAACCGAAGCGAGAGAAAATGAACTTCAGTTGTTTACAGACAGACGGAAAAGTAGATGTAAAGAAAATTTATTTTTTTATTCCGGCTTTGTAAAAACATGGTTAAAGTGAATTATCCGATTACATCTGCCGGAACCTTAACTATTTTACCCAAAAGCAGCTTTTCGTTTATTCGTAAACTCGAGACAGACAAACTTTAACCTTGAATCAGTCAAAACCGGAAAAAGGCAAAAACCGAGTGTTCTCAAATTTTTGCCTTTTATCTTTTTACTTTCAATTTACCGTTGCGTTAATTCTTTCGGTAATTCTTTGTCAATTTTCGGGCGTTCTTTCAAATCGCCGAGTTCCCACATGGTCAAAAAGATTGTGCGGGCAACTTTCTCCATTTTGACATAGTCAATTTTGCTCGGTTCATCGCCGACACCGTGATAATCGATGTGAACGCCGTCGAACCAAAACGAAATCGGAATGCCGTTGACCGCGTAATTAAAATGGTCTGAGCGGAAAAAGAAGCGATTCGGGTCTTTCGGGTCATCGAAACGAAAATCGTAATCCATTTTCAAATATGCTTTGTTTGTATTGGCGACAATTTCGCCGAGCTTTGAACTCATCATATTCGATCCGATCACATAAATCGAATTTTCGCCCGAAAGTTCCTTGTCTCTCGGTTCGGCACTGTCGGTTTTACGGCTTCTGCCAATCATATCAATGTTTAATTGCGCCGTAACTTGTTTGATGTCAACAGTCGGGAATTTGTTAAAATACTCGCTGCCCCAAAGTCCTTTTTCTTCGCCGCAATGCCAAACCAATAACATCGAGCGTTTCGGACGTATTTTCGACTTACCCAACGCTTCCGCAATCGCTAAAACGGCGACTGTTCCCGATCCGTCGTCGTCCGCGCCGTTTGAAATTTTGTCGGCGTTCGGCGAATTAGGATTCATTCCGATGTGGTCGTAATGCGCGCCGATGGCGACCATTTCATTTTTCAAAACGGGGTCACCGCCTTCCCAAAGCGCGACAACGTTTTGCGTGTAAACAATTTCGGATTTAGTCGCCACGCTGATGTTTGCTTGTGTTTCCAAGTTTGGAGACGGCAAAGTTTCGCCGGATTTAGCCGGATTTTGACCGATCGGGAAAATCATTTCTCCGACTTTTTGCGAAACAATCACGACAGGCATTTGTTTTTCCGCCGGTTCGTCACGCAATTTTTCGGGATACATTCCGCCGGTGCCGAGAAACATTTTGGCTCGACTCCAATCGGCTTGCAAAGACGGCGAAGCGACTAAAATAATTCCGACCGCGCCTTTTTGTTTGGCGTTTGTCAACGGATCAGCCCAGCCGATTCCGCGTTCGCCGGTCAGTTCGTTTCTGCCGACGGGCGGATTCGTAATTACTCGCGGATTCGGGTTTCCGCCGGTATAAATGACAACAATCTTGCCTTTAACATCGAGTCCTTTGAAAGCGTCGATGTTTTTCGACTTAACCGTCCAACCGTCGCCCGCGTAAACAAGCGGTGTGTTGGCAATGATTCCTTCACCCGTCAGACGCAAAAAATCTTCACCGAAAGCAAGTTTTCGCCCGCCGATTTCGAGCAGCGTTTTGTTGGTGTCAAGCACATCGCGTTGCAAGGCGATTTTTTGATAAAACGTGCCGTTGTCGCCCGCAGGCTTAAAACCCCACCGCGACAAATTCATCCCGATAAATTTCGCGGTCGTGTCGAGTCCGCGTGAAGGCGTGTCGCGTCCTTCCATTTCGTCCGAGGCGACAAAATACAGATAATCGCTCAGTTGTTTAGCCGTAATTTCGACCGACGCTTTCATTGCCGGCGAGTTTTTCTTGGTCGCTGTTTGGGCAAACGAAGAAAAACTGACGCTTAAAAGTAAAAATAAGACGAATAGATTTTTTTTCATAAAAGATTTCCTTTGTGTTTGATAAAACTTTGTGGTGAAGAGTTTTACGAAGAAAAAATTATATTTGTTTCGCAATCACGCAGATTTTATTGTCGTCGGCAAGTTTGAGCATTTCGTCTTTATCGAAAATAAGAGTTTTATTCGGTGTGATGCAAAGACAAGTGGCGCCTGCATCGATCATCGTTTGAATCGTCGGAAGCCCGATAACCGGAACATCGAAACGCATATCTTGATTAGGTTTAGCGACTTTTACAACCGTCAACTTCCCTTTCGCAAGCCCGCCCGCCCGCTTGATTGTCGCGTCCGTTCCTTCCATCGCTTCGACCGCCACGCACGCCGCCGCGCGCACGACAATCGTTTGTCCCAAATCGAGTCGTGCGATTTCACCCGCGATTTTCAAACCGTATTCGATGTTTTGTTGTTCAAAATCCGTCGGTTTACGTTTGCTGAGAACGCCTTCTTTGGCAAGATTATCTCGGGTAAAATATGTCGAGTCAATAATTTCGATGCCGTCTTTGGCGAGTTCGTCGGCAATTCCGCCAATCAACGAATCGGTATTTCGGCGGGGTAAATTGTAAAGCATTTTCGCCATTCGCCAATCGGGAAACGCGCTGCCGAAAATCTGTACGTGCTTTACTTGTCCTGCCATGACCACTTTTTCAACGCCTTCGGACTTGAAAAATTTAATCATTTTGCCGAGTTGTCCGATGCCGACCCAAACAACTTTATCGGCAATTTCCTCGATTCGTTTATCGGTTTCCTCTTTGATTGCCGCGACAATCAATTTTTCGCCGGCTTTTTTTGCGCCGCGAACCACCAAAAACGGAAATTCGCCGTTTCCCGCGATTAAACCGTAAGTCATTTCACGACTCCGCGTTGCGAAGTTTTTATAAATTCAACGACATATGCAACTTCTTTGCAGTCAGTTATTTCTGCCTCGATTCTTTCAACGGCTTGGGTTGTGTTCAATTTTGCGTTTAATAAAAGATGATAAGCGTGGTGAAGTTTTTCGATTGTTTCTTTCGCGTAGCCTTTGCGTTTCATCCCGATTTTGTTCAAACCATAGCATTTAGCGTGATTTCCCTGCGAAATGGCGAACGGCAAAGCGTCTTTGACAATCACGGAATAACCGCCGATAAAGGCTTCTTCTCCGACTCGGCAAAATTGGTGAACGCCCGAATAGGCACCGATACTGGCTTTGTCCGCAATTTCGACATGACCTGCCAACGTGGCGGCATTTGCCATAATAATTTCGTTGCCGAGGTTGCAATCGTGAGCAACGTGCGATTGCGCCATCAGCAAATTATTGTCGCCGATTTGCGTGACCCCGCCGCCGTTTGCCGTGCCGCGATGAATGGTTACAAACTCGCGAATCTGATTATTTTTACCGATAATTGTTTGAGTCGGTTCGCCGCCGTATTTCAAATCTTGCGGAGCTAACCCGATGGAAACAAAGGGGAAAACGTGTGTTTCCGAATCAATAAAGGTATTGCCTTCAACGACAACGTACGATTCGAACCGAACATTTTCGCCTAGCCTGACATCATCGCCGATGATCGAAAACGCGCCGATATAACAATTTTCGCCAATTTCGGCTTTGGGGCTGACAATTGCAGTTTTGTGAATAAAATACATTTCTACCTCTCGCCGATGAGCGACATAATCTCTGCTTCGGCGACAACTTCGCCGTTCACTTTCGCCTCGCCAAACATTTTCTGCACCTTATTTCCCATCCGTAAAGCCTTTACTTCCAAGAATAAAGTGTCACCCGGCACAACCGGTTTGCGAAAACGAGCTTTCTCGATTCCCGCAAAAAACGGAATTTTCCCGCTCCGATCGTCAAATTCTCGCAACGCCAAAATTGCCCCGACTTGGGCTAACGCTTCGATAATCAAAACGCCGGGCATCACGGGCAGTTGCGGAAAATGTCCTTGGAAAAAATGTTCGTTCATCGTAACTTGCTTGATGCCGACAATTCTGTCTCGCGGAACGAGTTCGATGATTCTGTCAACGAACAAAAACGGATAACGATGCGGTAAAATTTCTTGAATTTGACGAATATCGTAAATTGTTTCCATAAATTTCAGGGCAAAAACAGAGAAGTCAGAGGTCAATAAAACTTACTGACCGCTGACCGCTAAATGATTAAAACTAAAACTACTTAGGCGTTGTCGGCTTGGGTGTGGCAGGTGCCGCGAACTTGGCATTGCAAAAAGCAATGAAGTCCGGCGTAACATCGGATTTTTCATCTACATAAAGAAAAATCGAAACGCCGTCGGGATTTTCTTGTGTCTGTCCGAAAGGTCGCGCATCAAGCAAAATCGAGATACCTTTTTGCTTTGTGTACTCGCTCAACGTCTTTCGCACATCATCGTAAATCGGACCTGTAACTTGTTGCAACCGGCGACCGTAAGCGTTGCTTAAATCTTCTTGCTTGCGTTTATATTCGGTTTGCAATTTTTCCAACTCATCGTTTTTCGCCTGAATTTGCGCAGGACCAATCGGACCGTTTGGAGTCTTTTGGTAAGCATCTACCATCGCTTGCCCGTCTTTACTTATCGCCGCCATCTTATCCTTCATTGTTTGAAGTTCCGTGATGCGGGGCTTAAATTCATTCTCAACCGTTGCCGTTGCCGCAACAAGTTTAGTAATTCCTTGCTTTTCATCATCGAAAAAACTCGGGTTAATAATACCGACTTTTCCGGTAGCTTGGGCGAATGCCGATAATGCAAATATGGTCGTAAATACTGCTGATACGACAATTAAACGAAATGTTTTCATGTTTTTCTCGTGATACTCCTTAGTCTTTTATGCCAAAATTTTGACATCGAATATGATATAAAATTTCTTGAATTAGTTGCTTGCTAATATAAAGTTTTAATTAAAAAGTTCTTCCAACCGTAAATCTGAATCCGCGTTTTCTCTCGTTGAACCCGAAATTCGGTAATCCTTCAAATGTACCTCGGCGTGAATTCGGATTGATAAAATAAATGAGGCGAAACGGTACGTTGACAATCGGCACTTGAATTCTTAATTCTGCCCCGACGCTTGAACGAACGTCTCCGAATTTGGAAAACTTGCTGTTACCGATTTCAATCTGCTGATTTGTTTGCGCATCGCCGCGAAAGAAAAGCGTTTGGCAACCTGTTCCGGTATTGCAAACAGTCGGCGGAGTGTCTCGTGTGATTACTCCGACTTGGCTTTTGTATTGAATCCCGATATTGCCGAACTGATCGAAAGCAACCGCAAATTGCGGATTACTGCGTAAAAAAGCGACCGACAAACTGTTGCCTTGCAAAAACGGTTGATCAGGCAAAAAGTTACTGTTGATTTTTTGCGTTTTACCTTTGCGCAGATTAAAAACCGTGCCGACATCGGCAAATGCGGCAAAAGCTATCGGACCGAAAATCGGAATCCGATATTCAAAGTTTCCCAAAAGTTGCGTATCGCCGCCGATAAATCTGAAATCTCGGATGACTGCCGCCGGATTTGTTCCGTCGGCACCTGTAAACGTTCCTAATTTCACCAGTTGAGCCAGTTCCCGCGAATCGATGTTGGTTGGTACGGACGTGCCGTTTGCCGCAGTTGAAATAACTACGTTTTTCGAGGTCAAATAAGTATTAGCCGGAGCAATCGGACCAATCGAACGCGCTTCGTAACCGCGAATGTCAAATTCGCTGCCGAGATAGTATCGTTCAAAAATTGGAACGCCGCCGATAAACGAAAGCGAATTTGCATTCCGAATCTTTTCTTTGGCGCCAAAACTGCCGATTGTTCCCGCTTGAATTCTGAAACCGAAAACCTCTGCCCGATTCGATCTTTTGTTTCTGATCGGAATAAAAGACGAATAAGTCAACGTCGGTTGATAGGTTCTGACATCGCCGCCCAAGCCTGAAATCGCCATCGAAAGACTCAGTTGTGTTCCGCGCAAAGTGTCGATGCCGTTTGCCGAAGGTTGCCGCGAATCGTAAACAAAACTGCCGGTTACGCGGCTGGTCGTAATGCTTGGTTGGGCAAAGACAATCGGAATCAAATTATTCGCATTGCCGCTGCTGTTGACCGGCGGATCTTTGATGGTCGTTGCCGAAAACTGATAGCTTAAACCAACCCGCGAAAATTGAGTAAATTGACGTTTTTTAAAGAACAATTCGGAAAGTGGCGCGGTCATAAAAACCGAAGCGCCGTAAGTTCTTTGCGTAAACAAATTATCTTGGTTTGCTTGAATTGTCCCAAACGGATTTTGAGCATCGATTTGAGCCGTTTGATTTTGCGACAGAAAAGTTCCTTCGCCAAAGAATTTTGCGGTCGAACCAAACAACGAAAATCCGACTGAAATCGGTCGGTCGCGGAAATAAGGTTCGGTAAAGGAAAACTGAAAACTCTGTTGACGATTTCCCGCACCCAAATTCAAGGCGAGATTTTCACCTCTTCCGAGCAAGTTATTGGTCGAGTATTCGAGTCCGAAAAATGTTCCGCCGATGCCGGAAACTCCGCCGTTAAACGAAATTTGCTGACGACCTTTTTCTTTTACTTTAACCAACAAATCAACGGTGCCGTTTTCCGGATCAGTGCGTGTTTCCACGTCTTTGTCTTTGTCGATCGGATCGAAATACTGGGTTTGATTAAGCCGAATAACCGAGCTTTCCAAATAGAGTTGGTTGTAAATATCACCTTCGTTTACCAATACTTCGCGTCGCAAAACTTGGTCGCGGGTAAATGTGTTGCCCGCAAATTCCAAACGCCGAAGCGTAAACTGTTTGCCTTCGTTGATAATAATTTTTACGTCGATGATTCCGTCTGTGGAATTTTTCGGATCGTCCTTAAATTCCGGCTCGAATTCGCCTTCGTATTCAACAAAACCTTGCGCTCCGTAGTATTTTTTCAAATCTTCGTAAAGTGCTTCCGAAAAACGTTTGCCGTCGGCAATTTCACCTTTTTTCAAACCGATTAACGCGAGAATTTGAGCTTCCGAGAAAATTGAATTTCCTTCTACTTTTACATCGCCGACACGATAACGCTTGCCTTCCGAAACCGGGATAACAATTTTGAGCGTGTCATCGACCGAAGAAAGAAGCGGCAGAGGCAAAACAATATACGGCAACACTCCTGTCCGTTTGCGACCTAGTCCGACAACTTGCGGATCGCCGAATCTGGCTTGAAAATAACCTTTCGACGACATATACGGACGCACATTTTTGAATAAATCATACTGTAATTTTCTGAGTTCGAGTATATCTTGACCTTTGAATCGGGTGATAAGTCCGGTTTTTTGAACGAGTTTCAGTTGTTTACGAAGTTCGCTGCTTTTAAAAATATCGTTGCCTTCAAATTCGATTTCGATAATGCGTGAGCGGTCGCCTTGTTCGATATTGAACACAACCGCAATCGAAGTTGCCGAAACTTCTTCGGTGTCAACGCTGACTTTCGCGTTCGGATAACCTTTGGCGGCAAGCAATTCACGCAACACGCGAGTTCCGTTTTTCGCTTTGACCGGATCAAAAACAGATTCTTTGGAAATCCCGACGCGATTTTCACGAAATTCTTTCAAAATATCAGATTCTTGAATTGCTTTTGTGCCTTCAAACCGCAAATCCCGAATAATCGGAAGTTCTTTTACTTCAAAAATCACGTTCACCCCGCCGCGAACACCTTGTTCGGTCAAAACACGGGTTGCAGACTTATCGAAAAAGTTCAACGAAAGCAGTTCTTTCAAATCACGTTCAAGTTGTTTCGGTTCAAAAACATCGCCGGCGCGAGTTTTAATATAATAAAGTAAATCATCGTCGCGCAGACGGCGATTGCCTTGAATGTCAACCGATTCAACGAGTTGCTGTTGTGTTTGCTTGGCTTCCGGCTTTGAATTTTCTTTTGCTTTGTCGTCGGATTTCGCCTCAACTGCCGAAAATAAAACAACTAAACTTAATAAAACAAGCGCTAAAGCACGAAAAATTTGCATAAAAGCCTTTTCCTTATGAATGATAAACTTATTGATATATTTGAAAATTTGCCCCAAAAACTTGATTTTATAAATATTAAAAATGCGGGCTTTTTTTACAGGCAACAAGTTTTTGATTCACTCAAACGCCGTTTGGTTGCCTTTTTAGAATTCTTTTCCAAAGTTAGTGATTATACAAGCAAACTCGGAAAAGGTAAAAGGTAAAAGGCAAAAGGCAAAAAGTTGCATAAAATTTTACAACTTTTTGCCGATTGATTTTTACAGAACCGCGTTATTGCCGCATTACGGAACAAACGAATACGGCACCGGCACATCCGAACTGATGCCGAATTGCAACGCCGCAAATCCCGAAGTTGACCGCAATAAATACCAGATTCCGGTTGACGGTCGATAAACCGCGATGTCCGCTTTGCCGTCGCCGTCGTAATCCGCCGCAACCGGTTTGTCTTCCGCGATTCCGAAATTTACAACCGTTGCCGAACCCGTCGAACTGCCCGAAATATACCAAGTTCCCGTTGTCGGTCGATACACCGCGAAGTCCGTTTT
>JANPBM010000072.1:0-3412 GCA_031430435.1 Acidobacteriota bacterium
AATAACCGAAAACATTCAGTAAAACGAAAGAATAACGCCGAGAAATCTAAGAATGGGGTTATCAAGATTTTTTTAGTGAGTGAACCATACCAAAGTAAAACGTATTTTGCAAGTATTTTTGCACCGTGGCGACAAAAAGAAGATATGTCTGTACAAATTTACGCGGATTGAAGCAGATATGCCGGAAAACAGTTGGTTTGCGAAAGTCCGATACGCTCCGGTTTGTCGATGAACTTAGCTTGAATGTTGCTGAACACCGAAAAAAACTAAAGTATGTTGTACTTTCCGGCAAGTATTTCCGCAAACTAATCCACGTTTGGCGGAAAAACAAGACAAGCGGCGGTTTATCGAAAAACATCTTGCTTTTATCGTCTTTTTATCTGCGTTTAGCGGCGGCAAAACCGGTTTTTGTTCTGAAAATAAGCCGGTTTGCTCTTTCAACGACTTTGCAATTTCCGACTTTTACATTTTTACCGACGGCTTAACTTGTTTGCACCGCCGATAAAGTTTATATTCAAAATTCAATATGAAAAACGGAGATATTGGCAGTGGCAGATTCGCGTTTGGCGTTAAAAAAAATCAGGCTGAACGTGCGTCGCGGTGCATCGCGGCTTCGCACACGTTTGTCTTCGTCCAATAATCGTTTTTTGGCTTGGTTAACCGTGCTTGGACCCGGAATTATTGCCGCCAGTTCGGGCAACGAAGCAAGCGGCATCGCCACTTATTCGACCGCCGGAGCAGAATACGGTTACACGCTTTTATGGTCGTTTATTCCGATGACGATTTGCTTTATCGTCGCCCAAGAAATGTGCGTCAGAATGGGCGTGGTAACGGGAAAAGGTTTAGCGGATTTGATTCGCGAACAATTCGGTGTGCGTTGGACAGTTTTAATTATGTCCGCGTTACTTGTTGCAAACACAGGGATTATTGTCGCGGAATTTGTCGGAATTGCCCAAGCGAGCGAGCTTTTCGGCGTTTCGCGCTACATTGCGGTTCCGATTACGGCGGTTGTCGTGTGGTGGTTGGTGGTGCGCGGAACGCCGAAAACAGTCGAACAAATTTTCCTGCTGATGTCGTCCGTTTTTCTGACTTACATTGTTTCCGCGTTTTTGGCAAAGCCGAATTGGTTACAGGTCGGACGCGAGTTTATCACACCGACGTTTCAATTTGAAAAAGGTTATCTGTTTACCGTCATGGCGCTTATCGGCACCACGATTACGCCGTTTATGCAGATTTTTATTCAATCTTCGGTAGTTGAAAAAGGTTTGGATAAAAACGATTACAAATTGGCAAGAATGGACGCGATTGCCGGCGTTTTTATTGCCAATATCATCGCCGCGTTTATCGTTATTTCAACCGCTTCGACGCTTCATTCGCAAGGCATCAAAATCGAATCGGCGGCAGATGTCGCCGGAGCGCTCGAACCGTTTGCGGGCGAATACGCAAAGTACCTGTTCGCAATCGGATTATTCGGCGCGTCGATGTTGGCAATGGGCGTTTTGCCGTTGGCGACGGCGTATAGTTTGAGCGAAGCATTAGGCGTTGAAAAAGGCTTGTCGCATTCGTTCCGCGAAGCTCCGATATTTGTCGGTATTTTCTCTACTCTAATTTTAATTGGTGTAATAATTGCACTTATTCCGAACATTCCGCAGATAAAACTTTTACTTTTAACGCAATCGATCAACGGAATTTTGCTGCCGTTTTTGCTGACAGCGATAGTTTTACTCGCCTCGAACCGCGAAATTATGGGCGAATATCGTAACAGTTTTTTTTACAACATTTTCGCGTGGTTGATTACAATCACTATTTCCGTTTTGTCAATTTTGCTTATTTTAACTACACTATTCGGTAAATAATGCAATCTGAACTTAGAAAACAACTTGTTCTTTTCCTCGTTTTGGCAACTATTGTCGTATTGATTTTGCTCGTCTTTCCGTTTGTCGAAACTCCGTTGGTCAATTATGCAAAAAGTTTTTTCGATTCGACCGATGAACATATGGGAACAACGGCGGCGAGTCTTTTAGCCACATTTCTCAAAATCCTTAAAATTGTTTTGTGGATGATTTTGGTCATTGCGGTTGTCCGAATTCTCAGTAATATTGTTACAAATACGATTTTACGCAACACGGGAAGTTATGAAATTACGACGCTTCTGCGTAATGTTTTTTCGATTGCAATTTATATTATTGCTTTTACAATGTTGGTTAAAGCTCAGTTTGACACGGACTTAACGACATTTTTCGCGGGTTCGACAATCATCGCCGTGGTTCTGGGTTTAGCTTTGCAAGACACTTTGGGAAATCTTTTTGCCGGAATTTCGATGCAAGCCGATCAGCCGTTTCAAATCGGCGACGTGATAAATATTCCGAATAAAGGAAGCGGCGTGGTCGAAAATCTGTCGTGGCGCGGTGTCAAACTTCGCACTTTTCAGAACAAAATTATCGTTATCAGCAACAGCGTTTTGGGCAAAGAAGCAATCGAAGTTGCCCCGAAAGAAAATCTGAACGCCCGCATCACATTTTTCAACACACTTTATTCGGTTTCGCCGACCAAAACAATTCATCTGATCCGCGACGTTGTGCGCCAAGTCGAAAATGTTTCAAACAAGATTCGTCCGGTTGTCAGAATCCGAAATTTGGGCGAAAACGGACTCGATTGGGAAGCCAAATACTGGCTCGAAGATTATTCTAAATATAACGATACGGATGCTTTGGTGCGTCAACGAATTTGGTATGCTTTCCAACGCGAAGGTATTCATTTCGCTTTCCCGACGCGCACAATTTATCACGAAGAACAATCGCTTGAACCGGATTTCGCCGAATCGGTCAACGAAATTTTTGAAAGGTTATGCGAAGTTCCGCTGTTTGCGCCGCTCAACGACGACGAAACGCAAAAACTCGCCGAATCGTGCGAAGCAAAGATTTTTTCGCCGAACGAACCGATTGTTCGCAAAGGTCAAATCGGAAATTCGATGTTTGTGGTGCATCGCGGAACGGTCAAAATTCAAGTGTTGGAAAACGGTTTTGCAAAAACTGTTGCCACTTTACAAGAAGGCGAAGTTTTCGGCGAGATGGGACTTTTCACCGGCGAACCGCGCGCCGCAACCGTCATTGCCGCCGAAGAAACCGAAGTTTTGGAGATAAAACATACCGCCGTCAAACCTTTATTTGAAACAAATCCGAACCTGGTTGGAGAATTAAGCAACATAATTGCCGAAAGAAGCGCGTTACTCTCAACTAAAAACGAAGTTGCGCCAATGACCGAAACCGATAAAGCGGGTGTTTTCAGTTCGATTAAAAAGTTCTTCGGCTTAAACTGAAAAGAAGGAAATTTCCGTAGAAATCTCCTTCATCCTTATCGTTTATAGGAAAACGAAGTTATTTAACGATGACAGTCGGGTCGCCGATGAGCA
>JANPBM010000073.1:0-84835 GCA_031430435.1 Acidobacteriota bacterium
AATAACCGAAAACATTCAGTAAAACGAAAGAATAACGCCGAGAAATCTAAGAATGGGGTTATCAAGATTTTTTTAGTGAGTGAACCATACCAAAGTAAAACGTATTTTGCAAGTATTTTTGCACCGTGGCGACAAAAAGAAAAGATTACGGGTGAAAAACGCAAAACACGTTCGGCAAAATCGAGACACGAGGATTATTACGGATGTCATTTTACGACGCTGACCGAACGACAACGGTTTCGCGCCTCTTTCCGACTCTCTGCGTCAAATAAAAAAAGGCAACGTTTAATTGCCTCTTAGTGTGATTACAAAAATGATTTTATCAAATAATAAATTCCGATTCCGATGCCTGACAGAATCAACAACAATGCCAAGATTGCGATTCCGACCGTAATTTTAAAGTTACGATATTTGTTCGGACTCGGCGGCGAAAGTTGATTTTGCGGAAAATACGGCGGTGGTCTGTTCATAAAAATTATCCCTCTGCATTCATTTTGGCAAACTTTCCCGTAAATTGGCAAATCATTTCCGCAGTATGCCTCATTAAAAAGCCGGCAAGGCAATTTTCGCACGCGGATAACCGCAAATAAACGTCGATAAAACAACATTATCGAGTAAATACGCGGCTGATATTCTTACTTTTTACAGTTGAACTTTTTGCTCCGACATTATTTTTCGCAAAAACCCGTTTTAACCGCGTCTTCAGTTATCAATCAGAATTTCGTTTGAGTGCGGCTACCAAGTCAAGAGGTGCGAAGTTTTGCATCTCTTTATTTTACGGCTGACAACAATATCGACCGCACCCGCAATAAATCGGAGTTCGCCGAAAAGTCGCCGTTCGACGCTTGGACGACGGGAAAGCAAGATAAAAACTTCCTTCGTTTTTTTTATCATAAACATCTTTCCAAAATAAGTCGGTTTGCGGGCGATAGCGTTAAACTGCAGGTGAAGCAAAGCGAAACCTTTAGTTATTGAGCTGAAAAGGATTCAGAGTCCGTTTGCGGACGATGGAATTTCTGCCGTCTGCAAACAAGTTGATTGCGTCTCGTTTATGTTCCGCACGATTACGCGCGCGGCTAAACTCTGCCGTCCGCAAACGAACCAAGTTCATCCGAAACTTTCGTACCTTATTATTCGGCGAATGTTTATTCAGGAAAGATGTCCGATAAATACGAAAGGTTCTTTTGTTATCCGAATTTCCCCCGCAAACACCGGTTTGCCGGCTGAATTCAAATTTTTTAATAACAAATGTTACAGGAAAACTATGCCGTTATTATTAAGTTTATCGACAAATCACCGGTTGAACGGTTGCCAACAGCCTTGAACATATTCTATACTGCAAATAACTTCAAATTTGAATTTTTTGCCGGAATTTTCCACGAAAAGATCCAAAACTTTCATCTTCCAAGTTAAAACAAATAAAAAAAAAGAGGTTAAGTGAATGAAAAAACTGTTTATGTTTTTATCGGTGATAGGCATTCTGTCTGTCTTTTCCGTGTCTTCTTTTGCTCAAAAAGCAACGAAAGGTTTTGACTCATTAGAAACACAACTTACACAAGAATACGACGAATTCAAAATTGAAAGCGGAAGCGCTTTGGAACGACTTGTCCAAGAAAATCAGGACTTTGAGATGTTGCGGACTTCCGAAGCATCGGACAAACGCGGTTTACCGCCGTGGTTGCGCGTATGGTGGAGAAAAAACCACCCCGAAGAAGTTTATTCGGCAAAAGACCCGACCGGCGGTTATCCGCTTGTTTTGAAAGAAATTCTCGAATGGATGTTGACACACCAAGATTTATTGCCGGGTGCGGGAATCGATTCGGGCGAGGGAAAAACAGATGATAACGAAGGCTTATCGCCGTTGTTGCCAAGCCGCGTTTTAACCATCGGAGCAAACTTGCGAACTTCGGGTTTACAGGCTTCGCCGCGAAGCGAATCCGATATTCGGGTTAATTTTTTCGATCCGACGAAAGTTATCGCCGGGTCAAACAATATCACGGGCGGCGGACGACAAGGAATCTATTATTCGACTAATACGGGCGTAACGTGGAGCCAAACTTTGTTGCCGCTGACGGCACCCGACGGTTCACAATCCGATCCGACGGTCGATTGGACAAACGACGGAAGAGCATACTCGTCAACTCTCGGAATTCAAGGCGCGACATTGCGGATGCGAAATTATTTTTCGACCAACAATGGCGCAACGTGGGCATTGGACGCAACTCCGTCGGGAATCCAAACTAATGTCGATAAACAACTGGTGTGGGTTGACCACAGTGCGACATCGCCGTTCTTCGGTCGTCAATACGCAATCTGGCACAACGGCAATCCTGCTTTTGTAAATCGTCGCACAGCCGGTGCAGCCGGAACTTGGCTGGCAGCTCCGATTCAAGTAAGCGGAGTAGAAAGTACCGGCACAGCCATCGGTTCAGACATCAGAAGTAATTCTGCCGGCGAAGTTTTCGGATTCTGGCCCGCTACGGGAAACCGCAGAATTGTTGTTACCAAATCGATTAACGGCGGCGCAAGTTGGTCGGCGGGAACTGTTGTTGCCACCACTTTTGATGCTTTCGACATCGGTATTCCGGCGATGGCAAACCGCAGATTGTTAATTTACACATCAGGCAGCGCTTACAAATCGGGCGCCGTCAATAATGTCTATGTGGCGTGGTCGGACTTATCGGGTAACGTCGGATGCACAACCGCCGCCAATGAACCGGGAACAAGCGCCGCTTCGACCTGCAAATCCAGAGTTTGGTTTTCACGTTCGACCAACGGCGGAACAACTTGGTCGGCACCTGTCAGAATCAATAATCAAGTCGGTTTGAACGATCAATTTAACCAAGCGATGGCAGTCGATGAAGTTACCGGCAGAATCGTAATTATTTATTACGACACGGTCGGTGATGCAACGCGCCGAACGACCAATGTGTGGATGCAAAGTTCGATCGACAACGGAGCAACTTTCTCCGCCGCCACAAAGGTTACAACGGCAACGACCAATGAAACAATCGCGGGTGCTGATTTAGGCAATCAATACGGCGATTACAACGGTTTGTCGGGATATAACGGATGTTTCTTTCCTTCGTGGACTGACCGCAGAAGCGCTTTGAGAGAAGAAATTTGGACATCTAAAATTTGTTTTTAACTTAAAACAAACTTAAGTTCAAGCGAAAAAGCCGACGTTAAAATCGGCTTTTTTTTTATTTCGTCAAATACTTTGTCATCGAAATACTCGTGCCGTCGTCAACTTGCTCAAACTTTACTTCGTCCATCAATGTTTTCATCAATCTCAAACCCCAACCGCGTCTGCCTTCGTCTTTTTCGATTTGCGAAGTAATCTCCAAAACCTTTTTTACCGGCATTTTAACGCCGCGATTCGTAACCGTGATAATGATTTTGTCGTCTTCGACCGTAAATTTTTGATAGATTTTGCCGTCCGGACTGTGCGAGTGTTCGCTTGCGTTAATACACGCTTCGACCAACGCCGTTTTTATCTGATTGACGGCTTTCGGCAAAAAGTGATGACGCTTCGCAATTTCTTCGACCGTGTTCGCCGCAATCAATTCCGTGTCCTCGCCCATCGGCACGACCATCTCGTACTCGTTCGCCTTAAGTCGCGCTTTGACAACGTTTTCCACGTTTAATTTTTTGACTAAAAGTTCGATTTGAACGCGGCTTGAACCGAAGGCGCGACGTTGATGCAAAATTTCGACGGCTTCGGGAGTAAAACCTTCGGGCGTAATTAACCACAATTTATATTTCGCAAAATCGCACATCAACGCGACCATTTCCAATCTGTCGCACCAAAACTCGGCAAGTTCCCGCGAGGCTTCCAATTTTGAGTCAACTTCTGCCGCCAACCACACAATTTCGTTTTCGGTAACGTAATTTCCCTCTTCAAAACCAAGCGAAACAGTGCAGCGTTCGTCATCGGAAAACTGTTTAATCGGCGGATAAAACGCGACGCAGTTGGCATTGAAAATCATCTGCGGAAGTTTAATCACCGCTTCGGATTGCAATGCTTCGGCAATTTCGACGGATTCTTTGCCTTTCAGTTTCTGCTTGAAATTCGCGTAATCGAAAAGAATTGCGGGAACATCTTGGCAATTAAAATGCGTCAACAGTTCGCGCAACCCCAACGCGGACGACCGACGATAAAAATTCGACATCGTTTTCGGAGCGTTTTTCAAACTTTCCGCCAAAATATCGGCAACCACCAAAACTCTCGGTTCAGCCAAAATTTCCAACCTGAAACGCGCTTTAAGGTACGCCGCGAGAATTGCATTTTCGTCTGTAACTTCAACTATACTTGCTGTTAAGCGAATAATTTCGTGCGTGTGCAAGGCTTGCATCAACCGTTGAAACTCATTATTGTTGAGGTTAATGCGGCGTTGCCAAACATCAATCGACGACTTGTGATTTTCACTTGTCAACGAATCAAACAGTAACCCGATTATTTGACGTTGAATCTCTGCGTTCAAGGTAATTTCGTCGAAAATCGTGTCGTAAATTTTACCGATTCGCCCGCCGAAAAGTGCATCGACGTAAATTTGCTCCACTTTTTGAAAACCGAATAAATCTTTTTTCTTTCCGCATGCCGAGGCAAACATTGCTTCGATAAAAAGTGGTTTGCCCGAAAACTGTTGAATCAGTAAATCGCGGCTTTGGTCATTGACTTTAACTTCGTTTTTACGGCTCAAATTCTCGATTAAAAGCGTTGCGTCCGAAACGGCAAGTTGTTGTAATTGAAGAATTTGACAGTTATTCAAGCGCGTGTTTCCCGATTGCGAAACTTGCAGTAAATATCGTCTTTTGCCCGCAAAAACAAACGGTATCTTCGCTCGTGAAAAGATTTCCTTCAATTCTTCGATCAGCGAAATATCGTCTTGCAATTTACCCGCAAAATGCAAATTATCAATCATCACCAATGTTTTTACACCGTGAGATTCCGCCCGAAGCGGCGAGCTTAAACAATTTCGGACGAAACCGAGTTCGTCTTCGAGTTTACTGTCGGTTTCGCAATTATTTATTAAACGGTCAAACCAAACGCCGTCGCTCGGCACGGCTTTTTCGGCAACTTCGCAAATATCGGGCGAAGAAAGCAACAGGTTTGCATCATTTCGGCGAAACGCAACTATTTGAGTTAAAAAGGTTTGCAGAAAATTACGAGCAATTTGTTCAACCGTTTTATGATTCGGGTTAAGGGCAAAATAAATCGGGATTATTTCTCCTTGTTCATAAAAAAGTTGGTCGTAAATTTGACACAAAAGCTCGGTTGTTCCCACGCCCAAAGTTGAAAGCGCAAGTAATCCGCGATTGCCGGTTTCAAGTTTTGCATGGCGTAAAATTTCATCGAAATCGGACGACCTGCCGACAAATTCATCGGCGGAAACTCTTGATAAAATTATTTTTCGCGGTAACTTGCTCATTTTGCCGTTAATTCTCTTAATCTGTCGTTATTAAACGTTTTTTCAACCGTCGGATTGTGAATCTGCACGTTATTTCTGCCGTTATTTTTTGCCCGATACATTGCTTTATCAGCCGCCGAAATCAATTTATTCGATTCGCAAAGTCTGCTGGAGCAAGACGCAACTCCAATGCTGACAGTTACTTGTCGATGCCGAAAAGTTGTATTTTCGATTCGTTGGCGAATTCGTTCGGCGATTACTTTGGCTTCTTCAAGCAAGGTTTGCGGCAACAAAATCGAAAATTCTTCGCCGCCGTAACGTGCCGCAACATCTGCTCCGCGCAATGTTTCACGCAAACATTGCGAAACTAATTGCAAGGCTTTATCGCCTTCGGTGTGTCCGAAATTGTCGTTATATTGCTTAAATTCATCAACGTCGATCATCATAAACGACATCGGATTTCCGTGCCGTTGCGAACGTTTTATTTCCTCTGACAGACGAGTTTCGAGATAACGGCGATTAACCAAACCCGTCAGCGGATCGGTAATCGAAAGTTGTTCGTATTCGCCGGCTTTGTGTTGCAAACTCGCCCGATCGAGCGCTACCGCGAGCTGCGGAGCAATCGTATCAAGCAATTCCAAATCAAATTCATCATAAAATCCGCCGTCGATTTTGTCGGCAACATTCAAGATGCCGATTTTACGGTCTCCGATTAAAATCGGGTAACTGATGAAACTGTTAGACTTATACTTCCAATCTCGCGGAGCGACGGAAAACTTTGTGAGCTGAATATCTTTTACCACCAACGGTCGTCCGCTTTGCAAAACATTTTTGGCAATTCGGTCGCCAACGTTTGTTTCAACCGAATTAACGTGGCTTCCAATCGCCGCTTTGATAACCAAATTTTGTTCGTTTTCGTCAAACACGAGCAACGAACCGCGTTCGGCGTTCATCAATTCGGTTGAGGTTTGAGCCAAAAACGTCCAATAATCGGCAGAATCTGTGATTTCTAAACTTTGATTAAATTTTTGCACCGCTTTTGCCAACCAAGATTGCTTTTCAAGTTGTTCGCGCAACCGCAAAATTTCCAGCGGAGAAGCAAGTTTTCGGGTAAACGAGGTTATTTGGCGTTTTTGGCTTTCGTCGATTTCGTCGCCGACAACGATTGCCGCGCGAATTTCATCGCCGAAAGCAATCGGAAAAAGTTCCAACAAATCAACTTTGCCGTTTTCGGCTTTTTTGTTTTGAAATGCCAACGAACTTTCTTTACGATATGCGTCCAACAATCTTACATCGTTTGCTTCGATCCGAATTTGCAACGGCTCGCTTTTGAATTTTCCGCCCGCAAGCGCTGTTTCTAAATGATTCAGCTTGCGTTCAAGCCACGCCGGCGAATTAAGTTTGTATCGTTTTGCGAGAAATTTCAACGATTCGGAACACGCCTGACGATAATTTAATTGCAACAAAGAACTGAAATGTGAACGATACGCGGCAACATCTTCGGCTTCATCGGTCGTTTTTTCGATAGTTTTTACTTTACTTTCCGAATAAACTTTTTCTGCAATTTTGTTTATATGCTCTGTTTTCTGTAAATTTTCACTCTCTGTTTCTTTCAACCAAAGTAACGCTTGTTGTTCGTCTTCGTCCAAATGTTCAAGCCGTTTCGCCAGTTTTTCGGTGTCTTCCAATGAGCTTTGCAACAAAATATTTTCAAACAGAACTTCGGATTTAAACTGTTTCCAATCGCCCGAAATCGCTCGATTCGTCGCGTTTTTATAATCGTCCGATTTATTGAAAGTTCTGCCGATAATGGCGACAAAGTTTTGTTGCGGAAGCGGAACCGCCGTGTAATTGAGTCCGGCGTGGCAATGAAAGTTGATGGATTTTCCCGCACTTTCGGCTTGCTTAAAAGCATCGCCGCAAAACGATTGACACATCGGCGAAAACTCTTCGGATGATTGTAAAACTTTGCAAACAGAGTTGTCATTCGACGCGGAAACAACCGCCGATTCTTCGCCTTCGACAATAATTACGGCTAAACCGCTGTTATCCGCCAAAGTTTCTTCAATCGTTTTCCACGCTGATTTTTCTAACTGTTGTTTAGCTTTCATTTTCGCTCGATGGTGAAGTTAATAACTTATCACTCAAACTAAATACGTTTAATCGGAGTGAAGTTTCAATAAAAATCTTACAATTTTCAAAACTTTTTTACAATGATTAACATCGTGTTTTTCGTTGACAAAAAAGCGTTGAGCTTTTCGGCTTCAACGCAAATTTACAGACAATTTTTCGATTGGTTTAAATAGCTTCGATATTCGGCTTTTCAGGCGAAACACGCAGGCACGAAACAAAGTGTCGCGGTCTGATTTCAACTAATTGCGGCTCGGTTTTTTTGCACTCAGCGACCGCATATTGACAACGAGTATGAAACCGGCAACCGCTCGGCGGATTTATCGGCGAAGGAACATCACCCTTTAAAATGATTCGTTTGCGAGTCGCTTCAATTTCCGGATTCGGCACGGGAACAGCCGAAATCAACGCTTTTGAATACGGATGAAGCGATTCTTTGTAAATATCTTTGCTGTCCGCAAGTTCGACAATTTTGCCGAGATACATCACCGCAACCCGGTCGGCAACGTGGCGAACTGCTCGTAAATCGTGCGAAATAAAGAGATAAGTCAGATTCTTTTCGGCTTGTAAATGCTTCATCAAATTCATAATCTGAGCTTGAATCGAAACATCCAAAGCAGAAATCGGCTCATCGGCGACAATAAATTCAGGTTCGACCGCCAACGCCCGTGCAATTCCGATACGTTGGCGTTGACCGCCGGAAAATTCGTGCGGGTAGCGTTTGAAAAACCTGCGGCTCATTCCGACCGTTTCCATCAAATCCTGCACAATCGTTTCCACATTTTTACCGTTTGCCAAACCGAAAGTACGAATCGGTTCGCCGATAATTTGCCCGACGGTCATTCGCGGATTCAAACTGGCATACGGGTCTTGGAAAATCATCTGTAAATTTTTGCGTTGTTCGCGCATCATATTTTCCGATAATTTTGCGAGATTTTTACCGCCGTAATTCACTTCGCCGCCGGTAATGTCAGTCAATCGCAACAACGCTTTGCCGAGTGTGGATTTACCGCAACCGCTTTCGCCGACCAAGCCGAGCGTTTCGCCGCGTTTGATGTCCAACGAAATACCGTCAACCGCTTTGACGACTTTTTTCGCTTTGAATAATCCGCCGCCAACGTTGTAGTAAACCTTTAAGTTGTTGATAGAAAGTAAGTTATCGCTCATTTTATTTGTTTCAATCGGGTAATTTCCGCCGACATTTCTTCCATTGTCATCAAAAATTCGTTTGTTTCCGGATTAAATAACCGCAAAGTTTCGCCTGTGTCAACCAATTCCAAGTTCAAACTCGGACTGAAAACGCGATTATTTACCGCCTCAACTTCTTCGTAAACAAAATCTGTCAATCGAAACGCCATCAAAGGTCTTCGCAAACATTTGTATTCAACGTCGAAAATGTAATATTCGCTTACGCCAAGCCGTTGGTAAATCGCCAATTTTGAAGTTAAATCTCTGTCCCAAGTTGATTCGGAAGCAATTTCGATAATGACCGAAGGAACAACTTTTTCCGTCCAAAGTTTATAAGTTTTACGCGGGTTTTTATTGATTCCGAAACAAACCATTACATCAGGCGCGACAAATTTTCGCGGATTACCTTCTTCGTAATAAAACATTAAATCGCCAAAAACATAGCTGTGTGCATTATTTAACAGGAATTGTCTGAGCAAAATAACCAGATTTGCGATGACAGTAAAGTGAAAGTCGTTCTCAGGCATAATGTTTTCAACAGTTTCAGGATAGTAAATTTCCGCCGTGCCGCTGCTTGATTTCGGCAAAGTTTGCGTTTTGTTTGTTTCAATTATTGGGTTCATAATTTTTCCTCTAAAGATTCCTGATAAGTTTCCATCGCAAAATGGCACAAAGACGAATGATTTTTGTTAATTTGCACAAACGGCGGAAACTCGTTGCGGCAAATATCTTGAGCTTTTTCGCAACGCGGCGCGAACGGACAGCCGACGGGCAAATGCGCGACATCGGGCGGAAGTCCGGGAATTTGATAAAGATCGCCTTCGACATCGGCATCCGGATTCGGCACGGATTTGAGCAACCCTTTCGTGTACGGGTTTGCGGGCGTGGCGAAAAGTTCGCGGGTCGGCGCTTGCTCAAAAACTTTTCCCGCATACATCACAATAATTTTGTCGGTCATTCCCGCAACTACGCCCAAATCGTGCGTAATCAAAATTACCGATGTTCCCATTCGCGTTCGTAAATCTTTGATAAGTTCCAAGATTTGAGCCTGAATTGTTACGTCTAAAGCAGTGGTCGGTTCATCGGCGATTAACAGTTCGGGATCGCACGACAACGCCATCGCAATCATCACCCGTTGCCGCATTCCGCCTGAAAACTCGTGCGGATAGCCTTGTAACCTGTTTTCCGCATCGGGAATTCCGACCATTTCGAGCATTTTAATCGCGTGCGCGTAAGCCTGTTGTTTAGAATGTCCGAGGTGAAGTTGCGTAACTTCCATCAGTTGCGTCGAAATTTTCAAAAACGGATTGAGCGAAGTCATCGGGTCTTGGAAAATCATCGCAATGCGTTTGCCGCGAATTTTCCGCACATCTTCGATCGACAATGAACGCACGTCGATTCCGTCGAAATTGATTTTGCCGTCGACAATTTTCCCCGGAGGTTCGGGAATCAAACGCATAATCGAAAGATTCGTAACCGACTTTCCGCTTCCCGATTCGCCGACAATTCCGAGCGTTTCACCGCGTTTTAACTCAAACGTAATTCCGTCTACGGCTTTGACTACGCCGTCTTCGGTTTGGAAATACGTCTTTAAGTTGTTGACTGTTAATATGTTTCCGTTATTCATTTATTTATTGGGCAACGAAGTTATAAACTATAATACCGATGACATTAACCGGTTTACCGTTCAATGTTGTGATTGAAAATTTTGATTTTCTTGCCGCTTCCTCAGATGCAATTTCTAAATATCCGGTTCCACAAACAGCTTTTGCTTCAGTAACATTTCCTTGTTCGTCAATCGTAACTCTTATCGGAATTTGTCCCTGTAATCGCTGACTTTTGGCTTCCTGCGGATATGCCGGTCTAGGAAGTGATGTCGCTTTGCCGTTGATGACACCTCCGTTAATTAATCCCGTATTCTCAACTTTTGGTTGTTCGCCGAAAACCTCTGTGAACAATTTTTGTCTTAAATTGCCGAAAGTTTTTTCAATCTCTTTGTTGTCTCTAATCTGAGTTGGAAGCATACAGATTCGTGAATCCTCAATTTGAGGTATTTGGTTGGCAGATTTTCCGAACCGCTTCCAAGCTAAACTGTAACTTTTAAGATAATACTCGTCTGCCTTCTCAAATTGTTTATTTCGAGCATAACTGTTTGCGGCATTCAGAGTCGGTGATAAACTTTCCTTGCTCTCTTGACCGAATTTCGACTCGATTTGCTCAATAGCTTTCAGGTAATTGGTGGTTGAATCCTCAAATTTTCCGTTATAAAACCGGGATAATGCTAAATTTTGATAAGATTCAATCAGTCCGTTACCCTTCAAATTCGTGAATTTCAAATAAATCTCTACGGTTTTTTGCAAACTTGAAATAGAATCTTTATATTTTTGTTTCTCGCGTTGAATTATTCCCAAGTTAGAGTAGGCAACCGCAGTTTCAGCGTTATCCGTTCCGTAAATTTTCAAACTTAAATCAACTGCTTGACCGGCAAACTTCAAAGCATCGTCTAATTTGTCGCTTTTATACGATTCAACCAACTTTAGATTTAATTCTTTGAGAATTGCTTTATCGTCCGGTTGCCCATAAACACAAACGCACGCGAGCAAAATAAATGTGACGGTGAATTTTTTCATAGTTGCTTTCCAACCTTACATTGCTTGATTCCCGTTTTCTCGAAAATGTCGATTCCCGTGACAATTTCGCCTTTTTTTGCGGGCGTGTAATAAAAACCAACGCCTTTATATTCTTTGCCGCGATATTTTTTGTTGCCTGTACCGTAAAGTTTTTCGACTTCTTTTTTGGTGCTTGTCCCGATTTGGATTCCGCGCGAGGTTTTACCGACAAACGGACGCTTTATTTCAATCACGAAAATTCTCTGCTTTTTATCCGATTGGCAAAAATAAAACGATAAACCTTCGTCTTTGTAAAGCATTTGTGTCGAATACTTTTTATGTTTGATTAACTTGTAATCTTTGCCGAGCTTATTTTCGACATCTTTTTGACCCGAAATACCGACTTTTACGCCGCCGACTCCGATGCCTTCTTTGATGTCCAAACCTTGTCCGTTGACCGTATAAGTTGCCAGTAAAATTAGCGGCAACAGTAATTTTTTCATAGCTTTGTTTCCTTTAATGAGTTTTCAAATTCGATTAACAAATCAAACTGATCTTCGTTTTTGCTGCGATTCAAAAATTCGGTCAAAGTTTTTGCCGATAATTGCGGAAGCTCGATGCTCGCCGTAACTTCTTTATATTCTGCATTTTCTAAACGAAAGATTTGAAAATTATTTTCGCCGTAACGCCAAAATTCCGAAATTCCGAATGCCGAGTAAATCTCGAATTTATCTTCGTCCGCGTGTGTTACATCAACTTCGACGACAATATCGGGAACAATTTCCGAAACATTTGCGTTTGCTCGTCCGCTGACTAAATTTGCTCGGCTGACATAAAAACAAGCATCGGGTTCAACTCCTTTTTTATGAAAAGATTTTTTGATAGTCGGTCCGCCGAAATGAATTACTTTTTTCAAAATAACTCGACTCAATATTCCAACCAACTGTTTCAAAAATTCAATGTAGTATTCGTGTTGCGGTGATTTCGACATAATTTTAAGTATCCCCCGATTGTACGTCATCTGCACGGAACTGCCGTCAAGTTCGCACACCAGATTTTCGTAATTTTCCCACGAAACACCATATAAAATAATCGGCATATCAGGCGCTAAATCACGCAATAAGTTATCTTTTGTAATTGTTGCTTCAATCGTCACCATATCTAAAACTTCCTTGTTTGCGGATCAAGCGCGTCGCGCAAACCGTCGCCCAAAAAATTTAACGAAAATAATGTCAACGCCATTGTTACACCCGGAAAAATCAGTTGCCACGGAAAAATTTGGATATTTTTGATTCCGTCCGCGACCAAACTTCCCCACGAAGCGTATGGCGCTTGGACACCGATTCCCAAAAACGAAAGAAACGCCTCCGTCAACATAACCGACGGAATAGTCAGCGTCGAGTACACAATCACGGTGCCGAGAGCGTTCGGGACAAGGTGTTTGAAAATAATCGAAAGCGTTGAAACGCCGGTTGCTTTGGCGGCTAAAACAAACTCTTGATTTTTCAGCGACAAAATTTGTCCGCGTACAACGCGAGCCATCGTCAACCACGAAACGAGTCCCAATGCCAAAAATAAAAGGAAAATTTGGCTTAGTCCTTGTCCGCCTTGAAATGTGTCGGAAATTGTTTTTATCCAACCCGGCGTATTTGGTCCGCCGAAAACCGAAAGTAAAACGATGACCACCAAAATATACGGAATCGAGTAAATCACATCAACGATTCGCATCATCAAGTTATCGATTTTGCCACCCGAATAACCCGCAATCGCCCCGTAACTTACGCCGACAATCAACGAAACTATCGTGGAAATTATGCCGACCATTAACGAAATTCTGCCGCCTTGCATAACTCTGGCAAATAAATCGCGCCCCGAATCGTCCGTTCCCATCGGATGACGAAACGACGGCGATTGCGAAGTGGTCAAGGTTTTGTCTTGGAAGTCAAAAGTGTTGCCGGTCAAGGCTTCCCAAATCGGCGGACCGATAAATACGAGGATTGCGACAAAAGCAACCACGATCAATCCAAAAACCGCTAACTTGTTGCGTAACAGACGCTTCCAAGCATCTTGCCAGAGCGAAGTTCCTTTAATAATTTCTTGTTGCATAAAATTTACAAGTCTAAAATATCATTCACAGCCAAAGCCGAATTCACCTTGACCGGTTCGGTTTATACTATTCGTAACGAATTCGCGGATCTAAAAACCCGTATGAAATATCAACAATCAGATTGAAAAGCATAATCATAATCGAAAGAAACGCGACCACACCCAAAATAAGCGGTTCGTCGCGGTTCAAAACCGATTGGATAAAAATGTTGCCCAAACCCGGAATCGCAAACACTTTTTCGACCACCACCGTTCCCGCCAGCAAACCCGCCAGAGCCGGACCCGTGTATGAAACAACGGGAATAATTCCGCCGCGAAGTCCGTGTTTGAGCAAGACAGTTTTTTCGTCCAAACCTTTGGCGCGAGCCGTCCGAATATAATCGGAACGCAAAACTTCCAACATTCCCGCCCTTGTCAAACGGGCAATATACGCCACATAAATCGCCGCAAGTGTAATAACGGGAAGAATTATGTTACCGATTCCGCCCCACCGCGCCGGCGGAAACAAATATAACCACAACGAAAATACCAACACCATAATCGGTCCCAAGACAAAATTCGGTACCGAAAGTCCGAACATCGCCAACGACATCGAACCGTAATCCCATCCCGAATTTTGCCTCAACGAAGCCATAATTCCGGCGGAAAGCCCGACCGCCAACGCCAACAAATAAGCCAACACGCCGATCGTCGCGGAATACGGCAAGTGGTCGCGGATAATTTGATTGACGGAACGGTCTTGATACTTGAGCGAATCGCCGAAATCGCCGCGCGCAACATTGCTTATCATCAGCCGGTATTGCGTGTACCAAGGTTTATCCAAACCGTATTTGGCGCGAATATTTGATTCGATCGCCGCCGGCAATTTCTTTTCGCCCGAATAGAAATTGCCCGGAGCAATTCTGATTAAACCCCACGTTAAAGTAATCACAATCAGTGCCGTCGGGACAATTAAAAATAATCTGCGTAGAATAAAAATTAACATTTTTTCCTCGTGTTTACTTGGCTTTAGCGGTCTGTGGAACTTCTGCTTTTTGCGCTAAAAAAGTCTTTTGCGAATTCATTATTTGATTGATTTGCTCGCTTACTTTGGCATCATCGGTTTGCATAATGTTCTCCACGTTCGTGTCCCATTTTGTCGGATCCTGTTCGATATAAACAAATTTCCAAGCGTGTAAAGTTCCGGGATTCGGATATAATCCTTTGATAAAAGGCTTTTTAATCCAATTCGTCGCCGATGTTTGCAACGGTAAAAACGGTTGCTCCCGCATCATCAAAAACTCCGCTTTTGCCAAAGTTTCAAAGCGTTTCTGCGGGTCGAGTTCTTTGTTTGCACTGTCCAACAATTTGTCGAATTCGGCATTGTGCCAGCCGGTTGCGCTGTCGTTGTCTTCGTGATAACACAGATTCAGGAAAGTGTACGGGTCCATATAATCGCCGACCCAACCTGCTCGCGCCATGCCTTGATAATCGAGAGCTTTTCTGACCGGTAAAAAGGTTTTCCACTCCATATTTTTGAGCGGAACTTGGATTCCCAAATTCTGTTGCCATTGAGCCTGCATAAATTCCGCCACGGATTTATTGCTCTCGGCAGTATTGTATGTAACGGAAACTTTATCGATCGGAAATGTCGGACAGCTCCAGCCGTTACCTTTTTTCTCGACCGGATAACCTGCTTCGCCCAATAATTTACGGGCAATTTCAGGATCGAACATTCGCTTTTTCCACTCTTCGGGAGCAATGTTGTTTTCCTTTAATTTTTCGGCAAAAATCTTGTCTCGGGCTTCATCGTATTTCGGCAAAATTCTTTCCGGCACAAAGTTGTACAAAGGTTTCGGCGTTTTACGAAACTCGGAAAGCGCCACGCGGTCAATCGAATAGGCAAGAGCTTGCCGAACTTTTATGTTGTCGGTCGGCGCTTTTTTGACGTTGAAAGTATAATACTCGTTTGCGACTTCGGGCAAGTTCAAGTATTCATCTTTGAATTCTCTGACAACTTCGTTCCAAGCGGCGGGCGGTGTGTGATTATAAATCGCGTGAACACTGTTCGCTTTATAGAGATTCATCATCGTCGTCGCTTCTTCCAACGGATAAAATTCGATGCGGTCGAGATGAACGTTTGCCGCGTCCCAATTATTTGTATCTTTTTCAACGATAACCACATCATACGGGCGGCGTGTGACGAGTTTGAAACTGCCGCTGGTAACAATATTTTCGGGTCTTACCCAATCTTTCTTAAATTTTTCAATCGTTGCTTGATGCACAACGCGGAAAAATTGATGCGGAATTAACCCGATAAAAAATGGCGCGGGTTGATAAAGTTTCAGCCGTAACGTGTAATCATCGACGGCTTCAACGCCGATGTCTTTTGCTTCGACCGGCACAAACTGCGGTTTTTCGAGACTTTCGGCATAAATTTCATTCAATAAAAATCGATTGGCATAGAATAATTTAACGAGCGGTTTCTTTCGTTTTTTCTCCTTCGCCTGTTTTTCTTCATCGGTCGCCGATTTGGCAATTTCTTCGTCTAAAATTTTGTTCGCATCTTCAACTTTTTTGTTTGCGCCGTCAAAACTTTTAACTATTTTCTCCGCGTCTTTGGTCAAGGTTACGCCGGTTAAAACTTCGGTTTTATGCAAACTTTCTTCGCCGATTATTTTATTCAAACCGTCGGCAATAATTTGTTTCGCGTTGTTGTCGCACTCGGAAACACAGGCATCCAAAGACTTTCCGAGTTTTTCTTGCAATAATTTTGAAACGCCGTCGGTTCCGCTTTTGACGCTTCCGACAAACGCGCCGACATTTTTGAAATCGGCGGTTTTGAATTTTAAGACAGTTTTTAACTTCTCGTCGCCTTCCGTCGCTTTGGCAAGATCAAACGGAGAACCTTCGACCGTCAATCTTTCGGGTGCATCTAAAAATCGGTGAAATTCGGTGTCTGCCCCGAAATTATCGAGTTTTGCTTCGACCGTTGTCTCCGCTTCATCGACAAAATCTTTCTTCAACAAAAAGTTCCCGTCCGCGCCTTTTAAGAACATCCGACCGCCGTTATAAGCCTCGGCGTATTTGATATAAAAGCCGAGATAAGCATTCAGAGCGGTTAATTCGGGCGACATTCCGCGCCGGAAAGTATAGGCAAAATCTTTGGCGGTAATTGGCTCGCCGTTGGAAAATTTGGCGTTTTTACGCAGGTGAAAAAGATATTCGGTGCCGTCGCCGTTGGTCTCCCAACTTTCGGCGAGCGCGGGCATCGGTTCCATAGTTTTCGGATTATATTCGAGCAATCCGTCGTAGATTGACATTAAAACTCTGGCTTCGGGTTGTCCGGTCGGAATTTGCGGATCGAGCGATTCGGGTTCGGAACCGGAAATATACCGCAAAGTATTATCGGTCGGAGCTTCGGTTTTCCCGTAAAAACGACCTTTTGCCGAAGTTCCGCAACCTGCTGAAATTAAAGACACAACAATAACGACAACACCTAAAAAGGATTGAATTGAATAATTACGCGACATTTTCCACGCTCCTTACTAATCGGAAAGTTACTTAGAGAAAACTAAATTAGAGCTAAGTTACCACGATTTAACGAGTTAAAGCAAGAAAGTTTGTTAAAAAACTGTTTGTAAATTTTTAGTTCCGTCTTTTGCCTTGTTTGTTTGCCAGTTCTCGTCGATTTTCACATTTTTCAAACTCGGAGCGTCCAAAACATTTGTTTCAAAACCTTGAATATATGGTTTGACAAGCGAATACGATTTCGGGAAATAAAGCGGAATTGCGGGAATTTCGGCGATTGCTTCAACTTCGTTTAAGATTATTTTTTCTTCAACCGGTTTCTCGATTTCACGCTGAGTATTCAAATCGGCGTTCGTCTCAGCGTTTGTGTTAGAGTTCACAACCTCTGTATTTGCCGCGTTTACGTTTGAATTACCGACATTTGTATTTGCGGTTTCAACCGAGATTTCAACTTTTGCAGTTTTTGCTTTCAGCGGAAAGATTGCCAGCATCGTGGTCGTTTCGTTGGCGGTCGGCAAAACAATTCCGCGTCTGATTAAATCGAATTCACCGTTCGTTTTCGCCGTTTCAAAATCGCCGGGTTCCTTGACGATAATATCGGTTTCAATGTTCAAATTTTTCTTCCACATTGCCGCAATCGCTTTCGCTACTCGTTTTTGCATGTCGTTGCGGTTGATAATCAAACGAATTTTCGGGAAATTTTCGCCGTTTGTAAAATTTGCATCAACCAATAACTGTTTGGCTTTGGCGATATTTTGCCGAAAAGGCATTGCTTCGTTAAAAAGCGAAAATGAAAACGCAGGTTCGGTCGCGCCGTCCATTTCGTCTTCGGTCAACCGTTTGCGATCGAGCGAAATTGCCAACGCCTCGCGCACGCGCACGTCGTCAAACGGTTTTTGTTGCCGATTAAATTCGTAAAGGTTGATCGCGCTGTGTTTAGTCCGATGAAATTCGTCGAACGGCTTTAGAAGTTTCAATGCCAAAGGTTCAAAATAAAAATTTGTCAGCACGTCGATTTCGCCCGACTTGTAGGCTTGCAAGGCATTTTCCGCCGTCTCGATCGGAATAAACCTAACCCGCGTCAAGGCAACATTTTCCTTATCCCAATAATCTGCGGAGCGGTCAAGCGTGATTCCGTCGTTGCCGATCGAGTTGATGCGAAACGCGCCGTTGGTCGTAATTCCCGCATTTAATTTGTTCGCGTCGAATTCTTTTTCGTCGTAAACAGCGGCAAACATCGGGCTTGCCACCAAGGACGGAAAATCTTTGTCGGGTTCGATCAATGAAATTTTCAAACTGAAAACGCCGATCGCTTCCACGCCGAATTTAGTTTTTTCTTTTGCCTTAGTTTCAATAATTTGCTCGGGATTCGGTTCTTTGACTTTTACGTTTGCCGCATTATTGCCGAATTCTTCAACAAAAATATCGCGTTCTTCGTTGAGCTGCGAGACGTTCATGCCGACGATGTTTTTTAATAAAATTCGATGTGAAACTTTGTTGCCGAGAGCTGCCAAACGTTTCCACGAACGCACAAAGTCTTTTGCCGTCACGCTTTCGCCGTTTGACCACTTCGCGTCTTTGCGAATTTGAAACGTCCAAGTTTTAAAGTCTTCGGAGTTTTTCCAATCTATCGCCAACGATTTTTGCGGCTTCAAAGTAGTTGCGTTTAAATCGGTCAGACAGTCAAAAACTGCCCGCACGACATCAGTTTCGGGCGAAGCGGACGCAAACGCGGGATCGATGGTAGTCGGAAGTTTGCCGTTACTCCAACGAAATTCTTGCTTAGTCGGCGGTTTTGTTTCGCCGTAAAAAGGCTCGCTTTTTGGCGTTAAGGTGTTTTCACAACCCGAAATAAACACAACCGAACACATCCAAAACAACAGCTTATAAATTTTAGTATGTGTCAATTTCATCATTTTTAATTACTTGATTTTACAAAACGCTTAATTGCCTGAAAATTTCGGAAACTTGCGTGCTTATCGCGTCGAAACCGTTAGTTGTATCAATCAAAAAATCGGCGAAACATTTTTTTTCGGCTTGCGACATTTGGGCATTTATCCTTTTTTCTGCATCTTTAATGTCCAGTTTGTTACGCTTTATTAAACGTTCAAGTTGCATTTTCGGTTCGCACCACACGACAATTATTTTATCAAACCGTTTGTAACTTCCCGATTCAATCATCAAAGCCGCGTCAATTATCGCTAATTTATCGGATTTTTTTTCTTCTAATTGTTGCAACCAAACGTTTTGTGATTCAAACACAAGCGGATGAACGATTGAATTTAAAAGTTGACGTTTGGCTTCGTCGGAAAAAACTATTGCTCCGAGTTTGCCTCGATTTATTTCTCCGTTCGGCTCCAAAACATCGTTTCCAAACGATTCGACAATTTGAAAATAACCTTTCGTATTCGGCTCGACAACTTCGCGCGCCGTTTGATCGGCATCGCAAACCGGAACGCCGAGTCCGCGAAAAACTTCGCAAACAAACGATTTACCGACCGCGATTGAACCTGTTAAGCCGACCTTTAGCATTGATTCATTTATTTTCGGTTGTGCCGTTTCGCCAATTTTTCAACGTTAAATTCAGCGATTTGCGTGAGCGTCAAGCCCAATTCATCGGCACACGCGGAAATATACCACAATACGTCGCCTAGTTCGTCTTTCAATTTCAGACGAGTTTCATCGGTAATTACGCCGTCGAAATCGCGTTGAATTTTCTTGACAATGTTGGCAACTTCGCCCGCTTCGCCCGCAAGTCCGAGCGTCGGATATTCCAAATTTTGCAAACGACGCGGATAAAGTGCCGTTTGTTTTGCTTCGTTTTGATAATCTTCAAATTTCATCTTTTTCTAATGGAAAATGGAGAGTGGAAAATTAAAGACGTAAAACACTATCTTTATTCTCAATTCTCAATTCTCCATTCTCAATTTTTAATTCTGCCCTTCGCGGCTTCGACTGTGTTTTTCATCAACATTGCGATTGTCAGCAAGCCGACTCCACCCGGCACAGGCGTAAATTTTCCCGCTTTTGCCATTGCGTCTTTCGGATTAACGTCGCCGACCAAAGTAAAACCGCGTTTTTCAATCGTCGAAAGCCGTTTTTCAAGTTCGTTTTCAACGAATAATTCTTTCGCAAATTCAACATCGGAAACGTTGTTAATTCCGACATCAATTACGGTCGCACCGGTTTTGATATGTTCGGATTTGATAAAACCCGCCCGCCCGATTGCTGCGATTAAAATATCGGCTTGCGTTGTTATCTCTGCGAGATTTTTTGTTCGCGAATGGCAGATTGTAACCGTTGCATCATTTTGTAAAAGCAACATTGCCAACGGTTTACCGACAATATTACTGCGTCCGACGACAACCGCGTGTTTGCCCGACATTTCAATTTTGTAATAACGCAAAATTTCGATTACGCCCGCAGGCGTGCAAGGCAGAAGCGATTTTTGACCCGTTGAAAGTTTGCCGACACTGATCGGATTAAAGCCGTCGACATCTTTTTCGGGCGAAACTGCGTCCAAAATTGTTTTCTCGTCAATATGTTTCGGCAACGGTAATTGCACCAAAATTCCGTCAACATCTTTGCGATTATTAAGTTCGCCGACAACCTTTAATAATTCGGTTTGCGTAGTTTCTGCCGACAAATGCAGATGCTCGGATTTTATACCTAACTCGTTGCAGGTTTTAACTTTATTGCCCACATAAACCGCCGACGCTTCATCTTCGCCGACGCGGACAACCGCTAAACACGGTTGAAACGATAAAGTTTTTACTTCATCGGCAACTTCGCGTTTTATTGCTTCCGCGACTACTTTGCCGCCTAAAATTTCTGCTATCATACTGTTTGTTACAAGATTACAACGTTTCTCAATCGCTGACAATTCTATGAAAACATTAACTTTATTATTTTCAATCTGGTTTTTTTCAACAATTATATTTGCCCAAGATTTTCAAACAAAAATCCGTTCGGCGGTCGAAAATCGTGATTATTCAGCTGCGGTTATTGAACTTAATTCACTCAAAAAATCGGACAAGAAGTTGTTTCAAATCAACAATTACGACTATTTGCTCGCCAGAATTTCAGAGAAAAAAGGCGATTTGGCAACGGCTATGTCAAATTATAATACGGTCGTCAAGCGTAAATCGGTTTTAGGCGAATACGCGCTTTGGCATTTGTCGCAGATTTCGCGTTCGAGCGGAAATTTGATGCAGGAACGTATTTATTTACAACAACTTGCCGTTTCCGCCCCGAATAGTTTGTTGAAAAATGCGGCGAATTCACGCACTGCGCGAAGTTACTTTGAAAGCAATGATTTTCAATCGGTTATCGGTTATCAGTTATCGGTCAACAACCAATCGGGAAATCAACAACTTAAAACCGAGAATCGTGAAAATTTATTGTTGCTCGGACAATCGTATTTGCAAAGCGGAAAATCGAACGAAGCACGCGAAGTTTTTACGAAATTATTGACAACTTTGCCGAACGCAAACCAGCCGGATGACTTTGCATTGGCAGCGACAAAAGGCTTGGACGAACTTGACGGCGGAAAAGATTTATTCGGCAAACAAGCACCGCAACTTACTGATGCCGAACATCTTAGACGCGCAACAATTTATCAGTTTAATCGTGATTTTACGTTTTCTCGACTGCATTACCAAGCGATTGTCGAACGTTTTCCGCAATCGCCGAGTCTTGCCGCCGCAATGTTTCAAATCGGCAGAAGTTACGCGATCGAACTGCGTTTTAACGAGGCGATTCAATGGTTCGAGCGTGTCCAAAATCAGTTTCCCGAAGGCGAAATTGCCAAAGATGCGTTGTCGCAAACCGCGTCCGCATATGCTCGCGTCAGCAAACCGAAAGAAGCTGTTTCGCGGTATCAAAAGTTTATCGAACGCTTTCCCGATGCCGATAATTCGGAACGCGCATATTTGAATATCGTGGACATCCAACGCGATTTAGGCGAGACAAACGATGCCTTAAAATGGGCTAAAAAGACGCAGGAAGCATTCAAAGAAAAGTTGCCCGAAGCCATCGCGCTTTTTACGCAAGCACGAATAAATATTGCCGAAAATAATTGGGCAAACGCACTTTCCGATTTAGATAAACTGTTGACAATAAGCGATTTAGGCGGCACCAAAGTACCAAGCGGCACAAACAAAACCGAAGTTACATTTTTGAAAGCGTTCGTTTTAGAACAACTCGGACGCATTGAAGAAGCCGTTGATATTTACCTTTCGATTCCCGACGGTCGCGGCGAGTATTACGGTTGGCGTTCAACCGAAAGACTGAAACTTTTAGCTTCGGGCGAAAACTCTAAAACTATTATTACAAACAAGTTAGCAAGTTTATCAACCCAAACTGCGGACATTGAAACTAATCGAAAAAACGCCCAGAATGTTTATCGACTGACAGGCGATGTGAATGTTTTGGAAACAATCAAAAAAACGTACGCCGTTTCGCCTGCTTATCAAAAAGTTCCGACATTTAAACTTCAAGAATTCGGTCGCAAAACTATTTTGAAAGATAAGCCGAAACAACCCGCAATCAATCATCAAATTTTAGCCGACGAGCTTTTATTTCTTGGTTTATACGACGAAGCAACGCCCGAACTTGAAACGGCTTTGCGTGAAAAACCGGCGAAAAATACTAATTCGTTGAGTGATTTTCCGACTGACACGGCGTTCACGTTGGCGGTTTTTTACAAACGCGGCGATGTCGGAAATCGGGCAATCGCGTGGCTTGAACCGATTTGGCGGCAAATTCCCGCCGATTATCAAATTGAACTGATGCCGCGTGAACAAGCCGAAATACTTTATCCGATTCCGTATGCCGATTCGTTGGTAAAATTCGGGACTGAAAAAAATGTCGATCCGCGATATTTGCTTTCGATTATGCGGCAGGAATCTCGTTATCGCGCCGACGTTAAATCGGTTGCGGCGGCACGCGGATTGATGCAGTTTATTTCGTCAACCTCAAATCAAATCGCCGGCGATCTGGGGAAAACTAATTTCAAACAAGACGAATTATATAATCCGCCGACTGCAATTCAGTTCGGATCGCAGTATTTATCGAATCTTTTCAAACTTTTTCCCGACCAACCGCAAGCCGTCGCGGCGAGTTATAACGGCGGTGAAGTAAATATGACACGCTGGCTGGCACGTTCAAAAACTGCTTTGCCCGATAGATATGTGCCGGAAATTGTGTTCTCGCAATCGAAAGACTACGTTTACAAAGTAATGGCGAATTACCGTGTTTATCAACTTTTATATAACGATAAACTTAGATAATTAAATCATTTGTTCATCGAATAATTGATTTTTACACTTAAACTTCTTTTTTTACCAAAAATTTGTTAGGTTTGAATACAGATTTTTAGTTTTACATTTTTAATTTTACATTGAGATAAGTTATGCCAATTCAAGCGATTAGATTCGGATATTTGTTGATGGTGGTCGGAATTGTCGGCTACGGTTACGGTTGGGCAAACGGAAGCGCCAGCATTACGGCGTTGATTCCCGCGTTTTTCGGGTTAGTTTTAAATCTGCTCGGATATTTTGCTGCCCGTGCAGAAAACTTACGCAAGATTTTAATGCACGCGGCTGTTTTAGTCGGATTACTCGGATTTATTTCGGCGTTCGGTCGGTTGATGATGAAAATAAGCGAATTTACAATTTCAGCCGCAAGCATTTCACAGATTGCAATGTCGTTGATTTGCTTGGCTTTCGTGGTTTTATGCGTGATGTCGTTTGTAAATGCTCGCAAAGCAACCTGATATTTCAAATTTCAGTAAACGGCAGAATTATTTCGACAATCAAACCGTTTTCCGTGTTTCGAGCGGAGATTTCGCCTTTGTGAGCGTGAACGGATTGTTCGGCGATTGCCAAACCTAAACCGATTCCGCCGGACTTTCGTGTACGAGATTCGCTGACCCGATAAAACGGTTGAAAAATTTCCTTTAATTCGGCTTCGGGAATTCCGTCACCGTAATCTCTGATTGTAATAAATGCTTGATTTTGTTTGGTTTGCAAAGAAACTTCAACCTTATCTTTCGTATAACGCAACGCATTACGCAACACATTTTCTATTGCACTTCGCAACAATCTTTCATTTCCGACAATCTTGCAAGCATCTTTTTGCAAAATTTCCACCGACTTCCCTTTTGCTTCAGCTTCAAATTTCGCGTCCGCAACTACGTTTTCAAACAGTTTGGCAAGATTAACTTCTCTTTTATCAATCGTTTCCGATTTACTTTCAAGTTTTGAAAGCGTCAAAATATTCGAAATCATTTCGTTCAACCGGTTCGATTCGGTCTCGATTCGGTTGAGAAAAGTTTCGTTATTCGTGGTGTTTTTCGCCAACTCCAGAGCAACATTCATTCGCGCCAACGGCGAGCGAAGTTCGTGCGAAATATCGCGTGTGAGACGAGTTTGCGAAGTAATCAACGATTCGATTTGTTTCGCCATTTCGTCAAAATCTTTGGCGAGTTGTCCGATTTCGTCGCGCCGTTTTATTCCTGCGCGTGCCTGTAAATCACCGTCGGCAAAGTGTTTAGTCGCCGTTCCGAGCTTAATGATCGGCTTTACCAAATAGCGAGCAAGCGCGTAACAAAGCAACGCGGCGGTCAATAAAATTGTAAACAGACGAATTCCGCGAGTTTTCCAATCAACCCCGAAAGGAATCGGCGGACGCGGAAATTCGATTCGCAGAACGAATACAAAAACTTCGCCTTTTAGGGTCGTAAACCGCTTTGCCGAATAATTTTCATCGGCATTCAAAAACTCGAACGCAATTTCATCATTATTAAAAGCGTTTTGAATTGTCGCCAACGAATGTTGCCCGTTTTCACCGTCGAAACACGGTTTATTTTTGTCGTTTGTGACGCAAACGTCGCGGTAATTACTCGCTTTTTTTATCGTGTTTAAAAATTTATCAACGCCTTTTTCGCCTTCGGAATCATAAATTTGCTTCGCCGTTTCCGTATAAACCGTCAATGTATTTGTAATTATACCTCTCCAACGTTCCGCAAAAGGTTCGCTTTGCGTCGAAAAAGACACAACTAACGAAACGCTGACAATCAACGTAATTGCCAGCAAAAACCATAAGAAAATTTTCCAAAACAGACTCATATCAGGTAAGTTATCGGTTGGCGTTGCGCGTGATAACTGCTAACTTTTGACAGTGTAAATATAACCGACAGAACGAATTGTCTTGATTTTATCGTTATCCAACTTTTTGCGAAGATTGCTGACGTGCATATCTAAACTGCGGTCAAACGGCGAAAGTTTTCGTTCCAGAATTTGGACGCTCAAATCTTCTTTTTTGACGATATTTCCCGCGTTTTTCAAAAGTTCGACCAGCAAATCGAATTCTATTGCCGTCAGCGGAATTTCCTCGTTGTTTCGTTTCGCCGAACGTCCGGAAACTGAAACTTCAACGTCTTCGATTTGCAGTTTTTCGCTTGCAAGTTGTTGTCTTTCTTCGGTTTGCGTTGCTCTTCGCAAAATCGCCCGCAAACGCGCGACTAATTCTCGCGGATTAAAAGGTTTCGGCAAATAATCGTCCGCCCCGATTTCCAGACCGACAATTTTGTCCATATCGTCGCCGCGCGCCGTCAGCATAATGACGGGAAGTTTCGAGGTTTGACGCAATTCACGCAAAACGTCGAAGCCGTTTTTTTTCGGTAACATTACGTCTAAAACAACTAAATCGTGCTGATTTTTTAACGCCTTACACAGACCGGTTTCGCCGTCGTGAACAGTATTAACTTCAAATCCTTCAACAGTTAAGTATTCCGAAACAAGTTCGCAAAGCTCTTCGTCGTCATCAATAATCAAGATTTTGTTCATAATCAACCAACTAATCTTACATCAGATTTTGTCAAAGAATTTCAACTTTTACATTTCTTTACATTTCATAGCCGAAACTTGACGTTTGCGGCGTTCAAACTTTCGTCTCATAATTTGACGCGAATAAAAAAGGAGAAATTATTTTACCGATATGAGGAAATCCGGAATCATATTTTCAGTTTGCGGAATCATCGGAATCGCTTCGATTTTCGCCGTTGCCCAAAGTCGCGGAGGATTCGGACACGGTTTTATGTTTGACAAAATTGCCACAGAACTCGGACTTTCCAATGACCAAAAACCTCGGCAATACGTCGAAAAAGAAAAAACGAAAGCCGCGCTTTTCGCCGTTTTAACGACTGAGCAACGGACAAAAGCGAACGAACTTCGGGCAAATTTTGAAAGCAAAATGAAAGAAAAAGGCGGCAAAGACCATGAAGTTTTCGGCAAACACCGTCATCGCGGAGAAGATTTCCTGCCAATGTTCTAAAAGTTTTCAACCTGCCAAAAACTTGAGGAAAGGGTTTAATGCCTTTCCTTTTTTCGCGTTTTCAATTATCTTTTAACCATAATGCCAACTTCAATTACACAAATCGAAGACCCCGAACGCGGTAAAATGATGTTGCGAATTTCGGGCGAAATGTTCAAATCGGACGCAATTTTGCTTGAAAAAATCGCCCTTGAAATGCGTGCGGAAATCGGTAAAAATCTGACGCTCGATCTTGCTGATTTAGATTTAATCGACAGCGAATCTGCTCCGATTTTGCTTCGTTTGGAAAAAGAACACGGCTTTGAACTCGAAGGGATGCAGATTTTTTTGCAAAAAGTAGTCAATCAAACCGAGCGTTGACAAAGTAAAATATCAAACTTGGGACTTCAAATATGAACGTTGCACAAATTTCACAGATAATTGACGGCAAAATCATTGGCGATGCAAATGTTGAAATAACACGAGTGGCGGATATTTTAACGGCAACGCGAGGCGATCTTTCGTTTTTGGAAAAAGCCGAAAACTTTGTTTCGACAAAGGCTTCGGGCGTAATTGTCGGCGAAAACACGGAATTGAATTGCACCGTTATTCAAGTTAAAAACCCGAAATTGGCGTTTGCTAAAATCGCCGAAATTCTTCATCCGCAACTTTTTTTGAGCGGAATAAGCAATCATTCGGTGATTCATCGAACGGCGGAAATCGGTTTGAACGTTTTTATCGGAAACTTTGCGGCAATCGGTGAAAATTCCTCCGTCGGCAAAGGCTCGCAAATTTGCGACGGTGTTAAAATCGGCAACCGTGTTTCAATCGGCATAAATTCGGTAATTCATTCAAACTGTGTGATTTACGACAATGTTTCAATCGGCGATAATTGCATAATTCACGCCGGCACAATTATCGGCGCGGACGGTTTCGGTTATATCCGCGACCAAAATTCATATATTAAATTCCCGCAAATCGGAGCAGTTATAATTGAAAACAACGTGGAAATCGGGGCAAATTCGTGCGTTGATCGCGGTGCGTTAGGCGAAACCCGCATCGGCGAAGGCACAAAAATCGATAATCTGGCGCAAATTGCTCACAACGTCAAAATCGGTAAAAGAGTCGTGATTGCCGCGCAAACCGGAATTTCGGGCAGCACCGTTATCGAAGACGATGTGGTTATCGGCGGACAAGTCGGAATCGGCGATCACGCCCGAATTTTGAGCGGAGCAATCATCGGTTCGCAAGCCGGAGTTTTACCGAATAAAATTGTGCGGGCGGGCGTTTGGTGGGGAACACCGATTCAGCCGTTAGACGATTACAAACGGCAAAACGCGATGGTCAAAGGACTTGGGCGATTACGCGAAAATGTAAAGGCAATACAGAAACGGCAGAACGGAGAAGATTAGAACCGACCGAATCGGGTATTTTGCGGGTAAATTAAAGCTCGCCGAAGTTACAAATATATTCTCCGAGTTTATTTCGAATTCGACGACAGGTCAGACATATTCAAATTTCAAAACAAGGCGTTAAACCCAAAATGTCGCCTGTTCATCACAAATTTATACGTTTTCAAATCTTGTTACAGCTAAACTTACAATTCGATTTGCGGCAAAATACGGCAATTTGTTGAGTATAAAACTGACAACGCCGGACACAAAAATCAAACGGACAAAAGTTCAAATCCGAAACTCTCAATCGTGCTTTTCAATTTCCGACTGCTTTGAAGACCGTATTTAATCAGTCCGACCAACAAATGACTGCCGAAAAGAGACGTGAATACGAAAAAGAAAGAGCCGGCTTGCGTTTGGTTTGGAGAAGTCGGCAAGACTTTTCGCGGAGTGTGTCTCGTTCGGCAAAATCAGAAATAAGTTTGCTTGTAAACAGGCAATCGCTTGTAAATACCACTTTGCAAGATTTTGTTGCCGAACGTGCCGAATTTCAACGAGCAGCGGTTTCAAAGGCTGAAATTAACGGAATAAAATTTTTGGTTTTGAGCGGCAAAGATAACGAAAAATACTGTTTTACCGTCCGGAACGAATATTTTTTGGAAATCTGTCTGAAATATGAAAATGAAGCGGATTTGAATCTGCCGGAAGAATCCTTAAAAACTTTGAAGGTTATTAAATAAATTTTACGGCTTTTGCAAGTATTTTACGTTAAGTTAAATAGCGAGAAAATTATGAGAAAAACGGAAACGGCAGAGAAAAACAGAGTTTGGCGAACTTACTTTGGCATGAAAAACCTGTTTTTTAGTCTATGTTTAATTTTGATTGTTTCAAACGCAACCGCTCAAAAAGCAATAATTGACACAAATCCGTATGTTTTAGAATATCATCGGGAAAGATTGGCGCTTTTTTATCGAGAACCGATTGTTACGGGTAAAATCGTCTTTTTGGGCGACAGTCTGATTGAGTTCGGCGATTGGAAAACGCTTTTGAATGATTCGACTGTCATCAATCGCGGCATCGCGGGCGATATTACATTCGGAGTTTTGAAACGATTGGATGACATCACGGTTCGCCAACCTGCTAAACTCTTTTTGGGAATCGGCATAAATGACGTGTCTAAAAACATACCGACTGCCGTAACGGTTGAAAACATTTTCTCGGCGGTTAGAAATATCAAAGCAGGTTCGCCGAATACGCAAATTTTTGTACAAAGTATTTTGCCGACCAACGATGCCGTTAAAAATGAGTATCCCGATGCTTACAATAAAAATGAAAGCGTTGTCGCGGTTAATAAAAAACTGAAAAGTAAAGCTCGAAAAATCGGGTTTATTTATATTGATTTATACAAAATATTTACGGATTCGAACGGCAAACTCAACGCTGAATATGCCGAAAAAGACGGATTGCATCTCAATTCGGCAGGTTATAAAAACCGGGTAAATAAACTGAAAAGCAAAAAATATATCTAGCCGATCAGTACGATTCATAAAAAGTTACAGGTCAAACGAATTTGACGGATTTGACCGGTTTAAGGAAAATAGTTACGGAAAGTATCAGACAAGCGAGGTTTTATTATGTTCAAAAAATCTATATTGAGTATTTTAATCGGGTTAATTTTGGCAACGACGAGTTTTGCCGAAGGCGAATTTCAAATTTTCAAGCCTTCAAATATCACACAATCTTTGTACTTAAATATTTGGGACGACGATTTTCAGTTAGGCGCCAAGGCATACGACGCGGGCGATTACGAACTGGCGGTTTTTTATTACACAAGGTATTTGAAAAGCTATCCGAATGAAGTAAATGCTTATTTTAATCGCGGATTGGCGTACAATTTTTTGAAAAAATATGAAGCGGCTTTGGCTGATTTCGGCAAGGCGATTGAAATGAATCCGCAGTATTGGCAAGCATATTCGAGTCGCGGTTATGCGTATATCGGTCAAAAACAATTTGAATCGGCAGTGCGCGAATACACGCAGGCGATTAAAATAAACCCGAATGAAAGCATTGCCTACAAAGGTCGAGCCATTGCCTATCAGGCTTTGGGCGAAACAGCCTTAGCGAGTGCGGATAACCTGAGAGGAGACGAGATTGTCGCCCAAAAAGCCAATCCGACAAATACTCCGCCGCCGAATACCAAGCCGCCCGGCGGGGTTGAATCCAATCCGGACGGTGACGAAGATTTTAAGTCGGGAACGAAAATGCTCGACGAAAAAAATTATGAACAGGCGATTTTATATTTCACCCGATATTTGAACAAATACCCGAACGATAAAATCGGCTATGTCAATCGCGGAATAGCTTACGGCAGTTCAGGCAAATATGAACAAGCGGTTGCCGATTACACAAAAGCCGTCAGCCTTGATTCTCAATATGTGTCGGCGTATCTCGGTCGCGGTTTTATCTATATTGTTGCAGAAAAGTTCGAATCAGCTCTGCGCGACTTAAATACGGCTGTCAAATTAGACCCGAACAACAAACTTGCCTACCGATTTCGGGCGTTGCTTTATAAAAAAATCGGGGAAAATAATTTAGCCGAAGCAGATTCAGCCAAAGCCGAAGAACTTGAAACCGGTGTCAAAAAAACACCGCCGGCAGGTTCGGGGCAAACTGCCGTAACGCCCGAAGAAGCGCTGAAAGCAGGCTATAAAGCGTATGAAGCCGAAAATTATGAGTCGGCGGTTTCGTCCTTTACAAAGTATTTAAACAAATATCCGAACGACAAAGAAGTTTATTATTTCAGAGGATTAGCCAATCGCCGGTTGAACAATCTCGATTGGGCGATCGCCGATTACAATAAAGCAGTCGAACTCGATCCGAACTTTACCGATGTTTACGTCAGTCGCGGCTATGTTTTTGCCCTCCAAAAGAAATACGATTCGGCGATTCGTGATTACACGACCGCCATCAAACTCAGTCCGAACGAAAAACAAGCCTACATCAATCGTTCCGTTGCTTACAGAGAATCGGGCAAAACTAAAGCTGCCGATGAAGACAGTGCCAAGGTTGCATTGCTTGAAAAAGCGGAAAGCGAGAGTAAACTGACAAAACTTGTGCCGATGTCGCCGAATTCAAAGGGAATCAGTTGGACTCCGGTAGTTGAAATGGATAAGCAAATCTTTCCGTCCTACTTTTTAGCGAGAGCGTCAATTCCGATTCAAGAAGTCAGAACGGAATCTGTCATCGGCGATAATAACGGGATTTTGGGTTTGCACATCGTTAATCCCAAAAAGGACAGCAATATAAAAATCGGCGTTGAACTCGATCCCGTTATCGGTTATCAAGAATACGAAACCACGTTATCGACCAAAGATACGCGATACCGAGTTTTTCCGAAAATTGTTTGGAACTGGGAAGCCTTAAAGCGTTACAAAAAACCTTCGCCGGCGAATGCTACTTTTACGCTGTATATCAATGGCGAATTAGTTGAAAAAAGAACGGTCGTGGTCAGAATCCGCTCGATTAACGAAGCAGTTTTTTCCTATCGATTCCTCGATAACGACAACTGGGGAAACACCAGCGAAATGTTTGCCGCGTATGTCAATGAAGACCACGAATGGATTGACCAACTTTTGAAAGAAGCTCTCGACACCAGATTGGTTAATTCGTTTTCGGGTTATCAAGGCGGTCCGAAAGAAGTCGAGAATCAAATTTTCGCCATTTGGTTTATTTTGCAAAGACGCGGATTTAAATACAGCAGTATCACGGATACTTCATCGACCGCCAATATGGTCAACAGCCAATATGTGCGGCTGTTTGAAGAATCCATCAAGGTTTCGCAAGCCAATTGTGTCGATGGTTCTGTCTTGCTCGCCTCTATTTTGAAAAAAATCGGTATCAGAGTCGGGCTTGTGCTTATTCCGGGACATTGTTTTTTGGTTTTTGATATGAACGGAAAAGGCGATTTATGGGGATTTGAAACTACTGTCATCGGGACGGTCGATTTCAGAGATTACGAGGCAAAATCAATCGGAGACATTTCTCATAAATCATTTATCCAAGCGTTAGAAGCAGGCGACAAACGGTTTCGAGACAGTCTTCCCGCCATCAATGCCAAAAAAGACCCGCGATATCAACTGATTGACATCGACAAAGCGCGACAAAACGGTATCAATCCGATTGCTTGGTAATTATTCGGCTTGAACCGAGTTAAAAGGTTTAAGCCGCAACATAATTTTAAGAATAATTATGAGAAGATATGTAATTTTAACGCCGATAATCTTATGAAAGAACGCGAATCAGAGGGGATAGCGGAACGGCAATTAGCCATTGTCGCTAAACTCAGAAATATAGCTTTGCAACAAATGCGAAAAACCGGTTATTCGGCTCAATTTTATACGTTGCAAAAAACAGAGGTTGCGGATGAGATTTTTGAAGATAAATCGGTGATCGATAAGTTTAATAAACTGTTTTCGCCCGAAGTCGCCGAGCCGAATCCGTTGGACGCAGAAGAATTTATCAAATTTTGCACGATTAAAATAAAGCATAATTTGATTGATTATATGCGAAAAAAATTTGCCGAAAAACGCGGCGGCAACTTTCGGTTTGTTTCGCTCGATGATTCGTTTGATATTTTTTCGGCTTTAGACTTAAAAGCGAGTCAAATCGAACATTTGAACGAGGCTTTGGAAAAATTTGAAGCCGAATCCGAATTTCACGCAAAAATAATCGAGTACAAATACTTTCTCGGCATGAAAAATAAAGAAATAGCCGGACGGTTAAATATTTCACTTTCAAAAGTCGAAAAAGATGCGCATTACGCCGTCGCGTGGCTGAAACGCGAATTGTCGAATTAAAGTTATGAAAGGTTAGTTAATGCAGAAACACGCGCGAAGTAAATGTACTTTTTCGCCTTTACTGCGGGCGGGCTTTTTGCATATTAAAAAACTCTTTAAATTGGCTTTGGGATTACTTGAAATCATGTTCGCGCAAATGTGAAAGTCCGATTAAATGTTCCGATTCACCAAACTTAAATCCTTTGTATTCTTTTTCAATCGAAAGGTTTTCCAGCCATTTTGCGGCTGTCGCTTTTTGCCAAAGACTTCCGTTCGGAAAGGCTTCGACCGTGGCAATTATTGACCACGGAATCGAAAAGCGGATTGTTCTGTCCATAATGCCGCCGTCGGCGGTATTGTTTGTGCAACGTCCGTCAACTTTATATTCCAAAGGAATGTCGGGCATCACGCTCAAATTATCGAGCCATTCGGAATCTATTGCTCTGAGTTCTTCGGTCAAATTCGGAATCTGCAAATTTGCGTCAGCCGCCGTATGAAGCATTAAAATTATTGTTCCGTCGAGTCCGGCGGACGGAGTTTGAGTGATTTCCGGTTGATTCGGGCAATCGTTCCAAAGAAAATTACCGGTTTTCTTTTGGCGGGTTTTGAGAATCCAGCCGACACCTTTGTTTACCGCATTTTGCGCTTTTTCCCGATAATTCGGGCTGATTAAATTATGCCGAAGCTGTTCGGTTAATCCCCAAAGAATTATCGAAGTCGGATAAGTCAGCGCATTTTGCGAATCGCCGGGATACGGATAGCCGGGAAACCAGCCTTCGGGCGATTGGTTTTTTAAAATAAATTCAAGTTGTTTGTCGGAAAGCGGTTTGCCCAAATCTTTTTTGGCAAGCATTATCCAACCCGAAATAATCAACTTACAATCGGTTTTTTCCTCTTTCCAGCAACCTTCGGCAGTCTGAGTTTTATTCAAAACCGCGTCAATCCGATCGGCTTCAAGCGGATGACCGATGCTCGCCAGAGAAACAATAAACCCTGAAAATGTCCAGATATTAGTTTTAAACGAGTCGTCATTCCCTCTTTCAAATCCGACCAAATACTCGTTAAATTCAGTCAAAGTTTTTTCTTTTGCGGCGTTGATTGAATTATCCAACTCTTTTTTGCGTGAACCGCTCAGATCGATTCGGTTATTGTTTGCCGAAATTTCAAGCCGAAGCCGGTACGGAATTGTGGATAAAGTTTTGCTTTGAGAAAAGGCGAAAAACAAAATTATCAGACTTGAAAACGTCACAACCGTCCATTTGGGCGAAAGCCGGCGGAATCTGCGCGCAGAGTTTTTGTATAAAATAACGAACGCCGATTTTATTTGTTTGAAAAACGAATCTTCGCTCAAAAAGTCTTCTATCGCCAGTTCAAATCGACTGATGTTTCGGTATCGGTTTTGTCGCTTTTTGCTGATTGCTTTTTGCACAATCTCATCTAAATTATTGGACAGATTATTTTTCAACTCCGACATTGTCCGGCAATCGCGTTCAACCATCAATCGTTCTCGTTGAGTTTCATCGGGAATTTTTGTGACAGATTTTTTGAGAGTCAACGGAACAACTTTTTCCAAAGTCGAAATCAAATTCGGATACGACTCGCTTTCGTTCAATTCAATCGGTAATTGTCCGGTTAAAAGTTCATACAAAACTACGCCGAGCGAGTAAATATCGGTTGTCTCCGAGAGATTCTTTTCGCCTCTGATTTGCTCCGGACTCGCATAATTCGGCGTAAAAGCGTTTTGGAAAAACGTAGTCCGGTTTTTTCCGACGATAAACGACCCGTATTTTGAAGCAATTCCGAAATCTATAACCTTCGGCGTTCCGTTTGAATCGACAATGATATTATTCGGCTTGATGTCGCAATGAATAAAACCTTTGCTGTGCGAATAACCGATTGCGTCCAAAATTTGTCGAAAAAAAGCCAGCCGTTCACTGATCGACAATCTGTTTTTGTTGCAATGTTCGGTCAAAGACAAACCATCGACATATTCCATCACGAAAAAAGGTTTTCCTTTTTCACTCGTCCCGATGTCGAGAAAACGAGCGATGTTCGGATGTTCCAACTCGGCTAAAGTCTTTATCTCCGTGAGAAAGTTTTTGATATTTTTCGGTTCTAATTTGAGTGCGGGATTGATGGTTTTGAGAGCGACTTTTTTGGTGAAAATTTCTGTCCCGAAAGTTTCGGTCAAACTCGCCGAAAAGACGATGCCCATTCCGCCTTTACCGATTTGTTTGACAATTTCATACTTTCCGAAAGTATCGTCGGCAAGATTTTCCTCATCGGGAAACAGTCGCATAATATTGTCGAACAAAACTTTATCGGCGGCGCATTTATCTGAAATAAATTTACTTCGCTCTTCCGCATCTTGAATGTCAAAGGCTTCATAATAAATTTCATATTCTTTATTCATAACTGTTCGGCGATTTTTTTTACGATAATAACCGACTGTAAGTTTACCGTATTAAAAAATTATAGCAAAAAAATAATTTCAACTTTACGGTTTTCAACGGATTTTTACGTTAGTTACAATAGAACGGAAATTAAATTTCGCACAAGTATTTATTCAAAGCAAAAAGGACAAAAAATGACGACGAATTTTTTATATCGCAAAATATCAGTATTTTTATATTTAGTAATAGTTGGAGCAACGGCGTTGGCGATGGAAACAAAAGCCCAAAATGCTCCGACCTTGACCGCCGAAAACATCAGCCGAAGAGTTTTGAAATTGGTTAAAAATGTTCGCAAACTAAAAGATATTTCGGCAAAAAGCATCAAAAAAAGCATGGGAATTAAAGTAATTTTGAACTCCGAAGACAAAAATATTTACGGTTTCAGCGGGAAAATCAGCGATTCGGATTGGTTTTACTCTCTGATTTCCCTTTCGGAGACCAAAGGCGGAACACCGCATCGGCTCGAATTTTCATTCGGTGAACCAACCGGTAATTATCCCGATATGAAACCGGTTTGCAGTGTAGATTTTGAAAATTACCAAAAAGAATTAACCGCTGCGGGCTTTTCGGTTACGCCGTATTATGGTGAACACAACCGATTGCTGTGGCATAATTTTTTGCGAAATAACGTTTCTGTCCAAATTACGGCGAACGGCGAAAGTGCGGAAAATATTCAACAAAAATGCGTCCGAATGTTGATATTAGAAGTAACCGATTGATGAATATGAACCCGAATGATGATTTTAATTGCGCTGTTGTTAAACTTAGCGAAAGCGGTAACGCCGAGTTAAACTGAAGTAACCCGATCCGGGTTTGAAACGGTTACGGACAGCGAGTGGAAATTTGCTTTTCGCGGAATAAAACCCGGCAAATACTTTGTGCGAATAGTTTTTAATTTTTCGTATCGGGACAGCAACCGAATTTACACGGGTTCGGACGTGAAAGAAGAAGGCAACCGATATTACTACAACGATGAATTTATCGCGGAGGAATTTTTTGAAATCGGCAAAGACGGCGATCAAAAATACATTACGCTCAAAAATAAATTGCTCGTAACTTGTTTTAATCGGCGGTATGGCGAAGGCGGAACAACCTGACGGTTTCTTTTTACTTTTTAATTCTCTGTTGCGGGTTCAATAATTCGACGATATATTTTGCCGCAAGTTCTGCCGTTCCGCCTTCGCCGAGTGATTTTTTTACTTCGCCAAGCCGTTTTCGCATCGTTAAATTCGGCTCCGGTTCAATCAAGCGAAACAATTCCGTTGCCAAAGTTTCCGCATCGAAATCGGCGTGAATCAATTCTTTTGCCAAACGTTCACCCGCAATTAAATTTACCAACCCGAAATGTTCGGTGTCGATTAACGGTCGAAAAACTCGCCAATTAAACTCCGAAGTTTTATAAACAACCACCAACGGCGTGCCGATAATTGCTGTTTCCAATGTCGCCGTACCGCTCGTCACGGCTGCCGCATCCGAGGCGTGCAAGGCTTCGAAAGTTTCGTTGCGGACAACCGATAATTTTTTCGGCAAGGCTCCCGCTTTTTGTTTCGCGGCTTCAATTTCGGACATCGGGCGAGTTTCCGCCGATGCCACCACAAACTGTAAATCGTTATTTTGCAACGACATCAACGAAGCTGTTTCCAACAAAATCGGTAATATCCGTTCGACTTCCAAGCGGCGACTTCCCGCCAACAAGGAAATTATCGGCTTGTTCGGATCAAGGTTGTGTTTCGCGCAAAACTCGGCTTTCGTCAGTTTCGATTTTACTTCGCCCGCGAGCGGATTCCCGACAAATTCAACCTGACCGACATTATGCGCGGCGTAAAAATCTTTTTCAAACGGCAGAATTGTCAACAGTAAATCAACGTCGCGTTTGATGCCGCGAACGCGATATTTACGCCACGCCCAAAGTTGCGGCGAAATATAATAAACGACTTTTAAGCCCGCTTTTTTTAACGATTTGGCGAGCTTCAAATTGAATTCGGGAAAATCGACTAAAATTACGACATCGGGTTTTCGTTCGACGGCAGTTTTTTTGAGCGTTTGAAAAGCCCGCCGAAACATCGGAATATTTCGCAATATTTCGGGCAACCCGACAACCGCAAAATTATCTGCGTCAATAATTGTTTCAACGTTTGCCCGTCGCAATTTTTCGCGCGTCGAGCCGAAAAACTCCATGTTCGGTTGATGTCGGCGCAATGCCGCGACCAACAACGCGGCGTGTGAATCGCCCGAAGCCTCGCCGACCACAATCATTATTTTATAGTTTTTTTTCAATCTTTCAGCCAACCTTTTTTTAAGTCCGGAGCATCAAATAACAGGTTATTACAACCGAGTTTAATTCAAAACCAAACTAACTGCTTGCGTTAGGTCGAATTTACGCTTAAAATTCAACTTTTGTATTTGCTTTGAATTTAATTGATCGAATGTAATTTTTCAGCCCTCAATTAAGTTTCAACCAATTTGGAGGACGTTCCGTGAAAATCCGTTTTTTTATTATATCAATGTTTTTATTTGGAAGTTTTATTTCGGCTTCCGCTCAAACTTATTCTGTCGTCGGACAAATTTCATCATCTAATTTCGACACCTTTGTGCGCGACATCAGCGGCAACGGCAGACTTGTCGTTTTGGAATCAAACGGCAATATTGCGACTGAAAATCCGGATAATGCCGATTTTAACCGCGAAATATTTCTTTATGATTATGCTCAACGCCGTATTTTTCAGATAACACGCACCAAAAGTTTGCTGAACGATACTGCGGTTGCTCCCGTTTTCAGCAATATCAAAATCGAGATTGAAAACCTGCGACCTTCGATCAGTAACGACGGACGTTGGATTGCGTTCACTTCAAATGCAAACGGTTCGGTTTGCACGCCGCCGTTCGGCGGTTCGACTGTTACCTGCACGCCAAGCACGGCAAATCCGGGTAATTTCGATGCAAATTCGTTCACGCCTGTTTTGCCCGCAACCGGCACCAATCCGCTGTTAAACGATTCAAATACCGAAGTTTATCTTTATAATGTGCCGGCATTGACGGCGGTAAACCTTTCCGCCGGAACAGAGCTTCCGTTGACTAATTTAGCCGGCGGAGCGTTCACGCGAGTTACAAATACACCCGCCGCCAGATTACCCGTGGCAGGTTCAACCACCGCCCGCGCGATTGTTTCGGAAGATAACAGCGACGTTCAAATCGACGATAACGGCGAAACAACCGCGTTTGTTTCCACCCGCGATTTGGTCTTAAACGGCAATGCTTATCCGGATGCCGACAATGCCGAAATTTTTGTTTACAAACGCTCGTTGGCAACTTTCGGGCAAGTTACGACCACGCCGCGAGGCACGATTTTATCGCCGACGTGGAATTTGAATCCTTCGATTTCAGGTAACGGCGGTCGCGTCAGTTTTGTCGCGACAAGCAATAATCCGGTACTCGGAATGACCGGCGGAAGCAATACCGGAACGGCTAAAAACGCAGAAATTTTTTACACCGATTTAACTCCGTCGGGCGTAGCGATGCCGCTGACCGCCAAACAAATCACCGTTACGACACCGACCACGCCCGGCGACGTAACAAACATTTTCAGCGAAGGCAGACGAGTGAGCCGCGACGGACGATTTATTTCTTTTGATTCAACCGGCGAATTGGCGACTGTCGGAACACCTGCCAACAATGCTTTTATCGCCGTCTTTGTGTATGACGTAAACGCGGTTGAAACAGCCGTAACCAATAAATTCAGACAAGTCGGTTTGCGGGCAAACGCCGATGTCGGAGCAGTCCAAGGCGATGTTTTACACTTTCCGACATATTCCGATTACGATGGTTCGGGCGTTCCGCAATCTCTGGTTTTTTCATCATTGATGAATTTCAAAGCCGACGGCACAATCCCGACGGTTGCCGCCGACGGTTTGAATCCGCTGGCTTCACGCCCGACCCAAACTTATACTTATCCGCTGAGTTCAACTCCCGCAACCGGCAGATTTACCCGTACTTCGTTACTTCCGTCGTCTATTTTCGGCATTGCCTCGCTTCAAGCCATTCCGGCAAATTCGTCGAACAGAATCGCTTTCAGTCTGAACGGAACCGAAGTCGGTTTAGGAAACCCCGATTTTTCATCCGAAGGCTTTTATTTATTTTCGCCCGTGGTCAGACGAACTCCGAGCAACGCCAGATTATTTTTCAAAACGGGAGCATCGAGACAAAATGTGTCGATAAATCCGATAACCGATCCGACTCCGATTCCAACGCCGAGTCCGACCCCGACCGTAACGCCGACTCCGACCCCGACTCCGACTCCGACTCCGACCACAACTCCAAGCCCGACTCCGACTCCGACTCCGATTTCGCCGGGCGAAGTGCAAGGCGTTTCACCGGGAATGTTGACGCTGGTTGACATAAATATACCGTCTCCGGTTATCGTTACTGCGGGGTTTAATTTGGGTTCAAATTCGAGAAGTTCGCCGTTGCCGTTGGAAATGAACGGTGTTTCAATGACCATCGCGGGTGCGGCTTGCGGGTTGCGGGCAGTCAACGGCAGTCAAATCAGTTTTGTCGTTCCGCGCGGATTACCGGGAAATTTCCTGTATCCGATTACAATAAACTTAAACGGCACCTTGGTGACCGGGACAATCGCCGTAACACCTGCCCAACCGGATATTTTTGCGAAAGATTTAACCGTTGCGGCTCCGTTTGGCAGAACCGCCGCCGAAAACGCGACTAATCGGGTTCCTACGCCCGAGCCGTTTTTAATACAAACCTTAAAGCCTCATTTGAACGAAATTATAAATGGCGTGTTAGTTACCGGAACACGCTTTAAACCGACCGTTTTGCGAGTTTTTTTAACGGGTGTTGAAGGTGTTCAGAGCAGTCAGGCATCAATTCGGTTCGGCAGTCAAACAGTTATCGGAAGTATCGGCGGCGCGGTGAGAACAGACATTCCGGGCAGATATTATCTTGATTTTTCATTGCCCGCAGCGGCTCGCGGAGCCGGCGATGTACCCGTTGTAATCTTTATCACGGTCGGCGGCACAACTTATAAAAGCCGGCTGGATGACACTTCCACAAAAATCAGGATTCTCTGATACATCGGTAAAGTTAAACTCAACAAAGACGCAGGGGAAATTCTTTGCGTCTTTTTTGTTTGAGTTTATCTAAAACAGCAGGTAAAATCTAAAGTTATCGGATTAAAAGATTTATTTATCGACACCATTATTTTATACAGTTTATAAGGAGTTATATTTTATGTCAGTAAAAGATGTCAGCACATTGCGAGTCGCCCCGAAAATTTGGCGAGACGGTGAAATGATTAACTGGGACGATGCCCGCGTTCACGTTATGACGCACGCGATTCATTACGGTTCGAGCGTTTTTGAAGGAATTCGTTGTTACGAATCAAACAAAGGTTCGGCGATTTTTCGGCTGACCGAACATATGCAACGGCTGCTTAATTCGGCAAAAGTTTATCGAATGGAAACGACTTTGACCCGCGATACTTTGTGCGATGCGGCGGTTGAAGTTGTGCGTCAAAGCGGACTTGATTCGTGTTATTTGCGTCCGATTATTTTTCGCGGTTTGAACGAAGAAAAGCCTGCGTTCGGCGTTAATCCGTTTCCGAATCCGTTGACGGCGTATATTGCCGCGTGGGATTGGGGCAAGTATTTGGGCGAAGAAGCCTTGGAAGCCGGTGTTGACGTGTGTGTTTCAAGCTGGACGCGGATTACGTCGAATTCCCTGCCGGCGGTTGCCAAAGCGGGTGCGAATTATATGAACTCGCAACTTATTAAAATGGAAGCGATTTTGAACGGTTTTCATGAAGGAATTGCCTTGGACGATCGCGGTTATGTTTCCGAAGGTTCGGGCGAAAATTTGTTTATGGTCAACGGCGGAAAACTTTATACGCCGCCGCTCGGTTCGTCCGTATTGCCCGGCATCACCCGCGATTCGATTATCCAAATTGCGCGAGAACTCGGCATCGAAGTAGTTGAAACTTCGCTCCAACGCGCTTCGCTTTATTTGGCGGACGAATTATTTTTCACGGGAACAGCCGCCGAAGTTACGCCGATTCGTACGGTTGACCGCATTACCGTCGGCGAAGGCAAACGCGGCGCCGTTACCAAACAATTACAGGATAACTTTTTTGCGATTATTCGCGGCGAACGTCCGACTCCGAATAACGCGCCGTGGTTGACTTATATCAATCCGGTTGGCGCGACGGCGTAAGAGAAAAATCGCGAGTTGTTCTAAACTATCGACGTTATCGAGTTAATAAATTGAAGATGCCGAAAAGATTTAATCTTGACGCATCTTCAATTCTGTACAGTCAATATTGCGGATAACTTTTGGCGGCTGCTTATTATGAATTTCAAACAATTTTATCTCGGCTGTTTGGCGCACGCTTCGTATTATCTCGGCTCTCAGGGCGAGTGCGCGATTATCGATCCGCAACGTGATATTCAACAGTATTTAGACGAAGCCGCCGCCAATAACCAACAAATAAAATACATTGTCGAAACTCATTCACACGCCGATTTTGTTGGCGGACACCTTGAACTTTCACAAAAAACAGGTGCCGAAATTGTTTACGGACAATGCGCAAAGACAGCTTTTCCGACGCACAAAGTAAAAGACGGCGATGTTTTAACGGTCGGGAAAATCACGTTGAAATTCCTTGAAACGCCCGGACACACGCCCGAAGGAATTTGTATTTTGGCGCAAACCGCCGGCGAAACCGACAAACTTTTTACGGGCGATACACTTTTTATCGGCGATGTCGGACGACCCGATTTGATTGGCTCAAAAGGCTTTACGGCGATTCAAATGGCGGAAATGTTGTTTGATTCGTTGCACGATAAAATTTTGCCGATGCGGGACGAAACCGAAGTTTATCCCGCCCACGGAGCAGGCAGTTTGTGCGGTAAATCTTTGTCGAAAGAAACTTGGTCAACACTCGGCAAGCAACGCCGAAACAATTACGCTTTGCAACCGATGTCAAAAGCGGAATTTGTCGAAATTGTTGCCGCAGATCAACCCGAAGTTCCCGCTTATTTTCCGCAAAGCGCGACGAAAAATCTGCAAGGCGCGGTTGCGTTGGAAGATTTACCGAAGCCGCAAATCCTTACTTCAAAACAAATTGCAAATTTTGACGGCGTTGTCATCGATGTTCGCAAAAATTTTGAATACGGCGCGTCGCATATTCCCGGTTCAATCAATATCGGACTCGGCGGACAGTTTGCGAGTTGGTCGGGCATTATGATTCCGATTGGCGCAAGGCTGGCGATTGTTGCCGACACGAAAGACCAAGTTGACGAAGCCTTTACGCGGCTCGCGCGAGTCGGACACGAAACTGTTTCGGGTTATATTTTGTTTGACGATTACACGGGCGAGACGAAAATAATCGAACAATTATCGGTCGAAGAAGTTTCCGAATTAACGCAAACCGAGAAGTTTTTACAGTTTATCGACGTTCGCAGAGTCGGCGAATACAACGCGGGACACGCTGTTCGGACGCGGAATTATCCGCTCGATTCGCTGGCTGAAAATTTGGATAAACTCCATCCCGATTCAAACGCTTATATAATTTGCCAAATGGGTTATCGTTCGTCTTTGGCGACAAGTATTTTAGAAAACGCGGGTTTTACGGTTTATAACGTGACGGGCGGAACGCAAGCGTGGATAAACGCGGGTTTGCAAACCGAAGTTTCGGCGGCGGTTTCGGCAAGTTCCGAATAGAACCGAAAGGAAAAAATTATGAAAATTTTATCGACAATTATTTTATCGATCTTTTTATTATCGGTTGCGTGCGCCGATTTAACGGTTAAAGAAGTTTCTGTTGAGCAGGCAAAGTCTGCAATCGCGGAACAAAAAGCACAATTTATCGATGTCCGAAGCGCGACGGAATTTAGTGCCGAACACGCCGAGAACGCGATGAGTTGTCCGCTTGATTCTTTGGAAAAAGATATTGCGAAGCTCGATAAAAATAAACCTGTTTATGTGATTTGCCAAAGCGGCAGACGCTCGAAAGATGGCGCGAAAAAACTGGAAGATGCCGGTTTCAAAGAGGTTTACAGCGTTTCGGGCGGAACAAATGATTGGAAACTGAAAGGACTGCCGACAACAAAAAGCAATTAGCAACCGTCAAACTGACAACTATTTTATGAAAATCACTTTACTGTTTTCGCTCGTTTTATTCGTCAACACAATTTTTGCCCAATCGGAAACTATCAAAATCGGTGTCTTTGCCGATTACACGGGGCAAACTTCGAGTTTCGGTATTTCTTCGTTTTCGGGCATCAAAATGGCGGTCGAGGAAATTAACGCGGCGGGCGGAATCAACGGCAAAAAGCTCGAAATTATTATCGGCGACGACGGCGGACAAACGGAAAACACAAAGATTATTGTCAAAAAACTTATCGAAGAAGACAAGGTTGATGTGTTAATCGGCGAACCTACTTCAACCGGTTCGATTATCGGCGCAAACATTGCCCAACTTGCGAAAGTGCCGATGATTACGCCGTCGGGAACGAATCCGAAGATTACCGAAGTCGGCGATTTTATCTTTCGGGCGTGTTTTGTTGATTCCGTGCAAGGCGAAGTGATGGCGAAATATGCGTTTGAAACGTTGAAGTTAAAACGAGTTTCAATGTTGGTCGATTTCGGTTCGGATTACAGCAAAGGTTTGGCGGACAGTTTTACGCAATCGTTCAAAAAACTTGGCGGAAGCGTAGTTTCGCGGACATTTTACAGCGGCAACGATGAAGAATTCGGTTCGCAACTCGCCGCCATCCGCCGCGTCAAACCGCAAGCGATTTACATTCCGGGTTATTACACGCAAATCGGCGAAATTGCCCGCGAAGTTCGCGCCAACCGAATGAAAGTTACGCTTTTGGGCGGCGACGGTTGGGATTCGCCGACACTTTTTGAACTCGGCGGCTCAACGCTTGACAATTCGTTTATAACCAACAATTTTGCCACCACAATTCCGCTTGAGAACGTAAAAACATTTGTCGCAGGTTACAAAAAGCTCTACAATCTCGATCCTGATTCGTTCGCCGCACTCGGCTACGATTCGGCAAACTTGCTCGCGGACGCACTGAAACGCACAAACTCGACCGACAAACAAAAACTCCGCGACACACTCGCCGCCACTAAAAACTTTCAAGGAATCACAGGCAAAATAACCTTTGACGCAAACCGCAATCCGCGAAAATCCGTGTATATTTTGAAGATTGCAGATGGCAAGTTTGTTTATAATTCAACGATTGAGAATTGATATAAGTCTTTAGCCCGCTTAGTGGGCGATAGCGTATAGCCCAAGCGTTAGCTATGGGAATAAGTAAATTTGAATAAGCTATCGTGATTGCGACAGATAAATTGGGTTTCTGCCGCCCGTTTTCACGGGCTTAAATGGTGTTTTCAAAGCCAATAGCTATACCAAACGGGAATTGGTTTGCGAAAACAGTTGCAGCAAAGTACAACAAACTTCAGTTTGTTGCGGCATTTAATATAATTCAAGCTCAAGTTTATGACAAGCTGAAGCGTGTCGTACTTTCGCAAACCAATTCCTTTCGGGTATAACGCTATGGGCTACACGCTGTCGCCGTTTTCAACGGCTAAGAGTAAATTCTTCGTAACATAAGATTTAACCGATTCACCTTTAGACTATTTCACCGAACAGTTTAAGCGGTACAGGGCTTTCCTAAAACAGTAAAAAGAAAAATCAGTTAAGTCTTTGTCGCGTAGCGACTTAATGAATTTAGCCGTGTCTTTTAAGGCACGGTTAAATTTGGCAATTTGTTTTCATCGCGTCAGCGATGACTGAACTCTCCGTTAATTTTCAATTGTCGCTAACGCGACAACAACTATTTGTTTTGCATTCCGTGCAATAAATTACACGGCTAAATTCATTTTATCGCTACGCGATACCAAAGGAATTTTTATAGGAAAGCCCTATAAATCGATATAATAAACACAAATATTTTCCACGCTAAAGTCTGTAATTTACAGGCTTTTTTGTTTTGGCGAAAAATAATTTGAAAAAAAGTGAAAAAAGTTTGTAATTTTTCGCGCATTTTTTTCATTAACATATAGAAAGATAAAATTTGCGGGTTGTTTTTAGTTTGATTCGGCGTTTTGTCTTTCAAATAAAAAAGGAGATACCCTAATGAAAAAATTAATAATAACCGTTGTTTTATCTTTAATGTGGTTAATGAGTTTTGCAACATTTATTTCCGCACAAGCAAGGACAAACAACCAGATTATTGCCGATATTGATGCAGTTTTGGCAAGTTCTAAAAGCCCGGCGATAAAAAAAGCGTTGGCGACAAATTTTGTAACAGAATTATCTGGCGTTTATGTAGCCAATATAAATAACTCAGGCGATCCGCCTAATATAAAAGCAGTTGAAATAGGGATAGTTGCGGGGATGATTGTTACTTACATCGCCACGATTGCTGCAATTCCTGCCGCAGGTGTTGTACCGCCGGCTCCGCCACCGCCGGCAAAGGCAGAATTTCTAGAAACACCTCAATTAGGCAGCACAAAAGTTAAAGCGAAAGGTGTTGCGGGAAAAGAATATCAAGTTAGTGTGAACGGTGAAGATGCGGGCAACGCGATCGGAGAAGCAGACGGCAGTTTTATAAAAAAAGTTCCTGAACTTCAAGCAGGCAGCAAAGTAACCATTAAACCTGTAGCAGACGGAAAACCGGTTGACGGAAAAGCAGTTTCAGAAGAAGCCGTAGGTTATGATGATCCGACTAAAGGCGGAATTTTCGGCGTGTTGGTCGGCGGTGCGGTTTTTTCGCAACAGAATCAAAATTACGGTCAATCATCGCCGTTTTTCGGATTTAATACCGGCTATTATTCAAAGGTTAAAGGAGCAAAAAGATTTACAGGAACCAGCAATACGGGTAAAACTCTGCGACTTACTTTAACCACCAGCCGAGATTTTTTAACTGACGATGACGGCAAAGTTTGGACAAGAGATTTCACAAAACCAACTGAATTAACCTACAAAAATGGCACTAATTTTGTTGTTATTTGTGACGGAATATCTGCATGTGACCGTAATGTTGGTAAAACCGAAAGAAATGGCGATATGAAACTGAAATCCGACAAATGGTACAAGAATTATCGGGTTAATTTCCGCTTTCAAGGTATTTTTGAATCGGACGGGAGAACCGCCACAGGCAAAGAAGACGCAGTTGCGGCAACTCCTTCGGCATCGCCCACGCCAACTCCTGCGGCTACTCCGAAAAAGCCGGATACTTTTCAATTTGTTGCCAGCCAACAAACTTTTTCTACCCAAGCTGAAGCTTGGTTGGAATTACGCCCGATGCGACAATTTTCTTTTGGTCCGTATGTTTCAATCGGAGCATCTGCTTTGGTTGATAAAACTAATGCTGAAGCCGGAACAAAGTTTGTCAGCGACAACGGAAAATCTTCAACTATTATCAAACAAGATACCGATTTGAAGAAGTTTTATGAATATGGAGCCATGGTAAATCTGAGGTTTCCTGACCAAAAATTCTTTTTACAAGCAATTGCCGCTCGCGGATATTATGAACAATACAAGGATTTAGACACTAATCCGTTTAAGACTTTAGATCCGACAAATCCTTTGTATAACACGCCGTTTAAGGTAAATGATACAACCAAACGTTTTGTCGTCAAACTGCGTGTTTTCCCTGAGGGTTTAAACGCGACATTTGGAAGACAAATCAATATTACGCCGATGTTCGGTATTGATTTAAATGCCGGAACCGGTCCCGATAATTTACGCTTTTTTACCGGTTTTGCCATTCGGTTGAAAGGAATAAATGTTGCCGATGCCGTTAAGTAAGCGCGCCGGAATGTTCAGAGTTCAAACTTCAGTTTGCGACCGACGCTTAAGCATCGTTGACACGATGAATCGTGAACTCTGAACGTATTTACTAAATAATCAGAGGAGGAAAATATGTCAAATTATAACCGCAGAACATTTATCAAAACATTTCCGGCAATCGGCGGGCTTGCGTTTCTAACCCAAAGTTGCGGTACCAATTCGGGCAATTTTGATAATTCCGACCCGACACCGCCGGCTGTATCCGCTACGCCAAACACCCAAACCTTTCAAATGCTTGCGTTTGGTGATTCCGTTATGTGGGGGCAAGGATTAGAAAAAGAACAAAAATTTTCATATTTGGTAAAAAATTGGCTGGACAAAAAGATTCCAAACGTCAAATTTGAAAATTTCGCGCATTCGGGAGCAACGATAAATAAACCAACGAAAAAAGAAAAGGATTATGAGATTAAAAATCCCAACGAAAACTTTGCAGGTGAAATTCCGACATCATTTCCGATAATCAAAGATCAAGTAGCAAATTCAAACTATCGGGCTGACGAGGTGAAATTGATTTTAGTTGACGGCGGAGCAAACGATATGAGCAAATTAACGTCATTGTTGCTACCGCATTCGGCAAACAAACTTATAAATATGGTTGAAACTGTTAAATTTTTTGGTCATCAAATCAATTTTGCGGACTATGAAAAAAAAATCGGAACCGCCATGGGCGAGTTATTAACCCAAATTGCCGACAAATATAAATACGCCAGAATTATCGTGACAGGTTATTATCCGATAATTACGGAAGGCACTTCGCCCGATGAACTGTTTAATATAATCTCAAACCTATTTGAAGAAAACAGCCCGCAGGATAAATTACTGACCGCAATTATCAAGCCGATTAAAAATAATCCGTTAAGAAAAAACAAGTACTACACGGATGTCGTAGAAAGTTCTGAAATTTGGTACACCGAGTCAAACAGGCATATAGAAGCTCAGGTGAAAAAGTTGAATGAAACCAACAAACTGACCGACTCGAACCGTGCTTTTTTTGCAAAAGTTAATTTTGATGACCACGGCTATAATGCCGAAGATACTTTTTTATGGAAACTCGAAGGCAAAGCAAAGACCGACGATAAATTGCGTGACGCGAGAAAAACTATTTGTTCGCCGACAAATGACCATAAATTTACTCCCGAATTCGATTACCAAGTATGTAAACGTGCCGGCTTATTTCATCCCAATGTAAAAGGAGCAGAGGCTTATTTTGAAGCGATTATTGAATTGTTGGACAAAAATTGGAAAGATTTCGGTTGGAGCAATTAGCCGGAGATTTGAATGTTCAGAGTTCAAACTTCAGTTTGCGACCGATGCTTAAGCATCGTTGACACGATGAATCGTGAACTCTGAACGTGAAACGCAGTATTTCCGGAGTTTATTTAACCGGTCAGAAGGTTTATTTAAACATCGCGGAGATTTATTTAACTCATCGAGAAGGTTATTTAACCGGTGCAGAAGTTTATTTAACCGGTTCAAAGGTTTCTTTAACCGGCACGGAAGATTATTTAACCGGTTGAAAAACTTATTTAACCGGTGCAAAGACTTCTTTAAGTACCGCAAGAATTTATTTAACCGGTACAGAGTTTTCTTTAAGTGTTTGAACATTTCAAACACAAAATTTTATTAACAAAAGGAGATTATTATGAAGAATTTTATAGATTGGTATCCGACCGACGGTGCCACCGAGCGAATTATATACGGCAATATTGCTGCAAAGATTGATGCTTACAAGTCAAAATATCCGTTTTTAACGCCCGATTATTTGGACAAAATTCATACGATGTGTCAGACGTTTGTGCAAGGTTTCGACAAAATCGAGCAAAACAGAGCGACCGCCAAACAAATGACGACTTGGTTTGCAAACATTGTGGACAGCAAGCAAACTAACGAACCTGTGCCGTCCGCGCCTGTTTTTCAAGCGTTTGGTCTGCCTGCAAATGCGACGCTCGGTTTAGAACAGCAATGCCGCGATTTTGCCGGATTATTCAAACGCCAACTTAATTACGACAAAGCCGACGGACTCGATTTAATGATCGAACGCGCCAAAGGCGATGCTCCGAATCTGACCGATGTTCAGCCCGAACTTAAACTTTCGGCGGCAAACGACAAGGTTGCGGTCGAATGGAAAAAAACCGGCTTTGACGCACTCGAACTGCAATACCGCAAAACAGGTACCGCAATGTGGCAACCCGCCGACAAAAGCACCGAGAAAATCGTCGAATTCGTGCCGGCGTTAGCGGCTTTCGGTTCGCCCGAAAAATTCGAGTTTCGCGGAGTTTATTTGATTAAAAATCAACGTGTCGGTAATTGGTCGGCGACTTATACCGTTACGGTCGGGTAGTTGAGAATTAAGAATTAAGAATTGCCTTGTGCGACCGAAAAGAATTGATTTGCGAAAGTACGACACGCTTCAGTTTGTCGATAAACCTTTAGTTTGAGTGTTGTTATGTGCCGCAACAAACTGAAGTTTGTTGTACTTTCCGGCAACTGTTTTTGTATCGCGGATTGAAAAACTTTGGACGGCATTTTCCGTTCATTACCCCCGAACTGTTTGAAATACATTTATTCAAACGCATTTCCGACAGTTCATTAACCATAAAATAAAGTAAGGAGACAAATGTATGAGTAAGGAAAAAAACGACGGAAACATATCAGCGACGGATATGAAACACTTTGAGCAACTGGCAAGCGAACTGAAAATTGCCAAAGCAAGCAGTGCGGTCGCCAAAGTCGGCATCGGTGATTTGTGCAAACAATATCATACAATCGAGCCGATTCTGAAAAAGGTTTTACCGTTTATTCGTCTGATTCCGAAGATCGGGAAAACGGCGGCTGAGGCAATCGAATTTTTGATGAGCATTGCAAGTATTGCGTGTCCCGTCGCTTAGTCGATTAAACCTGCGGAAGCCGGTTTGCCTCAAGTAATTCGGCTTCCGCAACTTTTATTTTACTTGGACGCTTTCAGCAAAATGTACGACACGCTTCGGCTTGTCGATAAACTTTAGCTTGAATCAAGTTATAGACGGCAACAAACTAAAGTATGTTTTACCCGAAAGCGTCTCGGAAAGGAGTTAATTATGAATGAAACATTTGAAGATTTACCGTTACAACGCAGTTGCGGAGCAACCGCCATGTATTATCGTCAACTGGAAGTCGATCCCGATTTTCAAGAAAACCAACGCAGTTTAGAAATGTTTACGGCACAGGCAAAAATGCTCGGCGGAGCGAAAATCCCGGTACTTAAAATTCCGGTCGCAGTGCATATTGTTTACAACAAAGACAGTCAAAACATTTCGGACGCGCAGATTAAAAGCCAGATTGCCGTGCTGAATAAAGATTATCGGGCAAAAAATTCGGATAAAAGCAAAGTTCCCGCCGTTTGGAAAAACTTGGTGGCGGATTCACGCCTCGAATTTCATTTGTTGGACGACGCGGCGTTGGCAATTACGCGAACCAAAACCGATAAGTTGTTCTTCGGGATGAACAATTCGATCAAATTTACTGCTCAAGGCGGACACGATGTTTTTAAACCCGAAAGCGTCTTGAACATCTGGGTTTGTAATTTAGCGGGAATACTGGGTTATGCTCAATTTCCGGGCGGCGACCCGAAAACGGACGGCGTGGTTATCAACTTTCAAGCCTTCGGGAAAGGCGGAACTGCCAAAGCTCCGTACAATCTCGGACGCACCGCCACGCACGAAGTCGGGCATTGGCTGAATCTGTTCCATATTTGGGGCGACACCATGGATTGCAGCGGCAGCGATAAGGTTGACGACACACCGAAGGCTTTGGATAAAAATTTCGGCAAACCCGTCTTTCCGCACGTTTCCTGCAATAACGGTCCAAACGGCGATATGTTTGTCAATTATATGGATTACACCGACGACGACGCGATGTTTATGTTTACCAAAGGACAAGCCGAACGAATGGCGGCAACCTTTTCGGGTCCGCGAAACGGGTTTGTGCCGTAGTAAAATATAATCGGCAGTATTTGCCGAAATGGTACCACATATTTAGTTTGTTGATAACTGATGTTACGCAAAATATTAGCCGTTGGAAACGGCGATAGCATATAGCCCATAGCGTGAGCTATGGGTTGGCAAAAACATCATTCAAGCCCGTGACAACGGGCGACAGATGCTTGCTTCTGTCGCAATCTACGATAGCTTTTATTTAAATTTACTATTCCCATAGCTCACGCTATGGGCTATACGCTAACACCCGCTACGCGGGCTGAAAGCATTTAACTGCGTAACATCAGTTGATAACTTAAACATTATTCAAGCTAAAGTTTATCGGCAAGCTAAAGCGTGTCGTACTTTTGCAATCGACATCAGTTTATTACAAAAAATATAGGCGGTAATTATGGAAAAGAAAAAACTATTGGAAAATATCCAACAAAGCTGGCTTCATTCGCACGAAGAAGACACGCCAACTGAGACGATCTATCGTCCCGCAGATTACGATTTTCCGCTTTCACGCGGACGGACGGGCTTTGACTTAAAACCCGGCAACAAACTGTCGGAAATCAACATTGCCCCGACCGACGGCACATTTGAAGCGTCAGGTTCGTGGGAATTAAAAACCGACAAAAATAATGTCGAACTGCGGTTAAACTCCGACGCTTCGGCAAAACGCGATTTGCAGATTAAATCGGTCAGCAAAGATTGCTTGGTGGTCAAAAAATAAATCGGCAAATGTCTGCAAGGTTCGCCGAAGTAACCAACAAAGTTACGCAAGCCTCAGACCACGCGGCGGTTTTTGTCGAATTTGAAGTTTAGCGAAAAAGGTACGACACGCTTCAGCTTGTCGATGCAACTTTAGCTTGAATCAAGTTAAAGGCAACAACAAACTAAAATTCGTTGGACATTTTATCAAACGGAAAATGTTCGACTGCTTTTTATTGACAGACAGCCCTCAACAGGCACAAAATCTTTTCAAACCAAAGGAGAATAAAACTATGCCCCAAACAGAGACTAAACCCAAAGTTTTAATTGAAGTTTTAAGCGAAGAATTAAATCATATCAAAGGCAGAACGGTGATAAAACCCGAAGTTGCCGCAGGTAATGACTTAAAATCTGTTTTCGACATTCTGCACAATGCAAAATTGAAAGCCTTGTGTTTTTCGGGCGGCGGAATCCGCAGCGCGACATTCGGACTCGGAATTGTGCAGGCGTTGGCGAAACATAAATTGTTGACAAGGTTTGATTATCTTTCGACAGTTTCGGGCGGCGGATATTTGGGATCGTGGCTGTCCGCGTGGGTTCGCCGCGAACAAATGGCAAAGTTTGAAGCGGAGCTAAAAGGCAATAAAACATTGCCGGATATTCAGGACGATAAAAACCTGTTTGAGAAATATCAAACCTCGCAACCCGACGGCATTAAACGGGTGCAGGATTTAATCGGTAATTATCAACTGACCGAACCTTTGCCGAACCAAGCCGCAAGCCCGAACGAAGAACCGCCCGAATTACAGTATTTGCGGCAGTTCAGCAATTTTATGAGTCCGAAAGTCGGCATTATGTCGGCAGATACTTGGACGCTGGTTGCAATTTATCTGCGTAATCTTTTTCTTAATCAAACAATTTTTATTCCGCTGATTTCAGCCGTCTTGTTGTTGCCAAAGTTGTTTTTTGCATTAACCAAAGCCGTTGATATAATTGCCGAACCTTTTGCAAACTTAGATATTTTGAGCATTATTTTGTTGGCTGTCGGTGTTTTATCGGGTTCGTTTGCGGTCGGCTACATTCTTTATCAACTGCCGAGCAACAAAAAAGTACGCTTAAAAAACCACACACATACCCGCAAAACACCAAAGGCTAAAGTTAAAATTGCATGGGATTCCGAATCAAATGTTGTTCGGTTGAGCGTTTTGCCGATGTTGGTGTTGGCATACATTTCGACCGTGCTGTGGGCGTGGTTTAACCTTGCAAAGCTGCCGTCATCGCCGTTTACATTTACTTATTTACCGACCATATATTGGATGAATTTTGTTATCTTCGGTATGGTTGTCGGATTTATCGGCAGTATAGGATATTTTATTTTTAATTATCCGAACTCCGCCAAAAAACTGAGTACCTCCGCGTGGCAGATATTTTTGGCGGTTTTATGTGGAGGTATCAAAGGCTGTTTGATGTATCTCGTTGTTTATAATCTGACTTTTCCGACGACCGAGACACAATTTCTGCTGTATCAAACCTTTGCCGCGCCGGTTTTCCTGATTATTTTTCTGGCGGCGGCAACGTTATTTGTCGGGCTTTCTTCTAAACATATCGACGATGCCGACCGCGAATGGCTGGCGCGTTACGGCGCGTGGATTTTGATTATCTGCGCAGCGTGGATAATTTTGCACGGCTTAACTTTATTCGGACCAATCGCCGTCGGTAAATTGATTGATATTTTGACCAAAGACAAGTGGGATTTTATCGATTATATAAAAACTTCGATTGTGCCGATAATTGTCGCAATTTCGGGCTTTATCAGTTTGTTCGGCGGATTTTCGGCGAAATCTTCGGCGACCCAAAAACAAACCGATAAATCTGTTCTCTCCAAATTTCTTTCGTTTGCTCCGCCGATTGCGGGCTTTGTTTTTCTCGGCTTTATCTTTGTCGGTTTAATCTCCGGCACAGATTTTTTGATGAATTATATTTCCACCTTTAAGCCGATTGCCGACCTCAATCTGAGCAATCCGGTTTATACGGTAATCTGGATATCAATCTTGACCGCGTTCGGAATTTTTATGGCGTTTTTCGTCAATGTCAATAAATTTTCGTTGCATTCGATGTATCGAGATCGTTTGGTTCGGGCGTATTTGGGCGCGTCAAAGGAAAACAGACACGGCGATCATTTTACAAATTTCGATGACACGGACAATTTTCAACTACACCGTTTGAAAGGACAAAAACCGTTTCATATTGTCAATGCAACACTGAACTTGCTCGGCAGCAGCAATAATTTGGCGTGGCAAAACCGCAAAGGCGAATCGTTCACAATGTCGCCGTTGCATTGCGGCAGTTGGCATCTCGGCTATCGCCCGACCAACGAATATGCTCATGATGCCAAAGCAAACGAATGCGAAAATATCAAATACTGCAATCAATCCGACAAACATTGTCCGGTAAATGCCGACGGAACTTTTGCTTGTAATCCTAAACTGAAAGGAAAATCCATTAAGTTGGGAACGGCGATGGCAATTTCGGGCGCGGCGGCGAATCCGAATATGGGTTATTATTCTTCGCCGATTGTGACGTTTTTGTTGGCGCTGTTTAATGTTCGGATGGGTTGGTGGCTCGGAAATCCGGGGAAAATCGGCGATACTCAAGATTTAAGCTGGTTAAAACACCGGTTTTTAGATTTATTAAAAGGGAAAATCAGTCGCGGAAACGACTTAAAGGGCAGAAAGTTTTACGAAAAATCTTGTCCGACGATTGCCGTATTTCCGCTCATAAACGAAACATTGGGACGCACGGACGAAAATAAACGTTATATCAACGTCACGGACGGCGGACATTTCGAGAACTTGGGACTTTACGAACCGATTTTGCGACGTTGTAAATTTATTGTCGTCAGCGACGGTGCAGAGGACGCAAACTTTAATTTCGGCGAAATTTCCAACGCGATTGAAAAATGCAAAGTTGATTTGGGCGTGCAAATTATCTTCAAAGACGGCTTCAAACTTTACTCGCGCGAAACCGCCGATGACGAAGCGAATAAAATCGGTCGAATGCGTTTCGCCGTCGCCGACATTATTTATCCCGAAAGTAATGAAACAGGCGTGTTGCTTTATCTGCGTCCGACATATTACGGCAATGAACCGACCGATGTTGTCCATTACGCCAAAGCAAATCCCGCGTTTCCGCACCAAACAACGGCAGATGAACAATATGACGAACATCAATTTGAAGCCTATCGCACGTTGGGATATTTTATTATGAACGAACTGCTTGAAAAGAAAGACGATAACGGTTTGAAAGTATTTTTCGACTCGTTAAAAAACTCTTAATTGCTCATATACCAAACGGAAATCGGTTTGCGAAAATAATTACGCGAAAGTACAACATACTTCAGTTTGTTGCTCATCTTTAACTTTATTCAAGCTCAAGTTTATCGACAAGCTGAAGCATGTCTTACATTTGCAAACCAATTCCTTTCGGGTATAACGTTAATCCGCTTCATCTTCCTCAACTTCTTCATCGACATAAACCTCGTAACCGTGTGAATCATCGTAATAATAATCGTGTTTTTCGATGTCTTTCGCCCACGATTTTTCATCGCCCGCGACCTTTGTGTTATCATCATTTTGTTTAATTTCAGCCATTACAATCATTTTACAGGAGATTCATAATTTGAAAAGGAATATCTTTATCACATCGTTTTTAGTCGTTTTTTCATCTGTTTCGACCTTTTTGCTGACGACCAATGTTTTTAACACGCGGTCGCAACAAATTGTCGCGGACAATGAATATCAGGTTTCGGGCGTTTTGTATATGCAAACGGCGGCGGAATATCGGGCGTTGGCGTATCAAGCGTTTAATTGGGCAAAAGTTACTTTGGACGCGGATTTCGACAAAAAGAATGTGAAGAAATTGCCGAAAGCCGAACAAAAAAAACCTCGCGCAATCGTGGTTGACGTGGACGAAACAGTACTCGACAATTCGCCGCAACAGGCAACCGCGATTAAATTACGCAGGGCTTTTAACCCGAAGGATTGGCAGAATTGGTGCAATCTGCGGACGGCAAAACCGATTGCGGGCGCGGTTGAATTTTTGCAATACGCCAATGCCAAAGGCGTTAAAGTATTTTATGTAACCAACCGCGAACAACCCGAACGCGCCGCCACGCTCGATAATTTAAAATCCGCCGGCTTTCCCGATGTAACGGACGAAACAGTTGTTACCAAAACCGATACTTCGAGCAAGGAAAAGCGTCGTGCCGATATTGAGGCAAAATATCGAATCGTCATTTTAATAGGCGATAATTTGAACGATCACGCTCAACAGTTCGAGAAAAAATCGATCGCCGACCGATTTGCCGAAACCGATAAAGCCAAACAGTTTTGGGGAACAAAATTTATCGTCTTGCCGAACGCGATGTACGGCGAGTGGGAAAGCGCGATTTACGATTACAAACGTCCGACCGAAGCCGACAAAACCGCTGCGAGAAATTCGGCGTTAAGCGGATATTAGTGTGCGACTTTGGGACGCGGAGACGGAGAGATGAAGAGATGAAGAGACGGAGAGACGGAGAGACGGAGAGACGGAGAGACGAAGCGACGGAGAGACGAAGCGACGGAGAGACGGAGAGACGAAGCGACGGAGAGACACGGAGACTTTTATGCGGAAATTTGGTTTTAACTTTTGCCTTTTAACTTTTTACTTTTTGCTTTGCCTGAGCGTGTTTGCTCAAAACTTAACGGTCAAAGACATTATGCGTGAGCCTTCAATCGCGGGAATGCGGGCGGAAGGCGAGAAACTTTCGCCCAATGGCGAGAACGTTGTTTTTCTGTGGAACGCCGAAGGAAAAGAGCCGAAAGATTTATATTTATGGAGCGGTGGCGAGGCAAAAATAATTGTTCGTTCGCAAGATTTATTGACGTTAAAACCGACTCCAACGCCCGAAAATAAATTGAATTACGGCTTAATCGTCAAAGATGAATTTGCCAAATCACGCGAAAATCAGTTTGGAAACCTCGAATGGTCGCCCGATTCAAAGAAGATTTTATTTACTCAAAACGGTGATATTTATGTGCTGAGTACGGAATTAAATGAAGCGTTACAGCAGAAAAAAGATGAATTTGAACGCCAAATGCTGTTGCGCGCCGATTTGGTTCCATCCTTAATTCGTACTTTGAAAGCCGCTAATGTCAATGACGAAGTTCTTTTCGACCAACTTCAACATTCAAGATTACAAACTTTGGCAATGTTGAATGCAATGGCTGACGGCGAAATTAAATACGATGAAAATTCCGATTACGAAAAAGCAATTTCTCTGCTGAAAAATCTACCGTCTCTATTCCCGCAACTTAGCTCTAATGCAATATTCTTGCGATACTTGGGCGATCTGAAGCAGTTTGAAAGTCAAGCAAAAACTGCTCAAAGAAATTATAACAACTCGATTAAATCATCTTTAATCGAACCTGATCGCATCACCAAAACGCCAATGCCCGAATTCGCGGCTCGTTGGCTGGATAATAAACGCATAATGTTTCAGCAAAACGGCAATCTTTTTTTGATTGATACAGAAAATGTTTCCGTAATTCAGCTTTCCAAAGAAGCAAATCCGACGACGTTTATTTCAGTCGGGAACGCTGCCGCAACCAAAGACGGAAATTTAATTGCGTATATTGTTTACGACGGTTCAAAACAGCGAACACTCTTTGTTCCCAACTATTTAGACGAATTTGTACAAACTCCGACATTTCGGCGCGGCTGGTCGGAGCAAAAGATTTTAGTTGTGCAAAGTAACGGAAATCGTGAAACGCCGTTCGAGATAAAACTGCCGAAAGCGGAAGGTTTCGGCTATCTTCGTTCGATAAAATGGGCGGCGGATAATGCAAGTTTAATTGTTGACCGAATCGATAAAGACACGAAACGACGGCAGATTTATTATGTCAACAACGTCGGGAGCAAAGCCGAACAAACGGTTTTGGTAACGGAAGAAATTGACGAAAAATGGATTGCGCCGCTTTCCGGAATCGTTGAACCGAACCCGAAAGACGATTCACAAATTTTATTTGCAAGCGAAAAAGACGGCTTTAATCATCTTTATCTGGCGACGCTCGAACGCCGAAACCCCGAACCGAATTCGACCGGCGAAGTTCGCCAAGAAAACCCGACAGACGCAGGTTTCACCGCAAAGATTGACATCAAACAACTTACGAGCGGCAAGTTTGAAGTTAGTTGGGCAAAATGGTCGAATGAAAATCAGTTTGTTTTAAGTTCAACCGAAAGTTCAACCGCCGAACGCGAGTTTTACACTTTTAATATTCAAACAGCCGAAAAACTAAACGTTCCCTCAACTGAAAACGGCATTAAAATCGATGCTCAACTTTCTACTTCGGGCGATTCAACTTTTTTGCTTTACAAAGGTTCAAAGTGGAACAAGCCAACCGAACTTTTTGTGCAACGAATTTGCCCCGAATGTCGCGGTTTGAATTACGGAAAACAAATTACGCAAACAACGCCGCCAAAATTTGCGGAGATGAAATGGAACGAACCAAAATTTGTCGATATTCCTTCGCGCGACGGTAAGTTGATTAAATCGAAGGTTTATCTGCCTAATAATGCCGCTAATGCTAAACGTCCGATGGTTATTTTTGTTCACGGCGCGGGTTATTTGCAAAACACAATCAACGGTTGGAATAATTATTACCGCGAATTTATGTTTAATCAAATGTTGACGCAACAAGGCTATGTTGTGCTTGATATTGATTTTCGCGGTTCGGCGGGTTACGGACGCGAATGGCGAACCGACGTTTATGATTTTCTCGGCGGAAAAGATTACGAAGATCACTTGGACGCGATTGATTACGCGGTTAAAAATTTCAACGTAAACGCAAATAAAATCGGTGTTTACGGCGGAAGCTACGGCGGATTTATGGCGGAAATGTTGGCGTTCAGAACCGATAAAATAACTTGTGCGGCGGCATTGCGTCCGGTCGCGGATTGGAAAAATTATTATGCTTCGTCAAACATTTATACGACCGAACGGCTTGGTTTTCCGGACAAAAATCCCGCCGGTTACAAACGAAGTTCACCGATTTCTTACGCCGAAGGATTAAATAAACCGTTGTTAATTTTGCACGGAATGGTTGACGACAACGTTCACGCGCAAGATTCCGTACAGTTAATCGAAAAACTGATGCGGCTGGAAAAAACTAATTATTTCGAAGCAATGCTGTATCCGAGCGAAAATCACGGCTTCACCCGACCCAGCAGTTGGACCGACGAATACGAACGCATTTTGAATTTTTTCAATAAACACTTAAGATAATGTAGAACGTAAAATTGAAAGCGGAAAATAATTCCTCTCGTTTTCTACTTTCCGTTTCTCATTTTACGATAAAACTTTATGCGAATTTTAATCACCGGCGGTGCGGGCTTTCTTGGCTCGCATCTTTGCGAAAGGCTTTTGAACGAAGGTAATGATGTTATTTGTCTCGACAATTTTTTTACCGGACGCAAAGACAACATTCTGCATCTGCTTGATAACAAACGATTTGAACTGCTTCGACACGATGTTATCGAACCGATTTTGTTGGAAGTCGATCAGATTTACAACTTTGCGTGTCCCGCTTCGCCGGTTCATTACCAATACAATCCGGTCAAAACCGTCAAAACAAGCGTGATGGGTGCGATCAATATGCTCGGACTGGCAAAACGTGTCAAGGCAAGGATTTTACAGGCTTCAACGTCAGAAGTTTACGGCGATCCGCTCATTCATCCGCAAACCGAAGATTATTGGGGAAACGTCAACCCGATCGGGCTTCGCAGTTGTTACGATGAAGGCAAACGAATCGCCGAAACGCTGTTTACGGATTACCACCGACAAAGCGGCGTGGAAACTCGCATCGTCCGTATTTTCAACACTTACGGTCCGCGAATGCTTGAAAACGATGGTCGCGTCGTCTCAAATTTTATCGTTCAAGCCTTACGCGGCGAAGATCTGACAATTTACGGCGAAGGAACGCAAACTCGTTCGTTTTGCTACGTCGATGACTTGGTCGAAGGCATTATTCGTTTAATGAATGTTGAATCGGGCGAAGATTTACATTTGCCTGTAAATTTAGGAAATCCGGGTGAATTCACCATGCTCGAACTCGCTCAAGAAGTCGCCAAAGCCGTTGGTAACGACATTAAAATCGTACATTTACCGTTGCCGCAAGACGATCCGAAACAACGCAAACCAAACATCGAACGGGCAACCCGAATGCTCGATTGGTCGCCGAATGTTCCGCTTCACGAAGGCTTAAAAAAGGCAGTTGCTTATTTTGCCGAAAGAGTGAGAAAATAGCTGTAATGTTCAGAGAAAAATACATCAATCCATTTACCGATTTCGGCTTCAAAAAACTTTTTGGCGAAGAACCGAACAAGGATTTATTGATTAGTTTTCTCAACGAATTGCTGCCGCGACATCATCAAATAAAAGAGCTGAGTTATTCTTCAAGCGAATTTCTCGGAATTTCGGAAATCGATCGAAAAGCCGTCTTTGATATTTACTGCACAAGTAAAACCGGCGAGAAGTTTATTGTCGAAATGCAAAAAGCGCGACAATATTATTTCAAAGACAGAAGCGTTTTTTATGCGTCTTTCCCGATTCAAGAACAAGCAATAAAGGGTGATGAGTGGAAATTTAAACTAGCGGCGGTTTACTTAATCGGCATCTTGGATTTTGTTTTTGACGAAAACAAAGATTCAGATGAAGTTAAGCATACAATTCAATTAAAAAACCAACACGGCGAATTATTCTATGATAAATTAACGTTTATTTATTTAGAGATGCCTAAGTTTAATAAAACTGAAGGCGAACTTAAAACAATTTTCGATAAATGGATGTATGTCTTAAAAAACTTGCCGAAACTGGAATCACGTCCGGCAAAATTACAAGAAAAAATCTTCAAAAAATTGTTTGATGCCGCCCGAATGGCAAAACTCGATCGCGTTGAATCCGAGGTATATGAACGAAGTTTAAAGTACTACAGAGACTTTAAAAACGTTATGGATACGGCAAAAGACGAAGCAAGAGAACAAGGTTTTGAGGAAGGTTTTGAAGACGGAGTCGAGAAAGGCATCAAGAAAGGCATCGAGAAAGGTATCGAACAAGGCATCGAACAAGGCATCGAACGGAGTATAAAAAAAATCTTAAAATCCGACATTCTGACTGATGCCCAAATTGCTGAAATGTTTGATGTCAAACTACAATTTATTATAAAAATCAAAAAGGAATTATAATTTTATGAAATACTTAATCACGGGCGGAGCAGGTTTCGTAGGAAGCCATTTAGCCGACAAATTACACAAAGAAGGACACGATATTGTTGTGATAGACGATCTTTCGACCGGACGTTATTCAAACGTTGAACACCTTGAAGGTCAAGAACGTTTTCAACTTATCATAGATACGGTTTTGAACGACAAGCTGATGGAACGGCTGATTCGTGATACTGACCGCGTGTTCCATATGGCAAGCGCCGTCGGCGTAAAGCTGATTATGGAACAGCCGGTGAAAACGATCGAAACAATTTTCGGCGGAACCGAAGTAGTTTTGAAATACTGTTCACGGTACCGCAAACGTGTCTTAATCCCTTCAACATCAGAGGTTTACGGCAAAGGAACAACCGTTCCTTTCAGCGAAGAAGACGATGTTTTGACAGGTGCAACCAGCAAACATCGTTGGGCGTACGCGTGTGCAAAGGCGTTGGACGAATTTTTGGCGTTGGCACATTGGAAAGAAACTCGTCTGCCGGTTGTGGTTGTTCGCCTGTTTAATACGGTCGGACCACGCCAAACCGGTCAATACGGAATGGTTGTACCGAATTTCATCAAATCGGCGTTGAAGAATGAACCGATTATGATTCACGGCGACGGGACGCAATCGCGTTGCTTCGGTCACGTTTTGGATGTGGTTGAAGGTTTGGTGAAATTACCCGAAAATCCGAGTTGCTTCGGGCAAGTTATCAACATTGGGAACGATGAGGAAGTTACCATCCAACAACTTGCCGAACGAGCGATTAAAATGACCGGAAGCAAATCCGAAATCAAATATATTTCTTACGACGAGGCTTACGGCGAAGGCTTTGAAGATATGCAACGGCGTGTGCCGAATTTGGCAAAAGCAAATAAACTTATCGGATTTAAGCCAACCAGAACGCTGGTCAACATCATCGAAGATGTCAGCGAACAATTTCGCAATGAGTTGAATATCAAAACGGAAGTTGCCAAATAATAAAACGATTGAGATTTTTGTATGAAAAAATTATCAAAATATCATCAAGATTTTGATAAATATTCAAAGAAAATCTCAATCAAATTATGTTTTCGCTGACTGAAAAAGTGTTCGGCTTAAAAGTTGATAAATTGGAAGACATAAATCTTTCAATTCCGCGAACAAAAGAAAAACGCCCGGATTTTGCCAAACTTGCGACTTGCGGCAACGAAAAATAGATCTTTCATCTTGAGATTCAAACATCGAACGACCGCGAAATGCCGTGCAGAATGTTGGAGTATTTTGAGTTTCTTTATCATTTGCACAAAATTCCGGTCAAGCAATTTGTTTTGTATTTGGGCAAAGCAAAACTAAATATGTCGGCGGAAATTAAAGTTGCAAAATTGCAATTCGAGTTTGATATAATTGATTTTCGGACACTTGATTACGAAGATTTCATCAATTCCGATAAACCCGAAAGTATAATTTTAGCCATACTTTGCGATTATAAAAAAAGGAATCCGCGTGCCGTTATCAGCGAGATTTTGCATAAATTGGAAAATACCGAAAATGAAGACTTTCAAAAATACGTATTTCAGTTAAAAATCTCGTCGGAGTTGCGAAGTTTACAAGACGAATTAGAAGTTGAGGTAGAAAATATGCCGTTTAAGTTTAAATACAACGCGGAAAAAGACCCTTTTTACAAAGAAGGAATTTCACAGGGAATTTCTAAAGCAAACTATGAAACTATTGTCAGAATGATTGGTTTATCTTTCAGCCACGAACAAATTGCCGAAATTGTGAATACTAAAGTTGCGTTCGTTAAAGAAATTGCCGGAAAATTAAGTCAAAAATGAGGTTGAAAATGAAACATTTTATACTTACATCTCTTTTATTTGCACTATTTTGCACAATTTCTTTGGCGCAAACATCAGGCATTAAGGGCAAAGTAAAAACCGTCAAAGGTAAAGGGTTGCCCGCCGTAACCGTTTCGGTCATAAAGGACGGTATAGAAGTTAAGCAAGAAGAAACGAATGAAAAAGGCGAGTTTTTTATTGAAGGGCTTGACGAAGGAATTTATGGTTTTACATTCGAAAAAGACGGTTTTAACAGCGGTTCGCTCAAACGAATGCAGCTTTTGAAAAATCAAATTCGTAATTTAGGCGACAATCTTGTTTTGAAGGTTTCGGACAGTTCGATTTATGTAATTTTGCGGGCAAGCGTTTTTGACCAAGACGGTCTGGCGGTGCGCGGTGCAAAGGTTGAAATAAGTAAAGTCTCTGATAACAAAAGAATTACAACACTTTACACAAACGATGCGGGCGAGGTTTCGGTGCGTTTACCCGATCAAAACGCAACTTTCAGATTTACGACTTATTTCCCGAACGCCGAACCTGTGAGCGGTGAAACAACGGTTGAGGGTGCGGGAATGTACAGTAAATCATTGACGATTAAAATTTCTAAGCCGAAAAAGAACGAATCGCCTCAATAACCTTAATTGTTTCGGCGGTTTCACGCACATCGTGAACACGAACAATCTTTGCTCCGTGCCAAACTGCCAGCGAAATTGTTGCCAAACTTCCCTGCAATCTTTCCGACGACGAAATATCGCCTAAAATCTTTCCGATAAAAGATTTACGCGAAGTTCCAACCAACATCGGAAACTCTGCAAACTCTTTGCTCAAATTATTTAACTTAGCCAACAGTTCCAGATTCTGCTCGAAAGTTTTGCTGAATCCGATGCCGATGTCGAGTGCGATTTGATTGTTACTCACGCCGTAACTTGTTGCTTTTGAAATACTTTCACGAAAACTGTTTGAAACCTCGCTCAAGATATTTTCGACCGGTTCAAGTTTGTGCATTGTCTCAAACGTTCCGCGTAAGTGCATCAAAATCAACGCAGTTTTATGTTTTGCCGCAACCTCGCCGATTCTTTCGTCAAATTTCAGACCCGAAATATCGTTGATAATTTCCGCCCCGCAATTTACGGCGGATTCGGCGATTTCGGCTTTACTTGTGTCAATCGAAAGCGGAACATCGAAACGTTTTTTTATCGCCTCAATGATTGGCAGCACGCGTCGTTTTTCTTCATCAATCAAGATTTTATCAGCATTAGGGCGAGTTGATTCACCGCCGATGTCAATAATGTCGGCACCTTCGGCAATAAATTTTTCGGTTTGTTTCAAGGCGGGATCAAGCGAATTATACTTTCCGCCGTCAGAAAAACTGTCGGGCGTAACATTCAAAATCGCCAACACAAGCGTTTTTGAAAGCGGAATTTTTCGTTGTGATGTTTGCCAACAGTTCATAAAAATAAAGGCAAAAGCAAAGAATTTTCTTTACTTTTGCCTCTTAACTTACTACTTTTTAGTTGCCTAAGCCGTCGCCGGATTATTTCCGGTAATCGGCGGCAAAATCGGTTTGAACGGATTCACCACCGTTTCAGGCTTTTGCGGATCGTTATCATCACTTGAACTGCTATTATTGTCCTCAACGGGCAATCCGGCAACCGCACGTTTAATCTGAACGGCATCGAGTGTTTCAAATTGAATTAACGCTTCGGATAATCGAATCATCGCATCTTTGTTGTCTTTGATTACTTTGACTGCCACATCATATTGCTCCGAAACCATTTTTCTGACCGCTTGGTCAATCAAAATCGCCGTATTTTCGGAATAATCACGATGTTGCGAAATTTCGCGTCCCAAGAAAATTTGCTCTTCTTTTTTACCGAAAGTCAGTGGTCCGAGTTCAGACATTCCGTATTCGCAAACCATTGCCCGCGCAAGTTCGGTGGCGCGCTCAATGTCGTTTGAAGCACCTGTCGTAACTTGATTTGCTCCGAAAAACATCTCTTCGGCAATTCGTCCGCCCATTAAAATTGCAATTCTACTGAGCAAATACTCTTTGGTCGAACTATTTTTGTCGTCCAAAGGTAACTGCATCGTAATTCCGAGCGCCATTCCGCGCGGAATAATCGAAACCTTGTGAATCGGATCGGATGACGGAACTTTCATACTGACCAGGGCGTGTCCCGCTTCGTGATACGCCGTAAGTTTTTTGTCGGCATCGGAAATCACCATAGATTTACGTTCCGCCCCCATCATTACTTTGTCTTTGGCAATTTCAAAATCGTCCATTCCGACAACTTTTTTGTTAAAACGCGCCGCGTTCAAAGCCGCTTCATTGACGATATTGGCAAGATCGGCACCTGTAAATCCGGGCGTTCCGCGAGCAATTACGTTAATATCGACATCGGCATCGAGCGGGATTTTGCGTGTATGAACTTTCAAAATTCCTTCGCGACCTTTGATGTCGGGACGACCGACAACCACGCGTCTGTCAAATCTGCCCGGACGAAGCAACGCCGGATCAAGCACGTCGGGTCTGTTCGTTGACGCAACTAAAATCACACCTTCGTTCGATTCAAAACCGTCCATTTCAACCAAAAGTTGATTCAAAGTTTGTTCGCGTTCATCGTGTCCGCCGCCTAAACCTGCTCCGCGATGTCGTCCGACTGCATCAATTTCGTCAATAAAAATAATACACGGAGCATTCTTTTTGCCTTGCTCAAACAAATCTCGCACCCGCGATGCACCGACTCCGACAAACATTTCGACGAAATCCGAACCGGAAATCGAGAAAAACGGAACGTTCGCTTCACCCGCAACTGCTTTTGCCAACAAGGTTTTACCTGTTCCGGGAGGTCCCACCATCAAAACGCCTTTCGGAATTCTACCGCCGAGTTTTTGAAATTTTTGCGGATCTTTCAGAAATTCGATTATTTCCTGTAATTCTTCTTTTGCTTCTTCAACGCCCGAAACGTCTTTGAAAGTTACGCGTTTTTGCTGATTGTTCAGCAATTTTGCCCGCGACTTTCCGAAACTCATGGCTTTATTTCCGCCTGCTTGCATTTGTCGCAAAGTAAACGCTAAAAATCCGATTAACAAAATAAACGGCAAAAATTGCAACAACGCATACATCCACATTCCGCTGGACGCTGCTTCTTCTTTAAAGTTTACAGCCGGTGCTTGATTTGGTAAATTCACAGAATCTACCGCTTTAACCACAGATTCTCTGACAGGATCACTTGCAACGTTTGCAAAAAACTTATTGCCTGTCGCATCAGTCAATTCAACTTGCGAAGATTTCAAATAGACTTCAGCAACTTGCTTATCTTTGATTCGAGTAATAACCGAATCCAGCGAAATTTCAGACGGACTTTTGCCCTGCGTTTTTTGAAAAAGGAAAATAAACGCAATCGCACTCGTAATCAATAAAACCCAAATCGCAACTTGCTTAAATTTAGAACTCAATGTGTCGCCTCCAAAATACTTCTGAAAATAACTTTCTACCACAACTTAAGATGACCGTTTTCAACTTAGCGTTGTAGAATTTATTCCTACAATACAATTCTAGTTGTCTGCCAAGTTTTTTTCAACCCTTGTTTTCTCAAATGTTAATTTACCGTTACTTTTTACGACTTGTCCGCCGTTCGGTAATTCCGCGATTCGTCCGCTTTTTCGGCTGTGAATCAAATTTTCGATTGCTTCAATATGTTTCAGCCCGATTTGCCGTAAATCCCCGCGATGAAGTTTCAGCCACCTGCGTAAAGTTTTATAGAGAGTTTGTTTGTCATAGTTTATAAGATTACTGACGATTAAAATATCTTCGATTTTTTGAGTTTTATTTTCAACATTGATTAATAATGCCGTGTTTGACAAAGTTTCGATGATTTTAGGATTGAAAGTTTGCAACATCGGGATAAGATTTTTTCGCACCCGAACACGAGCGAATTTTTCATCAAAATTCATCGCATCTTGTCTGAATTCAACACTTTGCGAGTTACAAAAACTTTCTGTATCTTCGCGTTTTGCCCAACTTAATAAAGGACGAATGATTTGAAGTTTTGAATTTTTAATTTCTAATTTTGAATTAACGACCATTGCGGAAAGTCCGTCAATTCCGCTTCCGCGAATAAGATTAAGCAGAAAAGTTTCGGCTTGATCGTTTAACGTATGTGCCGTTAAAATCCCGTAAGCATTATATTTTGCAACAATTTGAGCGAGAAATTCATAACGCGCAAACCGTGCATTTTGTTCGAGATTTCCTTTTTTTGAGATTTCGCCTTTGGCGGAAACAAATTCAAAACCAAGTTTTTCGACTAGATTTTTGACGAAAATTTCATCGCCGTCGCTTCCCCGTCCGCGTAAATTATGATTAAAATGGGCGACGATAAAATGCAAATCCAATTTTTTCAACTGTTTAAGTTCATTCAAAACAAGTGCAAGCGAAACAGAATCGGCACCGCCGGAAACTGCGACGATAAAAGTATTGTCCGCGAAAGGCAGAGAATTTTTACGCCAATGCGTGATGAAGTTTCGACAAAATTTGTTCATTTCGGTAAAAAATTGTCTAATTCTAAAACCACTTTTCCGTTTTCAAATTTATACGAAGTTATCGCGCCGTTTTCCACGTCGCACGATTTATCAATCGCCAAAATTTCGGCTTCGGTTAAATTTTCCAGAACGTATCTGAAAACTCTGATAACAACTTCGTGCGTTACAATTATTATATTTTCATCCGTAAAATCTTGCCGTAAATCTTGCCAAAACGAACGTACGCGCAAGGCAACATCCGCCCAATTTTCGCCGCCGACCGGACGATAATAAAACTTGCCGTAATGTTCGCGTTTCGTGCATTCGGCGGGATATTTCTGCATTGCGCCAAGTTTTGTCAAACCGTCGAAGATGCCGAGTTCGCGTTCTCTAAGTCGTTCATCATAAACAAGTTGTGTGTGTTTGAAGTTTGCCGAGTTAATTAAAATTTCAGTAGTTTCGCGAGTTCGCATGTAAGGTGAACTGAAAATTATATTTGGTTTGTTTGATTGGTTTGCAAAGAATTCACCGGCTTTTTCGGCTTGTAATTTCCCGCGTTCGGTCAACAAAACATCTTGTTCACGACCGTCAAAATCAATCGTCGGCGAATGTTCGGCTTCGGCTTTTTGTCTCGCGCAATTTGCTAAACTCTCGCCGTGTCTGATTAAAAAAATCTGCATTATTTTCGGGTTACAAAATAACCTTTGCGGGTTCGGACGGTTAGATTTTGACGGTTTTTCACGGTCAAACCAATCGTGCGAAAAGCATTGCGTTTTTCGTCGCTGCTCGGATAATAACTTAAAATATATTGCGATGAAAGTTCGTTTGAAATGCGTGAAAACGAGGCTTCAAGTTCGCGTTCGTCAATCGGCGAATAAACCGCGCCGCCGGTTTGCAAAGCCAATTCCTGCATTCGTCTTTCTGCGGCAAGCGAGCGGACATTGGCGTTACTTGTGCGTTCGCCGTCGCGCTTAAAAGTCTCGAAATCCGTGGTTTTGACCACATAAATTTGGCAATTTGTTTGCTGTAAAACTTTGACGGTTTCTTCTAAAGTTGAATCGGAAATCGTGTCTTCGCCATCTGACATTATGATGATAACTCGTCTGCCTTCAATGTTTTCCAAGTATTTCGCGGCTTTGATGACACCGTCGAAAAGCGCGGTTGCTCCGGCGGGGGGCGGCAAATTTTCTATCGAATAAATAAGCGCCGAAACATCTTTCGTCAAAACTTGTTCGAGTCGTGTTCCGGTCGTTACCGAAAACAACGCCGCCAAATCAGTTTTCGGGCGAATTACTTGTTTGAAAAATTTAATCGCGGCTTTTTTTTCAAATTCGCGGGCTTGAATCACGCTCGACGAATTATCAAATAAAAACGCCAGTCGAACAGGTAATTCGGAGCGTGAAATGTCTGAAATTTCGGCAATGTTCCCGTCTATTTTCAACTCGAAATCTTCGATTTTCAAATCTAAAACCGACTTAAAAAAATTATCGGTAACGGACACGGGAATCGGGACAAGTACCGAATCTATCCGAATCACATCATCTTGTTCGGGTGTCGGTTTCGGCGTAATTGCCGGAATCTGGTTTGAAATCGGTGTCGGCGTTGCGTTTGCCGAAGTCGAATCATTTAAAACTCTAATAATTTTCGGCTTAATTTCTTCTTCCTGTTTGCCTTTGTTGCGTCCGCTTTGAGCGAAAAGTGTGATTGAAAAACAGACCGAAATCGTCAAAAAAGTTATTAAACATTTTCCGTTCTCTATTTTCCGGTTTCCATTAAAATTATGAGCCATAAAATTGCAATCCGTTCGGTAAATTATCCGCCGAAAACTCAAAATGTATCACACGGCGACTTTTCGGGATTGTTCCGCTTGAAGATGAATGAACGATCAACGGTTTCATCAATAAACAATCGCCTTTTTTTGTTACGCGCAAAGTCGCTGTATTGTTTGATTTCACAACTTGGATTTTAGTTGCATCAAGCCTGCCTGATTTGTGCGAATTTGCAAAAACTTTCAACGCTCCGTTCGTTTCGTCCGCATCGTCAAGGTGAAAACGAAGTGTCAACATTCTTTCTAAAATCTCGATCGGCGGCTGAACGTGTTGAATTCCCGCTTTCATTGTCCAAACCGTAAAACCTTTAGTTTCAATCTTTTCACGAACCGCAATAGTCAAATCTTGATGCCACGGAACTTTCCAATTTGCATTCTCGGTTTTATCGAAATAAATCGCCCGAACAATTTTCGCATCTTTGCCGAGATATTTTTCGACAATTTCACGAACAATTTTGCTTTCAGAAAATTCACGAACTTTCGGCAAAAGATTTAATAAATTTCTGACACCGTAAACGCCGCGTTTATTTTGATTAGTCGGCAAATTCGATAAAGCGTCAAGCAAATTTGCGATAATTTCGTCACTGATTGTATTCGGAATAATCGAAAACCCGTTCGTTTCAAGGCACATTATTGCTGCCAATTTTGCGGACGGTAATTAGTTGAAACTTCGCCGTTAAAAATCTGCTTTACCGAATCACGCAATAAAACAACCAGCGTAAACACGCCTAAAATTGTCCCGAAAGGTACAAAAGCACAAGAAATACCTGCTATTACAAGACAAAATGTGTAGCTCGTGTTTGCCTTAAGATTTCGTCCGGATTTGAATAGTAAAAGTCCGAAAGTCAAAGCAACTATAAAAATAACGACTCCGATACCGATAAAAATCCCGCTGAAAAGTGCAGGCGGCGGACCGTCATTTGTGTTCGGTACATTTGACAGCATTACGCCGAAAAAAACACCAAACGCCATATAAATCAAGCCGTATATCATCGGAAATATACATAATCCGGCTAAAACATAATGACAAATTGAAAGTATTTTCAAATGTTCTAAATCTTTGTTCATAAACTTCTCCTTGTTGAGAATGCTAGACTTTTAGCTCTGATTAGTCAATAAAAATCTTACTTGATTTTACTGTTCACGATTTCTAAAATCTCGTTTTCAAACTTTACAGATTTGCTGACAATTTCCGCGCCTTTTTCCAACATTTCTTCGGCAAAAACCTTATCTTTCAAACCGCTTGCGTTAATTTTCACGTTCAAAAACGCACCAATCACCGCCGATCTTACACATAACGCGCCAACGCCCGCGTCCGTAACTGAATTCGGATTGCCGTTTTCAGCCATTGCTTTGATGATTTCAAACGAATCAAAGGCACGTTGCATTGTTTTGAAAGGAACTTCGGTCGCGTATTTGGTTGCCGCTTGAATCGCGGTTGCGCGGGCGAGTTTTTCTTCGTCCGTGGTTTTCGGCAAACCGAATGCGTCCATAACTTTGTTGAAAGAATTTGTATCTTCGTCAACCAAAAACAATAAATCGTCTTTGATTTGTTGAGCTTTGACCGCCCAATCTGAAAATTCTTCCCAACGGTCGTCCCAACCCGCTTTGTGCGAAGATAAATTTGCGACCATCGCCGCCAATGACGCGCCTAATGCACCAAGATACGCCGAAATAGAACCGCCGCCGGGAGCAGGCGATTCGGATGCGGTTTCAACGGCGAATTCCGTGCAAGTTAAATCAACTAATTTCTTGCTGTTATTTTCAGATTCCAAAACATATTCGATGATTTTTTCTTTCGGCGGAAACGGTTTCAAATCGTCCAAACCCATTGACTTGATTGCGATTTTAACAATTTCAGCTTCGGCAATTCCGAGCGAACGGCGTTGTTTCGTCAGATAATACTTTCCTGCTTCGATAATTGCTTTTTTTGGCACTAAACCGACAATTTCCAACCCTGTTACGCGAATTCCGCGAGCGTGAGCCTTTTCGCAAACTTCGTCAAAAGCAACGTGCAAAGGCGTTTCAGTCAAGTTTGTGATGTTCATCGAAACTTGAGCGATGCCGTATTCTTCGATAAACCAACCGATTGCTTTGGTGCCTTTCAGCGTGCCGGGAATCATTATTTGCTCGCCGCTTTCGTCTAAAATCGGCTTGCCTGTAATCAGATTGCCTTCGCGTTTCGGACGACCTTTTTCACGCACGTCAAACGCAATCGCATTCGCTCGCCGAGTCGAAATTGTGTTCAGATTAAAATTTACGGCGATTAAAAAATCTCTTGCACTAACGGCAGTTGCACCCGATTTTGCAACACTTTCGTTAAAATTATCGGGACCAAAATCCGGCTTCCAATCGGTTGAAGAAATTTTATCTTTCAAACCTTCGTATTCACCTTCTCGGCAATTTGCAAGATTTCGACGCTTTTCTTCGGTGGCGGCGTTTTCGTAAAGATAAATCGGAATGCCGAGTTCTTCGCCGATACGTTTGCCGAGCTTGCGAGCAAATTCGGCAGTTTCTTCAATCGAAATCCCCGAAATCGGCACAAGCGGACAAACATCGGTTGCCCCAAAACGCGGATGATCGCCTTTGTGTTTGCTCATATCAATCAATTCTTGAGCCTTTTTGATCGCTTGAAATGCCGCTTCGCAAACTTCGTCAGGCGTGCCGACAAAGGTTACAACTGTTCGATGCGTTGAATAACCCGGATCGACATCGAGCAATTTTACGCCGTCAATTTTCTCGATTTCGTCCGTAATTTGTTTGATCACAGACATATCGCGTCCTTCGCTGAAATTCGGAACGCATTCGATAATTTTTTTCATAATCAATATTTTTTTGCCCGCGAGTCATCCGAATCTACACGAATATTTTTTTCGACAGATGATTTTATTCGCGTTCATTCGCGTTATTCGCGGGCAAGTTAAACAAAAATTAGTTTCACGCCTGCAATTATCAACCCGAAAGCTAAAACGCGACGCAAAGTTTGCGAATTAAAACGATAACTGCCAAAAGTTGCGCCAATTACGCCGCCGATAATTGCAACCGAAATCCAAAGCCAAACAGTTGTCGGCAAACTTATTATGTTTGAATCTTTGCCCAAAAGCCAATTCCCAAAAAGCCCCGAAAAAGAATTTACCCAAATAAAAAGCGCTGAAATTCCTGCTGATTTTTTTGTTTCCGTCCAATTCATCAACAACAAAATCGGTGTTAAAAAGATTCCGCCGCCAATTCCGATTAAGCCCGATACAAAACCTAAAATTGCCCCGATTAAAAGACAAACCCAAATTTTCGGCACGTTTGTTTCGCTGTCGGATTTCAAATTTATCGCCAAACGAATCGCCGCCATAATCAATGCAACGCCCAAAATTATTTTGTAAGTCGCGGTTGGTAATTTGATTATTCCGCCGACAAACGCCAACGGAATTGAACCGATTGCAAACGGCAAAAACACTTTCCAATCAAAATTCCCTGCTCGGTAAAATTGAATAAAGGCAATCATTGCCACAAATAGATTCAAAACTAAAGCCGTCGGCTTGGTAATTTCCGGTGCGACAGCAAACAAAGCCATCACCGCCAAATAACCCGAAGCTCCGCCGTGTCCGACCGAAGAGTAGAGCATTGCAACCACGAAAATTGCTAAAATTACAACGAGTTGAGTTTCCATTATTTTTGCCGCGACTTAAACGCTTTTGTGATTATAAATATACTGAAACCAATCACAATAAAACCCATCACGAAAAATAAAAACAGGTGAAAAACGCCACGCCAATTAAAGTTACCGTTAAATAGTTCGCCGATTTGAAATAGAAAAAGTAAAAAACTCATATTTATTATTTCAGTTTGATTGTGTGACAAGTTAAAGGTAATGCTGATGCGTCATCAAACTCGGTTCCTGCTGAAACGCCGGTTTTCGCAATGTCTTCGGCAGATTTTTCTTTGTCGTCGTAAATTGAAAACATCGCACCCAAAGCATATTCAGTTCCGCTTCCGTTTGCATAAAACTTCTTAAACTCTTGCACATATCGATATTCCGTCAATCCGAAAATTCCTTTTTCATTGACAATTAACATGTTTGTTTGAAATGTTTCAAATGATGCACTCTCTTCTTCGGTCTTAACAAAATACTTCTCCTTCATTTCTTTGTGCAAATCTAAGCCAAATTGAAAAATACCTTGAATGTTTTGCAAACTAATTTTTCTTTTTGTTTTGGAAAGATAATGTTCCACGGCGGTTTGAGCACTCGCAGAACCGGAAAAACCGATAAAGTTTTCATTGAATTTTACTATCTTTTCTGAATTGAAAATATATTCTGCGGATTCTTTTGTATGTCCGAACGTAGTCAAAGTGTCTGCCGCTATTGATGCAAATCCGTTTTTTCTGACTACTGCGATTGTGGTCATAACTATATTTCTCCTAACCAATTATCCCAATCAACCAATGCCAAACCAACTTGAATTCCGTGTCGTTCACGTTTATTTCGATATTTTTTACGCAGTTCAACCGGCAGTTCTTGAATCAATGCAAACGTGATATTTACGGGTTGAAAATTCTTTGTTTCGGTGTTTGAAACGTATCGGCAAAGTGAGCCGATGGCGCCTGTCAGCGGTGCGGTAACAAGACTTTGCTCATTTATAAGTTTGACCGCATTGATACCCGCGAGCCAACCTGTGGCGACCGATTCAACGTAACCTTCAACGCCCGTGATTTGCCCCGCAAAGAATAATTTCGGATTATTTTTAGTCTGCAAAGTCGCGTTTATAACCTTAGGCGAGTTAATAAAAGTGTTGCGGTGAATTTGTCCGTATTGTAAAAACTCGGCGTTTTCGAGTCCGGGAACAAGTTGCAAAACCCGCTTTTGTTCGCCGTATCGCAAATGGTTTTGAAAACCGACCAAACTATACGCATCAGCCATCAAATTTTCTTGCCGAAGTTGCACGGCGGCGTACGGTTCGCGTCCCGTCGCGGGCAGAGGCAAGCCGACGGGTTTCATACAACCGAAACGCAAAGTTGCCTCGCCGCGACGAGCGATTTCCTCGATCGGCAAACAGCTTTCAAACCATTTTGTTTCCTCAAATCGTTTGAGCGGAACCGAAATCGCGTTCGCCAATGCCGCATAAAAAATATCGTATTGCTCCTTATCAAACGGACAATTTATGTAATCGTCGCCGCCTTTGCCGTAACGCGCGGCTTTGAATGCAATCGACATATCAATCGAATCCGCCGCCACAATCGGAGCAATCGCGTCGTAAAAATAGAGCTGATCGTCGCCCGTAAGTTTCATTATTTCAACGGTTAATGCGTCGGATGTAAGCGGTCCGGTGGCGATGATCGAAACTTCGTCGGGCGGAATTTGCATAATTTCTTCGCGGATAATTTCGATGTTCGGATGTTGTTCGATGCGTTCGGTAATATATTCGGAAAACTTTCCGCGATCGACCGAAAGTGCCGCGCCGGCGGGAACTTTGGTCGCGTGTGCGGCTTCCATTACCAACGATTTTCCGCGTCGTAATTCTTCCTTGAGCAAATACGGAGCAGAGCCGACTTCATCAGTTTTCAGCGAATTCGAGCAGACAATTTCCGCCAATTTATCGGTGCGATGTGCGGGCGTTTGCATCACGGGACGCATCTCAAAAAGTTTTACTTTGCAGTTTCGTTCGGCAATTTGCCACGCGGCTTCAACGCCTGCCAAACCACCGCCGATGACGTTAATTTCTTTCATAAATCTATGATAACGTTTTAATTTCGTTTGCCAAATTGAGCCGTGCCGGAGTTTCAAAATCTTGGCGAATTTCTTCTGTAAAATAGATAATTTCGCGTTGTAAAAAATTTTCCAAAATCTTTCGGCGTGAGCGTTTATACAAAAACCAAGGCACAAATGAGTACTCTTTGCGAATCGCTTTTGAGTAGTTCAGATAAACATTTTCGTTCTGACCTAAAATCGCTAAGTCTAAATCTAAAAACAATTTACCGTCAAAATCTAAGCCGTTTGAATCGTGTTTTGCGGTTGCCGTAATCATTCGGTCGATTTTTTCTATCTTGTCTTTCGGCACATTTAATTCACTTAAAAATTCGACGGCAATTTTCGCGCTTTCGCTCTCGTTATCAAACCGTTTCGTGTTGTAAATTACATCGTGAAACCAAATTGCGAGTTGAACACCTTCAAAATCCATAAACTTTTCTTGGTAATTTTCGGCGTGTGAAAGCAAGGCGTTGATGTGGCTTAAGCTATGATACGCTCTGTGTTTTTCGCTGTATTTCGTGAAAATAAATCCACATATTCGGGCGATTGATTCCGGATTATCGGACAAATTTTGAAGCAGATTATTCAAATTTTCTGCTAACTTCGGTAATATATTTTTATCGGTTTGAAATATCATCTGTTTATATTTAAAGTTTTTAATTTGCGTTCCAAAAATTCAGTTTTCCGTTGTTATCAACACTCATTAAGGTTTTGCCGTTGTTTGAAAACCGAAGTTGATTGATTTGTTTTTGATTTGCTCTGAACGCTAAAACCTGTCTGCCGGATTCAATATCCCAAAACCTGATAATGCCGACATCGCTGGCGGTTGCCAAGCGTTTTCCGTCGGGCGAAAACGCGGCGGCAAAAATCCCTGCACTCATTCCGGTCAATTCCTGCAGCAATTTTCCGTCTGAAATTCGCCAAATTCGTGCCGTATCGTCTGCCCCGACACCGACCAATAAGCTGCTGTCAGCCGAAAAACCGACATTATAAAGCGGCTTCAAATTTTCTTTGAACGTATAAATCTCGTTTCCGGTATTCGCATCGAATATTTTCACGAGTTTATCTGTGCCGCCGCTTGCCAAATACTTGCCGTCGGGCGAAACCGACAAAGTTTTGGTAATTCCTTCGTGGGCTTTAACCGCGAAAATTTCCGTTAAATTTGCCGAATCAAACGCTTTGATAAAACCGTCTTCAAACACGGCAAATATTCGTTTTCCGTCAACCGCATATTTAATCGAATAAATACTTTTTTCGGACAGACGACCACGCATTAACTCGTTACCGTTCAATAAATTAACCGTAGTTATAAAACCGTCGCGTTCTCCGAACACAATTTGATTTGCAGCGACTGAAACGTCTAAACAAAAAGCAGTTTTTTGACTTTTGCTTGACCAAATTTTTTGTTTATTCGTTAAATCATAGTTGGAAATTTCACTGCTTGAAGAATACCAACCGATCATGGTTTTGGAGTCGTTTGTAAAAGCTCTGTTTGAATTTTCAAAGGCAATTGCGTTTGATTTGGAAACTTGTTCGGCGTTCCACAAATTAACGTTGAAATCGCCCGAAGCCGTCGCCAAAATCTTGCCGTCGGGCGAATACGCAAGTTCGTGAATTCCCGCAAAATGACCTTTCAATTCATTCACGACTTCACCGCTTTGCACGTCGATAAATTTCACGGTTCTGTCCCAACTTCCCGTTGCCAAAATCTTGCCGTCAGGCGAATATGCGAGAGATTTCACGTTCACTTGATGATTCCGCAACACCTTGATAATACTCAGTTTATCCGAATCGAGAAATATAACTTCGCCGAAATAATTACCGATTGCCAACGTTTTTCCGAGCGGAGAAAATGCGACTTTCCAACCCGACAAAAACACATTTTTATCGGCAAATTGGGTTAAATTCGTGTTGATTTGTTTGTAGTTTTTTGTATCGATAACCGACAATATTTCAAAACCGATAACGGCAAGTTTGTCGCCTGTTTTAGAAAAACTGACATCGTTAATTTCCGTACCTTTGTCATTTGTTTCAAAATCGAACTTACGCAATTCTTCGCCTGTTTCCGCATTCCAAATCCGCACTGTTCCGTCCAAACTTCCGGTCGCAATCGTCTTTCCGTCGGGCGAAACGTCAACTGCTCGAATTCGTTTGGTGTGTCCGCTCAAAGTCAGAATTTCTTTGCCTGTTTCAACTTCAAAAACTTTCACAAACGGATTGCTTGCGGAACTTGCGGCGATTGCAATTCGTTTGCCGTCAGGGAAATATGCACATTTCCACGCACCTTTCATTTCGATATTAGGTAAGGTTGTTTCACCTTTTTCGATGTTCCAAGTTCGCACAAAATTATCGTTTGAAACGGTTGTTAAAAGTTTTCCGTCGGGCGAAAACTCCAAATTCCAAACCTCGTCTTGATGAATAAACGAAGCAACTTTGCTGTTCGGGTTAAGCAGAGTTTTTAAAAAATACCATTCAAAACCACGCAAATCTTCTTCGCCTTCCGACGGCATATATTTTTGCACTAATTCGTTGACACGGTTGAGGTTAGTGTTTTCATATTCGTTCGCACCCAAAATCATTTCCGCCGCGTATGCAGATTTTCGGTTTTCATTTGCAAGCATTTTCGCCGTATTAGTTTGCCAAAGCGAAGTTGCCAGCCAGCCGATCAGCAAAAACAAAATCAGGGTAAAAATAGCCGTTTCAATCTTATGACGGCGGATTGTTTTTTCCAGCCGATAAAAAAAAGTGTTCGGACGTGCCGAAACAGGCAAATTATTTAGATAATTTGAAATATCTTTTCTGAAATCTTCGGCGGAAAGATAACGTCTTGCAGGCGATTTCGCCAAGGCTTTAAGGACAATCGCATCAATTTCGCTCTTTGAATCCGAAATATGAAACTTTGAATTTAAAGTTTTCGACGGCGGAATCGGATCGTTTTTCGTAATCATCCGCATAATTTCGTTAAGCGGTTTATCTTTGAAATCGTGCGGACGCGAACCGGTTAAAATCTCGTACAAAACAATGCCGAGCGAATAAACATCGCTTGCAATCGTGATATTTTCGCCGTTGATTTGTTCGGGCGAAGCGTATTCGGGCGTAAGAGCATTTCCGCTGAACGTGATATTCCCCGAAAAGTCGAAGTCATCTGTTTGCAATAGTTTAGCGATACCGAAATCAAGCAGTTTGACAGTTCCGTCTGATTTAACCAGTATATTTGTCGGCTTTAAATCGCGGTGAACGATCAAATTTGAATGTGCGTAACCGACCGCTTTACACACATCTTGGAATAAAACCAGACGTTCGTTGACGCTTAATTTCTCGCAAAATTTGTTGAGCGAAACGCCGTTGACATATTCCATTACCAAAAAAGGCGTGCCGTTTTCGGTCGTTCCGCCGTCCAAAATTCGGGCAATATTCGGGTGTTCGAGACGTGCGAGAATCTGCCGTTCGCGGCGAAAATTATCTTTATTTGCTTGCGAATTGGCAAACGGCGGAATTACTTTGATTGCTACTTCTTTTTTAAAATCGTCGATTCGATTAGCAAGATAAACCGTTCCCATTCCGCCTTTGCCGAGTAGTTTTTGTATCTGATACGAGAATATTTTCGTACCGATCAAGTCGTCCGTCGGTTCTTCGTCCAACAGTTTTTTAACTGAGGTAAACGTCGGATTCTCGATAAAATCTTCGGTTTTATTCAGTGCGAAGATGAGTTTTTTGAGTTCGCCGCGAATTTCGTCGTCTTCGCATTTTTCGTCCAAAAATTTGGCTTGTTCTTCGGGCGAAGCGTCCAAGTATTCATCGAAAAGTGTATCAATTTTTTGCCAGATTTCAGTATTCACGTTTGGATTTGTTCATTTGCTCATTTATTCATTATTTTTTGGTTTTTCAATGAAAAATTAACAAATGATTCAATTACTTAACTCGTTGTACAGCCACGCTTTAGCTTTCAGCCATTCGCGTTTGACGGTGATTTCGGAAACGCCGAGAACTTCGGCGGTTTCTTCGCTTGAGAGTCCGCCGAAGTATCGCAGTTCGACAATTTTGCTTTTTCGTTCGTCGAATTTTGCCAAGCGGTTCAACGCATCGTCCAACGCCAAAAGATTTTCGCTCGGTTCGGGCGTAAAAAGTGCGACATCGTCGATATTAACTTTTTCCGCGCCGCTGCCGCGTTTTTGATAATTTTTTGCCCGGGCGTAATCAACCAAAAGGTTTCGCACAACCCGCGAAGCAACCGCAAAAAAGTGACTCCGACTCTGCCAGTCGGTACCGTTTTGGTCAACTAATTTTAAGTATGCTTCGTTGATAACATCGGTGGTTTGAAAGGTGTGTTCGGCTCGTTCTTTTGAGCGATAACGCTTGGCAATCAAGCGTAACTCGTTGTAAACAAACGGTAACATTTCTTCCAAAGCCGCATTGTTGCCGTCTCTCCAGTCGTGTAAATACTGCGTTATATTCGGGGTATTTTGCATCATTTTATTGTCGATATTTTCGATTATTCTAACATAAAATCTTTCAACGGCTTAGACGCGAGGCAAATTTATTTTTGCCCGATAAAAAAATTAAATTTATTTTGATACGGATCGTCGTTTTTTCTCGCTGTTATTTACAGAGGAGAATTTTATGTACAAAAAATTATTTTTTATTGCTTTTTCAGCCGTGTGTTTATCGGGTTGCAACGGCAATTCGGCAACAAATACCAACACAAATATCAATGCGAACACAAACGCGCAAGCTGTGAGCGGAAACGTAAACATCAACGCAAATACTGCAAACGTTGCAAACACTGCGGTTAATACAAACGCGAACGCTGCAAAACCTGCGGTTGACAATTCACCTAAACGAATGTCGTTCGGCAAAGGTCAAAATTGGGGAACGTCAAACATCACACTTCCCGCCGGCGGAACGCAAAGATTTATTGTTTCGGCAAAATCGGGGCAAACAATGGATGTCGAAGTTTCATCAAAAGATACGTCGGTTAATTTAATCAAAGGAAAAGCCCAAACAACCGAAGATTTCGGCTATTTAAACGCAGAGTTGCAAGCAAACGGCGATTACGTTTTTGAAGTAAAAAATTCGACCAAAAAAGAAATTAAAACATCGGTCAAGGTTACAATCGAAGGCGGTGAACCTGTTGCAAAAGCAAAAGACGATAAAAAGAAAGATGCGGAATCAGAAATTGATGAATCCGATTCAACTGTTGCGGGCGATGAAGATGTTTTGCCGCCGCCAACTGAAACTCCAAAGAAAAAAGGAAACTAAAACTATGAACAAACTGTTTATTTTATTAACTTTAACACTTGCATTTGTTTTTACGGCAAATGCACAGGTTGCCAAAATGTCGAGCGTTTTTACAAATATGCAAACTGATTGTAAAGCTGAAACTAAGTCCGACGGCGACGAAGTTCCGTTTATTTGCAAAGCCGTCGGCGGATATCGCGTCAGAATTGTTCCCGCGGGTGCGTGGGCAGAAACCGTTGAAATAGTTGATGCGAAAGGCGAAACTGTGTCTTCGCTCGGCATGGTCGGCTATGGTTACACAGCCGTGAAGAATCGTAAGATTGAATGGCGAATGGCAAACGGAAAACCTTTTGCGGTAATCTTTCGTGTCAACACATACGATTCGGAAAAAGCGAACGAAGCGGGCGACAGTCCTTTTCTAGCAAAATATAGAACAGGCGAAAAATTGCTCATTCGCGGATTAACGGGGTACAGTCAAATTGATTTTGAAATTGACGGTAAAGTAAAACTTGCCAACGCTTTGGCACAAAAAAAGGCGGACGAAAATTTTCAGTAAATTAAAATTATGCGTAAACTATTTATTTTATTAACTTTAACTATCGCGTTTGCTTGTGTGGCGAATGCACAAACAAAAAAGCGAATCGGATTGCCCGAAGGTGCAGATTCGGTTCAAGCGAAAGGCAAAATTTCCGGCAAACAATATGCGTTGTATGAAATTTTGGTGGAAAAAGGCGATACTTGGAGTGTCAAATTAAATTCAACCAATGATTTTATCGGTTACACGGTCAAAGAAGCGAAAGGAAATCGTTATGACTTTCTCGAAGAATCGCCTGTTTCGGGTTACTATATAATTCGTGTCGAACTTAATTCGACAGGTGCAAAGTCGAAAAAGATTGCGAATTTCACGCTTGATATTAAGTTTGAGATGGAAGCAAGTAAGCCGATCAGTGAATAGAAATATGAAGAAACTATTTATTTTATTAAGTTTAACAATCACTTTTGCGTTTTCAATCAACGCCCAAACTGATATTCGCAAAGTTGATTTCAAAAACTTCACATACGATGTTGATATTTTTGAAAAGAAAGAAAAATTGACCTTGAAAAACGGTGAATTTGACCGAAATACCGAAGAAGAAAAACTCTTTTTTGTTGTTACCGATGTTGTTTACGGCGATTTAACCGGCGACGGCAAAGAAGAAGCAGTCGTTACAACTTCGATGAACACGGGCGGAACGGGAAATTTTTCAAGCGGAATTATTTTCACGATAAAAAAAGGAAAACCTGTTATTCTGACTACTTTTGAAGGCGGCGACCGTGCTTACGGTGGAATCCGCAGTGCCAAAATTGATAAGGGTTTATTTATTTTGCAACAAAATGACGTTGGTGAAGCCGGCGGTGCGTGTTGTCCCGAATTTTCCGTTACAACTATGTTTGAATTGAAGGGCGGAAAACTTGTTCAAGTCGGAAAAGTTGAACGCCGAGAACTTTATCCGCAAACTCGTGTTAAATTTATCAAAGGGAAATCGTTGGCGATTATCCCGATTAAGGTCGAAAAATATGACCAAAAACGCTTTGTTATCAAAGCCGGAAAGGGTCAAACTCTGCTTGTTTCAAGTGCGGCAAAAGGTATCGGTTACAGTCTTTTCACGGGCGAAAGCGAGGTTGAAAACACCGACAACGGAATGGTTGTGAAGTTGAAAGAAACAGGCGATTTTGTTTTTATCGTTTCAAACGATAACGATAAAGATATGGAATTTTCGATTACGGTGGAGATTAAATAAATGAACAAACTATTGATTTTATTGATGTTAAGCGTGGTATTTGTTTTGACGGCAAATGCTCAGACAAATTTTGTCGGAAAATATGAATTTTACGAAAACGGCGGAAAAACTGCGGGCGGAACGGCGGTTTTTGTCGGACACGATTTAACCATAAATGCCGACGGAAGCGGAAAATTAACCGCCGCAGGTTATCAAACATCGAAAGATATGTTTATCGAAACAAAAGCAGTCGGTTCAAAACTGCAAATTCTTTTTGTTAAATACGGTGAAGATCAAACCGGACCGACAGACATGGAAGACGGTAGTTTGTTGCTGACTATTGAATACAAAAAGGTTAAGAAAAAGAAAGTTTTGTGGACGACTTTTGCCGGTTACAGCCCGGCAGTTTTCGATGCAAAAAAAGGTGGCGGAATTTATTTCAAAAAATCGAAATGATACTAAGTTTGAAAAATTCTCGCTATGTTAAGTAAGGAGAAACTTATTATGAAAAAAGTATTTATTTTATTGAGTTTAACCATCGGGTTATTTTTAGTTTCCAACGCCAACGCCCAAACAAAAGTTGTTTTTGCGAAAGGCACAATGTCGAAAACGATGACTGTAACGGTCAAAGCGAAAGGTGAAAACAAGTATTCGATTACGGTCAAAAAAGGTCAGGTTATCAATGTCGGCGTTTCGGGCGATGTAATGGTTTCAAAAACCGAAGAATTTCCTGTTATAAATTTGGGACTGCAAAACGGCGTTGACGGCGTTGACCAAACTCAGGACGGCGAAAGTTATCTGTCAATTTTGGCGGGCAAAAACGGAACGTATATTTTTACGGTCGGAAATTCCGATAAAAAACGTGCCAGAACTTTCAAAATGGAAGTCAAAGTTTCCAACAACAAAGAAGATTTTGCGGGCGGCGATCCTGTTAATTAATTGCTAACTCTTTAAAAAACAGTTAGCCAAAGCAAAAAGTTTTTGCTATCTTGGCAATATGACAATAACCCAAGATTTATTAAGCGAACTTCAACTGGAAGCAGCGGTAACCAGAAGATTTTTGGAAAGAGTTCCTTTTGACAAAGCAGAATATAAAATGCACGAAAAATCGGAAACGCTTGGACGACTTGCAATTCATGTTGCTGAAATTATTGCGTGGTGGAAGGAATGTATTGATTTTGATACGTTAGATTTTATTGACTTTGAGCCTAAAGATATAAAAACAACCGTTGAACTTTTAGCATATTTTGATAACCTTTTGGCAGAAGCAAAAACATCTCTGTCGAAGATTAAAGACGAAGAACTTGAAAAGAATTGGTCTATGACTCACGGAGATGATGTTCTTTTTACGTTACCAAAAAAACAGGTGTTAAGAGTTTTTTGTATGAATCATTTAATTCATCATCGCTCCCAACTTGGGACTTATTTTAGGCAACTAAACATTCCTGTTCCCGCAACTTACGGACCATCGGCGGATGATGAAGATGTACTTTTAACACAACAATTTCAGTTAAAAGTTTTGGGTTCAAATTAAATTGTAAAACACTTCTTTATCTCAAAAACTGTCTGTTTGATTATTTTAATCGAACAGATTTTTTTTGTTAAAATAGTTTGACCTTTTTTGCGTCTTAATTCTGCGATTATATTTGAGGAATAATTTATGCGAATTTTATTGATTTTTATAACTTTGATTTCGGCGTTAAATGCCTTTGCCCAAACGTCGCCCGAAATTGAGCGATTAACGGCGGAAATTGCCAAAAATCCTAAATACGATTCGCTGTATGCCGAACGCGGGCTTTTATACACTTGGAACGGAAAATTTTACTCAAATGATGCGAAATCTGTCAGTAATGCGATTGACGAAAACCGTTTGAAAGCGTTGGCTGATGCGGATTCGGCTTTGAAAATCAATCCGAATAATTACAAGGCTTATTACATTCGCGGACTCGTTGACCTTTCAAAAACCAATTTTGAAAAAGCCGCGAAACTCAAATCCGAATCAAATGTTATCGGCTATGTTTACAAGGCTGATTTTTCGGTCGGCAACGCGGTTTATCCGTCGGATTTATTTAAAACTGTGCCGAAAGCGATTGTTGTGAGAGGTGATGAGCGGACAAAAACAGTCTTCGATTCGTTGTTGCTTGCCAAAGAATTTTCCAAGAAAAATAAACAGGCAAACGTCATCATGTTTGATAACCGGACGAAAAAATACTCGCTTTACGAAGTGATAATCGGCGAAAATTCTCCCGTTGCCGTTCAACTCGCCGAAACTCCATTTCGTAAGGCTTTGAAAAATAAACCGATAATTCCCGCAACTTATGAAGCGGTTAAAATCAGTCCTGACTATAGTTTACAGTTGTTGCCGAAAGAAAAAGAATTGGCGAATAACAGTTCTGCTGTAGTTTGGGAAGTTGCCGATGTGGTTGATGCCGAAGGTTTGTCGCTCATCAAAAAAACGAATATTGCGTTGATCGTCGGAAACAAAGGAATCAGAATTTTGTTCGACAGCGAACTCCAACAAAGCAATTTTGACGAAGCGTTGAAAATCTATCACCGGCTCGAACAACTGAACATCAACAGCAATGATTTGGATGTGGTTAAAATTACGCGAAAAACGAATTTATCCAAAATGTTTCAAGCAAGCGATAAGCTAAAGCCGTTTGTCGAAGCGGAAATGGTGAAGTGGAAATATGCCGAAGCGGATAAAACGGCGGTTCGCGGAACAAAGCCATAACAATTTTTGCCGCAGATTTACGCGGATGAAGCGGATAAGAACAGATAAATTTCGATTAGAAAAAAAACAAATGAATAAAATATTATTAACAGTTATAACAACATTTATCTTGAGCCTTTCAGTTTCAGCTCAATCGGGCGTGGGACGCTTGAAAGGCTTTGTCAATAATTCAATCAAAAATGATTCAATTACGATTGATGCAACGGTTGAGCTTCGGGCAATCGAAAATTGGGCAAGAAATAACTCTGTTGACTCCGTTCAAACAAAAGACGGCTATTACGACATCGAAGTTTCGTTCGGCTATTATCTGCTGACAATTTCGGCGACAGGTTACGAAACTTATCAAACAAAAGTCTATATCCCTTCGAGTTCAACGCTTAACTGGGGAACGATTTTAGAGAAAAAT
>JANPBM010000074.1:0-24027 GCA_031430435.1 Acidobacteriota bacterium
GGAGCATTGGCGGCGGTAAAAAGCCGTAGATTTACGGACAAAGATTTTATTGCCGCGATAAATTTTCGCAGACAAGCAAATTAACAATCCCAAACGCCTTTTCTCGCGCTTCGATAATCTTCAAACCGGATGTTTCGGCAATCTTCGCGGTTTCACGGTTAAAACAATCGTTGATTGCCCAAACCGTGAAAACATTCAGCGCATCGAATAAATATCCGAGCCGACCTTGCGGGCGAACGTGTTCGAGCAAAACAATTTTGCCGCGCGGTTTTACGATTCGGCAAAGTTCGCGGAAAGCGTTTTCGGGGTTTGGAATCGAACAAAAGACGAGCGTGGCAAAAGCCGCATCAAACGAATTTTCGGCAAACGGCAACCTTTCCGCATCGGCTTGAATCAGTTCGACAGTCGTAGTTTTTTCTTTCGCAAACTCGATCATTTTAATCGAAAGTTCGCTTGCCGCCGCGTATTTGCACGGCGGGTAATGAGCGAAATTCAAACCTGTTCCCGCCCCGATTTCCAAAATCTTGGCGTTAATCGGCAACAGTGAAAGTGTTTCCGCCCGCCATTTTGAGAGAAAACGGCGTTCAAACGGAGCAAAAGATTTGTCGTAATGCGGAGCGATTTTATCGTAAATCATAAAAAGTTTCAGTAATTGTAATTTTACACTTTTTCATTTAACGATTAACCTTTTACAATCAGTTTGGTGAATATTATGGCAAAGAAAGGTTCGGTTTTAATTTGCGACGACGAAGAAATAATGCGTGATGTGCTGGAAACAATTCTTTCATCCGCCGGCTACAAAGTTGATTTGGCAAAACAAGGCGAAGAAGCAATCGAGCTTTACGGCAAAAAAACTTACGACGTGGTGTTGATGGATGTTTCGATGCCCGGCATGGGCGGTTTGACGGCACTCGAAGAATTGATAAAACTGGACGAAGAAGCCGTGGTGTTTATTATCACGGCGCACGCCAGTTTTGAAACGGCAATTTCCGCGTGGGAAAAAGGCGCGACCGCGTGCATTCGCAAACCTTTTCAAAACGAACAAATTTTGGCTAGTGTGGCTCGCGGTGTGCGCAAACGTCGCAACGAAGAAGAGCGTATAACACTTCGCCAAGCGATGACGCGGGCGGTCAAGCGAGAAGGTTTTATCGGGCGTTCGGAAGTTATGGAAGATATTTTTCGGTTGGTCGATCGCGTTGGTCCGGCACGTTCGACCGTGCTGATTACGGGCGAAAGCGGCACGGGAAAAGAGCTTGTCGCCAAGGCGATTCACGAAGCAAGTCCGCGAACCGCTAATCCGTTTGTGGTTGTAAATTGCTCGAACATTCCGTCCGATTTGCTTGAATCGGAACTTTTCGGACACACGAAAGGCGCGTTCACGGGAGCTGTTGCGGCAAAAAAAGGATTATTTGAAGTCGCCGACGGCGGTTCGATATTTTTAGACGAAATCGGCGATTTGCGACCCGAAACCCAAGTTCGTCTGCTCCGCGTGATTCAAGAACGGGAATTCACGTCGATCGGCGAAATAAAAACCACCAAAGTCGATGTCCGAATTATTGCCGCCACCAACGTCGATTTGAAAGAAGCTGTCCGCAACGGACAATTTCGCGAAGATTTATATTATCGCTTAAGTGTTGTGCCGCTTGAACTTCCGCCGCTCAGAAACCGCCGCGAAGACGTTCTGCCGCTGACTCAGTTTTTTATCCAAAAATATAATACTGAAAACGGACGCGAAATTACCGACCAAATTTCGCCCGAAGTTTTATCGTTGTTGGAAAATTATTACTATCCGGGAAACGTCCGCGAATTAGAAAACATCATCGAACGCGCGGTGGTCATTGCCCCGACCGACGAAATCACCGTCGAATGTCTGCGACCCGAAGTCATAAACCCCGAACTTGCCCGCGAAATGATGAAAGACAGCGAAGGCTTTTCAGCGGAAATCGACATTGCTCGCGGCGTAAATTTTTACGACGAAGTAAAGAAATTTGAAGTTGACGTTATCCGGCGGGCATTGGAACAAACCGGCGGACACCAATCGCGGGCAGCCAGACTGTTAGGCTTAAATGCCACCACGCTCAACTCAAAAATCAAGACCTATAACATTCCGGCAAGACAATAGATTATTCAATAAATCGCAAAGTTATCCGAAAATCTCAAGTTTCGGATAACTGTGTCGCCGAAATTTGTTATAGGTTTGGGACTATTTCGACTTAAACGCAAGCAAACAAAAGATTTATTAGAGCAATTAAACAAAAACCGAAAAAGAAACGTTTATGGCATAGTTTTTGTATAAAAAAAGCGTCTTCCAATTATTTTTTTGGACTAAACAATATTTAGAAAATCAAGGAGTTTATTATAATGAGAAAAATTATGTTGGCAATTATGATGACGGCTTTATTGGCTGTTTCGTTATTTGCCCAAGCGACGAGTGGACGATTAAGCGGAGCAGTCTCAAGCTCTGACGGGTATCTTCCCGGGGCAACAGTTGTTGTTACCGATAGTAAAACTAACAGAGAATTTACAACAGTCTCTGACAAACAAGGCAGTTTTTTAATTCCACAACTAGAAGTTGGAGAATACAGTATCAAAGTTACTGCAAGTGGCTTTAAGACCTATGTAACAAAAGTCAAAATCAGTGTTGGTCAAGAGTATTCGCTCTCTGTATCGCTTGAAGTTGGCGGATTGTCTGAAACCGTAACAGTTACAGGCGGACAAGATATTGTTAATTCAACTAATGCCCAACTTGGAAGCACCGTCAGTGAGCGACAGATAAATGACTTGCCATTGAACGGAAGAAATCCGTTGGCTTTAATAACGCTCCAAGCAGGGACTTCATCAAATCCAAGCCAAGGAACATCAATTAACGGATTCCGTACTTCATCATCAAATATCGTCCAAGATGGTATTAACGTACAAGACAACTTTATTCGTTCAAACGCAACAGACTTTTCTCCGGGTCGTGCTTCTGTAGGTAACGTGGAAGAATTTACTATCATCACGCAAGCGGGAGCTGACAGAGGTTTTGGCGGACCGCAAATCGAACTTGTAACCCCGCGCGGACAAAATAGATTTAGCGGAGAGGCATTTGCATTTAACAGAAATAGCGAATTTGCTTCGAGGAATTTTTTCAATAATACACTAACGGTTCCGTTTATTAACCAAAATCAGTTTGGTGGAAAATTGAAAGGACGGATCATAAAAGACAAAGTATTCTTTTTTGGTTATTACGAAGGACTTCGTCGCCGTCAAAATACAACGCAATTAAACACTGTTTTAACTCAGACTGCCAGATCAGGTATTTTCAGATATGTTGACAACGCAGGTGTAACACAAACTATCGGAAATATCTTTTCATCGGGTACAGGAACAAATCCGCCGACTTCCATTAACGCAGCGGTTGTTAGCAGATTTTTACAAAATCAACCGCAAGGGAATTCAACTGAAATCGGTGATGGACTTAATACAACAGGTTATCGATTTACACAGGCATCTCCAACCGATAGAAATCAAGGTACAGGAAGAATTGATTGGGATTTGAATTCCAAAAATAATATAAATGGCATCTACGATTACTCAAAAGAGTCGAATCTGAGAGCTGATATTGATAATTCTTTTAATGTGATTCCAACTGTTACTCAACCTGCTTTAAACAAAAGGTTGGCACTTTCATGGACAAACTACGATTTAGGCGGGGTTGTGAACCAACTTCGAGGAGGTTATTTTTTCAGTGATCCGTTTTTCAGACGAACGCAGGCAACGCCTTCTTCTTTTGTAACACCTAATTTAGTAACAAATCCGGAAGTGCAATTCCTAAATCAAGGAAGAAGTACGAAGACCTACAACGTCCAAGATACAGCCGATTATATATGGAAGAGTCATAACTTCAGATTTGGCGGAAGCTATCAACTTATTGACATCGAAGCAGTCAATGATGCCGGAATATCCCCGGTGTACGCTTTAGGAATTAATGTGAACACACCACAAATTTCAGCGGCAAGTTTCGCAAATACTGCTCTATTTCCCGGAGGGATTAGTAATAATCAGCGGACCACAGCGAATGGACTGTATGGACTTTTAGGGGGAATCGTTGGTAGTGGAACACAATCTTTTAATGTTACATCTCAAACTTCGGGTTATGTTTCAGGTGCAACCCAATCAAGACAGTTTAGACAAAACACTTTAGCATTTTTCTTTAACGACCAGTGGAAAGTTAAAAGTAATCTTACTTTAACGCTTGGACTTCGTTACGATTTTTACGATGCTTTGAAGTCAAAGAATGGATTATACTTTGAACCTGAACTGACAGATATAAATAATCCCATTGCTTCAATTCTTAATCCGAACGGCAGATATCAATTTATCGGTAGAAACGCCGGTAACAGAAATACATTTTTTCGAGCTGATACAAACAACTTTGCACCTGTAATTAACTTTGCATATTCTCCAAATTTTGGCGGAACAATCGGAAAGTTCTTATTTGGCGGAGAGGGTAAAACTGCCATACGCGGCGGTTTCAGATTTAGCTATGTAAATGATGAGGCAGTTCGTTCACCTGACAGTTCACTTAGCGGAAATGCAGGGTTAAATACTGCGGTAGCAGCCTTAAATGGAACATCGCCTTCATTAAATGACCGACTCGGTACACCCTTGTCCCCTATTATCACTCCGGTATTTAACGGCAGCAGAACTTTTGCCGATAACAATACGCCTAGTTTTAATAGATTCGGAACAGTATTCGCAGTCAATCCAAATATCAAAACCCCGCGTGTTTCAGAGTGGAATGTTGGTTATTCAAGAGAAATCGGCTATAACATTGGCATAGAATTTCGTTATGTTGGAAGCTACAGTAACAATTTATGGCGTGCTATTGACTACAACCAAGTAATTATTGGAAGTAATGGGTTTTTGGCAGATTTCAATCGAGCCAGAGCCAATTTTCAGTTAACAGGTAACGCTTCTTGCACGACCGCCGGATGTCAAACTTTGACAGTATTTCCGAATTTGGCGAGCGGAGGTCTTTTAACAAATGGTACAGTTACCAATAATTTGGTTAATGGAACACCAGCTGACTTAGCGATAATTTATATCCAAAATGGATTAACAGGAACAGTAAATTTTCTTCCTAATGCAAACACGGGGGTTGCCGACTTGCTTCAAGGCGATGCAGTTACAAAATACAACTCATTCCAAGCCGAAGTTCGTCGTCGCTTTACTAACGGTTTTGATCTTCAAGCAAATTACACATTTTCAAAAAATTTGACTAATTCTATTGGAACAGGTCAAAATCGATTTGAACCACTTCTTGACATTGCTAATCCAGGATTAGAAAATTCTCGTGCTGATTTTGACCAAACACATATTTTTAACTTGAATTTCAATTATGAATTACCGTTTGGAAAAGGTAAGAAGTTTTTTAATACTGGCGGAATCGTTAATGCTATCTTGGGTGGGTGGCAAACCTCAAACATCATTAGATGGGCAACGGGAGCTCCTATTACTATTACCGATGCGCGAGGTACTTTAAATCGTGCAGGTCGTTCGGGGCGACAAACTGCTCTGACATCGTTAAGCAAATCCGAATTGAAAAAGTTCGCAGGAATATTTAAGACCCCTAACGGTGTGTTCTTCTTGAATCCGTCTGTTTTGGGAAGAAACCCTGACGGAACTTTAGCAACAGGAAATACCGGTCGCGGAGCTAACGGGTTTGGAAGCACTCCGTTTTCCGGACAAATTTTCTTTAACAACGCACCCGGACAAACAAGCGGGCTTGAAAGAGCAATTTTTAATGGACCAACAACATTTAATTGGGATGTTTCTTTAATTAAGAGTTTCAAAATTACAGAAAATACCAAGTTTAGAATTCAGGCAGACGGATTTAACGTTTTGAATAATGTTAATTTTACGCCGGGACAATTACTAGATGTAAATGGTGCGAATTTTGGTCGTATCTCCTCTGCGATTGGTGGAGACAGCAATCGAGTTTTTCAATTTGCAGCTCGTTTTATTTTTTAAGTAAGAGCTATTAAAGTTAAACGACTCTGAGCATTGTTCTTTATTGAGCAATGCTCTTTTTCTTTGCAAAGCTGTTTCGTGCTACAATTTGCCTTATAAAGATGACGGAAACTTCAACTCAAAATCTAATTCAACCACTCGGAGCAGGCGATTTAATCGATCGGGCGATTCGGCTGTACCGACAAAATTTTTGGACATTTATTTGGATTGCTTCGCCGCCGATTATCTTTGCAACCTTGTTTTCGCTCGGTTGGACGTTGCTTGGCAGAGAGTTATTTGCGGTCGGTTCGGCTAAAAATTACGACAATTTATTTTATTACAATGTCTTTTCGTGGCTTGGCGGAACCGTGATTTGGTTTCTTGAAACCGTTGCGGCATTGGTTGTCATGGGCGGGGCATCGCGGAATTTTGTCCGACATTTGCTGTGGTTCGAGCCGATTACGTTCCGCGAAACTTACGCCAATATCCGAAAGAAACCTTTTGCTCTGATTTTATCGTCGGTTTTTATTGTTTTTTTGCTTAGTATTTTAGCCGTAGTCATTTTTTATGTGGGACTTATTTTGACCTCGATAATTTTTGTTTTATGTGCCGTATTATCAACAGTCTCTATGGTTTTAGCTTGGATTGTCGGGGTTATTCTGAGTTTGACAATCGCATTTTTAACACTTTGGCTGTTCTTTTTGGTTGCCTCTAAATTTGCTTATATTCCACAGATAATGTTAGTTGAAGGACAAGGTTTCGGGACGGCAATCGGGCGGAGCGGTTCGCTTGCAAGCGGAAATATAAAACGGTTTGCCGCTCTTTTTATTTTTACGATTTTAGCCACATATTCAGCCTTATCAATACTTTACATTCCGCTTGGTTGGTATGCGTATGTAAACGGCATCCAAATTTTGAGCTTTGATAAAGACTTAACGCCGGCTTGGTACGCGATTGGCGCGCAACTTATTTCGCAGGCAAGTTTTGTTTTACTAACGCCGATTTGGATGCTCGGACTTAGTTTATTGTATGTGGACGAACGGGTGCGGCACGAAGGTTACGATGTGGAATTGATGGCGGCGCGGCAACTCGGTGAAATTCCGCCTTTGCCGCCGCAATATGCAAATCCGTTGCAACCTGCAATTTCGACTGCCGTAAAGTCGCCGGAGGTTGCCGATAATTCGATGCTCGGTCTTAATTAAATGCAAAGTTCAAAGCTCAAAACTCAAAACTTTTTATCGGTTGCGATGTGGTTCCCGGTTTTTGCCGGTGCCATTTTTGCCGTAAATGTTTCCGAATATAAAAAAAGTGTTGAAAATGCGATTACCGAACTTGAGGTGATTTTATATGTTGACGCAGATAATTTGTCTGAAAATGAACAAAAAGCCGAGATTCAAACTTCGTTGCAAAATATCCGAAAAAATTTCTTGGCGATAAATAAAGTTGAAATCGACGGGGTTTCAGTTGAAGTCGATAACGCCCGGTTAGGCAAAAAACTTGCCGACATCGATAATCAGAAAGCCGAGAATGTGACTCGGGAAGATTTGTTAAATGAGGCAATAGATGATCTTACAACGCTTGTACAAAAACTTGACGAGGTTGAAAAACAGAAACCCGGCAATCGCGCAAAAAATCAAGATAAATTGAAATTACAAGAAATTTTGAGCCGTAACGAATATCAAAAAGCAGTTAAAGAAGAGGAAAAAGAAAAAAGCGCAATCCAAAAATGGTGGGAAAGTATTCAAAAAGCATTTATGGAATGGCTGACAAGTCTTTTTCCGGAAAGACCTGAAATTGAAACTCCGAGTTCCGATTCGCTTGGTTCGTTATCAATTTTTTTACAGGTTTTGATTGTGGCAATCGCCCTCGGTATTGTCGGATTTGTTATCTATAAATTCGCTCCGTTTTTGTTCGGCATCAAACGAAAAGAGAAGAAAGAGCGCAAAACACGAGTGATTTTGGGCGAAACAATTTTAGCCGACCAAGATTCCGCCGATATTTTGTCCGATGCCGATTTACTGGCTCAGAACGGCGATTTGCGCGGAGCAATTCGCAAGGGTTACATCGCTTTTTTATGCGAGTTAAGTGACAGGAAAATAATAGGTTTAGCTCAACATAAAACGAATCGTGATTATCTTCGCGATGTCCGAAAAGATAAACCTTTGCACCAAAATATGAACGTTTTGACCGGCAGTTTTGAACGTCATTGGTACGGATTTTCAAACGCCGATGAACAAGATTGGCAGGAATTTCGGGCGAAGTATCGTGAAGCGGTCGATGGGAAGAAGTAAGGGCGGAAGTCCGCAGCAGTCAGCGGTAAGATTAGAAAATTGTGAAGCAAAAAGTATTCATTTTCGGCGGCGTTACTTTGCTCGTTTTGGCTTTAATCGGCTTGAACGCGGCATCATTTTCGCGTAAAAATCTTGAACCTGACAGCGAAGTTAAGCCGAATCGTTCAACTTATAACACAGACGCAACCGGCACTCGCGCGGTGTATGATTTACTTGCCGAAACAGGTCGCAACGTTACGCGGTGGCAAGAAAAACCTTCGGCGTTGCTCGCTGCAAATAAAAATAAACCGTCAACTTTCGTAATAATCGGAAAACCTCGTCGCCCTGTTTCCGACACAGATGCCGAACAAATTATGCGATGGGTTTCCGAAGGCGGAAAGCTCGTGATAATCGATCGCTCGCCGATGTCCGAATTGATAAAAACAACCGCGAATCGGGAAATAAAAGTCAATGGATCGAACGAAGGCGGTTTCGGCGCAAATCCGAATGAAACGGCAGAAATGACTAACAAAGTCGTCGCCTTAAAACCAATCCAGCCAACCGTTTATACGCAAAATGTGAACGCGGTCATGCCGTCGATTTTCGCGTCGCGCATAGAATTAAAATACATTACCGACAATGAATTTGAAGTGAAAACCGATGAACCCGAAATCGGCGGCGCGAACAGGGAATCAAAAAATCTGCCGGCTGCCCAAACGCCGAAACCGACCTCGACCAAAGATAAAGAACCGCCACAATCCGTGAAAGTTTCGCCCGTAACGCAAAGCAGCGAAGAATCCTATCCCGATGACGACGAACCGCCGCCGATGAAAACTCCAACGCCGAAATCGCCGGCTATCGGCACCGGAAAAAGTGCCGGAAGTGATGAGCCGCCGCCGCCAAAGACCGTAAATTCGGTTACGCCATTCGTTTATCTATCGAATGAAAAAGGTATTTTATTGGCAGATTTCCCGTATGGCAACGGCGAAGTTGTTTTTTTATCCGATCCGTATATTGTCGCAAATAATGGAATCAGCCTTGCCGATAATGCCCAATTAGCGATAAATTTGCTGTCAACCCAAAACGGTATTACGGCATTCGACGAGTATCATCAGGGTTACGGCACAAACGATAATCGTCTGTTTGCGTATTTTGAAGGCACGCCCGTTATCGCCGTTTTTGCCCAACTCGGACTGTTGGCGGCGTTGTTTTTTTGGTCAAGCGGGAGACGGTTTGCCCGTCCGCTTCCGTTTGAAAACGCGAATCGTTTATCTAAACTCGAATATGTCGGAGCAATGGCGGAAATACAAGCAAACACAAAGGCTTACGACCTTGCAATCGAAAATATATTCGCGGAATTTCGCCGTAAACTGATTCGTTTCGGCGGTGCGGACAACACGATTTCCAACGAAAATTTAGCCGAAATTATAGCCGAAAGGTCAAAATTAAATGCACCGGAATTAACGAAATTGATGAACGATTGCGTGGCGATTCGGCAAGGTGAACCGACAAATAAACGGGAAGTTTTCGATTTGGTCAAACGAATGCGCGAGATTGAAGAAAGTTTGGGCATCAAACGCGGTTTACGAAAATAAAGCGGAAAAATTTCAGGCTGTTACCTGCCAACAAACGTTTAAGTTTTTCACGCTTTCACCTTTTTACTCGGTCGAATCTTAAAATACAATCTAACATAAATGTCTGCTAATTCATTGATATTATTGATTTTACTGTTTTTTATCACGAGCGTAATCGGTGTCGTTACGGGCAGTAATTCGCTGATTACGGTTCCCGCGATGTTTCAATTCGGGATTGATCCGAAAGTTGCGGTGGCGACAAATATGTTCGGCTTGACGTTTTTATCCGTCGGCGGCGCGATTCCGTTTTTGAAACAAGATGTATTTGACCGTCAACGCTTGCCGTTGTTGGTTTTGCTGACAATTACGGGTTCGACAATCGGAGCAATTGCTGTCGGATTTATGAAACCGTCGGTGATGCCGCTGATTGTTTCGGTGTCGATGATTTTTGTCGTCGTATTTACGCTTTTAAAGCCGTCCGCAGGTGTCGAAAAAGTTGAGACAACTAAAATTTCGACGACTTTGACATATATTTTAACTTTTTTATTAGCGATTTACGGCGGACTTTACAGCGGCGGTTATGTAACGATGCTGACTGCGATTTATGTCGGAATGTTTGGGATGACATTTACGCAAGCTGTTGCAAACACAAAGGTTATCAACGTTTTTTCGTCGCTCGCGGCAACTGCGATTTTCGCTTACCAAGGCTTGATTGATTATAAATTGGGCTTGATCTTGGCGGTTACAATGTTTGTTGCCGCGTATCTCGGCGCAAAGGTCGTAACAAAATTGAACGACCTTTGGCTGAAACGAATTTTCCTTTTCACCGTTATTTTATTGGCGATAAAAACCGCGCTTGATTTTATGCTTTAGTGTGTTATTTCACGGAAAACGAGCGCGAGTTTTTTACTTCCTTTAACCGGAATCGGCGTGGTCAAAAATCGCGTATTTGCCGGAATTTCAATCGGCGGCAAGGCTTCGACCCGTTTTCCGAGTTCAATCATTAACTGCCAATTTGTCAGAAAATCGAGATACGTTTCGCGGTTTTTTTCAGAAGCGTCGAGTTCGGCTTTCAGTTTGACGAGCATCAATTTATATGCCAAACGGACATCGGTTTGATCGCCCGAAATGTTGGATTTTGTCAATCCGAGTAAACTTTCCTTGCCGTAATTATTGACCCGCAACATCAAAAATCCGTCGGCATCGTAAAACGGTTCGCTTTGCGCTTCAAGCTCGCGGAAAAAAGATTTAATCTCGTTATTATCGGCAAAAAGCCTTTGTGTAATTGCGTTTGCGAGCAAAGGTTGAAGATTGTTTTTGTAATTTCCCCAATCGTTGCGTGAACCGAAGACGCGAAGTTTTTCGGCTTTTCGACTCTTTTCGATTGCCTTTAAATCGAACGAACTTTCAACAAAACCGGTTCGATTTCGACGAGAATTTTTCTCTGCATCAAGTCGCGCCATTTCCATTGTCGGATGGCTTTGATACGTTCGATCGATGCTGAAATAACCTGTCAAGAAATAAGTTGCGGCAAAAAGCGGCAACAAAGTCGGCTTTGTCAAGGCTTGCGTAATAACGTATTTTTTCGACGTAAAAGCGGTTTCCGTAAAATTTCGGTTGCCGAAACTTCGCAAAATTGTGCCGTCCAGTTGCGGATATTTCGTGACATAAAACATCAGTTCGGGACGTTTTTGGGCATATTTCGCAAAACTTCGTGTAATTGCTTTCGGCGTTGTCATCCCGAAATCGTTGATAAAATCGCGGTGTGACGAATGCGGAAAATATAAATTTATAATTTCTTTGGTGAAATCGGCACAGTTTTTTGAAAAAACGTTAAAGTCATTTCCTTTCTCTAAAATACTGTATTTTTTGATAAAAATCTCGTCTTGTTCGGGCGTGGTTTTGACCGTAAAAGCATAAAGGTCGCGGTTCAAAGCCGTTCCGATAATTTCTACCCAACGTCCGACGGGCAAAGTTCCGTCCGCCGCTTTCGGGACAACATCCGAAAGATATTTTTGACGAATTGTTTCGCGTGTCAAAAGACGGATTTCACCGTTGGCATAAAGTGGAATTTGATTTTCTTCTAAAACGCCGTAAAGGTAAGGAATTAAAGGCATTGCAAACCATTTGTACTCGTTTGCCGAGCCAAAATCCGGATAAGTCGCAATGACGGCGCCGCGTTTTTCGCCGTTCCGACATTTTCGCAAAACAAACGGCGGCGGATCGGCGCAAACGTCGGACAAATAAACCGCGCTGTGTCCCGCTCCGGTCGTTTCACCGCTGAAGCCTTTTGCTTCGTGAATCAGTAACGCAATATCGGCGTATGCCGGAATCACGGAACACAAAAATAATAGAACAATTAGATAAAATTTCATAGAATATAAAACTAGAGTTTATGACTAACCGATAAGACAGGTCAAACGAATATGATGCGATTAAGCAATGTAAGTTTGCCAATGTTTTTGATACAAACTAAACTACTAAAGCAATAAGTAAAAAGTAAGAAGTTTTGCAAACAAGTCGGTTTAATGATTTTATTTAATTATCCGAACATTGCAAACCGGTTGCTTACTTGCCGATTGCCAATTTAATATTACCGCAAAATTTATATCTGATGCTAACTTACACACCGCAAACCGTCGCCCATATTTTGAACGAACTCCAAAAAGTTGTGGTCGGACAACACGATGCCATCGAACAGATTTTGGTCGCGGTTTTAGCCGAAGGACACGCTCTCATCGAAGGCGTTCCGGGAACTGCCAAAACATTGACCGTCAAGACTTTAGCCCGAATTATCGGAGCCGGTTTTTCGCGCATTCAGTTCACGCCCGATTTGATGCCGTCCGATATTACGGGAACGAATATTTTTAATCTGCAAACATCGCAATTTTCGTTGCGGCAAGGTCCGATTTTTACCGATATTTTATTGGCGGACGAAATTAACCGCACGCCGCCGAAAACTCAAGCCGCATTGTTAGAAGCAATGGAAGAACGCCAAAGTACGATTGACGGCGAAAGCTATCCGCTGTCGCCGATTTTTACCGTGTTGGCAACTGAAAACCCGATCGAGTACGAAGGAACTTATCCGCTTCCCGAAGCTCAACTTGACCGGTTTTTGCTCAAAATTTTGATTGATTATCCGCCGATCGAAGCCGAACACGAAATTGTCGCGCGGTGGGACGCGGGTTTTAATTCTCGCCGTTTAGACCAAATCGACGTGCAACCTTTGTCCGATTCACGATTGATCCAAGTCTGTCGCAACGAAGTCAAACAGATGAAAACCGAAATCGGCGTACAAAAATATATTGTTGAAATTGTCAACAAAACCCGCCGGCACCAGTCGATTTTGTATGGCGCAAGTCCGCGCGCGTCGGTGGCGTTGTTATTGTGTTCAAATGCTTTAGCGGCAATTCGCGGACGAGATTTCCCGACTCCCGACGATGTTCGAGACATTGCCCGACCTGTTTTGCGACATCGCCTTGCTTTGCGGGCAGAAGCAGAACTCGACGGCGCGACAGCCGATGCGGTTATTACCGACATTTTGAAAGCGGTCGAAGTACCGAGATAGCGAGTAAGTAAAATTTGAAATTACAAGTCGGTTAAATAAACAAAAAGGCAAGAGCAGGGAATTCCCGGACTTGCCTTTTTATTTTGTCGATTTTTCCGTGTTACCAGCGAACAGGTCTCAAATCGGGTCCGACCACATGCGAACCTGAAAGTAATTGATTTCCGCCACGGTTCGGGTCAAGCAAATTCGCGCCGTCCGAGTGGACAAAATGCGAACCGTACCACAGCACAACGTCTTGGTTGTCAATCGATTCGGTATTCAAAAACGGTGCCAAATTGATTGCCGAACCTGAACCGCCGACACTGTTGTAACCATCGTCGATTTCATTTTGAAGTGCCGAACCGCCGACTACGCTTTTATATTTCAAAACCCACATATCGCCGCGTCCATAAGTGTCGGCAACTCCGTCGGACAAATTCGGGACAAGGGTATAGGCTTCGTCGCCTGTCGCATTTTGGATCATAATACTGCGGTTTAACTGATAGCTTCGCAATTTTGAAGTTTCGGTAACAAGCGGTCTTAAGAATTTGCGACCGCGTTCCACTTGAAAAACTTTGTTGCCGGGATTAACCACGTCCATATCAAAACGCCAGTAAACATGGTGATTGTGAACAAAACAAACGCAACTGTCATCCGTTGCCCCAAAGCCGAAACGCGGACGAATCGTGCCGTCGTTGGCAAATCGCCATTCCATAATGTAACGATACCAACCCGCCTGTAATTCCGTAACCAAAATCGTTTCGTTGTTTAAGGTATAAACCGCCACGCCGCGAAAGTTTCCGGCATCGATTCCGGTTTCAAGCGCGGTTGTCGGAACTTGTCCCGTCGCAACTATTCTGATTCCCGGCGCAGGATCGGTATTTCCTGTCGCAGGTGTCGCAAACTGATCTTCTTGATACTGCCAATCACGATAAGGTCCGCACTGTCCGCCGACATATTCAACGTTTAAAACCGGAGCATTTCCGCGTTTCATGACAGACTTTCCGCGATATTTCACGTCTCGAACTTCGATGCCCGAAGCCCGCGTTCCGCTTGAAGCCGAAGGACGAATAACCAACATTTCCCAAAGCGTATTAGCTCCTTGCGTGACCGTCATCTGATATTGTCCCGCCGTATTTCGGGCGGTTGTCGGTTGTCCCGCATCGGGAACTCCGCACGCATCCGGAGCGGCTTTCGACGTTGGCGGAGCATTTTCGGAATATCGAATAACTCGCTTATTTTTAAGACTGACGCTGACAACTTCATTATTCGCGGTCGAATCATTGGCAGAAAGCCCGACATTCACCAGTCGTTCGTTGGTGCCTTCCAAAACCGTTACATCGGGCATCGGGCGAAATGTTTTCAAGGATTGATTTTTAATTAAACCGCCGAATGCAGGTTCGTCTTGCAAAATTCTGACCGCTTCTTCAAATTCCTCGTCGTTCGGCACAGGTTGATAATTTTCTTCGCGCGTCGTAATCGGAGAACTTCCGTCGAAATTACCTTCGGCAACTAAAGTTTTTTCGTTCGTATAATCGTAAAACACGGCTCGATACCGAGTCGGGATTTGTGTGCTGCCTTTCGACTTATCTTCGTTTTCAACGTAGGTCAATTCCATAAAGCGGTATTTTGTTCCGCTCAAAAGGCTTTGAACTTCTTTGCTTCGTTCGGCTTGAAGCCGAGCATTATCAAGTTCGGCTTGCGAATAACCCCACGGCGTGATGTTGATTTTTACATCTTCCTGCGCTTTTTTGGCGCGTTTTGCACCACCTTCGCCTGCATACAAAACACTTGAAATAAGTGCCAAACAAAAACATACGCCGACGGTTTTATCAATCAGTTTATTAAACATTTGTTCTCCTCAAAACATAAATTACGGGAATACGGACTAAGTTAAAATTATCACGCGGAAACCTTTTCGGTCAACTATTTCGGGCAAAAACCGCAAAATCGGCGCATTAGTTTCGGGTTAAACAAATTTATCGAATCAATCGGCGGTGAAATAAAGATTCCGGATATTTATTCGTAAGTTAAATTTGAGAATTTGTAAAATATTTTACGCTTCAACCCAAAATTTTCGACTTGGTGTAAATACTGCAATTGCTTCTTCTGATATATTTTCAACTGTTAAGTCATCAGTATTTCCAAAATTATCGGTTAAAGTTCCTTCTTCAATCATTGTAACTATGTATTGAAGTCTATTACCTTCGCCTTGCAGTTCTTCTATAAGATGATAAAGCGCAACAAATTGTGATTTGTCTATACCGTCAAATATCCCGTCGTGAAGCAAAAAACGTGGCATTTCAATACCGTTACGAATCGCATTAAGCATTACAGCAATATCATAAACTAATGTTCTCCCTTTGTTCCACCCTTTCGATTCGTCTTTATCAAATGAAATATCAATTTTGACTTTTGTTACACTGTAATCTGGAGTAATAGAAAATCCCGAGCTTTCGTTTTGCGGGTAAATCTGGTTGTAAACTTCTGAAAAGATTCTCTCAAAAGCATCTATCTTGTCTTGAATTGTTTCAATAAAAGCCGTTATTTCTATGCCGATTTCAGCATCTTGTTTTCTGTATAACTGTTTTTCTGATTCTAAGTCTCTGTATGTTTTAACTTTACCCTCTAAATCGGAGTACTCCTTTTCTCTTTCTCCCAGATAATAAAAGGCTTGTGTCAAATCTGTAAAGGCTTCTTTCGACTGTAATAACAGAAACAATTTTTGTCGTTGTTCATCTAAAGCATTCTTCTCTTTTTCATTTTTTCTTATTTCGGTTTCTAATTCTGTAATTTCATCTTTTAGAAACTCTTCTCTTGAATTTGCTAATTTTTTTCTAAATTCGACAGCATCGTTCAAAGACTTACGAATCACCGAACTTAGTTGATTATTGAGTTCTTTATAAAGTTTTTCGATGCCTCTTATTTTACTGTCCGTTAAGGTGTCTCTTAACTCATAACTGTTTTTATACGACTTGACTTTTTTATCTTTCCAAAAATTTTGTTCTGACAAAGATTTAATTTTGGCAGTAAGTTCGTTTAATTTAACTTCAACATCTTTGAATTGATCTGCTAATTTGAAAACATCAATAGCTGACTTTGATTTTTTAATTTCGTTTCTTAACTTACTTAATTGACTGTCTACTTTTTCAATCCTAATTCCATAGCTTTTTTCCACTAATCGTTTTACCTGACTAATAGCTGTATTCCGGTCTTTTACATCTTTTTGTAAACTAAAGTTTTCACAAATCAGACTGTTATCCAATCCTAAAAGAAAAAAGTGATATTGATTCACCTCATTTAACTTATTGCTTTGCGTTAGAAAACCGATTGGGTCTGTAAACTCGCCTTTTTTCTTTTTGTGAATTTTCAGAAAAAAAGATAAAAGACTTCGGTACCATTTTTCGTCAAGAACACCTTGGTAATTTGGGTTGTGGAAAACGAGTTTGAAAAGCAAAGTTTTTGCGTCTTTGATGTTGTATTCTTTTTCTTCTTGACCCAAATGACCGATTTTTATGGTTCTGTTATTTTTTGTGCTTCGCTTAATAAGATATTCGTTGCCATCAACCTCAAATTCTAAAACTATTTCATAATTATCTAATCTGTTTTTTTCTTTGTATAGTCGTCTGTTTTTAGTGCTAAAATCTGCCAGCAGACAAAAATCAATCAAATCAGCTAAAGTTGATTTACCCAAACCGTTTAAAGGGTCTTTACTTTCACTATTATCTTTTTTACCGAAAATAAAATTGAAACCGTTTTTAAAGACAATTGTATCCGGATGCTCAGGTTTGCCTGAACGAAATAGTCCGGAAGGTTCGCTGTAAAGTTTTTTAAGAAACATTATCTTTTAGTTTTATAGTAAATTCATCTAAATCTACGATTTCACTAAGCCACAAAAAAGTAAGAGTGTTATAGTATTGGTTTAACGAAATAGGTTCCGTGTTTTCTTCTTTTGGGAACAAGTTTTTTAATTCTTGAAATAAGTCTTCAATGTTATAGTTTTTCTTTTTCAAAGATTTGATAACATTTGCCCCCAAAACAACGGTGCTTTTTTGCAAATTTTCATGCTTGTTAGGTATAAACATAACTAATCAAATAAAGAACCTTGTTGGTTTTTTTCTTCCTCAGTTTTCTCGCCGTAATAACAAAATTCAAAAAAATTAAACAAAATTGCTTTAGCATTAGATTGATAGCGTTCGTGTCCGCGTTTTTGTTCCGGTAAAATCATTTGACTAAGTTCATCAATAAATTTTGCATCATTTATAGACTCTTCGGGGTTAGTTACATTTCTTACTCGGCAGTAATCCTGTTGAATCCGTTCTTTTAAATCGCTAATTATACTTTCATCTTCTTGATTTTCAAGATAACTCTTAACAATTTGTTGTTTTTCCCAAGTATTTGTAATCATTTGCTTAATACGGCTTAATTGTTCACTTGGAAAGTTTTTTGAAACTTTTACCATTATTGTAACAAATGAATCAGACGCGGTAATCTCGGAATCCAAACTTTTTTTGATAGGAGATTGTTCTAAAATATGATTACATATCTCACCAATTATAGTTCGATCTTCACTTTCATCAAGTTCACGATAATTCCAAAGTTCAGTTACTTTTTCATTTGTATCTTTTGCAAGTAAAGAATCTTCAATGTGAAAAACAGCATTGTAAACACCATGTTCTTTCATCAAATCAATAAGTTCATTTCCATCTTTTAAGCTAATAAATTCATCAGATTTACCGTGAGTTTTCAACGTTTTAGCTTTCCATCCTGCCCACCAAGAATGTTCATCAATAGCTAATTCCATTGGGACACATAGAATCCATTTGGCTAATTCATATTTTGGAGAATTTATACAGGTATTAAATGATTCTCTAATTTGTTTTTTTTGAGACTCTCCAAAATCTTTCTCTTCAAGAAAAAATTTACACTGATAAACTTTAATTGGTTTAATGCCTATCTCTCCAACAAAAATATCAATACCGCCATCACCTTGCTTAACTCTGACGGATTTAACATTATCATTTGGGTGTTCTTTTCTGAATAGAGTTAAACAAGCGTTCTCGAAAGCCTTTCTTGCTCCTTCGATATTGCCACAACCTTCTTTAAAATCTCTCCAATCTTTGTGCATTAGAATATTAAACCTACCAATGTTAAGTAATTTAGTTACAAAGTTTTACAATTTAATTCAGTTGTAATATTACTCTAATGGCGGTAAAACTACAAATTTTACAACAAATTAATCGGATCAATTTCCACATTCACCGTCTTCATATCGCAAAATTTTTCCTGTGCATCGTGCAGTGCAAAATCCAATAACTCGCGTAATTTCTTGCGGTTGACGGCTTTAACCAAAATTTGCAGACGATGTTCGCCTTTTAATCTGGCAAGTGGTGCAGGTGCGGGACCGAGAATTCCGGCGTGGCGTTCAAGGTTGAATTTCTGCAAAGATTCTTTCAAAATTTGAGCGTTGTCGTGGGCAAAATTAAGGCTTGCGTGATGAACTAAAATCGAAGCCAAGGCGACAAACGGCGGATAACGCAAGTTTTTTCTGAACCGCACTTCTTCCGCGTAAAATTTGTCGTAATCCTGTCGGCAAGCGTGTTGCAAGGCGTAATGTTCGGGGTGAAAAGTTTGAATAATGACGCGACCTTGCAAAATTCCGCGTCCCGCACGTCCCGCGACTTGCGTCAGAAGTTGAAAAGTACGTTCGGCTGAACGGAAATCGGGCAACGCCAAACCTGCATCGACCGAAACCACGCCGACTAATGTAACATTCGGAAAATCGTGTCCTTTCGCCAACATCTGCGTCCCGACCAGCATATCGATTTTATGTTCGGCGAAATTCTGCAAAATATCTTCGAGCCGTCCGCGTCGGTTCATCGTGTCGCGGTCAATCCGTTCGATTCGCAAGCCGGAAAATTTCCGCCGCAAAATATCTTCGAGCTGTTCCGTGCCTTCGCCGACAAAATAGATAAATTTCGATTCGCAAAGCGGACAAACAGTCGGAACTTTCGCGCGAAATCCGCAGTAATGACACATCAAAACATTTTCGCGGCGATGATATGTGAGCGTAATGTCGCAATTTTTACACTTGATGCTTTCGCCGCAACTACGGCACAAAACAAACGACGAATAACCGCGACGATTGAGCAAAATAATTGATTGTTCGCCTTTGGAATGTGTTTCCGTAATTGCCGTAAGTAACTCATTTGAAAAGACTTCATCTTTTCCTTGCTCTTTAAAAGCATTACGCATATCAACCAATTCAGCTTTCGCCAGCGGACGGTTTCCGATGCGATTCGGCAAATTTAAAAGCGTATATTTTCCTTGTTCGACATTAAAATACGTCTCCAACGAAGGTGTTGCGGAACCCAAAACGACGATTGCATTTGCGAAATTCGCACGGACAACGGCAACATCTCTGGCGTTATAAAACGGCGATTCCTGTTGTCGATACGAGCCGTCGTGTTCTTCGTCAACGATAATAATTCCGACATTTACAAGCGGCGCGAAAATCGCCGAACGAGTGCCGATGACGACTTTTGCCGAACCGCTGCGGATTCTTCGCCATTCGTCGAAGCGTTCGCCGGTTGAAAGATTCGAGTGCAGAATCGCCACTTCATCGCCGAAAACTTGGCGTAGTCGGCGAGAAAAAACCGGTGTCAAAGCAATTTCGGGAACGAGCATCAACGCCGATTTTCCTTTGTCCAACGCCGACCGCATCGCCCGAATATAAATCTCGGTCTTTCCGCTTCCGGTTACGCCGTAAAGCAAAAATGCCTTGTAACTTGCTGAAACTAAAGCGGTTTCGAGTTGGGTAAAAACTGCGGTTTGTTCGTCCGTGAGTGTCAAATTTTGGGCGTTCGGGATTTTTGCACCAATTAACGGGTCGCGGAAAACCTCGCGGACAAAGGTTTGCGCGAATCCGCGCTTTTCCAAAGTTTGAATCACGGACGCGGAAATATTCGCTTCTTCCAAAAGTTCGACAAAACCGATTTCGCCGTCGTTTTCGAGCAAAATTTCGATAACTTTTTGTTGTGATTCATTGAGCGGTTTATTTTCGGGTTGGTGAAATTCGGTCGGCAATAATCTGACCGCTTTCCGACGTTTCGGTTTGGCTTTGGTCGAAAGCGTGCGTTGAAAAGTCGAAACCCAATTTCGGTTGACTAAATCGCGGACATTGCGCGACGTTGAACTGCCGAAAAGTTTTGTCAAACTTCGCATTGAAACCTCTTCGTGTTCGGCTAAATGTCGCAGCATTTGGACTTTGACGGTTTTTGCGGTTGTGATTTTTAATAATTCATCGCGTCCGGTTGAGGTTATGACAATAATTTGTTCACTTTCGACATTTACGCCGGCAGGGAGCGAAGCCTTCAAAACTTCGCCCCAAGACGAGGCGTAATAATCGGCTGTCCAATTCGTAAGTTTAAGTATTTCAGCGGTTACAAGCGGAATTTCGTCCAATAATTCGATTGCGTCCTTTAACTTTGACTCTTCGATTCCGAGCGATTCGTCCAATAATTCGTGCAGCTCAACGATATAACCCGTCAAATTTCGTTTACCGAACGGCACCAACAGCCGGGAACCGATTTGTGCGCTTTCCCGAAACGCGGACGGCAAACGGTATGTAAAAGTTTGTCGCAACGGCAGAGGCAACGCGAGTTCGGCAAATTGTGGCGGATTTTGGTTGGAAAGCATCTTGAAAAGTGTCGCAAATGTTGTCGAAACAAACAAGTAAGCAGTCGGTAAAAGGCAAAAATTAAAAATAACAAACGCTTGAAACCCAAAGTATTGATTGAATCATTTTTCCGATAAACCTAGCTTTACTTTATACTTATCTAAAAATCACAACATAAATTAAACATTGTTATTGTTCTTGTATTTCGTTGTTTCAATATGATACAGTAGTGAGACAGGTAGATTTCTGCCTGTTTAAAAGCCCCGCCGAATAAATTAGATTTCAACAAAATTCAGCGCAAAAAATTGTGCTTTTCTGCTCAAAGAATTCAACTTTGAAACCAATAAAACACTTGGAGTTTAGAATGAACAACAAATTTACGAACGTGCAACGCCTGTTTGCACTTACTTTGCTGTGCGCAATCGCCTTTACGGGTTTGCCGATATTTACGGAAACGGTATCAGCCGCCGGAACAATTACCGGACGAGTTTTCCAAGATTTTAACGGAAACGGAGCATACGATACCGCCGGTTCCGCCGCGTTACCCGCGATTGACGCGGGAATTGCGGGTGTAATCGTGACGGCATTTGATTCCGCCGGAGTTCAACGCGGAACGGCAACAACAATCGCCGCCGGAACTTACAGTTTAACGACGACAGGCACCGGACCTTACAGACTGGAATTCACGGCATTGCCGAGCGGATATAAACCGTCTGCACGTTCAACCGATTCGGTAATCGGCGGAACTGCAACAAATTCGGGTTCAACCGTACAGTTTGTTAATGACGGAGTAACGGCTAACGTCAATCTCGCGGTAAATAACCCGAATGATTATTCGCAAAATAATCCGACAATAATCGAACCGTTGTTTCGCAATACGACAACCACCGCTTACGCCGGAGCTGCCGCAGTAATGGGCTATCCGCTGGCAAATGTGGGCGACGTTGACGGCAATATAAACGGCACGACCACCACCGGAGCTTACGGTTCACCCGCCACACCTCCCGGTTTCTCGGTCGCCCCGCCTGTTCCAAATTCAATTTTTACCGATACTCAAGTCGGGGCAATTTGGGGAGCGGCGTGGAATCGCAACAACAAAGATTTGTATGTTTCAAGTTACGTTAAAGCAAACGTGAAATTAGGTCCCGGCGAAAGTACGGGCAGAATTTGGAAAACCAATAATCCGGCATCGGGTTCAACTCCGACAACTTTTGTTGATTTAAATACAGTTTTTGGCGCAGCAACGGCGGGAGCAAATCCGCATCCGATTGCGACAACTTCTTGGATTACCGACACCGCTGCAACAATTGCGAACATCGGTAAATTAGGAATCGGAGACATTGATTTGTCTAATGACGGTTCAACACTTTATGCAGTCAATCTTGCCGATCGCAAATTATATGCAATTCCGACAACCGGAACTTTAGATGCGACAACCATTAAACGTTATGATGTTCCGACCGCAAGTTTGCCGACTCAAACAACCGGCGGTGCGGCAAGTACATGTCCGGCTGCGGATGTTCGTCCGTTCGGGCTTGGTTCGGACAGAGACGGGAACTTATATGTCGGGGCAGTTTGCAGCGGCGAAACAAATTCAACGGGACCCGAAACTGCTCCGGCAACAAATCCCGGAACATTTAATTTGCAAGCATACGTTTGGAAAACTACATTTACCGGCGGTGTTCCGACTTTTACGCTAGTTTTCAACAACACACTTCGCTTTGACCGCGATTCTAACGGAACCGCGACTTACGATAACAGAGAAACTGCAACTCAAGTTTACGATTGGGAGCCTTGGACAAGCGTTAACAGTGCAATTGCGGCAGGTGAAAATAACCAGCCGATGTTGGCTGATATTACGGTCGAAGGCAACAGTATGTATCTCGGATTCCGCGATAGATTCGGCGACCAAGATACAGACGGCGGATTCCGAAGCAGCGGCGATTCATATTTAGCTTGTCTCAGCGGTTCAACTTACACTCTCGAATCAAACGGGGCTTGCGGTACTTTGACATCTACAAACGGAGTTAGCGGAAACAAAGGTCCGGGCGGCGGAGAATTTTTCTCGCCTGATACACAAGGCGACGATATTTTCAGTTCGGGCAACGGCGGTTTAGGCAAAATGCCCGGCGGTTCGTTATATCAAAGTTCGACCGACGGCATTGCTTATTCTGATGCTACTTTCGGCACGAGAATTATAAATCCGGGTGCCGGCGGTATTCAACGATTCAGCCCGACAACGGGTCTTTTACAAGGTTCTTACGATATTTACAACACAAGCACTGCCAATACGATGCAAAAAGCAAGCGGACTCGGCGATGTTGAATTATTGGTGGATTTAGCTCCGACGGAATTAGGAAATCGTGTTTGGAATGATGCCAACGGAAACGGAGTCCAAGACGCAGGTGAACTGCCGATTGCGAATGTTACCGTTCGACTCTACAACGCGGCAAATGCTTCGATTGCGACTGCCGTGACAGACGCAAACGGCGAGTATTATTTCACTTCGGGAACGGCGGTCGATCCGACTTCGACCGACAATATCGGTATCGTCAACGGACAAATTACGCCGAATACAAATTATCAAATCCGTTTCGATAATGCGACGAATTATGCTTCGGGTAATCCTTTGAACGGAATTTATTTGACGACTTCCAATCAAACTTCGCAACCGGGTTTCGACGAAGGCTCTGATTCGGATGCGAATAACGTTATAAATCCGACGGGTTCGCCGACCGGAATTTTTCCTGTCGTCAACGTTACAACCGGTGCGGCAGGCGACAATAATCACAACCTCGATGTCGGTTTTGCTCCGCTTTCAACCTACTCGATCGGAAACCGCATCTGGTATGACACAAATAATAACGGACGAGTGGATGCGGCGGAGTTCGGGATCGGGAACATTTCGGTGTCGTTGTTTGGCGATACGGGATGCGACGGCACGCCCGACGGAGCGGCGGTTCA
>JANPBM010000075.1:0-4215 GCA_031430435.1 Acidobacteriota bacterium
ATCCACTTCGCTCGTTTCGGGATTACTTTCAACTTCTTTAACCTTCCAATCAACTCCGAAATTCAACAATAAATCGAAAAATTGTTCTGTAAACATTTGCCCATTTTATCACTTTCCACTAAATTAGCGGTAGAACCTTAATTACATCAAGCATCCATTCTAAATCTTCAAAGACTCGTTTATTCTCAAAACGTAAGACTTTAATGCCAAATTGTTCTAAAAATAATTTGCGTTCGTAATCATATTCTCGTGCAGAATCATTGAAATGAACTTGTCCGTCTAATTCGATTGCGAGTTTTTCTGCCGGACAATAGAAATCTAAAATGTAATTTCCTACGCTGTGTTGTCGTCTGAATTTTCTTCCTTCAAACTGTTTATTTTTGATAATTGTCCAAAACTTAGCTTCTGCCGGAGTCAGATTGTTTCTTAACTCTTTGCGAAATGTTTTTAGATATGGAAGATTGTTGATTCGAGAATTACCACCCCGTCCGCGAAACGCGTCCACCCCTCCTAAAACAGGAGGGGAACTTTTTGTTTCAAACTGCGTTTGAACGTCAGAACTTGAATCTGAACTTGAATCTGAACTTGAACCGGAATCCGAAAACTCCCCTCCTTCCAAAGGAGGGGTGCCGCTTCGGCGGGGTGGTTTTTCATTAACAAACTCCAACCCTAAACTATCCGCAATTTGTTTGACGATTTCCATGTTCAGATTCGGCGTGCGTTCAGCGGTTGCAAACATATCGGCTTGTTCGTTTGCTTCGGGATATAGGTAAAGCGGGAAATGATACGACTGAATTGTTCTTTCCGCACATTTCATTTCTGAAATTTCACTTGTTATAAAAAAACTATCAACAGTTCCCGATTTGTTTTGCCTTCCTAAAAGTAGGGCATAATTATTGCCCGATAACATATGTTGCATTGTAATATGTCTTGGATATCCAATAAAGCCTTTCGATTTTCCAGTATAGTATGTCCATTTTGTGTCAAAAGGTCGATGAATTACTTTTACAAACTTAGGCTGATTTATTTTTAGATCTTCCCTTGCAAAACTAATTTTCCAATCTCGATTATCTTCTACCAATTCATATTTTCTTCGTATTTCATCGTCTGACAAACTAAAAAAATCTTTCTTTATTTGTTCTAAACTACTTTTTTCATTTTGAAGACAAAGTGCATCTCGCTTTGTTTGAATACCTGTATTTTTATTATTGAACAAATTGTCCAATTTAAAGCCATCATGAAAACTTGAATTTTCATCAAGAATTTTTGGCACAAAAAATAAATTGGGTTGTTTTATTTCTAAAGTGTTCCATTCAATTGTTCTTATTTCTTTTTGAATTAACAAATTGTATTTACTTTCTCTTTTTCCAAACAAATCAAAATGAAAAACCTCGCCTAATTCTTTATTCTCTTTCTTACCTGTTTTGACAAAAATATTTATGCTTACGCCTTGCATAATGTCAAAAACATTTTGGTCAGGTGAACCATTGGGACAAACCTCTTTCTTTTTAGAATTTCCGTGTAAATCAAGAATGTAAATCTTGTCAAAACTTTCAAGCAAATGTTTTCGCATTTGTCGGTGTGTAATGCCGTCAATAAAGCTGTTATTTGAAATGTAAGCTAAAATTCCTTCGCCGTTTTTATCAACAAAATGCTGACCGAAACGAATAAACTTAATGTAATCATCATCAAGATTTATTTTTCGTTCATTCAAATCTTTTTTGTAATCATCAATTAAATTTCCAATCCAAGTTTTCTTACCTTTTTTATCTAATGAAGCATTACTGCTACTTACCGCATACGGCGGATTTCCGATAACGCACATAACAGGCGTATCGCGTTTGATGTGATTCGCTTCGTTGGCTTCATCGCTCAACCAACGGGCAAATAAAGTTCCCGTGTCAGGATGATGTTCTTCTAAACTGTTGGTCAAATAAATATGTAAACGCTGAGTTTTACTCGGTTTATAACCTGTTTCAGTCAACAATAAATCGAGTTTAAGGTGTGCCATTGCATAACTCGCCATCAGCAATTCAAAACCGTTGATACGCGGAATCAATTCATTCTCAACATAATTGCTCCAGATTCCTTGCTGACCTGCAAACTTGCCGTGAATTTGTTTGATAACTTCGGCAAGAAAAGTTCCTGTTCCTGTTGCCGGATCAAGTATCTGAACTCGATGAACTTCTTTCTCGATCTTTTTGCCTTGAACATCAACTTTTATCTTGGTCTTTGAAGTATCAGCCAAACCTTGTGGCAGATTAAATTCAGTTTTTAGAATGTCGTCAACTGCCCGAACAATAAAATTGACAACAGGTTCAGGCGTATACCAAACACCGCGAGCTTTGCGAAGTTTCGGGTCATACTCGCTCAAGAAAGTTTCGTAAAAATGAATAATCGGATCGAATGTTTGTGTTGACTTACCGAAGTTTTTGAGCAACGCGACAATATCGGTTGCCCGAAAAATATCCGCCAACGAATCAACAATCCATTTAATGCGGTCATCAATCTCAGGTCCGGCAATATAACCAAAGAGTTTCCGCAAAAACGGATTAGATTTCGGAATCAATTCGGCGGCTTCTTGACGCGAAAAAGTATCGAGATTTTGGTCGTGAAGACGTGCGGCAAACATTCCGTAAGCAATTGTTTGAGCATAAACATCGGCAAAATCTTTTTCCGTAATGTCGTGAATCAGAATGTCTTTGAAAGCCGTCATTTGGTCTTTAAGCGTGCTGTCTTCTTGGTTATCAACATCACTAAGCAAAGATTTCTCAATCACATCCGACAAAATTCTCGCCTTTCCTGCCATCATTTCCGCTAACTTTTTGCTTGATGTAATTGTTTGACTGACGCGATTTGCAAAGTCTTTAATGAGGTTTGTAAATGCCGCAAAGTTTTCCGTCAGCGGAACAATAACGCCGCCTGCAATCTCGCCGATTTTTACGGATATAATAAATTTGCCGTCAATATAAAGATGAAAGTCAAGATAATCGGTAAAAATTAAATTGTTGAGCGAAGATTTATAGCGGTCAAACTGTTCCTTGTGCGATTTATGATTGAGGTCAATGCCGACATCTTTTGCCTCGATAAACCCGACCGGAATTTCCTTTCGCATCAAAACAAAATCCGGCGAACCACATTTAATCCGTTTCGGTTCATTGGTCGCCGAAATATCAGGCACGATTGATTCAAGCAATTGCTGTAAATCGCCGCGAAAAGTATGTTCGGTTGAATTACCGAGTGAAAACCGTTTGGAAATATTTTCTATGTATTCGTTGAGAGTCATAATAAAATTATTTTTAGAATTCTGCTTTATCGTTCAACAATTATCATTTATCGGCGGAAAGTTCAACATACTTCAGTTTGTTGCGGCACATAACAACATTCAAATTAAAGTTTACCGACAAGCTGAAACGTGTCGTACTTTCCACTAACTTTGCACTCGCAACAATTAAGTTTGCACTTTGACTTCGCAACCTTGCACTCGACCTCAACAAGTTTGCACTTGACCTCAACAACTTTGCACTTGACCTCAACAACTTTGCACTCGACCTCAACAACTTTGCACTCACGCTTTGCAAGTTTGCACTCGACTTTAACAAGTTTGCACTTACACTCGACAAGTTTGCACTCACGCTAATCAACTTTGCACTTGCTTCAATCAACATAACTTAAATCGTCAATTGTCGTTCCTTCAAATAGCGAACTTTATCGCGGATTTCCGCCGCTTGTTCAAACTTCATATTTTTTGCGGATTCACGCATATCGTTTTCCAGTTGGGCGATTGTTTCCTTCAATTTAGCCGGCGAATATTCGTCAACGGCATCTAAATCGAGCGGAATTTTGAAATAATCGGCTTCGTAAGCGGTTACCAAAGTTGCGTCGATTGATTTGATAATCGTAGTCGGCGTGATGTTGTTTTCAGCGTTATATTTCTCTTGAATTTTACGGCGGCGATTCGTTTCGGTAATCGCTTTTTCCATCGAATTAGTGATCTTATCGGCATACAAAATCGCCTTGCCTTCGGAGTTTCTCGCGGCACGTCCGATAGTTTGGATTAACGACCGTTCACTCCGCAGAAAGCCTTCTTTATCCGCGTCAAGTATTGCAACCAAAGACACTTCGGGCAAATCTAAACCTTCCCGCAAAAGGTTAATTCCGACCAAAACATCATACTCGCCTCTCCGCAAATCGCGCCTCGCGGCTCTCCCAGGT
>JANPBM010000076.1:0-3425 GCA_031430435.1 Acidobacteriota bacterium
ACTCATATTTTTTGAACTCTTTTTCGGCTCCATATACAGCGGAATATCTCGTTTTCGACTGATTTTCGCGTCAATCGGCTGTTGACTCTTAACTTCTTTGAAAAAATCATCGACAGTTTTCTTCGGCGGTTTTGGTTCGTCGTCGCCGCCGAATCTGACGGCTAAATTTCTAATTGCTTGATTGGTTTGCTTGGTTTTATCCGCAATTTTAGGTTTAATTGTCGGCTTATAATTCGTTGACGGTTGATGTTTGGGCAAAAGCGGGTTTATTTTTACAGACATTTCGGGAATCTCCTTGTTATTTTTTTGGTACTTTTAACTTTTACATTTTTGCTTGAAAATTCAATTTAGCTGTAATATACACGACTGATTGTAAATTGCAAATAGAGTGTTTTTTTTGATATTAAGTAACCGATTTCCAGCGTATTATTAGTTTTAATTAGAATTCAGCCAATATTGTATAAGTAATTTGATTATATGTAATGCAAACGAGTAGTCCGGATAAAACAGTATAAAACCTGTGGTTATTGATAGATGTTTAAGTTCTACATGTTTACGGTATTGCTTTACGCGATTTTCCGCAAACGAACTTAAGTTTGTTTATAAAATTCCGTATCGGTTTATTTAGGAAAGATGCCTGTTTATAAAAAAAATCTTTTATTCAAATAATTTGTTCGCAAACTTAAACCTACTTTTGCCGTTTTAGCCTTAACAAGTGTAAAATAAAACTTATCTACTTATTACATATCTTTATTTTCAGAATTTATCATAATGGCAATGGCAACTAAAAAAGCATTAAAAACAAGCAATAATAACACGGAAAAATATCACGGATTGGATAAACAAACATTGGTCGGAATGTATCGAACGATGTATCTTTCGCGGACGATTGACGACAAAGAAATCAATCTGAAGGGACAAAATAAAGTTTTCTTTCAAATTTCGGGTGCGGGACACGAAGCAGTTTTGGTCGCGGCAGGTTTGGCGATGAAACCCGCGTACGACTGGTTTTTTCCGTATTACCGCGACCGTGCGTTGATGCTGCAACTCGGAATGACACCGCTCGAAATGCTTTATTCGGCTGTCGGTGCAGAACCCGATCCGAACTCGCACGGGCGACAAATGCCTTCGCATTGGGGACATAAAGACCTTAATGTTCCGTCGCAAAGTTCTTGCACAGGTTCGCAGGCATTACACGCGGTCGGTGCGGCGGAGGCGAGTTATCGTGCCGCGATGGTCAAAGGTTTGCAGGATAAAGTAACCGGTTTCAAAGGCGACGAAGTTGTTTATATGTCAATCGGCGACGGCACGACCAGCGAAGGCGAAGTTTGGGAAGCCTTAAATTCGGCGTGTAATATGAAATTGCCCGTGATTTTTGTCGTTGAAGACAACGGTTACGCTATTTCTACGCCGGTCGAAGTAAATACTGCCGGCGGTTCGATTTCGGAATTGGTAAAAGGTTTTCCGAATCTTTTAATCCAAAAATGCGACGGTACAAATCCCGTTGAAAGTTACGCAACGTTTAAAAAGGCGGTCGAATTCTGTCGTCAAAGAAAAGGTGCGGCATTTGTTCACGCGAAAGTTGTTCGACCTTATTCGCACTCGTTATCCGACGACGAAAAAGGTTATCGCCCCGTTGAAGAACTTGAAAAAGATGCGGCGATTGATCCACTCAGAACCTTTGCCGAATTCTTGATGACGGAAAAACTTGCGACTTCCGAAGACCTTGAAAAGATTCGTAACGAAGTTCAAAAAGAAGTAAACGAAGCCGCCGATATTGCGCTGGCGACTCCGCAACCTGCTCCGGAATCTGCGTTGCGAAACGTATTTTCGCCCGATATTGACCCGACAGATCGGCAACTTTTTGATACCGAAGACGGTGCGGAACTTTCCGGCAACGCGGGAACAATGGTCGATTTAATCAACCGTTGTTTGCACGAAGAAATGGCTCGCGATGAACGAATTGTGGTTTTTGGCGAAGACGTTGCCGATGTTTCACGCGAAGAATACTTGGAAACTTTGAAAGGAAAAGGCGGCGTGTTCAAAGTTACCGCAAATTTACAGCGTTCGTTCGGTTCGGCGAGAGTTTTTAATTCTCCGTTGGCTGAGGCAAATATCATTGGTCGAGCGGTCGGTTTGGCGTTGCGGAATATAAAACCTGTGGTTGAAATTCAGTTTTTCGATTACATTTTCCCTGCGTTTCATCAAATCAGAAACGAAGTTGCCGTTACACGCTGGCGTTCGGACGGCGACACAAAATGTCCGATGGTGATGCGTGTTCCGGTCGGCGGTTATCTGAAAGGCGGAGCGGTTTATCACTCGCAAAGCGGCGTAACATTATTTGCACACACGCCGGGATTGATGATTGCGTATCCGTCTAACGCGTTGGACGCAAACGGATTATTGCGGACGGCAATCCGCTGCGACGATCCCGTGATGTTCCTTGAACACAAACATTTATATCGCCAAGTTTACAACAAATCGCAATACCCGTCGTCCGAATTTTTGATTCCGTTCGGCAAAGGAAAAAAAGTCCGCGAAGGTGCTGATGTGACAATCGTAACTTACGGAGCGTTGGTGCAAAGAAGTTTTGAAGCCTGTAAACGTCTGGAAAAACAAGGAATTACGGTTGATCTGATAGATTTACGAACGCTTGTTCCATACGATTGGGAAATTATCGCGGAATCTGTTAAAAAGACTTCGCGTTGCATCGTTGCCCACGAAGATTCGGTATCTTACGGCTACGGAGCCGAAATCGCCGCCCGAATTTCAGACGAATTGTTTGAATATTTAGACGCTCCGGTTAAAAGAGTCGGGGCAACCGATACGTTTGTCGCGTATGCTCCGCAGGTCGAAGATTTTATTCTGCCGCAGACGGAAGATGTTGAAAAAGCGGTGTTGGAATTGATGAAATATTGATTTCGTTGATAATATGCAAAATACAAGGTGTTATTAACGGCTTTAGAGTTAATCAATAGTTATGCCCTTTTCCCGTTGTAGAGATTGAAGTCTTAAATGCAAGATGCTTCGCAACAATTTAATCTTGGTTCTGTCAATTCTCGATTCGGGCAGTTGACATTTACTCTCGTTGTTTCCAACAACGAAAATGCTCATCTGGAAATTTATGCCTCTGATCCAAAAGATATGAGAAAATCTGGAGTTCTTTTTATTTTTGTAGAATCGAGCTACCAAATATTGAAAGACTTAATTGCAAAAACTGACGAGGCAGTTGAAAAACTAAAGCAATCGGGTCAGATACACAAAATGGCGATTTCTCACTCAAGAGATAAGCAGATAAGCAAAAACAATGTAAGATAATAACATGAATGTGCCGAATAAATTTATCAAGTTTTTGTCTGAGCCGGACTACGACAAACTGATTGAAAATCATCAAACTGCCGATAATCATCGAGTTCGTAATCGTT
>JANPBM010000077.1:0-8083 GCA_031430435.1 Acidobacteriota bacterium
ATCGACAAGCTGAAGCGTGTCGTACTTTCGCAAACCAATTCCTTTCGGGTATAACGATAAATTGTGAATGATGAATTAAAATCCTTTAATTCAATAGTTTAGACATTTCAAAATGTCGGAAAACTTCTGCTGACCTGCTTAATCCGGTTCAAACGGCAAGGTGTCGTCTTTTTGCAAATCAATTACATGGCGAAAAGTGAAAAACAGAATGTGGCAGCTTGTTTTTCACTTTTCGTTTTTGACTAAAATTCGATGCCTTGTTGGGCGTAAATTCCTGCGTAAAAAGGATGTTTTACTTCTGTCATTTCGGTTACGAGATCAGCCGCGTCGATCAATTCTTGCGGCGCGTTTCTGCCCGTTAAAATGATGTGCAGATGCGGTTGTTTTTCGCGAACCGCTTTTATCTCCGCAAGTACTTTCGACAAATCCAAAAATTTGTAATCAAGCACATACACAAGTTCGTCAAAGACCAGCAATTCATACTCTTCGCTTCGCATTTTTTCAACGCATAATGCCCACGTTTCTTCGCTGGTTTTGATGTCTTGAGCCTTGTCTTGCGTGTCCCAAGTAAATCCGTCGCCCATTGTGTGAACTTCGATGCCTAATTTATCGCACGCTTCGTGTTCGCCGTAACGATCCGTTTTTGACTTCATAAACTGAATCATACAGCATTTTAATTCGCGTCCGGCGGCACGAAACAACACGCCTAATGCTGCTGTTGTCTTGCCTTTGCCATTGCCTGTGTTGACGATTAACAAGCCTTTTGTGCTTTCCCGATAATCGTCGCGTCGCCATTTGTAGCGCTTCTCTTTCGTTTCCGACATATTTTTCCGCCTTGTTCTAAATTTGATATTGCCGAACTCTGATCGACTCTAACATCAGTTTATTGAGATAAAAGTTAATGTTTATAAAACAACAGTATGTTTTTATAAGACAAAAATTTGTATTGATAAAACAAAGGTATGTTTTTACGACACAAAAGTTTGTTTTAATAAGACAAGCGTTGGTATTTATAGTGCAAAAGTGTGTTTTTACGATATAACTTTTTGTTTTTATAAAATAAAAGTTGGTGATTACGGTATAAATGTTTGTGTTTATACAAGTAATGTTGAATTTTAGACCACATTTCGGTCATCAAGAGTGTAAATCTTCGATTGCCTCGCTAATTGTCTTGACCAGTTCATTTTCTCGGTCGTCCCAGTTTCCGATAACCTTGCATCCGGCAGCGTTTTTGTGTCCGCCGCCGCCGAATTTTTCGCTGATTTTTGCCACGTTAATATCGCCTTTGCTTCGCAGACTGACGCGGTAGGCATTCGGCTGAACTTCACGCATATAAACCACGGCTTCAACCTCTCTTGCCATCAGCGGAATGTTGACAAAGCCATAGTTGTCGCCTTCGCTCGAATCGGTTGTTTCGGTCATCAAAATCGAATGACGCATGGCGGCAACCTTGCCGTTTTCGCTTCTTTTAACCGTGCCTAAAACGTGTCGCATCAATTCAATGCGCGACCACGAATACGAATTGTAAATAGCTTCGGATATTTCGGCAGGTTTCACGCCGACTTTGACCAATTCGGAGGCAACTTTTAACGTGCGGTCGGTCGTATTCGGATAATGAAACGAACCCGTATCGGCAACCAACGCCATATAAACACAGTCGGCAATCTCTTTTGTGATTCGTCCGCCGATTGCTTTGCAAAGATTATAAATCATCTCGCCGACCGCCGATGCCGTTGAATCGATCCAGTTAATGGTGCCGAAATAATTGCTTGTGGCGTGATGATCGATGTTGACGGTGAAACTATTTTCGAGATTGGTTAAACCCGGACGAGCAATATCGGAACATTCGATGATGAAAACAGCATCGTAATCCCTGTCTATCTCAGTCGTTTGTCTGATGTGTTCGGCTCCGGGCAGTTGCCGGTATGAAGTCGGAATAATATCTCTGACAATGACTTCGGCATCTTTTCCGAGAGAACGCAAAAGCCAACAAAGACCGAGTGAAGAGGCAATTCCGTCGCCGTCCGGTCGAACATGGGTAGTAATGCCGAAATTTTGCTTATTTTCAATAAGCTCAACTACTTGACTTAGCATTTAAACAGTCGGCAATCGAACAAAAACAGTCTGAAACCGTTAATCTTCGGTCACCAATTCTCCATTATTTTTCAACTCTTCCAAAATCGCGTCAATCCGATTAGCTTTTTCTTCGACGGTGTCGCGGATAAAATGTATCGCCGGAGCATGACGCAAATCAAGACTCATCGCCACTTGGCTGCGGACAACGGGGGCGGCGTGATGTAACGCCTTCATTGCCTCGTTAATTTCTTTTTCATCGCCGTCAATCAATACAAAAACCTTTGCATCACGCATATTCGGAGCAAGTTTTACTTCGGTTACGGTCACGGCAATCAATCGCGGGTCGTCGAGTTCAAATCCGACAACCTCTGAAATTTGTTCTTTAATAGCTTCGGCAAATCTTTCGGGTCTTCGCATCAGTATAAATAAAATAGTAAAAGTGAAAGAGAAGTGTTAAATGTCGCTTTCACTTGACGGTTTTCGTTTCCGATTATCTACAATTCGGTTGCGGCAATGTTTTCAATCATATACGCTTCGATTTCGTCATCAACCTTAATATCGTTAAAGTTGACCAAACCGATACCGCATTCAAAGCCTTGGCGAACTTCGCTCGCATCTTCCTTAAATCGTTTCAGCGAATCGATTTCGCCTTCCCACGCGACGACTCCGCCGCGAATAATTCGCGCTCTCGCTTGTCGTTTGATAAGTCCGTCCGTTACGCGACAACCTGCGACGGTGCCGACTTTCGTAACTTTGAAAGTATCCAAAACAAGCGCTTTGCCGAGAATCGTTTCTTTCTGAATCTTGTCGAGCATTCCGATCATCGCCGCCGTGATTTCTTCTTCGACTTTGTAAATAATCGAATGCAGACGAATATCGACTTCTTCTTGTTTAGCCGTATCCGATGCGCGCGATTCGGGTCGAACGTTGAAACCGATGATGACAACTGCGGTCGAAGCATTGTCCGTTTGCGTTGCCGAAGCAAGCAAAACATCCGATTCGGCAATCGCCCCGACACCTGCCCGAATAACTCGAACTTTGACTTTTTCGGTCGAAAGTTTTTCAAGCGTGGCTTTAAGAACTTCCACCGAACCTTGGACATCGGCTTTAAGAATAACCAAAAGCTCTTTGAATTCGGCAAGTCCGAGTGATTCGAGTCCGCGTTTCGTGGTTTTGAGCATCGCCCGTTGTCTGGCTTGCATTTGTCGCTGACTTGCAATCGAAACGGCTTGGTCAATATCGGCAACCACTTGGAAACTGTCGCCCGCTTGCGGAACTCCTTGTAACCCAAGCACTTCGACCGGTGTTGCCGGCGGCGCTTCGGTCATCAATTCGCCTCTGTCGCTGAACATCGCCCGCACTTTGCCGTGAATTTGTCCGACAATAAACGGATCGCCGACACGCAGAGTTCCTTGTTGAACTAAAACCGTGGCGACCGAACCGCGACCTTTATCGAGTTTGGCTTCAAGCACTACGCCTGATGCCCGCCGCGTCGGACTTGCTTTCAAATCCATAATGTCGGCTTGCAAAAGAACCGTTTCAAGCAACGCATCGATGTTTTCGCGTTTTTTGGCTGAAACCGGAATCATTTCGATGTCGCCGCCCCAATCAAGCGGTTGTAAACCTTGTACGGCAAGTCCTTGTTTAACTTTATCGGCATTCGCGCCCGGTTTGTCGATTTTGTTGATAGCGACAATAATCGGCACACCGGCGGCTTTCGAGTGTTCGATTGCCTCGATTGTTTGCGGCATCACGCCATCGTCGGCGGCGACCACCAAAATCACCAAATCGGTTGCTTTCGCGCCTCTCGCCCGCATCAATGTAAACGCTTCGTGTCCCGGTGTGTCAAGGAAAACAACGCGCCGTTTTTCATTCGGTTTATCCGGATTATTGACAAAAACGCTGTATGCTCCGATGTGTTGGGTAATTCCGCCCGCTTCACCTTCGGCAACATTCGCCGAACGAATACCGTCAAGCAACGAAGTTTTACCGTGATCGACGTGTCCCATCACGGTTACGACCGGCGGACGCTGAATTTCCGTATCATCGGAATCTGCGGCGATAAGTTCTTCAAACTCATTCTCGACCATCATTTCTTCAAACGGAATAAAGCTCACGTCGTAACCGAAATTGAGTCCGAGATCAATCGCCATTTTTTCGCCAATCGGTTGATTAAGCGTGGCAAAGATACCTTTTTTTACTAATAACTGAACAATGTCGCGCGGTGTAACGCCGATTTTTTCGGCAAAGTCGCGCACCGTGGCGCCTTCGACCAATCTGGCAAATTTAGATTCCTGTGAACCTGTTTTACCGATTTGGTCGATAATTCTTTCCTCGATCGAACGATGGCGAGGCGCGTTAATGTCGCGTTCGGCAAATCGATTGTCGCGTCCCGCATTGCGATCGACACCTTTTTTGCCCGAATTGCGACCTTTGTTTCTGTTTCCGCCCTGCGGTGGCGTATAAGCCATTTGCGGCGTGGCGGTTTCGCCCGGAGTTCCGCGAAATTCAGGTTTTCCGCGTCCGCCGCGATCGTTTCGCGGACGTACGACTTCTTTCGGTTTCTCTTCAAATTTACCGGTTTTAGTCGGCTGATTTGAAACCGTGACCACTTTCTCGCCTTGTTTGAAACCTTTGCTCAAGGCTTCGGGCGTTAATTTCAGTTGGCGAACACTCGTGCCGGTCGGTTTAATGATTTTCGGAGTCAGAATCTTTACGCCGGAAGTCGGTTTGACAACAACTGCTTCAACCGGCGGGACGGCGATAATCGGCGGAACGTCAACCGCGACAATCTCCGCGACAGCTTCAACGGTCTCGGCTTTCACCGGTTCGACAACCTCGACAACTTTCGGCTGGTCGATAACCTCAACGGTATTCTCGACCGTAACCGGAGTTTCGGCAACAACAATAACTTCGACGACTTCGGGTTTTTTGAGCTTAATTTCCCGCACGGTAGTTTTCGGGGTTTCGGGCGTGAAAACTTTCGGTGATACATAAACAGGTTCGACCGCAATCTTTTCGATTATCGGAGCAACCTCAATCGCCGGTTCGCTAACGGTCGGAATTTCAATCGTTTCAGGTTCTTCGGTGTGAACAAAAGTTTCCTCGTCCGCTGAAACATTCGCCTTTTTAATGATTTTAATGGCACGTTTCGGCGCCGCATCAAGTTTAGGAAAATACTTGCCGCGAATTTTATCTGCTATTTCTTTGCTGACCGAATTTGAAGGCACGTCAACATCCGCACCTTCTCGACGTAATTCTTCGATGATGCGTTTTGTGTCCTGTTTCAGTTCTTTTGCCAAGTCATAGACTCGAACTTTACTTGCTGTCGCCATTTAATTTCCTTCTGTTTTCCTAAAACGATAGTTTGAATAATCAAAAGTTTCTCAAATCGGTTGAAAAACTTAAACTTTATATACTCCGATAAACCAACCTTTCTCGGTTATTTCGCGGTTTCTTGCGAAACTTCTTCAACTTCAGTTTCTGCAACCTCTTCAACTTCGGCTTGCGTTTCAATAACTTTTTTCGCCGCCGTATCTTTTGCTTTGACTACAGATTTCGCGGAAGCCGAGATATGTTCGGCTTCATCTAAACTGACATCCAAAATGTCAACAATGTCGTCAATCGAAGTTTTCGCCAAAGCCTCAACGTCTTTGATGCCTTTTGCTTTCAAATCATCGGCTTGCGATTTGGTTACGCCTTCCAACGCCGAAACCGGCACCGCTTCGCCCGAAGCCATCATTTTACCCATTTGCGAGGCAATTTCTTTTCGTAAATCCGTTTCGTTGCGGATGTCGATGTCCCATCCGACCAGCCGTGTGGCAAGTCGCACATTCTGACCTTTTTTACCGATTGCCAAACTAAGTTGATCTTCGTTGACGACCACCTCCATTTTGCGGCGGTTGATGTCAACAATGCGAACTTGGCTGACCTTTGCGGGACTTAAAGCGTTGGCGGCAAAGACGGAAGGTTCCTCTGACCACTCGATAATATCAATCTTTTCGCCGCGTAATTCTTTGATGATGGCTTGCACCCGCGAACCTTTCATCCCAACGCAGGCTCCAACCGGATCAACGTCTTTTTCGTTTGACGTAACCGCAATTTTCGCGCGGTCGCCGGGTTCGCGAACGGCTGATTTAATCGAAACCGTATCATCGTAAATTTCGGGAACTTCCATTTCAAACAACCGTTTGAGCAGTTCGGCAGAACCGCGCGAAACGATTATTTGTTGACCTTTCGGGTCTTTTGTCACATCTTCGATAACCACGCGGACTCGTTCGCCTTGATTCCAGTTTTCGCTTCGAACTTGTTCTTTTTTCGGCAACACGGCTTCTAAATTTCCGCCTAAATCGACAATCATATCGCCGCGTTCAAATCGTTTGACCGTACCGTTTATCAGTTCGCCTTTTTTGTCGATGTATTCTTCATAGACTTTTTCGCGAATCGCTTCACGCACTTTTTGCACGAGAATTTGTTTCGCGGTTTGGGCGGCAATGCGTCCCAAATCTTCGGTCGGCATCGGAATCAGCAGTTCGTCGCCGACTTCGATTTCATCACCCGCAAGTTCTTGGGCTTCTGCCAGCGAAAGTTCGGACGACGGATTTTCCACTTCCAAGACAACTTCTTTGAGTGCGGAAATTTCGACCATTCCTTCATCTTCGTTCCAATCAACTTGGATACTTTCGCCGGTTTTATCCTTAAACTGCTTGCGAGCCGCCGCTTTTACAGCGTCTTTCATTGCCTCAAGAATTAACTCGCGGTCTAAATTGTGTTCTAAACACAAAGCGTCGATGCTCTGTCCGATTGATGATGCCATAATTTCCCTAATGAAAAATACTCGTTATCTATCAGGCAATTTCTATATTTTGCCCTTTCAGCTCTTCTTTCAAATCAATTTCCAAATTCGCTTTTGCAACTCGGTCAAGTTCAAATTTAACAATGCCGTGAACTTTGTCGTCGAAAATGATTACTTCGTTTTCAATGCCGATAATTTTGCCGCGAAGTTGCTTTTGTTTATTTATCGAAGCCTTTAATTTAACTTTCGCCAAACTTCCGATAAAACGCTCGAAATCTTTTAAATTATACAACGGACGTTCAACTCCGAGCGATGAAACTTCTAAAATATACGCTTCGGAAATAAAGTCTTTTTCGTCTAATATTTCGCTCAATTGCGTGCTTACGGCTGAACAATGGTCGTGTGTAATCCCGCTTTCTTTATCGATAAATATGCGAACATTCGGTTGATTTACCGCACCCAGAATTTTTACTTCAACCAGTTCAACTTCGTTCGCGGATGCAATCGGCAGAGCAAGTTCTTTAATTTTCTCGGCAATTTGCAGTTTATTCATTCTCTCAGCCAAAATAAAAAGTGGGCGTGAAACCCACTTGAAACGTTTCTACGTTTACGCGACAATCAAACATCATACACGAAATCTATGATTTAACGCAAGTTAGAACAAGGTAGCAAAAAAAATGCCGCACAACAAAATGTTTTAACCGCAAAACACGTCAAACAACCAAAAGGTAAAAATTAAGATTACCTGTCCCAAATGTTTAGAATTTTTAACAACAAATTAATTATAAACTCAAACCGGTTACTAAATATCCAATATTATGCCGCTTGCAAAAAAAAACTCGATATGTCATATTGACCGCGAATCAAATTTTACAATCAAAAATGTAAAAGCTGAAAGTACCAAAAATCAATAACAAGGAGATTCCCAAAATGTCTGTAAAAATAAACCCGATTCTGCCCAAACATCAACCGATAACGAATTATAAGCCGACAATTAAACCCAAAGTTGCGGATAAAACCAAGCAAACCAATCAAGCAATTAGAAATTTAGCCGTCAGATTTAACGGCGATGACGAACCAAAACCGCCGAAGAAAACTGTCGATGATTTTTTCAAAGAAGTTAAGAGTCAACAGCCGATTGACGCGAAAATCAGTCGAAAACGAGATATTCCGCTGTATATGGAGCCGAAAAAGAGTTCAAAAAATATGAGT
>JANPBM010000078.1:0-12580 GCA_031430435.1 Acidobacteriota bacterium
TGAACCGCCGCTCCGTCGGGCGTGCCGTCGCATCCCGTATCGCCAAACAACGACACCGAAATGTTCCCGATCCCGAACTCCGCCGCATCCACTCGTCCGTTATTATTTGTGTCATACCAGATGCGGTTTCCGATCGAGTAGCCGGTAGCTGATGTCGGAGCAGGATCGGATGAAAGAGTTCCGGTCGCCGCCGCCGTGAAATTTGACAAAAAGTTGCCTGAACCTTGAGAAAAACTCGGAATAACCGAAGAAAAACTCAGTGCCGCGGCTCTTGATGTCGTCGAGTTAAAATTCAGAAAGTCTGATGTAAAAGTAACCACGTGATCGGGCGTAGTTACCGAAAAAGAAGCTGAAGTTCCGCCGCTGGTTCCACTCAAAGAAGGAATGCTTGAGGCAGACGAAGTTGTAATAGTCAGGAGATTCGTTCGCGTATTTCTGCCGACAGGCGCGGGTGTATCACGAATAATCGAAATAGTTGTAACTTGATTCAAAGGTTGCACCAAATTACTGCCACCCAACGAACTTGGTTGCGTCGTTGTTGCCAAAACATTCAAACGCGCATTTTGTACTCCTTGTAAAGACGCATCCAGACCCGTAATGTTCTGGTAAAAAAAGAATACCGGCGATCCACCGCTAACTGTATTAAAAGTTCCGGAAGTGCCGCCGTTATTTGTAAAAACAAAATCTTGAGACCCTGTTCTTTCTACGAATTGCGCAAAATTTGATACTTGCGCGAAAGTTGTTTGGACTGTAAAAAAAGTTAGTATTATCAGCAAATAATATAACTTAGTGAATTTTAATTTATTCATTATTCTCCTCATTTTCAAGTGCTTTTGTATTTTGTAAAGAGTTTTGAGTCAATTTTGTTTTGTGTAAAAACTAGACAGGTTCTCAAAACAAACGGATGAAATCGGTTCAACATACAATTGCGGCAAAGTTGGTAGCCAAAGAATAAGCACTTGAAATTACAGTCAATTATATTTTGAATTAAATCGGTTCAAATCGCTCTTACTTTTGATTTGAAAACCGGCAGACGGAATTGTGTTTTTGGGACGCATTTGTTAATTATCAGATTATTTTTATAAAACCTTCTAATTACTTTCTGTTCTGAATTGAAATCGCTCCGGTTGTGTCTGAGTTAGAGGATTTCATAAATCGTGAGCAAAACAGGTTAATAACAACCTGTTCCATTACTGTATCATATTGAAACAACGAAATACAACAAAAATAACAACGTTTTACGACTATTGGTAAATCAAGATTTATTGTGTTACGAGATAGAGATTTGAGAGCATTATGTAGATTTAATTGCCGGTCGCAAGCCACGAATCTTTGGCTGAATCATACTTAAAACGATAAATTGTTTCCTGTTTTTCGGTCGGAGCAATGAGGTTAAAATTAAATTCGATTCCGCTCGCAATCATTTCGTTTTGCGGTGTGAAACGGATTTTGCGAGCTTTATCGTCGCCGCGTGTTCCCGCGTTTTCGAGCGAAACTTCGCGTTTTGCGTCCGACAAAAATCCGCCGTTATCGTCTAAACCGATTGACCAAATTTCGGGGTTTCGCGCCAATCCGTAATACAAACGCTTACCTTTGGCAGAGTTAAAAACGCCGATTCCGAATGCGTCGATATTGTCTGAAACCGCTTTCACAGTACCGTTTGCCGAATCGATTTGAGCTATTTTCCCGACCTCGGAAGTCCGCGTCGAACCTGCGACCGACGAAGCGTAAAGGCTCGAAGTTTCACAGTCATAACCTAAACCTAAAATGCCGTAAGGGTTTTGTTCGGTTGCATTTGCGGTGGTCGAAAGTTTCGCAAACGGCTTCATTTCCTGCGAGTTTGAATCAACTTTGTGAATCGTATTTTGCTCGGTAAAAGGATTGTCGAGAACATTTATCATCGGTGCCGGAGCGACAAAAACATCGCCGTCCCGGTCGAGTTGAATCGGGGCAAGATTGCCCGCAATTTTCCAGCTTTCGTGTTGATAAATCTGCTTGCCTTCTTCGATTATCGCCAAACCTTTGATGCGATTCGCCGAAGTCGAAAGCGCCGCTTGATTTGTAAAACCGAGTTTGGAAACAAACGCCGGAGATTTTGTGCAACCCGTAACAATTCCAACCTGACGCGACTTCGTTTTATTGTTCAAAACGCTGCGGAAAAACCAAAATCCGAGTGCTAAAAATATCACAATTCCGATTAATGCCAACACAAAATTTCGTTTGGATTTTGGCGTACCGGTTTGAATCGGCGGCTCTGTTTTAGTACCGAAAGTTTGATTTTGCTGACGCTTTTTCTTGCTCATCGTTAATATGATCGGCTTTCCTTTTTACTTTTTACTTTTGCCCTTCCGATTTTATCGGCACAAACATCGCCCCCGAATTACACGGCGAAACTTTGATTTTATACACCCCGTTTTCGACGTATTTTTCCGCCCAACAATACTCTTTGCCTTTCGTATCATCATTTTTCATTTGCGAAACATACCACAAAACGAGCGGCGAATTTTCGATATTTTCGGGTGCCGGTTCGATGAATTTTTCGGGTCCTTGTTTATAATCTGTGTTGCAGCACGGTCCGATTGTAACCAAATCCGACTCGCCTTCGTCGCGGTCTTCGGCGTTTTTGGTCGCATACAAATACGCGAAATCGCCGCGAGAATTATCGCCGAATTGTCCGCGATTCGGTTCAACATAAAAACCTTGTCCGCTTACATCGGACAATTTGAATTGAAACCCTTCTTTGGTGTAAATTGTGTCCGGCTTTTGCATTGCCCACGCTTCCGAAATCCAGTTTTTCCAACCGTTTCCGTTCCATTCGGCAAGCGTGTTTTGTTCGCCCGCAAACGAAATCCGCGTCACGGGACGATAGGTGCCGTCGTTTCCGCAACCGCGTCCCAAACTTGCGACGGCGGGACGAAAACTACCGTTGTTATAAAATTCGTATGATTGTAAATACGAATAATTGCACGGATTCGGATAGCCTTCGCTGACGTATTTCTGTTCGATTGCAAAGCCCACAGTTTGCCCGTTTTTGACCAATTCCACAACCTTCGGAGCTTCGGACGCAATCACCGCCGCGTGGCTGAAATACGGGCAACCGACCGCGTCGCTGTAACCGAAACCTTCGTTTTTAGAATAACTTACATGCCAATCAACTAATTTTGCAGAGTTCAAAACAGGCTTGCCGTTGAATGAAGCCGCTTCGATTTTTAAGCCGTCGGAATTGGTCAGCATATAATCCAATTTCCAACCGTTTTTCTCGACCGAAGTCTTTGTTTCACAATATTTTGCCGTCAAATATTCGTCTTCGATGCGACGTTCCGTAACGGTTTTTTCAACGTTCCCGACCTGCGTCCAACGCACGCCGACGACCGCCAAATCGGTCAAATCAACAATCGTCCAAAGTGCTTTTTCGCCTTTCACCAAAGTTGGAGCAACGCACAAATGCAACGATCTTTCGCACCGAGTTTTGTTCAAAGCGGTTTTTGTTGCCGACATCAGCAAATCTTTTTGATCCGGTTTATAACCGAGTGTTTGGAGAACTTCGGGCGAATTTACGGCAATGTCCAAAGCCAAATTTTGCAACGATTGCGGCACATCAGGTTGCGTATTCGGAATTTTATTGACTGCTAAAACTTGGTTTGCGTTCACATCGACAAACGCATTTATCGTCAAGTTTTTGGCGAAATTATACATCTCGACGCGGTAACATTTTGATTGTTTGCAATTTGCGGTCGCGTTTGTAAAATCGCCGTCGCGCAACGGATTGACCGCAAAAATTTGATTGAATAACGCTTCTTTCGAGTTTTCGTCGCGGACATTTTCAATAAATCGCACATCTTTTATCGCCGCAACTTGAGCTTTTGTCTGAAATTCGTCCAAATTTTCGGCAGACAAAATCGGCGGTTCGAGTTTTAAGGTTTCCTTAATTTTTTCGATGCGTTGTTTAACGAGTTCGGTTTGCGACGTTTCACGCGGAAAAAGCGTTGCCGTTTCGCCGTCGTTTTTGATGGACGAAGGAACGGAAACCGAGTTTGTGCGGTTGCAAGCAAACGAAAATGACGCGATTACCAAGAGGAAAAATACGCGCATCGAATCTGTTTTTAGTTTTTCACTTTTCACTTTTCACTTTCCGACGTGGCTCAACGCCCAATATGTGTACATCGCCTGCACCAAACCAATCACAAAGCCGAACAACGCCCCGAAAAGTTCGATTGTGCGGAGATGATCTTTGGCGATTGAAAGCACCAAGTTTTCGAGTTTTTCCGCCGGATAATTATTGATTTTATCTCGCACCACAGCTTCAATGTCAAATTCCTTGATTGCTTCGGGCAATTTTTCTTTTGCCGCGGCAAGTATTGTGTTTGTTACGGTTACGCCGGCTTGTCGGACGTTTTCGGCGGGAAAATGATTCGATAAATTACCGATCGGCGTTGACATAAAACGCTCGATCTGTTTGGCTAAAACCGAGTTGATAATATTTTGCGTTTCTTTTTGACCAAGCAAATTGAGCAATCCGTTTGACAACATTCGCTTTAATTTCGGCTGAAAATCCGAGTTTGCAAGTTGCAGAATCGCCCCGATCGAATGCGGACGCAGTTTGTGGAAAGTATCGCTCAGATAATTTGAAATCGATTGTTGCATCTCTTCGCTTTGCAAAAGTTTGGCGACGTTTCGGTTAATTTGATTTTTCAGCAACAAAAGTTTTTCGGGCGAAATTGTGCCGATAATTTCGGGCAGAGGTTTTGCTAAAAGGTTGTCAATACTGATGTTAAGAAAGTTTGTAGCTTCTTCGGCAAAGTATTCGCCGCGCAACATTTCTTCAATTCTTTTCGGCAAAGTTTCGTTTACCAAATCATCGACTTCGCCGATTAACGTATCGCGCGACACGAAAATTTTCTTGAAAAACGCGAGATTATCGTAATAATCGTGAACTTCTTTTTTAATCAACGCGCCGATTTGCCCGCGAGTTTTGTCGGACGTGGCAATCAACGCAATTTCGCGCGCAATCGGTTCGACTTGCGAATTCAAACGCTCTTTTAACAACAAAATCGCATCATCGGTGAACATTTCGCCGATCGGCGTGGTCGTGTCGGCAAAATCATCGATTCGTTTGCCGATAAATTCGTTGATTTTTTGTTCCAGAACAGGTTCGTTCAAAATACCGCGAACTCGTTTTTCGAGAAAACCTAAAACTTGCGTAAACGTTTCATCGTCAATAGTTTCCGAGATTTTTTTCGAGAATATTTCGTCAACTCTGCGTCCGACGAAAGCGTGAATCATCGCGGCGGTTTCTTCGTTTTGCAAAACACTTGCGATGTGGTCGCCGATTTTTAATTGAAGCGCGGAAATCGCGTCCAAAATCGGTTCGCGGGCAGGTTTCGGCAAGGCTTCGATTAACGTCGGATGATTTGTGTTCAGCAAATCGCGCGTAAAATTATCGACTACGGTTTGAATCTTTCGACGCAGAAAATCTTTCTCGAAAAGTTCGGCTAAAACTGTTTCCTGTGAAACAAGTTCGTTGCCGACGGCACGCCCGATAGTGTTTGCCAAACGTTCGCGGTGACGCGGAATCATACCTTGCGGAAACACGGTTAACCGAAAGAGTTTAATCGGTTTACGCGGACGAAACAACATCCGCACGGCAAGCCACGCGCCCAAATATCCGTGAACTGTCGCAAACATTACGAGCAACACAAGTTGCACCGTCGTCTGTTGAAAAAAAGTTGAGACTTGTTGCCAAAATTCCATTTAGAAAACCTGAAAACCTTTACATTTAATACAAAATGCGGAAAATTCTTCGAGCCAATTATGGCTTGCCGAATAATTTCTCCACTGTTCGTCCGCGTCCCGATACATCGTTCCGTCGTCGGGTTTATCGGTAACGGTTAAATTACCGAACATTCGTTTATTCGGCGCAAGTTGCGGCAAAATCACATCGCGGATTTTCTCGCCAATCGCATTCGCGTCGTCTTGCGACATTTTCGCGCCCGTTCCATTGCTCATCATACCGTTCAACGTCCGTTCGTTGACATAATTAAAACTACGAATAATTTCGAGTGTAGGTTTCCACGTCCACACATTTGCACTCAACTCAAAACCTTCGCTGCCCATATCGATAATCGTGAAACTCATAAATTTATAAACTTTTCCTCTACAAAATGCTAAACGCCATGACAACTTAAGTCAATAAAGTTTGCGGGTTAATTTAAGTAAGTATAGACTTTAGAGCTATGAATTGCGAAAAATATCTGAACAGAATCGGAATCGATCAAACAAAATTTGCGACGGATTCGGGACATCTTAAATTTTTGCAAAAAAATCATCTGTTAAATGTATCGTTTGAAAATCTCGACATACATTGGAAACGCCCGATTTTATTGAGCAACGACAAGTTTTATCAAAAAATTGTCGAAGAAAAACGCGGCGGATTTTGTTATGAACTGAACGGTCTGTTTTACGAATTGCTGAACGAACTTAGTTTTGAAGGCAAAATAATTTCAGCGCGAGTCAGCCAAAAAGACGGAAAATTCGGAGCGGAATTCGACCATTTAGCGATTTTGACAAAAATTGCGGACGAAGAGTTTTTGGTTGATGTCGGTTTCGGAGATTTTACCGTTGAACCTCTGAAATTTGTTTTAAACGTTGAACAAACCGACAAAAACGGCACATTTTTAATCAGAAAATTTGATACCGAATACTTTGAAGTCGTCAAAAAAGACAGCGATATTTGGCAAAGCGAATATATTTTCAAAGATTTAGAACGAAATTTATCCGAATTTACGGAAATGTGCAATTTTCATCAAACTTCGCCCGAATCGCATTTTACACGCGGGAAAGTTTGCTCGATTTTAACCGAAAACGGCAGAAAAACTTTGACCGACAGTAAATTTATCGAAACAATCAACGGCGAAAAAATAGAGCTTGCGGTTGAATCGAAAGAAGAATTCAATATGATTTTGCAGGAGGAATTCTTCATTATAAAGTCGATTTAACAACAATTCATCTGTGGTTAATTTTGACCAAAAAGTCTATAATTTCATTTTATGTCTAAACCAATTTCATATTCCGATGCGGGCGTTTCGATTGATAACGCAAATCTTGCGGTTGCCAAAATCAGACAATTTGCGAAATCAACTTTTAACGAGCGAACTTTGACCGAAATCGGCAGTTTCGGCGGAATGTTTTCGGCGGCGTTTCCCGATATGAGCGAGCCTGTTTTGGTCGCGTCCGCTGATGGTGTCGGCACAAAATTAAAGGTCGCGTTTATGGCTGACGTACACAACACGGTCGGGCAAGACCTTGTAAATCATTGCGTCAACGATATTTTGGTGCAAGGCGCAAGACCGCTTTTTTTCCTTGATTATTTTGCGACGGGCGTTGTAAACCCTGACGTTACGGCTTCGGTTGTTGAAGGAATGGCGATTGCCTGCAAACAAAACGGCTGTGTTTTGCTCGGCGGCGAAACTGCCGAAATGCCTTCGATGTATGCCGACGGCGAATACGATTTGGCTGGTTTTATTGTCGGAATTGTTGATAAATCGAAGGTAATCGACGGAAAAAACATTGTTGCGGGCGATGCAATTTTGGCGTTGCCGTCGAACGGTTTGCACACGAACGGTTACAGCTTGGCGAGAAAACTTTTGTTCGAGGTCGGAAAATACGGCATTCACGACAAAATAAACGGCGAAAAAATCAGCGAAACTTTGCTGAAACCGCATAGAAGTTATCTCAAAGATTTCGACGGCTTGCTTGATTCGGGAAAGATCAAAGGTCTCGCACATATCACGGGCGGCGGTTTGCTCGAAAATATTCCGCGAATTCTGCCCGAAAATGTGTCGGTTGAAATAAAACGCGGAACTTGGAACGAACTCCCGATTTTCAGTCTGATGCAGCGTCTCGGCAGTGTTGAAGACAAAGAAATGTTCCGCACTTTTAATATGGGTTTAGGAATGGTAATTGTTTGTTCGCAAGCAGATAAAGCGTTTATTAAGCAAAGTTTGGGCGAAGAATGTAAGGAAATCGGCAAGGTTTTGGAAGGCGATAAAGAGGTTGAGATAGTTTAGACAAGATAAGTAATAGTGTTAGTGCAACAATCCGGCTATTCGCTTTTTATTTGAGCAATGGAAGTCTAAGCAGTCTATGTGATGATATTTTGCCTGATGATTTTGATTTTGACCGTTTGCTTTGTGAACCAAGTATGCTTGAAGCTGTCTTTCCCGTTTTTGCAAATACTCTTGAGATGGATGAAACAGGCAGAGTAATAAATGAACATCACATTCATTGAAGAGTTTCCCAATTTATTCGTAGCGAATTTGACAGAGATTACGCCGTCGAGAATTCAAGTTAAGCCGCAATTTTATTCGGGTTAAACGTATTTCAAGGCTGATTGCTCGCAGTTATGCCTTGATGCGTAATCTCGCCACCGTTTCAACGTGATGTGTTTGCGGAAATAAATCAAACGCCTCGATTTTTTCTATCTCGTAGCCGTTTTCCGTCAAAATTTTCAAATCTCTGGCGAAGGTTGCCGGATCGCACGAAACGTAGGAAATTTGTTGCGGGTTAAAGCTGATAATTGCGTCAAGCACGGTTCGTTCAACGCCTGTTCGCGGCGGATCAACCAAAATAAATTGCACTTTCTGCACGGCGAATTCGTCAAAAAATTCGCTTGTCTCTTGGGCGGTGAATTCGACGTTTTCGATTCGGGCGAGTTCCGCGTTTTTCTCGGCAAATTCGATTGATGTTTCGTTTGATTCGACTGCGAATACTTTTTCAAACCTTTTTGCCAACGGCAAAGAAAATAAACCGACTCCGCAAAATAATTCGATTGCGGTTTCGCCTTTCACATCGCCGATTGCTGTTTCAATCAGTTTTTCGATTAAATTCGGGTTGCCTTGGAAAAAAGTTTTGGCGTTAAACCAATAATTAAACTCGCCGAACTTGAAACTTATCGCTTTTGTTTCCGATAAAATTTCGTCCGAGAAAGTTGATGTTTCGGTGTCGCCGTTTGCCATTTCTATTTCGACCAAATCTGCCCAAAGTTCTTCGTACACAATCGTTTCACGCAATTCGGTTAAACTTTTCTGCAATTTATCGGACAAAATTAAACATTCGTCGATGTCGAAAACTTCGTTTGAGTTTCGGCGGAAAAATCCTAACTTGTTGGTGCGTGTGTCGGCGGTCAAACGAGTGCGTGTGCGGTATTCAAAGGTTTTTTCGGCGGCGTGAATCGGGATTTCGGTCGGGAAATTGATTTTTCCGATGCGTTTCAGGCAATCTTGCAAAATTGAGAGTTTTGCCGCGAGTTGCGCTTCGGCTGACATTTGTTGGAAATCGCAACCGCCGCAACGTCCGAAGTATTTGCACGCGGGTTCAACGCGAAACGGCGAAGGTTCAATGATTTCAACGATTTCCGCAAAGGCAACTTTGCCCGTTTTTTTGGTTATGCGGACGCGGACAACATCGCCGACCGCCGCCAACGAGACGAACATCGTCAATCCTTCGGCGAATGCCAAGCCGTAACCGTTAGCGACAATTTTTTCGATTTTCACTTCGTAAAGCGTATTAGTTTTTGTATTCAAAATCACCTTCCGCGAGGATTCTCTTCATTTCTCGCAAGCCTTCGTCTTTGTTGTTCGCGAGCGTAAAGATAAGCGCAAAACCGTTTGTAACTGTTACATATAAACGCTTTTTGCTTTTGTTGCTCGTAATGTCAAGATATGCAAACCGGATTTCACCGAGTTTTTCCGCATTTGTTTCCGAGTATTTAAAGTCGGGCGGAAGTTGTTTGACCTTGAAAGTTTGACGCATTGCGTCTAAATAATCAACCGCGTCTTTTATATTCGGAAAGTTTTCCAAATCTTCGACCGAGATTCTGAAAACCGAATTCACGCCGAGTTTTTCTTGAAAGTTAAAAGCGTTGAGTATGTTTTTTGTATTCTTTGGCGTTTCGATGTCTAAATTTATCTTCGCTTTCTTTAAATCCGCATCGTTTTCAACCGTGTCGACAAACCAATCGGCGGGAAATGTGAGTTTGAAGCCGAAGAAAAAGTTGGTGTATGAACGGTCAAGAATTTCGCTGAAATCAACTGCGGGTTGCGGTTTCTTTTCTGCTGCGGGTCGCTTCGGCGGTGTCGGTTTCGCTTTCGGTTGAGCATAAAATGACACGCTGAGGCAAATTGATAAAACGATTAAACTGAATAATTTACGCATATATTAAGTAGTCGGAAATCAGTCGCCGGCAGCCGGTAATAAACGAATCTTTACCTGCTGCTTGAAACTATAAGTAAAACAAACTGAGACGCGGAATTTCGTATTCGTCGCGCAAGCGTTTGAGCAGCATTAAATCAAAAGTTTTTTGATAAGTTTCCGCGTCCAACGATTTTTTGTAACCGCTCAGTTGCTTCTCGGTATCGGTTAGATGCAAGCCGGCGGCATTTCGTTTCAGTTCTTCGTCGAGAATTTTCTCGATTTGGGCGAGTGATGCCTCAACCTTCTCGAAATCATCGGTTAAGGTTTGTTTTAATTCGTCGAGTCGCCCGATTATTCGCGTAAAAGATTCGTTGAATGCGGGATTTACGGCGGTTTGCAAGGCAGAAATAACCTCGGCGATATGTTCGGCAACGCCTTCGACCGTAAAAGTTTCGTCCGGTTCCGATGCGGAAATTCGGGCAGGTTGTTTGCCGACTTGCGCTTCGAGCCATTCTTCGTGCTGGGCTTCGATTTCTTCGCGGCAAAACGTCAAACCTTTAATCGTCCGTTTTTTGTTCGATTTGTCGTAATTGTCAAACACTTTTTCAATCGCCCGCAAGACAATATGGAGCGGAATTTCGCGTTCTTGCCACGTTTCCATCAATGCCCAATCAAGCGGACTGAGCAACAAAATTTTGCCGCGTCGTTTGATAAAAGTTTCTTCGATTTCGCTGTAATAATTGTAGTAATTCAAGGTTTAATAGTGAAAAGTAGCCGGTAAAAAGTAAATGAACACTTTTCACGGTCAGTTAATCAAGGTCGTCGATGCGTATTTTCATGCCACGCAAGGTTTGCCTGTCTTGTTCGGTTAATTCGAACTTGATTTCTTGCGGTTCGGCGTTTGTTCGCCCGATTTCCGTCAATTCAATGTCTAATTTCAACGTCAAATGCGGTTCAAACCCCAAATTTCGGATTGTTTCAAGCGCTTTTTTGACGCGAATCGACGATTCAACCGCAGAATTTACGGCTTCTCCGAGTTCGCGGACGGCTTCTTTTTGTTTATCGTCAAGATTCATTTCAGGTCAATAGAAAATGCTACTTTAGATAGGAAATTTAGTCAAAAAGAGCGGACATCGAAGTTAATCTTTGTCCGCTTTCAGGTTTATGGTCAGTATTTTTGTTAAGTTGTCGGCGGTGTCGGCGGTACTTTGCTTTTCGCCGTTGCTTCAAGGTGCGAGGCAACTGCCCAACTTGCCGATTTTTGGGCATTTCCGCTGAATTTATTCAAAACAACCGCGTTTAATTTGCGTGATAATTTGCCTGCGGTCTTAAATGAATCGAGTAGTCCGCCGGTTGCTCCGGCACGTTGAACTCCGGCAAGTCCGGCGGCAGTTGATGCCGTTTCGACCGCGTTTACCAATGTCATTAAATCGTCGCGGAATGTTGCGGGTAAATCGTAGTCTTGAAATTGGGCATCAAACGGTGCAGAGTCAGTGTGAAACGTTCGGGCGGTAGCAAGCCAGACTTCTTCGGCACGTCTGCGCGGCATCCGGAAAAGGTCTTCGATACCGTCAAATTCATCTGCCATGGCATTTGCCGCTCTGTTTATCTTTCGCAAGAACTCGATTAACTCTTGCAAGCGATCGTCTTTAATTCCGACATTCTGACGAGTTAAATTTGAAACTTGTTCGCCTGTTAAATTTTGAATGAGGGTGATGATTGCCAAAAGTGCTTTAGCGGTTTTTTCACCGACAGAATCTTTCGGGAAATCAACCGGATTATCAAATATAAAACTTGTTTCCGTTTGATATTTGCTTAGTTTTCTTTGTTGTAAATTATTCATTTTGCAAAAGTCTCCTGAAGTTTAAAGCCTTGAGAGCTTATTTTTGATGATTAACCGCTTGTTACGGCGATTGTTGCCTGTGTTAGGGCAATTAACAGTTCGTTTTAACGATTGTTAGCTGTGTTAAAGCAATTAACGGCTCGTTTTAACGATTGTCGGCTGTGTTAGAGCAATTAACAGCTCGTTTTAACGATTGATGCTTGCGTTAGAGCAATTAACGACTCGTTTTAGTGATTAACAGCTCGTTTTGCCGATTGACAACTAAATTTAAGCGACAAACAAGAATATGTCAAACTATTTGCCTGTAATTGTTTGATTCGTTCAACAAACTTTAGTTTGTTGTTGCCTTTAACAGCATTCAAGTTTAGTTTATTCGACAAGCTAAAGCGTATCGTACATTTAGTCCAATAAACTTTAGATACTGTCTTGAAAGTCAACCTAAAAAAGCCAAATTCGGGTTAAACGGCATATTGTGTTTTAAGACACCAAAAGCAATATGCAGCAGTTTTCTCATTGCCGCACAGATTATTTGCATTGGAGTTTTTC
>JANPBM010000079.1:0-4767 GCA_031430435.1 Acidobacteriota bacterium
TGTCCACTTCATCGCTTTGCGCCACACTTTCCACGTCTTTCACTTTCCATTCTTCGCCAAACTCTAACAATTTCTCAAAAAATTCTTCTGTTCTCATTTGTCCATTTTACTACTTTCCACTAAATTACCAGTAGAACCAAAAGTTTTTTCAGCCAATTAACAAATTTTTCGCAGTTTGGATTATCGGCTTGCAAATATTTTGCAGTAATTGAAATACCAAAAGGCTTTCCGCATTCTTTTTGCCATGCCAAATATGAATGAATTTTTGCTTTTGACAGATGTATATCGCCAAACCTATGTTCTTCCGCAACCTCATTCAAGACTTCTTCGGTTGATTTTACAGCTTTTTTCCAAATTGGATTATTTTCCTTGTCAGGAACTAAGAATGACAAAAAGTCCTCCAACATTCCGCGTTGGATTTGATTATCCGGCATTATCCAAACCCCAAAACTTATTTTATTTTCCTGTTTGATAACTGTTCCAGTTGGGTCTGGCTGAGATGGAATATTTGCGTAACCGGCTTTTTGCAAAATATTTGAAATACCTTGCCAACGAGCCTTTAAATCTAAGTCAGCATCAATCACGATTCCTAAACAAACATCTGTATTTCCATCAATTAAAGTCGAGTCTGTTTCTTCGAGAACATTTTCGATACCTTGTTTGTCTTTTATTTTAAAAGTTTCTTTTGCAACCCCGTAAATATCTCGAATAGCGTAAATTACATGTTCGTCATCTTTACCTTCAACCAAGAGGATGTTGTTTCTTTTCATATATTTAACGCACCTCAACATCGTGATTAACGGCAAGTGCTAACCTTTCTTCATTGATTGTTTTGGCAATAATCTTTTCGCCTTGACGCTCCAACCGAATCAACATTCCATCATCTTTTTCGTCATTTGCATTGGCGACTTCGTTAAATGCTTTATAACAATCTTTGCTGTGCGTGGTGGCAAAAACTTGCACGTTCAGGTCTTTGGCGGTTTTGAAGATTAGTTTCCAAACTTTGGGTAGAATTGAGTAGTGAAAGCCATTTTCGATTTCGTCAATAAGAAAAATACTGTTTTTACAATTAACTAAAGCTAATAGAATTCCAAACAAACGACTTAAGCCGTCGCCAAAACTTTTCAATGGAAGAGGTTTATTAAAATCTTTAACTTGAACAAAAGGAATTTTGATTATTTTAAACTCTTCGTCTTCAAAATCTTTAAGTCTTATTCGCAGAAGATTAGGTAGAATAAGTTTCATTGCTTCATTAACTTCGTCTTCTATTGTAGTTAATTCAATATTCTCCCAACACTTTCTAACAACGGTAGAATTCATTCCGCCTGTTTCTATAAAAATATGATTTTGAAATTTGAAATCACCTGCTTTTCCTTCAAAACTTCTGTTTGTAAACGCTAAACTATAGTATTTTGAATGGTCACTTCTGACTAATGCTTCTTTTGTTGTAGAAATACGGTTAATTAAGTTCGATAAATAAGGAGTTCCATCATTATATTCTTCACCGCGTCTTTGTAAAATCACATCGGCAATACTTCCTCTTGTTACCAACAATAATAGAGCCTCCAACAAAGCAGTTTTCCCGACATTATTTTTGCCCACAATCAAATTCACACGACCGAGTTTTTCAATCGTGAGATGTTCAAAGCAGCGATAACCTTTAATTTCCAATGAATCTAAAAGCAGTTCCGACATAGATTTAACCTCGATTTTGATTTTAGCACAGAGTTTCTAAAGTCTTGAAGCTGTCCAATTTGTAATCGTATCACGCAGTTCGTTCAGGTGTTTATCGAAAAAATGTCCGCAATTTTCAAAAATTACGATTTCTTTATCGTCCGTTTTCGTCAAACTATCAAAAAGTTGTTGCAGTTTTTCGACCTTGCCGAATTCGTCGTTATCGCCGTGTATGAACAGAATCGGTTTATCGCAATCGTGCAAAAATTCGTAATCGTATTTATCGACGGGCGTTCCGATGCTGATAATTCGTACAATGCGGTCATCGTTTATCGCAATTTCCGTCCCGAAGCGTGAGCCGAACGAAAATCCCGCGAACGTAATCGGTTCATTCGGATAGTTTTCCGACAAAAAATCTAACGCCGTTTTGATGTCGTCTTGTTCGCCGCGTCCGTCGTCGTGCGTGCCTGTGGAAAGTCCGACACCGCGAAAATTGAATCGTAATGAAACCAAATTCGCGTTTGAAAGTCCGGCGGCGGCACGAAAAACTACTTTGTTGTGCATTGTGCCGTGTCCCAACGGATGCGGGTGCGCGACCAGTGCCACGCCGCGAAATTTTTCATCGGGTTCTTTGAGAATGGCTTCGAGTCTGCCGTGCGAACACGGAATGAACAAATTTCCGTTTGGATACATAAAGTCTTTATTTTACCTGTATTTATCAGCCGACAGAGCCGGTATTTAAAAGTGTCGGCATCAAATTAAGGTTACAAAAACATCTTTATAAAATCAATCAAACAAGTTTATAAAACTTTTGCGGTTCCGTAAAAAGTGTGTTTTACGGAACAAAAACCGTGAATATGAGTTTTAAGGATTTTCGGATGTCGATAAATTGTGCTAAAGTTTAACAAAATAGCGGAATTTACTTGCCGGTTAGCATTTAAATCAACATAATATCAAGATACAAACAGGTTAAAAAGCGGACTTTAAATCGTTCGCCTTGACTGTTTCGGAAAACAATTCCAACTCAAAAAAGGAGGAGACTGTATGCCGTTAAACGTCAAAAGTTTTTGGGCTTCGTGTTTATTAGTTTTATTATTGGCAGTCGCAATCACGGCACAGACCGATGAAGCGATGCGTCAAAAAATGGCTCGCGCAAGAGCTTTTATCGCCACGAAAAATTATAATGCGGCGGTTTACGAACTCGACGGAATTCGTCGGGACACGAAAGATGAATCGGTGCAAAGCGTTGCGCTGACGATGTTAATGAACGTTTATTTGGAGCAAGGCGATTATCGTCGCGCCCAAGATTTACTGATTGAAACATACAACGGTCAAAAGACGACCAAAAAAGTTTCGCAAACTTATTATTCGGTTGCATCGCAAGTTGTGCGCGGTTCAAAAGCCCAAGTCGAGCGTTACAAATCGTTCGGGTTGAGCATCAAAGACCAAAGTTTGCCGACCGAAGCAACTGCCGACATCGAGAAGATGCGGGAAACTCTGGAGATGATTGTCAAACAATCCGAAGAGTTGAGCGATGCGAAAAAACAACCGAACGATTCGATTTCGTTGCTCGAAGAAGCCTCGAACGCACGCGGCGTAATGGCTCGCGATGATTTTGATGCCAGCCGTTGGAAAAACAAAATTGTCGATGTCCGCGAGCGAATGGCGACTTCGCGGGCGACCGTGGTAAACGTGGTCGAAGACGCAAAACCGAAAATCGAAACAATGGCAGTCGTGGTTACAACGCCAACGCCGGTTCCGGTTGTGATTATTCCGATATCAGACATAAAAACCGATAAAAAGAAACCTAAAGATCTGTCGAAAGGAATGAAAAGTGTTTCTTCCGAACAGTCAAAAAGTCCGATCAAGGCTAAAGATCAACCTGTTATTCCGCCGGTTCAACCTAATAATCAAAACGTTGCGACAGTCGAAAAACCGCCGATTGTGATTGAAAAGCCGATTGAAAAAGTTGTCATTAAACCGGTTGATAACCCGCCTGTAGCGGTTGAAAAACCGGTCGAAAAAACCGTCGAGACAGTTGCTTCGGTTGAAAAACCGGTCGAAAAAGTCGTTGAAAAAGTTGTTGAGCCGAAACGCGATCCGTTTTTTAACACAACTCCTGTTTCAGCGGGCGGAAATGACACAACCGAGTCAACCACCGAGAAACCTTCGGCAGTCGAAGCCAATAATCCGCCGCCAACCGAGTCAACCGAAAAAGTAAAAACGTTGCCGACACCCGATGTTCCGCTTTCAAACGAACCTGTGCAAATCGGTTCGTTGAAGGAATATGCAACGCGGATTGTTCAGCCTTCTTATCCCGCAATCGCTAAAAGTATGCGAATGACGGGAACGGTTAAAATTGATTTTACGGTTGACGAAAAAGGCGATGTTACAACAATTCAAAGTTCTACGGGACCTGATATGCTGAAACGGGCGGCTCTTGATGCCTTGAAAAAGTGGAAGTTCAAGCCGTTTGAACGCGACGGTCAACCTGCTAAAGCAACCGGCTTTATCAGTTTCAATTTTGCTTTGTAAATAGAATTACAACGTTATAAAGTTAATGAGTTTCGTCAAACTATATGTTCGGCGAAACTCTTTTTTTATGGATAAAATAAAAAGAAACTTTACCCCCGAAGCTGTGATAATATAACTGTTCACATTATTTTCCATAAAGGAGCAGTTTTATGACTAAAATAAACGGAACCGCGTTTAAATCTATTGAAACTAACCCGACAAAAGCTAAGTTTCCCGCTATCAACCGCAAACCAACCGACAGTTTACCGAAAAATAAGGCTTGGCTGAATAACATCAGCGGCAAAGTTGTCGATGATAAAAAAACGGAGACACCGAAAGAGAAGTTTTGGGTAACTAAATCGGGCGATTCAAGCAAAATAAGCGATGAAGTTTTGAAAAAACATTTTAACTTCGATGATGAAGACATCAAGGCTTACACCAAACAAAACGGCAAGTTTACAATTACCGACAGCGGCAAATGCGAAATTGCCAAAAGTAATAACAAAGGTTGTGTGGCGGCAACCGAAACGGATATTCTCGGTAAACCTAATAAAAACGGCAAGTTAGTCGGCGGTTGGA
>JANPBM010000080.1:0-69895 GCA_031430435.1 Acidobacteriota bacterium
GCGAAGCAGATTAAGTTTCACGCGAAGCAGATTAAGTTTCACGCGAAGCAGATTAAGTTTCACGCGAAGCAGATTAAGTTTCACGCGAAGCAGATTAAGTTTCACGCGAAGCAGATTAAGTTTCACGCGAAGCAAATTAAGTTTCACGCGAAGCAAATTAAGTTTTGCTTATTATAAATTAAATAACCGGGAGAGATTATGTCATTAGAATTAGAAGACAGAGGAAAAGCGTTGGAAGATGAATACTTTTTTCGTCAAGAGCAAGAACTTATTGCCAAGATGAAGTCTAAATTGGAAGCTGAAAATGCTTTGGCAAGCGAATTAGATTGCCCGAAGTGCGACGGTAAACTGGTTGAAACGGTTTACGAAGTTATTAAAATCGACGTTTGCAACAAATGCGGCGGCGTGTGGTTTGATGCCGGCGAACTTGCCCAAGTAACGAGCAAAGATAAAAGCGGTTGGTTCGGCAAAATGTTTAGTTAAAGCGGTAATTTTTTATGAATAAAGTAAAATTTATTGTTTTGTGGGCGTTAATTTGCGCGTTTACTTTTGGGGTTAATGCCCAAACGGACAAACCGCAAATATTTATTGCCGCGCCAAAAGTTGCCGTTGACACAAAACCGGCGGTCAAGGTCGAAAACCTGACGCTTAAAAGTAAATTGATGAATCGTGAAATGCCGTATCGAATAATCTTTCCGGCAAGCTATAATTCGGCTGTAAATAAGCGATTTGCCGTCGTTTATTTGCTTCACGGTTACAGCGGACATTTTGATAATTGGGTCGATAAAACTAAATTGACCGAATACGCCCAATCTTACGATTATATAATTGTCATGCCCGAAGGCAATAACGGCTGGTATTCCGACAGCGCGACCGTGCCGAACGATCGTTACGAAACTTATATTGCCGATGAGTTAATCGGTGAAGTCGATAAAAAGTTTCGCACCGTTGCGGACAGAGAACACCGAGCAATCGCGGGACTTTCGATGGGCGGTTTCGGCGCGTTAAAGTTCGGTATCAAATATCCCGATAAATTTATTTTAGCGGGTTCATTCAGCGGTGCCGTTTCGATTGCGTCGTATAAAAGCAAAGAAGAGTTGCAGCGAAGAATCTTGGTAACATCAATCATCGGAACGTTTGGCGACGCTGAAAGCGAAGTCCGAAAGTCCAACGACATCTTGCAAATCATCGGCGATATGTCAAAAGAGAAAATTGCCGGCTTGCCGTTTTTATATCTCGATTGCGGCACCGAAGACGAACTCGGTTTGTTGGGCGAAAACCAAAAGTTTGCCGAAATTTTAACCGCTAAAAAAGTTCCGCACGAATTCCGACAGCTTCCGGGTAAACATAATTGGAAGTTTTGGGATTCGCAAGTCGATGAATTTTTAAGACTGAGTAAAAGATTCGTTAAATAGTCGTTGGTCATTTGTCATTTGCGAAATACAAAAGACGAATGACCAAGAGCAAATGTGATAAATGTTAAATTTTGCGCAACAAACAGCTCGTGAAGCGGGCAAAATACTACTGGACAAGTTCGGAAAAAAGATTAACGTCTATAAAAAAGGAAATATTAACCTTGTTACCGAAGCCGATTTAGCTTCCGAGAAGTTTATCATCGACCAAATCAATACTTATTATCCGAAACATTCGATTTTAGCCGAAGAATCGGGTGTTGCCGTGGTTGACGGCGAAAGCAAGTGGAAATGGATTATCGATCCGTTGGACGGAACGACTAATTTTGCTCACGGATATCCTTGTTTTTGCGTGACAATCGCGCTTGAACACGAGGGAAACATTGTCGTCGGCGTAACTTTTGACCCGACCAGAGACGAAATGTTTGCGGCGGAAAAAGGAAGCGGAGCATTTCTCAACCACAAACAAATTCACGTTTCCGACACGGAAAAAATCGGCGATGCTCTTATTTGCACCGGTTTTCCGTACGATGTTTCCGAACGCGAAAACTTTGAGCGACACTTCAAAAGTTTTGTTGCCAAAGCTCGCGGAATTCGGCGCGACGGTTCCGCCGCGATCGATATGGCGTATGTCGCGTGCGGCAGATTCGACGGCTTTTGGGAAGAAGGTTTGCAGGCTTGGGACGTTGCCGCCGGAAAACTTTTAATCGAAGAATCGGGCGGACGAGTTTCATATTACGATAATTCCGATTTCAGCATCTATAAACCGCCGATTTGCGCGAGCAACGGAATGATTCACAACGAAATGTTAAGCATTTTGATTTAGGGAAGTTCCAAAAATCAAGAAGGTAATCGCAAATTTCGTCAAGAAAACCTTTTACAATAAGGCTTTCCTATAAAAAATTCCTTTAGTATCGCGTAACGACAAAATGAATTTAGCCGTGTAATTTATTGCACGGAATGCAAAACAAAGAGTTGTTGTCGCGTTAGTGACAATTGAAAATTAACGGAGAATTCAGTCATCGCTGACGCGATGAAAACAAATTGCCAAATTTAACCGTGCCTTAAAAGACACGGCTAAATTCATTAAGTCGCTACGCGACAAAGACTTAATTGATTTTTTCTTTTTACTTTTTTATAGGAAAGCCCTGCCTTTTACAACAGGTTAAGAAGGAGCATTTACAGGCATTCAAAGGATGAAAGAGATATTTTTCAAAGTCATAACCGGTTTTTATCCCGCTTTATCCTCTTTATCCCTGTGAATAATGTTTTCTTTGCATTATTGTCTGCTTATTTTACTTTCTTGAAACCAATCAACGACCAAATTCGGTCTGCCCCGATCGCAGTTTCCGAAACAATTCTGCCGTGTTCGTCAACCAAAATTGCGGACGGCGTGCCGTTCATTCCGAGTTGATTGGAAATCGCATTGTCTTTGTCGATTAAAATCGTGGAGCTTAAACCGAGTTCTTTGTGAGCCTCGATTTCACCGTCGGACATCAGCACGAGATTCGGTTCGTCGCGACCTTTGACCTTTTCCCAATCTTTAATTTCATCAACCATTTTCTTGCAAAACGAACAATGCAAACTAAAAAACGTGAGCAGATGTTTCGAGCCGATAAGTTGATGCGGTTCAACTGTTTGACCGTCCAAACTCTTTAACGAAAACTGCGGAAGCAATTCGCCGATGTGGATTTCGGCTTGATTTTCACCGCCGGTATTGGTCGCAAAAGAAATAGTTTTTTGCAACCGAAGTTCATCGATTAACTCACGAATTGCCGTATCGCCGGCGGCTAATCTGCTTGCGATTGTGCCGTCTGTTTGAACCAAAAAAGCGGTCGGTGTCCATTTTGCCGAAAATGCCGATGAAACTTCGCGGTCTTTTTGAAGCAACACAACGCGGTCTTTGCCAAATTTGGCGATGTTGTCTTTCGGCGTGCCTTCGCTGATAAAAACAAACGTACATTTATCTTTTAATTCGGTTTGCCAAACGTTGATTTCGGGCAATAAAGCACTGCACGGTTCGCACGTCGGGCTGACATAAAAGAACAGCAAAGGCTTTGTTTGCATCAATAAATGCTCGAACTCGATTTGTTTTCCGGTTACGTCGGGCAAAGTAAAATCGGGAGCCGCCGCGCCAATCGGCAAACCGTCCGCCGGATGCGAAACGTCGTCGCGGTGTTCGCCGTGATTATGTTCGTTCGAGACAAAATCGAGATGTTCGATTTGTCTGGCAAGCTGTTTTTGGTGCGCTAAAATGTGTGAAAGAAAACCGATTGCGACGGCTGAAAGCACGGTTATAAGAAGCCCGAACACGCCGAACATTTTCTCTGCCGCCGTCAATTCGCCGATCCAATTTACCGCCGATAACTGTTGACCTGTTCCGCCGGCAAAAATTAAACTCAGCGACATAACCGCAAAAACAACATTGCGAACAACGGATTTACGGCTCACAGGTTCGCTTTTAAATTGCCCGAAACAATGACATTCGGGAGCGTTTCCGAGTCGCATCTGGTTCAGCATTCCGCCGATAAATACTGCCAACAAACAAGTTAAACCAATCGCCGCAAACCACGCCGTTGTTGCAAACAACAACCCGAAAGCAAGTAAAAGCTCCAAAAAAGGAAGCGCGTTGCCGATAATTTTCGCCAAATTTGCGGGAACGCCAAAGTTTTCGGTCGCCTTAATTGCACCTTTTATATCCAACAATTTCCCGATGCCCGCAACCGCAAACACCGCAAATAAAATCAATCTGACGACTAACAAACCAACTTCCATATTTACAAATTTACAATAAAAGTTCAGAGTTCAAAGAAAGTTCAGAGTTCAAACTTTAGTTTGATATTTACGCTTCAGCGTAGTTTTTTAAGACTACGCTGAAGCGTAAATATCACGATGAATCGTGAACTCTGAACACTGTTATTCGTAAACTCCGAGCATTGTTACTTGGTAGATTTACCTTTTCGTTTCTCTAATTTATTTTTGCCTTTTTCAGGCTTGCCTTTCAGCTTTTTGAAATCTTCAAACTTGCTCTTTTTCTCAGCGGAAGATTTGTCCGGACGAACCCACGCGCCCGACTTTCCGCGTCCGGTTTTATGTCGTTCAACCAACTTAATCGGTGTCGCAAAAAACTCGAAATGTTCGCGCAGACGGTTTTCGATATAACGAGTGTATGAAAAGTGCAAACCTGCTTTTCCGCCCGAAGTGAAAATAACGAACAACGGCGGACGAATGCCCGATTGCGTAATATATTGAACGTGCAAACGAGTCGTGCCTTTGCCCGGAGCGTTTCCGCCGCCGCCGCGCGGTTGCATGACCATTTCCTCGAAAAAGTCGTTGAGCTTTGATGTCGGAACACGCAAATCTCTGGCGGCAAAGGCTTTAGCGACCATCGGCAGAATTTTTTGGACACGCTGACCTGTCAACGCAGACATCGTAATCATCGGCGACCAATCGAGAAATTTCAACGTTTGACGCAACTTATCCTCAAACTGACTTTGCGTATTCGTCTCTTTTTCCTCAAGCAAATCCCACTTATTAACCGCGATAATCAGCGAACAGCCCGAATTGAGCGCGTAACCCGCGATGCTTGCGTCCAAATTCGCCAAACCTTCTGCCGCATCGATTACGAGAATCGCCACATCGGCGCGTTCCAACGCTTTTCTCGCCATGACGACCGAAAGGATTTCCGCCATTTCGGTCGTTTTACCTTTGCGACGAATTCCGGCGGTGTCGATAATTGTGTAATTTTGTCCGTCAACAGTCAGATAAGTGTCGATGGCATCACGAGTTGTTCCCGCAATCGGCGAAACAATCACGCGTTCTTCGCCGAGAATTTTGTTCAGCAGAGAAGATTTTCCGACATTCGGGCGACCGATAATCGCCAAACGAATCTCGCGTTGCGGCTCAACTTCGCCTTCTTCGGGAAATGTCAGAACCTCAAAAACTACGTCGAGCAAATCGCCGATTCCTGTTCCGTGTTCCGCCGACACAGGCGAAATCTCGAACCCGAACTTGAAAAACTCGCCCGCTTCTTCTTCGACCGTGCGCGATTCGGCTTTATTGGCGGCGATAAAAACAGGTTTGCCGATGTTGCGTAAATAGACGGAAAGTTCTTCGTCAAGCGGCGTGATTCCCGCCCGCGAATCAACCACCCAAATAATCGCTTGAGCTTCGGCAATCGCAAAACCTGCTTGTTTAAATATATTTGCGGGAATAATTGCTTCATCGTCCGGCACAATTCCACCTGTGTCAACGAGCTTGAAAACCTTACCGCGCCAATCGACTTCGCCGTAAATCCGATCGCGCGTGATTCCGGGTTCATTTCCGACAATCGATTTACGCGAACCTGTCAATCGATTAAAAAGCGTGGATTTTCCGACATTCGGACGACCAATAATAACTACCAAAGGTAAAGACATAATATAAATGCAAAATTGAAAATTGAAAATGCAAAATCGAAAACAATAGTGAAATTTAGTTGACTGCAAAATTTTTCTTGACTTGCATACTGACAATTCTAGCCGTGAACACGACAAATTGCACGAAGACAAAAGTGTTTTGACGATTACAAAGTTTAATTTGCGTCTAATTCGCCTTCACAATTTCATAGCCGATTGTGACGTTCAAAGCATTGTTGACGATTTCGTGTCGCATTGTTTTGGCGTTTAATTTGAGGTTGCCGTTCGCCACGCTGACAGGTACGAGGAATGAAAGTTTGTCGGTTCGCAGTATTTCAACCGGATTTATTTTCTTGTCGATCGAACTTTGCAAAAGCCTTGCAACCACGCTTCCGGCAAAACTCGGAACATTATTGAGTTGTACGTTTTGAACTTTTGCCCGACCGAAAAGCGTCTGTTTTTCTTGGTCGAATTGCAGTTCAACATCGGCTTCTGCCCAACCTTTGAAATCTAAACAACCAAGCAACGGAGCTTTATAACTTCCCGTAAACGCAATCGGCGCAACGATTTTGCCGTTCCGAAACTTAACTGCGGTTTTTACGCCGTTCATTTCGCGTTCGAGCCTTACTTTCTCGACGCAATCGCCGTCTTCTTCGTTTGAAAGTTTGAAATCAGGCTGTTTGAGGTTGGTGAACATTGATTCGAGAAACGCATCGAAAAACGGTTCGTTGAGTGAAATTGTAACTTCGGCAGTTTGGGCTTTGGCAAACGAAACGAAAAAAAATGCGACAAATATCAGGCTTAAAACTTTTTTCATACAATAAATTTTCTCCGAAAAGTAGGATAAAAACGGCAAACAAAAAGTTGCCCCGTAATTATCGCACAATCGGTTTTAAACTTCACGAATATTGCTTTCCTCCATAATTGCCCGGGCAATTTCCGCCAATTCGGGTGCATTTTTATCCATATCGGCAATCATCCTTTCAATCATTGCAAGAAATTTGTCGTGTAAAACGGCAGCTTCTTCCAATGCGGCTTGATGCTTTTGGTGAACCTCGTATTCATTTACCAACGATTGTTCAAGTTCATCGATACTTTTTTCAAAATCCGCCAGAAGTTTGACCGCTAATTTGTGATCTTTAACGTTTCCGTCTTTAATCGCCTGCTTTATGCGGTCGCGATCCTCGATTCTTTTTATCAAATTTCCAACGACTTTTTTATGATCGTCGGGCATCTCATAAATTTTTTTTGTCATATTAAAATAGTTTCAACCTCCTGAATTATTAAGCCGTGAATAAAAATAACAAGACCGAATTAAAATTCCATTAACCCTGAAATGAACGCGCAGATTGTTGCGGTAATTCCAAAGGCAAGCGGGATAAAATGTTTTCGGTCGATTGAATCACCGCGTTTCAAAAGGCGATGAAAAACCGTAAATGTTGTCAACGCAACGCTTCCGACCGTTGACGCGATAATCGCGCCGAAAAACGCGCCGATTACAAAGATGAAAATACCGCCGACTCCGCCGGTGATTATTCCCCACAAAACGCCGATCAACGGCATCAAAAGCATCATTGTTGACCAAGTATAATTCTCGGTTTTAGAAACTAATTTCGAGATAATTGTTTTGCCCGAATAATAGCCGACAACGGCACAAATCAGATTGATGAAAATGAGGAAAACTGTGATAAACAGGATGTTTTCGTGATCGTGATTTTTTATTGTTTGCCAAATAAACGAGCTGAAAATTGTCAGCGGCGGAAAAGTTCCGAGCAACAGCCCGAAATTGGCAAATGCTTTTTCGCTGCTCAACGGATTTTTCATCAAATCACGCTCGATTATTTCTAAATTGTTGCGATACCGTGATTTATCGTTTGCAATTCCGGCATTTGCGGTTATAATCGCGTTTAATCTTTCGGGTTGATTGCGGATGTTTGCAAAGTCAAAGGCAGTTTTCTCGTAAAATTCAGTTGGTTTGTGTTCCATACATTTAACTCCGATTTGCCGACGTTAAGCGTTTTTTCGGCTTCATTGTCTTCTAAAATTCTAAACAGTTTGACTGAAGAGAGTTGAAGTTTGCTTGATTGAAATTCGTTAATGACTTTCAAAAAATCTCGTCGCGCAAGTGTTTGATGATATTTCAGCTTGAATTGGTTGCTTCTGTGCAAACAAATCGAGCCGAGTTTGACGTTTTCGTGTTTTGCAATCCGGAAAACGTCAGTTTCGTTTTCGCCGACTTGGTCGTTATTTTGTTTTCTGCTCAAAGTCAGCCCGACATATCGTTCAAAAACTTCACGAAACTCGAAAAGTGAGAGCTTTATATCGTTTTCAAACAAACTTTGTTCGATTTCTTTTTGAATTGATTCAATTTCTGAATCCGAAGCAAGTTTTTTATCGAAATTTAACTTAGATGTAACTTTGGCGTGAAATAATCGAATCGAATACGGAATCCAAAGCATCCAAACCATAATTGATTTTAACCAATCGTGGTTTTGCAGAAAATAATAAACGGCAAACGGCGAACCGCACGCGAAATATAAAATTGTAAAGTCAATTAAACTCATCGTTTTTGTATTAAGCAAAGTTTGCGCCAAATAACTGCAAGTTTTGAAATTTAATTCGTTCTTTATTTTAAGTTACAACAAAGTCTTTGGTTCGTAACGGTTTAGCGAAAATGTTGAAAAAAATAAAACGCATTATTTTCAAATTACGGGAACAAAAACGCCGGAAAAAGCGTTTACTCTATTAGCAAAATGCAAAAATAAGACGGTTTATTTGCAAAATGCGAATTTTTTGACAGATAAAAAAGTCAAAAAATAAATGCAAAAAAGCCGGTTTGAAACGTCTGAGGTTTATGGCATTAAACTTGCCTAACCAAATAAACGAGAAACAAAATTCTCGAGTCGGCAATTATAAATAAATTATACAGTTAGAAGATAAGAGGTATTATGAATACAAAAGGAAAAGTAAAAGTTATAAAAAAAGGAACGCAGCAAACGGTTACGACAGTTGTAAAAGTGCAGAAAAATGCAGCAAAAGTTGCTTCGAGAGAAGTTGTGGCAAACGTTACAAATTGGGTAAACGAATTTCAACAACGCCGCCGCGATGAAACGCGAATGGCAATCGAGCAACTGTTTGGTCAACAACCAACGACAAATAATGTCTGAAAATTGTCGCAAAAAGTGTAACAACCTACATTTTTGACACAACTCATTCTTAAAAATCTTGACAGCCATCAATTTGACTGTCATTTTTTTATGTTATAATTCTCCCGCAAAATCAAAATATTTTTACGTTCTGATTTTTTGCCGTGAATTTATGCAAGATAAAGTGGTTATTGTTACAGGCGCAACCTCCGGCATTGGTCGGGCAACGGCGTTGCTCTTTGCCGAAAACGGTTCGCAAGTCATCGCCGTCGGCAGAAACGAGACGGAATTGAACTTGTTAAGAGACGAAGTTCACGCCAAAAACGGCAAAATTCAAATTATCCTGTGTGATATCCGAGAAACAACGCAGGTTGAAAGAATCATCATAAAAATTTCTGAAACATACAATAAAATTGATGTGCTGGTTAATTCGGCAGGAATAATTTCGAGCGGTTCAATCGAAAACACAACGCTTGACGATTGGGATAAAATGATGAACATAAATCTTCGGTGCGTGTTTTTTATGATGCAACAATGCGTGCCGTATCTCGAAAAATCAAACGGAAATATCGTTAATGTTTCAAGCGTAACAGGTTCGCGAGCATTTCCGGGCGTGTTGGCATATTGTGTTTCAAAAGCGGCAATCGATCAATTAACGCGATGTTCCGCCCTCGAACTTGCGCCGAAAAATATTCGTGTCAATGCCGTAAATCCGGGAGTCGTCGTTACCAATCTGCATAAAAAAAGCGGTATGGAAGCTGAAAAATACAGTGCTTTTTTAGAACATTCAAAAACAACGCATCCAATCGGACGAGTCGGCGAGGCGTGTGAAATCGCTGAACTGATTTACTTTTTAGCGTCCGAAAAAGCAGGCTGGATTACGGGAGCGACATACGAAATCGACGGCGGACGCGGACAAACTTGCGCGAGATAGTCGGAATGACGGCAATGGCGGACAAAAAACCGGCAAATAAAATGAAATTTAAAAAACCGCTCGAACTTGAGTTTTAGACAATGAAAATCCAACTTTTACACAGCACGATAAAAAATGGTCGAGGCTCGCGCGAACAGCATTTGACGTGCTACTTAGTCGATGATTTCTTGGCAATCGATGCGGGGAGCTTGGCAATTTCAACCGATGATTTTCAGCGTCGAAACGTCCGCAACGTTGTCATCACTCATCCGCACCTCGACCACATCGCCACTTTGCCGATTTTTATCGACGATTTATTTGAAACTTTGCGTCAGCCGATTCGCCTTCACGCAACTGTGCAAGCGATTGAGGTTTTGGAAAAACATATCTTTAATTGGGACGTTTATCCGCGATTTTCCGAATTGAAAAACGACTTCGGAAAGCTAATCGAATATATTCCGCTGAAACCGCGTGAAGAGTTTGTAATCGGACATCTTAAAATCAGAGCGATTCCCGTAACTCACGTTATTCCGACGGTCGGTTTGATAATTTCCGACGGGAAAACAACTGTCGGGCTGAGTTCCGACACTTGTGAAACCGACGAATTTTGGCAATTTTTGAATGACGAAAACAAACTCGATGCGTTGTTTGTCGAATCTTCTTTTCCGAACGAACTGCGCCAACTTGCCAAAACTTCGTTTCATCTCACGCCGAATATATTGAATTCGGAACTGAAAAAACTTCGACATGAAAACACCGAAATTTTCGCTGTTCACATCAAACCCGTGTATTTTGATAAAATCTGCAAAGAATTGAAAGCATTGAACTTATCGAACCTGAACGTGATGGAAGCAGGCAGAGTTTATGAATTTTAGAAATCTAATTTAGAAGCTAAATTGTGCATTAAATCAACCAGTAAAACAACAATCGGCGGATAAAAAATCATTTCGGGTTTGAGCGTCGGCGAGAACATATTGGGCATCATTGTGGCAATAAACATCTCCAAAAAGTTTCCGATAAAAAAACCGACAACTACACATCCGAGTAAGCCGAAAATAATAAACGCAAAAGTTTTAATTCGGGCATAAGGTTTATTTTGTTCGAGTTCTTCGTCCAAAATCGATTCGTTGAGAGGTTCTTCGTAAGTAAATTTTTGAAAGCCGTCTTTTAATCGGCGAAACAGGTGCAAAACCCCGACCACAAACAAGGTCAGTAAAATAATTTTGCCGATTATGGCGGAATTCGTCCAAATCAAGGGACGAAACGCCGCGACAAAAACGGTCGAAACAAACAACGCCACCAGCGGAAACACAAATTGCTGCAAGGCGATCGCTTCGGTGCGTTCTTCGGCTAACATACGGTCAACAATATCGTTATAGTGTTTTTCCAAAACCATTTGCCGCAATTTTTGAGCGTGCAGATTTTCTGAATCGAGTACCGAATTGTTTGAATTTTCGAGATTTGCGAGTTGTTCGTCGTAAAGAATTCGATTTTTTTTATCGCCCAAAATTTTATACGCTTTGGCAACTTTGGCAAATTCATCGGAAGTATCGATGGTTGAGCTGACATCGGGATGCAGTTCTCTGGCAAGGCGACGATAGGCTGATTTGATGTCAGACTTCGTTGCCTTCGGTGAAACTTTCAAAATGTTGTAGTAGTTCACCACAGAAAAAAAACCTCTTGTTTGGTTTGAACAGTTTTAGAGTGCCGATTAACGAGCAAAACTTTATCGGCAATACAGATTTTAGCACAAGACCGAACGAAATTTGAAACGTGATTGTCATCAACCGCGAAACCTGCAAAAATGAATCGACAATTTTAACGCCGTTTCAGTTATTCCGATTTTGCCGAGCGGATAATAAAAATCATCGCGGTTGATTTTCGAGCAACTTTAATAAAGTCAAGAAGACGAAGAGTTTAGAGTCGCTCGGCATTTTTTTACTTGCAGTTTATTTGTCTAAATTGTCGATTTGCAAACTCAACGGCGAAGCTCCGCTCATTTTTACCGCGTCCACAACTTTGACAATCTCGCCGTAATTCATCGCTTTCGGGGCTTTGATAAAAACAGTTTTTTCAGGGTTCAGATTTTTGTCGCGGCGGCTGAAAACTTCGCCGAGTCCGGCAATCAAACGTTCGGGTTCTGAGGTTGTGCCGAGATTTTTATCTTTATTCAGTTTTAACGAACCGTTTTGATCGATGGTTACAACCAACGTGTCGATGTTTGCTTGAGCCGCGTCATTTTCCGGTTCACGCGGGATTTTTGTTTTGAAATCCGAAGGTTTCATCGGCGAAATGACCATGAAAATTATCAACAGCACGAGCAGAATATCGATTAACGGCGTAACGTTAATGTTTGGTTTGGTTTCCGACATATAAATTTTCTCCTTATTTTTTGAACTGCAAAACTTTAGACACCGAAAGTTCTCAAAAGTTCCGGAAGAAATTACGAATTGGAACAAAGTCGCCGAATCGTTTAAGCTATCAAATTGAGCAGCGTAAACCGGACAAAATTAATTATCGGCGAAGGGGCGAAAGCAATGTTGTTTTCGGCGTTTTGCTTTTCGCTGATGAACGTTTTTGTCAAACAACTTTCACATCTTCCGGCGATGGAAGTCGTGTTTTTTCGGTGTGTTGTGTCGGCAATCGCTTGTTTCATCGGTTTACGCGGCACAACCGCCAACTTGTTCGGCAACCGAAAATTATTGTTGTTTTTACGCGGCGCGTCGGGAACAACCGCACTTTATTGTTTCTTTTTGACGATTCAAAATGTTCCTTTGGCAAGCGGTGTGACGCTCTCATATCTGTCGCCGATTTTTACGGCAATCATCGCAATTTTTTTGTTGGGCGAAAGGATTAAACCGTTTCAGTGGTTGTTTTACGCGATTAGTTTCAGCGGAATTTTCTTTATTCGCGGGTTCGACACGAATTTTCCGACGATTTATTTGATAACCGGAATCGCCGCCGGTTTTTTCAGCGGAATTGCTTATAATCTGGTGCGCAGTTTGCGCGAAAAAGAACATCCGCTGGTGATTGTCCTGCATTTTCAGATTGTCGGAATCATCGCAGGTTTCGTCTATATTTTGTTTGATTGGAAAACTCCGACTGGCGTTGACTGGCTGTATTTGTTGGCAACAGGTGTTTTAACGCAACTCGGACAAGTTTATTTGACGAACGCGTTACAAGCGGAACAGGTCGGAAAAGTTTCGATTATCAATTACACGGGAATAATTTATGCGTTGTTTTTCGGGTGGATTTTATTTGACGAACATTACACGATTCAAACTTTGATCGGCATTTTACTTGTCATCGGCGGAGTTGTTTTGAGCGTAATTTATAACGGAAGTGAAAAAAAAATTTGATATTTCCGAGTGTTAGTGTAAAAATAAAAACGAATTACAACTATATTTATCAAGTGTTCTTGAAGTCTGTAAAAGAATTTAATCTACGCTTGCCCCAAACCAAAAGGAGATTTTTTTATGAAAAAACAATTGTTATTGATTTGTTTAGTGCTTTTTTCGACAGTATTTACGGCGAATGCGGCTTCGTATTTTACGGGAAACTTATCAAGTTCTCAGGAAGTTCCGCCGAACGCTTCAACCGCAACCGGCTTTGGTCGCGTAACTTTGAATGATGCCGAAACGCAACTAACCGCATCGGTTTATTATTCGGGATTAACAAGTAATGTTACCGTCGGACATATTCATACGGCTGCGACGGGGACAAACGGTCCTGTAACTTTCAACTTAGCTCCGGCAACAGGCGTAACTTCGGGTTCTGTGGTCAATGCAATTTTTGCAGTTACCGCGTCACAAGTTGCCGATTTAAAAGCCGGACTGATGTATTTCAATATTCATACGGTAAACAACACAGGCGGAGAAATTCGCGGACAAATCACCGTTAATTCACCTTATCTTGCTTATATGAGCAACAATCAAGAAAATCCGGCAACAACCCTCCAACCGCACGCGGCAACGGCGCAATCAGTCTGAATGCCGCAGGAACACAAGCTCTGGTTACGATGAACTGGACAGGACTGACAGGCAATGCCACAGTCGGACATGTTCATTCGGGACGAGTAGGGACGAATGGTCCGGTTGTTTGCAATTTAAGCCCTCCGACCGTAGCGGCGGGTTCCGTAGTCGATTTTCTTTGCACATTTTCGCCGGCGCAAGTAACGGCGCTGAAAACGGCACAGTTTTATTTGAATCTTCATACATCGGCGAATCCGGGCGGAGAAATTCGCGGACAAATTCAGCGGCGGCGAAGTACAACGCTTGATATTGACGGCGATTCAAAAACTGATTTTATTAACACGAGAACAAATACTCCGGGTTTAAGCACAGAATGGTGGATTGGTTTGAGCGGCGGCGGCGCTTCAGTCTTTCAGTTTGGGTTAGATACGGATAATGTTCGACCGCGAACGCTTGCCGCCGACTTTGACGGCGACGGAAAAGACGATCCGACAATCTGGCGAACAGGCGCAAGCCCGGCGGCGGCATTTTATATTCTTCAAAGTGCCACTAACACCGTCAGAACCGAACAATTCGGAACAACGGGCGATAATCCGAGCGTTGTTTACGATTACGACGGCGACGGACGATGCGATCCGGCAGTTTACAGACCAAGCGTCGGAACTTGGTTTTATCTCGCCAGTGCAAACAATCCGAGTAAGAGTATAACCTATACCGTTTTTGGCGGCACAAGCACATTCCCGAATCCGGGCGATTACGACGGCGACGGACGCGGTGATTTTATGATTCAGCAAAATGCTCTTTGGTGGATTTTTAACAGTGCCGATTCAAGTGTAAAAGTTGTCCCGTTCGGAACATCTGCATTCTTCGGTAATCCGGGCGATTTTGACGGCGACGGCAAAACCGATGTGGCAGGTTCGGTTACGGAAGGAGTGAACAAAGCGTGGTATTACGCCAGCAGTTTGAACCCGAATCAAAATGTTTTTAATACACGCGTTGCTTGGGGCGATACGACATCCAGAAGAGCCCAAGGCGATTACGACGGCGACGGCAAAACCGATGTCGGTGTTTTTTCAACCAGCACTGCGATTACCGCTACGCCAACCTACTGGGCTTTATCGTCGAGCAACGGTTCGCCGATAATTTACACTTGGGGAATTTCTGCCGACGTATCGGCTAATAATTACAATAATCGGTAATTTGATTATTTACACAAACTTATTGATGTTCTTGGCTTTTTAAAGTTGAGAACATCAATTTTTTATGCCTAAAATCAGAGTATGAAACGCAAAAAACTGCATCGAATAACATTTATACTTGCCGGAGCTTATAACATTTTATGGGGACTTTGGGTCAGCGTTGATCCGAATTGGCTGTTTCGTTTTGCCAAAATGGAATTGCCGAATTACCCTGAAATTTTTATTTGCGTCGGGATGATTGTCGGACTTTACGGCGTAGTTTATTTGGAAATTGCCCGCCGTCCCGAACGCGGATTTGTACTTGCCTTGGTTGGTTTTACAGGTAAAATACTCGGTCCGATCGGAATGATTTACAATATGTTTATCGGTAAATGGGCGTTTGCCGCAATTATTATGAATATCACCAACGATTTTATTTGGCTTGTTCCGTTTGCCGTTTATTTATACGATTCTCGGAGTTATTTCAAAGCAGATTTATATGAACAAAATTGAAGAAATTAAACAAATTATCGATGAACACAAAGTCATCGCGGTTGTCGGATTATCGTCGAATCCGATGCGACCGTCGCACGGAGTTGCTCAGTATATGCAACGCGAGGGTTACAGAATAATTCCTGTAAATCCGGCGGAAACTGAAATTTTGGGTGAAAAATGTTACGCAAAATTATCTGATATACCGCACAAAGTCGATTTAGTCGATATTTTCCGACGTTCCGAAGAAGCGGGAAAAATAGTTGATGAAGCCATCGAAATCGGCGCAAAATCTGTCTGGTTGCAAGAAGGCGTGATTGACGATAAAGCCGTTAAACGCGCCGAAGACGCGGGATTGACGGCGGTAATGGACAGATGTTGGCTGAAAGACCGGTATAAGTTTAATTCAAAAAAATGAATTTTATGTGAATATAATTGAAAGAAATCTAAAAGAAAATAGTTTTTACAGGCTAAACACACTAAAACTCGTCAATTATACGAAGTGCCGGACAAGGCATACAAATTGCATAATAATTTATATCAATGTGCTAGAAATAGCTTTTGAAAACAAACTAAAAATTAAAAAGAGGTACTAAAATGAAAAACTTTTCAATCAAGTTTCATTTATTGACTATTTCATTCTTGCTGGCATTATCAACATTTGCTTTTGCCCAAGAAACAGGTCAGATAAATGGGACAGTAAAAGACCAAAATGATGCTTTAGTAAGCGGTGCAACGGTTAAAGTCAGAAACGTTGGAACCAATGCTGAACGCAACACCACAACAAACAGCAGCGGTTACTACGCGGTTACAAATCTTTTGCCGGGTCAGTATGAAGTTACAATTAACGCGACCGGTTTTAAAGCCCAAAAGATCAACTCTACTGTAAGTGTTGGCGGTTCTACAACTCAGAATGTAGATTTAAGCGTCAGTGGAACAGTTGATACCGTAGATATTGTGTCAACCGGAATTGCCGAAGTTAATACAACCGATCAAGTGCAATCCACACTTATCACCGGAGAACAAATTGCAAGTCTTCCGGTTATCAACAATAACCCATACAGTTTAGCGACACTTGCGCCAAACATATCGACTAACGATCCGGGCGGGAACGGAGTAGGTGTTTCAATCAACGGACAAAGATCGGCAAGCACCAGTATTTTACTTGACGGGACCGAAAATTCAAATGTTTTTTCTGCCATAGTCGGACAAACGATTCCCCAAGATGCCGTTGGAGAGTTCCGTATTGTAACTAACAGTTTTAGTGCAGAATATGGTCGTGCATCAGGCGGTATCGTCAGTGTTTCCACCAGAGGCGGAACCAATAAATTCAGACTCAACGCTTTTGCTCAAAACCGTAACTCGGCATTGTCTTCAAACGGATTTGCCAGAAATGCAAGCGGACAAGATCAGATTATTTATAATCGTAACCAAGACGGTGTCACTTTTAGCGGTCCGATTATTAAAGATAAACTGTTTTTCTTGAACTCATTACAATCGACCAGAGTAAGAAGCAGCGGAAGCGTTTTGGCTTGGGTTCCGACCACAGCGCTTATAAATTCTGCGGCAGTAAATACCAGAGCGTTTTTTACCGCATACGGAAAATTGAAGGCAACGCCAACCGGACAAGTTGATGCGGATGGCTTCCGACTGGTAAGTTACAACGCTCCGGCTAACGGCGGCGGTGGAACTCCTGTCAACGATATCAATAATGTATCCAGAATTGATTGGACTATCAGTGATAAAACTTCTTTATACGGGAGTTGGAAATACAATCGTACAGATAATTTGGCAGGAACCGCAACAAACAGCCCGTATGAAGGATACGACGGTTCAACAAAAGGTAGAAATAATAATTTTCAAGGCGCCTTTACTCATTTGTTTACAAGCAATCTGATTTTTGACGCAAAAGTCAGTTATTCACGTCTTGTCGGCTCAGTTGCATTATCACAATCTGCGGCGACCCCGACACTTTACTTGTTTGGTTCTTTCGGGGCTGTAAATAATATTGACGGAAATCCATATGCGTTACCGGGATTTGCTCCGTTTTCACCGGGTGGCGGGTTGCCGATTTTTGGAACACAACAAATTTTGGATGCCAAACCAAACCTTAGCTGGACGACAGGAAGCCACAGTTTCAGATTTGGAGCGCAGTATGTTTTCATTCAAGATAAGGAGCGTTTCGGAGCTTATGAAGGTGCAAGCTACTTTTTGAGTTCAGGAGCAAACTTTGCAACGGCGTTAGCAAACTTTACTGCCGGAAATGCACAACTTATTAACGTTGCGATTGACCCGCAAGGAAAAACACCGGGCGGAACAATCAATCTACCGGTCAAATCTCCAAATTTTCAAAGAACCAATCGGTTTCAAGAGTATGCCTTTTATGCGATGGATAATTGGAGAGTTTTTTCTAATTTGAGTTTAAATCTTGGTTTAAGATATGAATATAACGGACCGCAAAAATCACAAGAAGGATTAGATTCCAACTTTTTCTTGGGATCCGGTGCCAATATTTTTGAACAAATTCGTAACGGCGGAGTAAAAGTAGCTTCTACAAATGGCGGACTTTGGGCACCGGATAGAAATAATTTCGGACCAAGATTAGGATTTGCTTGGGATATTACAGGCGACGGTAAAACAAGTTTGCGTGGCGGATACGGAGTCGGTTACGAACGTAACTTTGGTAATGTAACTTTTAACGTTATCCAAAACCCGCCTTTCTATGCGGTTCTTTCGGCACCGTCACCGATTAGCGTAAGTAATTTCGGAGCATTGGCAGGCACAGGCACAGCACCATTGCCAAGATCAAGTTTGCGGTATGTTCGCGAAGATATTCGCAACGCTTACGCGCATCAATGGAGTTTATCGGTTCAAAGAGAAATTGCCAGATCGACCACGTTAAATATTGAATATGCAGGTTCGGCAGGCAGAAAAGGTTACACTTTGGAAAACATCAATCGTGCCGGAACCGGTCTGCGTTACTTGAACAGTAATACTTCAACAACGTGTCCGACCGGAATTGCACCGAATAACCGTTTGAATTGTCAGTATTCAAATATCAACACCCGTGGTAACAATGGTTACAACAACAACAATTCGATATCTGCTTCGTTTGAAAGCAATAATTTGCTTGGCACGGGTTCATCGACAGTTTTACGTTACACATATGCTGTCAACAAAGACAACTTGAGTTCAACATTCAGTAATTCAGCCAATAACTTTAACCTTGGTTTATTGGATCCGTTTAATCCGAGTTTAGATTACGGTTTTTCTGATGCCGACACAAGACATCGTTTTGTCGGTTCAGTTGTTTATCCTGTCCCGTTCAAATTTGAAAACGGTGCTGCCAATACAGTATTAGGCGGTTGGAACATTAGTTCAATTATGTCGATTGAGAGCGGTGCTCCGTTTACAATCTTTGATTGTACTAATGCAAGTGCCACGACTTGTATTCGTTTGCAAAATAACAACGCTACAAGACTTACGTTTAACGGAACTCGCGTTCAAACGGGTCCGAACAATTTCAATTTTATTGATTTGACCGGCGTTACTCCGACAACATTTTCAGATGTTTCAGGTGGAACAGAAGTTGGACCTTTCCCGGCTGATATGCAAAGACGTAACTCTTATAGAAGACCGGGTTTTTGGAATGTTGATATGAGTGTGTTTAAAGTCTTCAGTTTAACGGAACGCTATAAACTGCAGATTCGCGCTGATGCATTTAATGTATTCAATCACGCCAATTTATTTGTAAACGGTGCAACTGCCGATGTTACAAATGGTGCTGTAAGTGCTTCTAAAGGTGGTGTTAGATTTGCTCAAGTAGAACTTAGATTCACTTTCTAAGAATTATTTTTGCAGACTTTGCAGTAAATTATAGGGAAGCCCAAAAGGTTTCCCTATTTTTGTAAGTATATGAAAAAATTAGTATTTATTTTATTGTTAGGTTGCAGTTCGGTCTTCGGGCAGAATGCAAAAATTAACTATTTAACTTTCCAAGAAGTTAAACCGATATTGGAAACACTTAAATCTTCGTTGCCGCCGGAACTTAAGGATGTAAAAAACGAGTCGCAATGGTCGGATTGGGTAAAAAAAAGTGATTCAAGTATTCGGCAAAGATTGGAACTCGGTGATGAAGATTCGATTGTTAATCAATTTTTGTTCGGGAATTCATACACCAAGCAACCGCGTTTAACCGAAACTGAAATAAACCGCTTGGCTCAAGAAAAATCAAAAGACGCGGTGAAACTTTACGAAGAAGTTTTACGCGACAGGCTCGAAGACTACGCCAAAGTCGTTGTTTCACCAATCAATAACGAGCGAATGAGTTATGCCCGTGATTATTTCAGAAAAAAAATCGGCGTTGAATTGAATACGCCCGAAGGTAAAATTGAAATCAAGAAAATCGTGATTGCCTCGCTTATCAGAGTAATTAACGAAGCAAAAAATTACACCGCAATCATCGACCAAACTCGGAACAGCCGAGACGAGAGCTTTATTGCCCGTTCGGCGGTTTATCAGGCTCGCGGCTTGTCATCGGACACTTCGTTGAAACCGAACTTTGCCATCGAATCGGCAATCAAGCAAATTAAAGAAAAAGGATTGATGAGCGGAGTTTTGCGGGTTGCGATTGTCGGTCCGGGACTTGATTTTACCGACAAAGATCAAGGTTACGATTTTTATCCGCCGCAGTCGATTCAGCCTTTTGCGGTCATTGACAGTCTTTTCAAACTTAAATTGGCTGTTGCAAAAAATTTGAAAATAGACACTTACGATTTAAGCCCGAAAGTTAATTCGCACATCGCAAGTTTGGTCGAAAGAGCCAAGAAAAATCAGCCGTATCAGATTCAACTGCCTTTAATTTCCGACACAAACTGGTCAAGCGGGTTTATTGATTATTGGACAGGTTTCGGCAATTTTGTCGGCAAACAAACACCGCCGATTGCGGTTCCGGCAAACTTGAAAACTTTAAGATTACGAGCCGTTTCGGTAAACTCGGAATATCTTGCGAAAATAAAGCCGTTTGATACAAATATCGTTGTGCAAAGTCCGTTGTTACTCGAAAAAGATAAATATGACTTGATTATCGGCACCAATATTTTTGTTTATTACGGCGAATTTGAAAAAGCATTAGTGATGAAGAATTTAGACAAAATGTTGCGAAAAGGCGGAATAGTTTTATCGAACGATGCTTTAACCGAAGTTCCGACAACAAATTTGCGTAAAATCGGACAAACCGAAACGTTTTATTCGGATAAAAAAATTGACGGTGATTTAGTGATTTGGTATCAAAAAAAGTAATGAAAATAAAAGCTGTGGCGATTACCGTGAGCGATTCCCGAAAGCCTGCAAATGATGTTTCGGGCGAAATTTTGGTTGAATGTTTGTACGAAATCGAGGCTGAAATTGTGGATAAACTTATTGTTTCCGATGATTTGGAAAGTTTAATCGAAACACTTAAAACCCAATCGACACGGGCGAACTTGATTATCACAACCGGCGGAACAGGTTTTTCGCCGCGTGATAATACGCCCGAAGCGACACGCCGCGTGATCGAACGCGAAGCCCAAGGTTTAGCCGAAGCGATGCGGTTTGAAACATCCAAACTAACCCCGACCGCCATGCTTTCGCGCGGAATGTGCGGAATTCGCGGAAGTTGTTTGATTATAAATTTTCCGGGTTCGCCGAAAGCCGTGCGGGAATGCTTCGACGTTATCAAAGCCGTTCTTCCGCACGCCGTTAAACTTTTGGCAGGGAATTCGGAGCATTAAAAAAGTCTCGACTTTCATCGAAACTTTTAATATTTTATGGTGCTTGGGGCGAGTAATCAAGCATCTTTCCAACTTCAACAAACAAACAACTTACCCACCGCACAATTTATTTCGTGCCTAGATTGTGCCTGCCAGTCTAATTTTTTCAATGAATTTCTCGCAATCTATTTCGTTGTTTTTCACTTCAAAATATATCTTTTCCAAAAGCTCATTCACGTTTTCGGTTGTGTTTTCTATCGCTTGCATCGCACGTTTTCGGCTTTCGGGTCGGGCGTGTGAATATCGCATCACGATTTCTTTGTCTGAATGTCCCGTGAAACTTTGGATTGTCGCTAAATCAATGCCGGCTTGTTGCAGTCGGGTTGTGAAAGTGTGTCGTGCGTCGTGCAAGATGATTCCGTCCGTTTCGTATCGTCCGTATTTTACGCCGCAGGTTTCACACGCGGTTTTTAAGATTCGATAAAACTTTTGCGTGGTCGTGCCGTTTTTCGTGAAAATATAATCGCTCGCAGAATCTTCGCGGCGTTCGCGGAAAATCCGCAGAACAGTTTCGGGCAACGGCGACAAATAAGAAACCGAATCCGTTTTTGTTCTGACAACTTTCAGCGTTTTTGTTTTTTCGTCTAAATCTGCCCATCGCAATTTTGCAATTTCACCGTGTCGCATTCCCGTTAAAAGTGCAGTTTCAAAAATCTGCCCGACACGCCGCCGAGCGTGAAATGCAAAATAATTTTCTTTGCTCGCTCGCAATTTATTTAATTCACCGAGTATCTTTTTCTTTTCCGCATCCGACACAACTCTTTCGCGTCCGCGTGTGTTGGCTTTCAAGTGCGGAATTTTCGGACAAATCCAATTTTCAAGTTCGCTGAAAAATTCGTGTGCTTTGTGCAAAGTTGACGCGATGCAAACCATTTCACGATTCACCGTTTGCGGTGCCACAAATCCGCCGCGATTCGTTTTATCTTTTCTACGATCGTTCACAAATTCGCGTAAATGTGCGGTTGTCAATTCGGTTATTCGCAAATCGTTCGGCATCAATTCAAGAAAATAATGCAAAACTCGTTTGGTTAATTCGCGTTGTTTGCGTTCGGTGATTGATTCTATCCGTAAATCAAACAGCTCTTGAATTGTCGGACTTTTAACGGCGTTCGGTAAATCGAACTTCTTTTCTTTTTCGAGCAATTTCAGTTTTGCGATAACATTTTCCGCGTCGAGCTTGCTCACAAAACCTTTTTCACGGATTCGCTTTCCGCCAAAATAAACATCTATTTTATAACTGAAATACTTTCCTTTTTTCGCGTCGAACTTCCAAGCCGTTTTCGCCGTGTCCGAATAAACCTTTGTGATTGCCATAATTAACACCGCGTGTTACGGACGCAACAAAACTTTCAAATTTTTTTGAACGAATGTAAAACGTGCGTTACAACGCCGAAAACTTCGCACGAATCTTTAGTTGAAACGTGAATAATCGAGTAATCACGATTTGACGGAATGAGCCGCAAACCGTTTCGGAAAGGTTGAAAGTTTTTGATCGTAAACTTTCCGTTGATTTCAATCAAAACTTTATCGCCGGCGTTCGCTTGCAAATTTCGATTGACAATCAACCAATCGCCCGACTTGATTTCCGTGTTCATCGAATCGCCGTTTGCTTGAATCAAAAATACGCCCGCATCGCCGCCCGTCAAAAATTCGTTCAGGTCAATGCGTTCTAAACTTCGTTCGACTTCGCACGGTTCGCCTGCCGAAGCAAAACCGAGCATCGAAATCAAAACGGATTTTTCGCCGCGAGGTTTGAGAGAATAAATTTCCATTACGCCGTTTTCCTTTGTTCATTTTCCGATTCCAATACTTCCATCGGTTTGTTTGATTTGCCCGAAAGTTCGCCGATTAACTGTAATCGTTCGCGGTCAAGCCGTATATTTTCCAGTCCGTAATAACTCGTTAAAATTGCTTCTAACTGCTTGACGGAACTTCGTTTGCATCGTTTCGCATCTTCATCGACGGCTTTCCAAAGTTGTTTCGGAAACCTAATCGAACGCGGTTGTTCATCTTCATTCATACTTTTATAAATTACTAATACCGCAATGATACCAAAGTTATACTATTTTACAACGAGTTTGTTTAATACTGTTTTGGTATTGACTTGGTATATTAAATGTTTTATAGTCTTGGTATTGGTTTAATACCAAAATAAAATATATGACAAATACAGATACAAATACACAAAACACAACCACAGCCGAAACAGCATTCAGCGTTCGCATTCCAAAAGATTTACTTGAAAAACTTGATGTTGACGCAAAACTAAACGGTCGCAGTCGCAACGCACATTTAACGTTTTTATTGAAAGAACGTTTTGCAACTGAGGTGAAAAAATGACATTTCAAGAAGCATTAAAAACAGTCTCGCAAGAATTTCAAGAACAGGTTGCACGTTGGCAAAAACAAAACTGGTTGTTTGATTTGGTTGAACGTCCGGAACCAAACAAAACAAATAAACCGCTTGTTTATGAATGGACAGCCGAAAAAATGTTCAACGTTGCCGACAATCTGACAATGTTGACCGCATCAAATCTGCACGGTCTTTTACTTGAAATTATTGCGAAAGAAGAGTTTTACACCGAAACACCCAAAACACCCGAAACATCGGAAAAAGTAAAACCGATAGTCGTTTATCGAAATTGCCGCGTTGAATTATCCGACACGGAAGTTCAAGAACGCGGACAGCAACTTATCAAAGCACTCGACGATAAAGACGCGGAAATTTCAGACTTTGCGTCTGTCAAAGATGTTCACAAATCGAAAGTGAAAAAGTTTGACAACCAAGTGCAACAATTTCGCCACGCCATCGCTCAAAAATCCGAATATCGTTTTATCGAATGTTTTCAAAACTTTAACTATCACGAATCAAAAGTTACGGTTTGCCGTGCCGACACAGGCGAGATTTTAGAAGAGCGTGCAATGTTGGAAAGCGAACGTCAACAAACGTTATTTAAAAGTGAAGGTGAAACGGAATGACATCAATACTTACGACATTATTATTCTTTGCGGCGGCAGTAGTTTTTGTTTTCTGCTTGTGGCTGTTTTTTGAGGAAGATGACGACTAAAAATTATGAAAGCACTGTCAATCAAACAACCTTGGGTTCACGCGATTTTTCGGCTTGGAAAAAATATCGAAAATAGAAATTGGGGTACAAACTTTCGCGGCGTTGTTGCGGTTCACGCAAGTAAGTCAACGCCTAAGATTGAATATCTTTATGCGGTTGAAGATGTTCACGAAATCGCACCGATACCAACACAATCTATAAAAGATTCATTTGTAGAATTTCCGCCTGTTTTCGGTGCAATTATCGGAACAGTTGAAATAGTCGGCTGTGTTGAATTTTCGACAGGTCAATGGTTTCAAGGCGATTTTGGTTTTGTTTTGGAAAATCCGCGTCTGCTTAAAACTCCAATTCCGTGCAAAGGTGCGTTGGGTTTTTGGGAAGTTCCGCAAAACATTTTGGAGCAATTTATATTCGTATGAGTTTACTTAAATCAAAAACATTGATAAAAGTTTGCTGTGCATCGCAACTGCTGAACCTTTCCGAGTCAACACTTTTGAAAGGTTTAGCCGGCACCGCAGACTTAACACGAATCTCGCAAGGCAAACGAATTTCGTTTGTTTTAGAGGAAATTATCGAATACAAAGCAGCGTTAATTTCAGCGTCGCAACGTCCGAAGGCAAAAGTCTTAAAACTTGTCGCGTAACAAAATGGTCAAAGGTAAATATCTCAAAGTCAGAAACTTTGAAAAATTTCAACATTATAAACAACGCAATCCGCCGTGGATAAAGATTTATTCGTCAATGCTCGACGATTACGAATTTCAGCAAATCGCAGACGAAAGTAAATTTCATTGTGTCGGATTGATGTTATTGGCTTCGCGGTTAGAAAATGTTTTGCCGAACGATGCGTTTTGGTTGTCGCATAAAATCGGTGCCAAAACAAACATTGATATTGATTTATTGATTGAAATAAACTTTTTAGAATTTGCGGAAACAACCGTGAAAGAAAAGGCTTCGCCTGTGTTGTGTGTGAATGATGTTGAAATTACGCAACCAAAGCAACCGCCAATCAATCACGAAAAACCGCCGACAAATCACACATCAGAATTTTCGATGCAAGATTGTTTGCGATATGTCGAAACGCAATCGGGCGTGAAGAATAAACACGGATTAGCGACACACTTACACAAAACAGGCGATTCGGATTATTTGATTTTAGCCAAACTTTACCCCGAACGTCTGCAAGTCGAAGATGAAAAGCGTTTCGGTCCCAAACGCGAATTTACCAACGAACCTTGCACCGTTTGTTTCGGCGGCGGAATGGCAAACATCGACGGCAAAGGCACTCGCAAATGCGAACATTGCCGAGACGAAAAAGGGAAGTCGAGGAAGAAAGAACCTTTGACAGTTAGCAGTTAGCAGTTATCAGTTATCAGGAAACAAAACTATGAACAAATTTACAACTGAAAGAAACGCCGATTACGAAGATGATAAGCCAATCAATTCGCAGTTCACTTTATCAATAATTTTCACGGATGATTATGCCGTAATCGTTGGCAATTTGTATGAGCATCTTGAGAAGTTATTGGATGCCAAAAAACGACTGGAAAAAGAACTTGTAAAAAAAGAAGAAATAATAACCGAATTTTAACAAGCAGTTACCGGTTACCGGTTATCAACTGCAGTTTTTTGATAACTGATAACTGTTATCTGATAACTGATTAACAATATGAGCAATCCAACCAAACAAGAATTATTAACAAAAACGGAAGTGTGGCAATGGCGAATTTCGCCGACGTGCCTTGTTCAAATTCGCATTCACGGGCAACTTTCAATCGACGCAATCAATAAATTTTCTTACTTGCTTGATCTGCAAAAAGAAAATTATCCGGCTCAAGTTGAAATTGAAAAACACTTGGAAACCTTGAAATGAAACGCATTTGTGATAATTGCGGCAAACGGCAAGCGTATTTTTTACGCTACTTTTTTGACGCTCATATCCGCAAACAACGGCACGTCATCCACGCCGACAACAATCATACGCTTTGCCGACAATGTCGAGCATCGCAGACCGAAAAACTAAAACAACGAGTTAAATTTATGAACAATCAACCAACCAAAATAACCACATGCAAAGGCTGTAACCGTGAAATTCTATGGCTGACAAACGTCAACACTAAAAAGACTTCGCCGATAGATTTCCGTCCAAGCGTTGACGGAAATATCTTGATTCTCGAAGATGAAGAAACTTATCGCATCATCAAAAAAGATGAAGTTTTTCACGGCGAATTACATACTTCGCATTTTGCAACTTGCCCGAACGCAAGCGATTTTAGACGCAAATAAATAAAATGAACCGAAACGCAATAAAACAATTTCGTTCAATCGTGCCGAAATATCGGGCAATTCCAACCGTTATTGACGGCAAAAAATTCGCCTCGAAAAAAGAAGCAAAGCGATATACGGAATTGAAAATCTTGAATCAAATCGGCGAAATTCACGGTTTGCGTCTGCAAGTTTCGTTTTCGCTGGAAGTGAACGGCTTTCACGTTTGCCGTTATGTTGCCGATTTTGTTTATTTCGACAAATCGGGAAACAAGATTGTTGAAGATGTGAAGGGATTTTTAACACCGCAATATAAACTCAAACGAAAATTGATGAAAGCAGTTTTCGGGATTGAAATTAAGGAAACCTAAATGAATTTCGTTCTTTCACTATTTCACGGCATAGATATTTTCGGACGCGGTTTTGAGTCCGAAGGCTTTTGCGTTGTCCGTGCAGGTGAATTTGAATTAGGTTTTGATGTCCGAGGCTTGCACTTGCCGAGCGGAAAGTTTGACGGCGTAATTGCGGGTACGCCGTGTCAACAATACTCAACTGTGAACCGAAAGCGGCGACATCAAAAAGTTAATCCGAATTGCGGTTGTTACGGTTGCCAAATGCTCAAAGAATTTTGCCGTTTGATTGACGAATCGCAACCGAGTTGGTTTTTACTCGAAAATGTTCCGGCTGTTCCGGATATTCACGTTGTAAATTATTCAATTCAGCGATTCGATTTAAGAGCGTCTGAATGCGGTTTGCCGCAAGAACGTTTACGGCATTTCCAATTCGGAAGTTTGAACAATACGAAATTGATAATTGACCGACAACCGCGAATTACAACCACGCAACCGACTGTTTTAAGTTCCGACAAAGAAACTGACAGACCGTTTTCCGAGCGTTGCGTTTTGCAAGGTTTGCCGTCTGATTTTCTTGCAAATTCAACAATTTTCACCAAAAAAGGAAAATCGAAGTTGTTAGCAAACTCGGTCGCGTTCCCGATGGCGAAAACAGTTGCAAAAGCAATTCGTGAAGCGACGGCAAAACACGAAACTTTGAATTGTGAACAAGCGGACAGCATATCACGATTTGCAACCAATCAAGTATTCACAAATCGTGAATCGCCGACAAATCACGAAAGTAAAGCTCATTCACAATTCGTGAACAAACCCGGTTTAATCACGGTTTGCGGTTGTGATTGCGGTCGCCCGATCACAAATCACAAAACAGGACGTAAACGAAAATATGCAGAAGATTCTTGCCGCAAACGGGCAGAATTGAAAAGGAAAAAACTATGAAAATTACACAACACCCGAAACGCATTCAATTAAAACGAACAAAAGGTTTTAATTTACAAAAAGTTTCGCAAGAATTAAACGAACTCGACGCAATGAAAGTCGCACGTCCGACAAAATACGACAATCCGTATAGAGTTGGCGATGTGCATAGAAGTATTATTATGGATTTCAAATTAACATTGGAATATTCTTTAATTTTATTCGAGCGTTGGCTTACTAATAAACTGAAAACCGATGAAAACTTTCTTGTCGAACTTTCGGGTAAAAATCTCGCGTGTTTTTGTCCGCTTGACCAAAAATGCCACGCCGACATTTTACTTGATTACGCAAACCGCGATGCAGATAATTTAATTTCGTGATTTCTAATTATTCACGTTTTCACCGTCGGCGACATCATCATAAATAAAGTTACTCGATTCACATCAAAAATAACGATGGCACATGATAAAAACAATTCATATCCGGGCGGGAAAAACGGAAGCGGAGTTTATCAGAAAATAATTTCAATGATGCCGATGCACGATTGTTATTATGAATTGTTTTTGGGACACGGTGCTATTTTCCGCAAAAAGAAACCTGCAAACAGAATAAATATCGGCGTTGAAATTGATAAATCGTTAGAAGGTTTTTGGAAAGAAAACTCTGCCAAGGATTGTATCGTTGTTTTTGATGATGCCAAATCATTTTTGGAAAAAACTACTTTTGCCGAAAATTCTTTGATTTATCTTGACCCGCCGTATTTGAAAGATGTTCGCAAATCTAAACAGCCGATTTATAACTTTGAAATGCTTGAAACATCACAGCATATCGCCTTGCTTGAAAAACTCGTCAAGCTGCCGTGTATGGTGATGATTAGCGGTTATGAATCAAAACTCTACGATGATTATTTGCAAGGTTGGCGGAAAGAAACTTTTTATACGACAAATCGGGCAAGCCAAAAAGTTTTAGAAACCGTTTGGCTGAATTTCCCGAAGCCGTTTCAACTGCACGATTATTCGTTTTTAGGCGAAAATTACAGAGAACGCGACCGCATCAAACAAAAACGCAAACGCTGGAAGAATCGGCTTTTGAAATTAGATTCAACCGAAATGTTTGCCTTACTTGCCACAATCGAAGATTTGAAAACTGAAGTATCATCAAAACTGATGTTGTCGCCGACGGTAAAAAATTATGCGTAAACAAAACTTCACTTTTTCGTTTGAAACCACGCCCATGATAAAACTTTCAGAAGTTGAAAAGATTCTCAGACGTAATCAAATCATCTTGCCCGTGCCGTGCCGAGCAACCTTGATAAATTATATCGACGACGGTACTTACGACGGCGGTCTGTGTGCAAAAGGCTATCATTTAATTACGGTTGCAAGTTTTGAACATTGGGTCAAATCTTTGCAAATAAAAAAGACTGCCTAAAATAAAGCAGTCTTTTCTTTATTAAAACTTGCAAACAAATTAAAAAATCTCTTTAATTTCTCGCAAAATCGGTAACGTGGTCACTAACGGATTCGCTCCGGCAGTACGATATTTAGCACTAATCATTAACGCGTCCGAAAAGAATTGTTTGCGTAACGCCATCAACTCGGCGGCTGTCATCTCGGTTGTCTGAGCCGTGCCAACGCCAAACACACGAGTTTTAATTCCTGTATTCAAAAGCAAGTGATACATTCCTAAAGCCGCTTCGGCGTTCGTCATCGTGGCAACAATGTCAGGATCAGTCGAAGCATAAACAGCGGGTTGAATCCAATCGCGTAACTGTCTATTCGCAATATCCAAACAAACTTGTATGCGTAAGTCCGAAACTTCAATCAAAATACCGTAATAATCTCGAAACGGTTGTACTTGGTTAAACGACATTATTTCACCTTACCTTTTGCTTTCGTGTCAACTTCTTTCGTGTCAACTTCAACATATCCGTTTTGCGAATAGTAAAACTCAAAAGCGTATGCTGAAACTTCGATAATTTCGCCCGTCGGCGTTTTCACTTTCTTTCTCATATTTACCTCAAAAGTATTTGCAGATGTCCGATTCAAAATCAAACACCTGCAAAGCTCATTCACAAATTACGGAATCAAAACTGAAAACGGATAGCGTGTAGCTGATTGATTTAATCGCGTCGCAGGTTGCGCGCACGCAAACGCCAATCGCATTGTAACCACCAAACAACGCATTCCCATTTGCAGAAGATTGTATTCAATGTCGCCGCCCGCGTCTTGCAATACGCCTTCTTTTGCAACTTCAAACTCGACATCTTCACGAATGCCGACAATGCCGTGCTTCCACGAACCCGCGATTAAATCAGCCGAAGCATTAACCCAACCTTGATGTTTCACAAAGTCGATTGATTCGCCGTAAAGCAGACTTGGGAAACCTTGTTGCATCGATGCTTGATAAATCGGTTGCCCGTTTGCATCAACCAAGCCACGCAAACCCGATTTAATCGCCATTCGCCCGACAAAACCATCAACATCAAACCCATCTTCTTCCAACTTCGCCATCGTTTCGGAAATGTCCACATTCAGCCGTTGACCGACAACACTTCCACGGTCAAAAAAGTTTCCTTTTGAAACCGCAGTCGGAACTATCGCCGCGTCCCAACTCGCAGGTTTCCCGACACCAAACAAAATCGCCGAGTCAATCGCTTCTGCCATTGCTTCCACGACACGCGGACGGCATTCGTCCCAAATCGGAAAATCGGAATCACGCAGAACAGTTTTCGGAATCGGAACGTAAGCAACCAACTCTTCGGCGTTCAAATACTTATCGTCCCACGCCATTTTGCTCGTCAATGCCGAACCGTAATCGCCGTTACGAAACGAAGCCGAAGGCAACACCGAAATAACCGGCACACGCTGTTGTTTGTGCGACATTCTGACTTGTCGAAACTTGCTCAACACCAAACTTTTCGCGGGCAATTCTTGAATAATTTGATTCGCAACTTCTACCGGAATTAACGCATTCGCATCGTTTCTATCAATTAAAGCCATAATTTTCCTCTCTCTAAACTTAATGAATTGAAGTGTCGTACAATTCGCCCGACAAACCTCGTCCTAAAACTCGTAACTGGTTTTGCGTATGGTCAAACCATATCGCACATTCGCCGATCGGAATTTCGCTTTCAACCGCCGCCCGCAAACTAAAGTACGTTAATGTTTTTTGATTTATTAAATCATTCAAAAGATATTCGCGTTGTTTGCGACTGACATAAAAATTAAACGAATCAATCGAACAGCCAATCGGAGCATTAAACGAATATGTTTCAGAACCGCCTTTTACAGCTAACGGAACTTTCAAATGACAATTAAAATTGCCGTTTGAATCAGTCTTAAAACTTTGCGTTCCAAACAATTCGGAATCCAAATCAACAAACCTATTCGCAATCGGCGAACCTGCGACCGTTGTCAGGTTTCCGCTGAATTTCACTAATTCAAATGTTTCCAAAGCCGGCATCAGATTAAAGCACCTCGCAAAAAATCATCGACGCTTCGCCCGACTTCATCACCTTTTGCACCGCCGCCGATTGAACTTGAATTTCCGCCGCCGACAACCAATCCGAATTCTTCGGGAAAACTTGTTTTTGCATCGGTCAAAACCGCGTCGAGATTCTTTGGTTTGCCGCTGTCGTCGTATTCAATTTTTGAATTAACAAGTGAAAACAATTTACTTGCGTTTCGTGCTTTCAACTTACTTGCAGATTCGCCGAACAGTTTTTCGGTTTCCAACGTTCGCAGTTTTGTTTCCGCATCGCTCGCACGTTTGCCGAGTGCATCGTAAGCGTCAAGTTTTTGTTTTGTTTCCGCGTCAAGTTCGGGTTTCATTTCGTTTTTTTCAACTTTCAAAGCATCAAAATCGCTTTTCATTTTCGCAATTTCGGCTTTATTATTCGCAACTTTTGATTCAGCCTTTTCCGCTCTCGCTTTCATTGCGTCAAATTCGGTTTGTGTGATTTCCGCCATACTTGAATTAAAGTAAACAAAAAAAGCAAACAGTTAAAGTTTGCTTTTGTGTGGTTTTTAAGACTATTTTCAGTCAACAGTCAGCAGTTACCGGTTATCACGCAATTAAAGCTCGTTCACGTTTTGTGAACGAGCTTTCAATTTGTGAATACTTCTTTCTTTGCCTTCATCCTGTCTTTATCTTCTTCATCCCTGTAAAAATGTATTATTCTTTTCAATTTGTTTCATCAACATTCGGCAAACTGCTGTCTGCTGTCTGCTGTCTGCTTACTTCTTCGCGGATTGATTCGGCTAAAAGTTTCGCCGCGTCCGATGCACCGTAACCCGATTCAATCAGTAATTGCGATGTCGGAACACCCAAACTTTTTTTGATTTGAAGCGTTTGCAGTCGCTCAGTTTCAGACACGGACGAAATATCAGCCCATTGCGTGAACAATCGAGCTTTCACGTTTTGATTTGAAATTTTTAACGCAAACGTCATCAGTTCCGCCCATTTTGCCCCGAATGAAATTTGAATGCCAAGCATCTTTGCCAAGAATCTTCTTTCGGCAGTTTGCAACGCTCGACCGCTTGCCATTGTTGCCGATTGCAACATTAAATAATGCAATGGAATCGAAGCGACACGGGCAATTTCCGCCCGAATACTTTCTTGAACGTGAATATACTGATCTAAATTCGCCGTTGCAAATTGTCCGAATTTCGTATCGGGCGAATCAACCGCCCAAACGCCGTCAACACCAAGTTTAAACGGTGAAATCGGATTTCCTTTCGCATCTTTCGGGAAAGAATCAGTTTCCAAGCCTACCGCGTATCGTTGCGGATATGCACAAAATTCAGACGCAACGAGCATATCTAAAACTTGTTTATTCAACGCATCATTTAACGGAATTAAATTATCAATTTCACTTTGCCCAAATTCGCCGATGTCGGCATCAAGCGAAAAATGAAAAACAGGCACAAACTTAAACGGATTATCCATCGTTTCAATTAAATTAAAACTTGCAAACTTCGGAATCGTTGAACTTGTGTCGTCATTGCGGCTTGCCGTATATTTTTCAACTCTGTCAGGCAAAAACAAATTCAGCCGCCAAACTTTTCCCGACTTCCAAACTTTCAACGCCCACAAAATAACATTCGGCATTTCTTCGTCGTAACAAACCGTGCAAACATTCGCTTTATTCGGATAAAGAATAACTTCGCCGTTATCGTTCTTCCAAACAAAAACATACGCATCGCCTGTTTTCACGGCTTCACGATGAACTTGCATCGAACGTTGTTCCATATAGTTCGCTTGCCAAATCTGCCAAACTTTTTCACTCATTGCACTTTCGCCCGATTCAACCGTAAAATTTTCAACTCGCAAATTATCCGAAATTCCGTTCACGACAGGTTTCATTAAATTATCTGAAAACGCGGTGAATAATCCGCCGAAAGCGTTCTCAAACTTTTCAGTCGCAAACTGCAACAAATGATTTCCGCGATAATAACGTTCGTAAAGCGAGTATTTTCGTTGTCGGTTCGCTAAACCAAGGAGACTTAAATCAATCGAATCAGCCTTTACTTTCTCGTCCGAAAAATCAAAGCGAACATCCGAAAGTTCGCCCGAACCGCTCGAAACGCTGACATTATTTGCGGCGATTGTCGGAATTTGTAAAACTGTGTTTTGTTGCTCTGAATTTAAACCATCCATAATTTTTTATTTTGTGAATACTCGATTAGTTGATAACTGATAACTGATAACTGATAACCGGTTAACCCGCTTAACCCGGTTTCTTTCGTTTCTTGCGGTAGTCGCTTGGATGTTCGGCATTTTCATTTTTGAATAATCCGATTTTATTGTTTCGGGCAGTTTGAAATGCTTCGTGATATTCTTTCGGAACTTTCCACGCAAATTCATAAATCCACGCACAGCCGATTTGCAACATTTCAAGATTAACGTCTTTATCGTCAACGATTACCCGACCTAAAATGCGACCGTAACGGTCTGTGCCGTGCCGTTCAATTTCCATCACATCGCCTTTCAAAAACTTTCTTAATTTATCGGTGCAAGTTCGCCCGAAATCTTGTTTCTTTTCGGGTGCATCAATGCCGATAAATCGAACCTTTGTTTTCGTGCCGTCTTTTTCGGTAATCGAAATCGTATCACCATCAGTAACTTTTACTTTCTTTTTTTCAAGTTTCGGAACTTGTGCCAATGCCGAAATTGCAAACAATAAAACAATCGCAATCAAAATATAACAACCTTTCCACCTTTCTTTTCTAAGCATAATTCTGTCATTCCCCAAACTAAAGCATCTAATCGGTCGGGCGAGTTTTCGCCTTGTGTCCAAGTGCATAATTGGTCTTCAAGTTTTCCGAAATAACCAACATGCTTAACTTTCCCTTGCTCATACAAACTTGCAACCGGTTCGGCTCGCGTAACTTTTCCGCGTGTTGCCGTCACCTTTTGAATCGGCAACCGTGAATCAACGGTCAATAAAACTTGCCGCATAAAATCGCCGCCGAGATTGCTTTCAATGACAACTTTATCGGCTTTCCATTCGTGATACGCCGACACAACAACTTTCGCCCATTCATTCGGCGATGCACAAATTGACTTGTCATCTAAAACGTAGCCGAAATTATTAAAATCAACACCGCAAATAATTATTCCGCATTCATCGGATAAACCCGAAAGACACGGATCAACGGCAACAATAACACGTTTCAATATCGGAATAACTTTGATTCGATTATCTTCAATCGTTTGCCGTTTCCACAATGCACCTTCGACATCTTCCAAAATTTCCGCAAACAATTCTTGTCGTCCTAATCGTGTGCTTTCATATTTCGATTTTATTTCACGAATAAAGTTTTCGCTTAAATTCGCCACATTATCAAATGTGCTTCCGCGTGTAACGTAAGTATTTTCAGATTTGATTAAATCTTTCAACCACTTAAACGGTCGCGGCGTTCCGGTAACAATTACACGCGGCGATTTTCCAAGCCGCAATCCAAATATCAAATTACTCCAGGAATCATCTAAATACTTCCAACTGCACGGCTCGTCAGCCCACGCAAAATCTGATTGCGGACCTCTCAATCGGTTTGGTTCTTCGGCAGAATACGCCGTGGCGATTGCACCGTTTGAAAAAGTTACGCGGCGTTTGCTCGGTTCGTATTTCGGTTGCAAGTTTGCCGAAAACAAATTCATCAAACCGCTTTCGCCTTCAATCATTACATCGCGGACATCCGCCGCAGTTGGTCCGACTAAAGCAATTCGTTTCGCGGTTCCGTTTTCAACCGATTCTTTGACGGTTTCCGCTCCCGTTCGCGTTTTGCCGAATCCGCGACCGGCAAGAATCAACCAAACAAACCATTTACCTTCGGGAATACGTTGATTGTCTCTTGCCCACAAATCCCAATCGTACAGCAACGCCAATGCTTCATCGTCCGACAATTTACTTATCGCTTGCCGAATCCGACTTGGGGATGAATCGCGTAAGAGCGTTCGCAAGTCTTTCTTTTGCCGTTGATTTTTCCGCATCTCTGACATCTTCAATCTGCAATTTTTCCGAGAATCCGAACCGCGTTTTTTCAATCCAAATTATTGCCGTAATGTTTCCGGCTTTCGCTTCGATAAATAATTTATTGGCAATCTCACTTTTTGCGTTCGCTTTTCCTCTTTTTAGAGCGTCCGCAAATTCCGCAAATTCCTTTTTTCGCCGTGCTAACGTATCAACCGAGATGTCGAGACTTGCCGCAATTTCGTTTTGACTCAGTCCTAAACCTGCCAGACGTTCAACTTCGCTTAAATCTATTTCAATCAGTTTGTTTGCCATTGTTTGAAAAAAAAGAAATTAAAAAAAACACATCACAACACACAATTTATTTGTGTCTGTGTTGTGTCTCTGCTCTGTCTCTGTCTCTGTCTCTGTAGATAGATTTTTGCTATCAAAAATGCTATCAAAAATGCTATCAAATTATTTACGCGAAACTCGGCGAAGTTCTTTTAAGTCATCTTTGATTTCTCGCAGATCGTCCTTTTCAACCATTTTCGATTGAATTAAATCAAGTTTATGCTCAATGTTTGTTTTCGATTCTTCGAGCGTCAGAATCCGTTGTTGCATCGAACCCGTGTAAACACCGACACTTATCACCGAAATAATCAGCGAAATAAACGCAATGATAACCGTTTGCCAAAGATTGACCGTTTTTAATGTAGAAGTTTCTTCCATCGTTTTGTAAAGAAGTTTGAAGCAAACTGTGTGTGTGATTTATTCGGCTTCACTCAAATAAGCAAGGATTCCTTTATCCGCCGCGTCCAACACTTTCGCAAGTGCTTTTGATTTCAAAGTGTTTTTTCGATTCAGCAAAATAACCGCCGTCGATAAACCCGAATGTGCCGTTGTTAAAATAATCGTCAATTTCATAATTGTTTTAGTACTGAATCAATAAATAAGTTCCTTTCGTTTGACCGAATTTTTCCATCAAAGCATAAATTGTTTTCTTAAATTTCAACCAACTTGATTTCGGAACAGTTTGACAACCTTCCGACCAAGTGCTTTTCTCGCCGCCGAAATGAAAGTTAATGCCGTGCCGTCCTTCGTCAATGCCGACCTGAAGCGTCGCAATTCCCAATTTATAAACAGCCGGATCGGTATTTGCTTGGAACGTTTGAAACGTGCCGTCAACGCCGATGACGCACAGACAATCATCATAAATATTGCGGTCATTTTCGCCGACTCTGCCCATCGAATTTTTGTAGTAACCGCGAATGCCGAGAATAACAACTTTCTTTTCATCAAGACTTACGCCGTGTCGTAACAAGATTTGTTTAACTTCCGTAATGGAAATTTGCGGAACTTTCATAATTGAAAAAGTAAAGTATTTGAATTGATTTGAAAACAACACTTTTGCCGAGTTTATAAGAATTTAATAAGATTCGGCTCAATCAAAACGGTTGATTGATAAAAAGGATTCGCCGAAAGTTACAGAGACGGCACTTTTATTGTCGGAATCGCTTCGGTTTTGCCCCGATTCCGGCAAAGAACGCCGGTTGGCAAAATCTACGCTCTGCTTAATTCGGTTGACGTGCCTAAGACACGCTCCGCGTTCATTAGTTGCTTCCGTTCGCGGCTCCGCTCACGGTTCACTTGTGCGGTTCTTATGTTCGTTTCGTCCTTTTTGCTTGCCGTGCGAGGCGACACGCCAAACAAATGCGGAACTCAATTCTACGCTTATCGCTCCGAACGGCGAATAATGCGGCTTGTGGCTTTCCTTTCTTGTTGCATCTGTGCAATCTTGTTGCGTTTGCGTCTTATCTCGTTTGTTCGCCTACATTTTTCGTCTTTTCACACTTGCTTTTTTGGTATCATTTTGGTATTCTATTTGTATGGTTTTGGTTGGTTTTTGCGGTTCACGTTCGTTATCGCCCCGCTTTCGCGGGTTGGTTTCGGGCGTGGTTTCGGCGGTCGTTGCGGCGGGTCGCGGGGTGGCGGTCGGCTGTGCGGCGGGTGCTGACTTGTTCGCTTTGTCGGCGTGTCCGTCTGCGTTGGTTTTTCGGGCTTCGGGGTTCGGCGTTGGTCGTGCTTCGTTCGCTCGGCGGTCATCGGCTTTGGTTTCTGCGGTTGCGGTTTCGGGCGTTGGTTGCGGTTTGGTGGCGTTTGTTTCGTCCGCTTGTCCGCGTGGCTTGTTTCCGTCCGCGTCCGCGTCCGCGTGTTTTTCGGGCTTCGGTTCGGGTTCGTGGGCATCGGTTGCGTTGGCGGTTGGTTCGGGCGTTCCGGTCGTTGTTTTCCCGTGCGGTTTTTCGGCGGCGGCGTTGCCTGTGTGGTCGGGTTCGTGGGTTGCGTGTGCGGGTTCGTTTGCGGGCGGTTTTCGGTTTGTGCCGGCGGTTGCTTCGTTGCCGTTTTAATCAAATCTTTTTATTTATTTGTTTAATTAACTTGCTTAATTGGTATCTATTTGGTATAATTACGGTATCAAACAAGTAAGTTTGAAATTAAAAATGTGAGGTCAATCAAAATGCTTTTAGTCTTGGATAATCCAAAAACACAGTTAAAAAACGGCTTTGATAAATGTCGAAAATTAACAAAAAAGGTAAAAGTTTCGCTGGTCGGTTCGGGCGTTTATCGCGTTCAAGGCGAATCTGAAAATTCGTATCAAGTGCGGTGCTTGCGTAATAAATTCGGGTCAAAACTGGTCGAATGTAATTGTCGAGCAAACAACCGGCGTTTGTTTTGTTACCACATCGCCGCATCGGTTTTGGTGCATTCGTCAATTATGGCGGAGCGTCAAAAAGTTCAATAAAACAAAAGGCTTAGGCGGTTGCACCCGTCTAAGCCTCAGCCAAAACACCAAAAAAATCGGAGTTATATGATATGAAAAATAATAGTTTACAAACAGCAAATAATCAAATCGGCGTGTTGCCATTTCGCGTCAAATCGTTCAAAATTCCCGTCGAAGAATTTGAAAAGATTCTTAAACATCTGCAATCCGCCGGCTACACAATCAGCAACGATGCACCGCTCGACTGGGAAGACAGGAACTTTGCATCAACACAAATTTTCGATGCAATTCACGCATTAAAAACAATCCGCAAATCGGGCGAGGGAATATAAATTGTCGTGTCTAAATCGTGCCTATAAATATCCGATTTATCGCATTTATCCGCACTATCCGCAAAAGCTAAAAAAGAAAAAGTCTTGATTTTACAACAACTTAAGTAAAATCAAGACTTTAACAATTTGATAGATGGTGCTTGGGGCGGGAATCGAACCCGCACACTCCGAAGAATACAGGATTTTAAGTCCTGTGCGTCTACCTATTCCGCCACCCAAGCACTCTGAAAAAGATACCACGACCGCAGACAAATTTCAAAAGTCAAAATATAACTTTTTCCTAAGTTATGACATACTAATCATTGATGGAACAATTTGCGTGGATGGGTTGGACAATTTTAGGCGTTATACTAATCATAGCGGAAATATTTACGCTTGGTTTTGTGCTGTTTTGGTTCGGCATCGGCGCGTTAATTGCCGCTTTAGCCGGATTTTTGGGCGTTGGGTTTGTCGGACAATGTTTAATCTTTGCGGTTGTTTCAATTAGTTTGACTTTCCTTTCACGCCGAATTTTCAGCAACTATCAAAATACAAATCCCGATCTTATTACCGGCATCGATTCAATTATCGGACAAATCGGGACGGTTTCAAATGCCGGTAAAGGTGAGTTAAATAAAGGCGAAGTAAAGGTTTTCGGCTCGATTTGGGCGGCGATTTCCGAAGACGGCGAATTGTTGACGAAAGGCGAAAAAGTTGAAGTTACACGAATCAAAGGCTCGACAATTTACGTCCGAAAATACAAAGAATTACCCGAATGGCGGGAAGAATAGAATTAAAAATTACGAATTAAAAATGTAAAATTAAAGAGAATCAAGACATTAAAAGATTATTGGTCAGTTTCTTTGGCAATTTTTAATTTTTAATTCACATCTTATGTTGCATATTGCTTTAGTCGAACCTGAAATTCCGCCGAACACGGGCAATATTGCTCGGCTGTGCGCGGCGACTAATACGCATCTGCACATTGTCGGCGTAACGGGGTTCAGAATGGATGACCGAACGCTGAAACGTGCCGGTTTGGATTATTGGAACGAGGTTAAGTTGTCGCGTCATATCGACTTACAGCGGCTTTACGACGCTTTGCCGAACTCGCGGTTTTTATATTTAACGACTAAAACAACGCGGAATTATTATGATATTAAGTTTCAAGCCGACGATTGTCTGGTTTTCGGACGTGAAACTCGCGGTTTGCCGGAAGATTTATTGGACGCAAACAAAGAAAATTGTTTGACGATTCCGATGGCGAACAAAAATGTGCGAAGTCTGAATTTATCAAATTCGGTCGGCATCGTTTTATACGAAGCAATTAAACAATTAAGCGCAAATTAAAATAAATCCGACCGGTTTTTTGTTCGATAAACACATAATTCTCAAACTTTTTACTTTTGCCTTTTTAGTTTTCACTTCGGCAAGTGTTTAGTTTTGCTAAATTTGCGTGAAAAGGTTAAACTGAAATTCGTTTTTATGGGATTTTCAACTATTGCAATTCACGCGGGAAATGAGCCGGATTCGGCAACGGGTGCGGTTTCCGTACCGATTTATCAAACTTCGACTTATGCCCAAGACGCTTTGGGCGTTCACAAAGGTTTTGAATATGCTCGGACGCAAAATCCGACTCGTTCGGCTTTGGAGACAAACATCGCGGCTCTCGAAGGCGCAAAATTCGGTTACGCTTTTGCGTCCGGAATGTCTGCGACCGATACGGTTTTGCGGTTGGTAAAATCGGGCGATCACGTTATTCTCGGCGATAATACTTACGGCGGAACTTTCCGTTTATTCAGTAAAGTTTTGTCGAATTACGGAATCGAATTCGATTTGGTCGATACCACCGATATTTCAAAGGTCGAAAACGCTTTCAAACCGAACACGAAAATGATGTTTGTCGAAACGCCGACAAATCCGGTTATGAGCGTTACCGATTTGCAGGCGGTTTCGGACGTTGCTCACGCCCACGGCGCCAAAGTCGTTTGCGACAATACTTTTATGTCGCCGTATTTTCAAAAACCGCTTGATTTCGGGTGCGATATTGTGGTTCACTCAACCACCAAATACCTGAACGGACATTCGGATTCGGTCGGCGGATTCGTTGCCTTGAACGACGAAAAAGATGCCGAACAAATTGCGTTTCTGCAAAATGCCGTCGGAGCGATTTTATCGCCGTTCGATTCATTTTTAGTTTTGCGCGGAACAAAAACTTTAGCTGTGCGGATGGAAAAGCACGATGAAAACGGACGACAAGTGGCGAACTTTTTAGCCGAACATCCGAAAGTGCAAAAGGTTTATTACCCCGGACTCGCTTCGCATCCGCAACACGAATTGGCGAAACGTCAGCAAACGGGTTTCGGCGGAATGGTCGCTTTTGAAACAGGTTCGCTTGCCAACGCAAAAAAGGTTTTGGAAAGCGTCAAATTATGTATTTTGGGCGAAAGTTTAGGCGGCGTTGAAAGTTTGATTTCGCATCCCGCAAGTATGACACACGCTTCTGTTCCGTTTGAAAAACGCGAAAGTTTGGGAATTACCGACGGGCTTGTCAGAGTTTCAGTCGGAATTGAAGACATCGAAGACATCATTGGAGATTTAGATCAAGCACTAAGTTAGTTATAGAGTTGCAGAGTTATGGAGTTACGGAGTTTTTTTTACTCTGAAACTCTACAACTCTGCAACTCTCAAAACTCAAAAATTATGATAGTAGAAGTTTTTGCCACATCGCACGTCGGGCGAATTCGCCAAGGCAACGAAGACAACTATTTGTTGTTGGATATTTCGCATTCCAACACTTGGACCAGTTCGCAAGATGCGAGCGAGTTTGTCATTGAATCACAACGCTTTGAAGTTGATGAAAACGGAGTTGCTCTGGCGGTTTCGGACGGAATGGGCGGAGCGTTAGCCGGCGAAGTTGCCTCGCAAATCGCGGTTGAAACCGTCAGCCAAAGGCTTTTGATCGACGACGATCCGGATGCCACAATTTCGCCGGAAAAAGAAAATGCCTCGTTGGTCGAAAAACTATATGATGCAACACTTTACGCCAACCATTTGATTCATCGACAAGGACGCACCGACCCGCAATTCCAAGGAATGGGAGCAACTTTTACGAGCGTCGGAATTACTCCGAACGTGGTTGATTTGGTGCAAGTCGGCGATAGTCGGGCATATCTGATTCGAGATTCCAACATCAAACAAATCACTAAAGACCAATCTTTAGTCCAACAACTAATCGACGCGGGACAAATCACAGCCGAAGAAGCCGAAACGCATCACATGAAAAATGTGATTCTGCAAGCACTCGGAGCGATGTCCGACATTGTGCCGGTGCCGTTGCGATTTGCGCCGAATAAAAACGATGTTTTGTTAATCTGTACGGACGGCTTATCCAACGAAGTTCGGAACGCGGAAATGCTGGCAATCGTTGTCCAAAACTTCGACAATCTCGGACAAGCCTGCGCAATGCTTATTAAAGAAGCAAACGATAACGGCGGAAAAGACAATATCACGGTAGTTTTGGCGCGTTTGAGCGGCGATGATTTAGCCGAATCAACGGGCGAAAATGTTGAAGTTCATCAACTGAGTTTCGCTAATATCCACGACACCAACGACCAAGAAGACACAGCGGAAATACTTTAGGAAAAGAGTTCGGACACACGTTTCGACATAGATTAAAAAGCAAAAAACACGGAAACATTAAATTTGTTTTCGTGTTTTTTATGTTTGTAAAAACCTTTTATCTTTACGTTATCTTTGGTTTGAAGGTAAAAGTTCGTAATTTCCCATTTGCCGATTGTGCGAATCAAGTACACCGATTGCGTCAGAAGTAGCATCGAGCATTTGCTTTGTCATCGAAATAGAATCACTGAGTTGCTCAAAATCAAGCAGAGAAAATTTCTCCGGCGTTGACATCGTAACTATTTCATCGTTCAAATAACCAAAGAAATTTTCAATCGACTGAAGTTGTCCTTCGACCGATTTTACCGACCTTTCAAGTTCGTCGAACGAGGCAATTCGGCGTTTCAAAATCTCGACGTTTGTTTGCTGAATACGTTTGGTTTTCTCGTCCTGTGAACTTTCGACTGCCCGAAAGGCTTGCGAAAGTTGATTGTGAACGGCTTGGCGATTGATCGATTTCAGATGCTGTTTTCGGCGACGATAAACGTCCAACAAATCGACGAAATCTTCCCAACGCTGATCGAGCGAAGTCAAATTAGACGGCAGTTCGCGCGCGCCTGTAAATTTGTGGTAATTTTTGTAAATCTGCTCTTTTTGCCACCGCAGATATTCGACCGCCTCACGCTCACGCGGACTGAAACTTTTAATCAAACTTTCACGGTTTGCCAAATTCAGTTCACGCATTCTTGTTTTTTCACGGTCGGTTACAAGTTGGCGATAAGCCGGAACTAACGGTGTAATAAAGAGATAGAGAATTTCAAAAAGTAATGCGATACCAAGCGGAATGACAGATTGCGTGTAAGCGGCGGCGACTGCAAATCCGGCTAAACCCCAAAAATTGATTGGCTCTTTGATGGCTTCTTTGTGGTATTTCGTGTTAAATCTGTTTAAGTCTTGTTGATATTTTGCTAAATCTGCCATAAAAATTAGATGCCGTTTTTTCGTTGTAAGTTACTCGTTTAATAAATTCTGCTTGATTATTCCGCTCCCGAACCTGCGTTTAATTGATTCGGAGCAGAACTTTCGCCACCGCCGAGCAAGCCCATTTGCGATTTGTATTCGAGCAATTTATCGTTAAGTTGCATTTGTTGGGCTTCTTTTTCGATGTCGAACATTTGGCTGTCAACCGATGATGTGCCGAGCTGAAGTTTTGCTTCGGCGGCGGCAACACGGCGATCGATTTTTTCGCGCATTTCGTTAAAAGTTGAAGCATCGTCGCCCAAATCGAAAGTTGACATTGTTTGGGCAAGTTGTTCCTGTAATTTCGCTTGTTTGGCAGACGAAATCAACTGCATTGCTTCTGCCGTACGATTTTTTAATTGCAAAACGTAATTGTCGCGGGCTTTAAGCGCCTGTTTCGACGCAAGTTGAGCTTGCTCCATTTGAGCAGAAGTTTTTTCCAAATCAACTTGCGATTGTTGCAACTGACCGATATAAGCCGTGGCAATATCGTCGCGTCCCATTTTGACGGAAGCCTTAATTTTCGAGTCTAAATCAACGACCTGCGAAGCAAGCCGTTCTTTATTTTTCGCCAACATTCGCTCGGTCGCCATTACTTGGGCAACCGAATTATTGAGTTCAGGCACCCGATCGCGCATATCGCGGATGGTTTGTTGTAAAACCAATTCGGGGTTTTCCATTTTTTCCAACGCGGCGCCTGTTCCCGCCCGAAACATTCTCTTCACTCTCGTCCACAATCCCATTATCATTAAGCTCCTTAAATAGCGTAACAACTGCAAAACAACTTTACGAAACCGATTTCGGCAAAGTTGCAAAATCTAGGTTAAGTATAGCAAGAAAACTATTCAACTCGAAATTATTTGAGAATTTTTAGAAAAAAGTTATGAGTAAAAAAGTAAAGGCAGAGTTTCAGGGGGAAATATCTACAAGATTTCGAGACAAACGCCAAGACAAATTTTGGTCAAACAGCAATTTCATAGTTTGAAACCGGCGCTAATGGATTGTGTCATGTGATTGGTTTAGATATTTACGTCTGGTAATTAGAATTTTCCCAACCTCTAACAATATGACATTCCTTTTGATGTTCAAAAGCATTTTTCCAACGTTTCTCCACATAATCAACGTAACCTTTTTCTTGAAAAGCAAACTCATCAAAATATTCTGTAAATATTTCCAACGCTTTTTCTTCAGCTGCAACATGAGCCGTTCGTGTCAGTATCAGTCTATTCCAAGGTGGAGTTGGAGGTAAACTTGCACCTTCTTGTTCGGCTCTCAACCCAAAAGGTCGGTCTTCGATATATTGTTGAAAGCTTTTGAATATCTTTTCTTGCTCACTTTCTTCAAAATCAAAATCCTGAGTTGATCTGACCCAGCCGAATATAAAACTTGTAACCGAAGTGAAAGAAATACATCCGAAATACATCGCAGGTCCTTTCAATACAGCCTTCAATAATTCAAAAAAATCTGCTTCTCTTCTTGTTGTATTTACATCATCAGTTTCTCTTCGCATAATGTAGTATTTCTCAATATCAGAAGTCCCATCTTTTTTTGACAGAAATTCTTCTAAAGATGCAAACCATAAATCAAAGGCTTCTGCCTGATTTTTGGAATATAACTGAGCTATGCTGAAAGAACTTTGATTTGAAGGAACTCTGAATTTTTTACACATGAATTCGTGAAAACCATCAAGTAAATCAAAGCCTCTATATTCCTTAAATTCAACTTCGAAATGCCACTCATAACCCAGCCAAAAAGCATTGAAAAGCGATAAAGATTTTTCAGGCAAATATTCCAGCGGATTTTTCCTGATATGCCAAAATGCTTCTCCTAAATCGTGAAATTTTGGCTTCTTACTCATCAATCACAACTTCCTGCTTTCGCGTCTTACGTCTTTCAGCCTTCCATTTTTTACGCAACGCATTAACGTCAAATTTCTCCGATTTACCATCACGCATATTTTCGACTTCGTGTTGAACTCGTGCCGCAATCAAACGATATGCTTCGTTTTTGGAAATGCCATCGGTCATTTTGGCAAGTTCGTCATATTCCAAATAGCGTCCGACTTTGGCACCGATTTCTGCACCGAAACTGTCTTTGGCGGGAATCGTCATTCCTTTCGGGAACGCTTCAAAAGTGCCGTGAACGTAAATCGGCAGAATCCCGATTTTGCAGGTTAAGGCAAGATAGCCGATGACGGGTTTGAATTCGGTGATTTCGCCCGTCGTGCTGCGTGTGCCTTCGGGAAAAATCAAGGCGTTGTAACCGCCGTCGAGATATTCGCGGACGAATCGGAGCGATTGTCGCAAGTTTCCGGTGCGGTCAATCGGGACGAGATTCGTGAAATTTTCCATATACGCCCGTTTATATTTCGTGTCAAACCAATAATCTGCGGCGGCAACGGCGACGGTTCTTTCAGCCACATCTTTGCCCAAAGCCTTTCGCACAAGTCCTGTATCGAGATGCGATTCGTGATTTGGGGCAACGATAAAATTGACGTGCGGCGGAACATTTCCTTGTCCTTCGATGGTGGTCGTAAGCACTTGATTATAAAGAGCTTCACCGACAAAATCTATCGCTACATTACCGATTCGTTTGAGAATTCCGGGAACGTAAATTTCATCCGCGACATTGCTTTTCGCTTCAATTTCGGGTGCTTCGATGCGTTTAGTTTTGTCCACACGTTCGACAACGGCAAGCAGTTCACGCATATCTTGGACTTCGTTCAAAGTGTCGGGCGAGAGTAATTTTCCGCCCGCATCTTCGATTGCCGAAGCCAATTCGACATACATCAAACTGTCGAACCCGAAATCGCTGAAACGTGAGTCGGGCGAAACTTCGGCTCGCGGACGATTCGCAACTGTGGCGACAATATCGCACAGCCAACCGACATTTCCAACCGCTTTTTTGTCGGATTGAAACTTATTTTCGCCTTTCGTTTTGGCTTCTAATCGCTGTAATTCTTCGATAACTTCGCGGCGTTTTACCTTTCGTGTGGCAGTTCGAGGCAATTCAAACGGCGTTAAATGCAAAACTTTGATTCGTTTGAAAAACGCTAAACCTTGCGAAACTTCGCGGAAATGCGTTTCGATTTGGCGATTTACTTCGGAACGTGCAAGCGTAATATCAAATTCGTAATCGGCGACAACCAAACACGCTATTTTTTCTCCGCCGTTTTCGTCCAATAATCCGACAACGCTTAACTCTTTTATCAACTTAGATTTACCGTAAAGTTCTTCGACTTCATCGGGATAAATATTCTTGCCGTTGCTGTCAATAATGATGTCTTTCGAGCGTCCGACAATCGTCAAATTGCCATCGTCGCCAATTTTGCCAAGGTCTCCTGTCCGCAACCAACGGTCGTGCAAAACTGATCTAGTCGCTTCTTCGTTGTTAAAATATCCGACCATCACGTTTTGACCACGAGCCAAAATTTCGCCGACACCGTTTTCGTCCGCGTCTTCAATTTTGACTTCAACACCGGGCAAATTTTTGCCGACCGAGCCTTTATTCAGTTTATTTTGCGGTCTGGTAAAAGTTAAAACCGGCGAAGATTCGGTCAAGCCGTAGCCTTCAAGAATCGTAAATCCGAGTCCGTGCAAATCTTTTTGCACACGCTCCGACAACGCCGAACCGCCCGAAATCAAATAACGCATTCGCCCGCCAAATTTTTCGTGAATCGGGAAAAAGACAATCGGACCGAGATTAAACGGTGTGTGGTCGCGTAACCAACTGTTGAAATCAATGATGTTATCAGCCAAATCTGCGAACCAATCGCCTTTGTCGCGGAAACCTGTTTTGATACGGCGATGCAGCATTTCCCAAAGGGCAGGCACACCAACCATTCCCGTAACCAGCCCATTTTCCAACGCTTTAGCCAGTTCATCTCCGTTCAATTCGTCCAAATATGTAATCTGCGTTCCGTTGGTGAATGGTGTCAAAAATCCCGCCGAAAATTCAAAAGTATGATGAAGCGGAAGCACGGACAAAACGCCGTCCGAAATGCTCATTTCCAGCACCGAACTGAGCATCGAAACCATATTGACGAAATTTTTGTGCGACAACATCACGGCTTTCGGCGTTCCCGTTGTGCCGCTCGTAAAAATTAAACTTGCGATTGTATTTGACGAAATTTTAGCAGGTAATTTCGCTAATCGTTTGGCTTCTTCGATCTCGCTCGGCATCTCAAAAACTTCGTCGAAAACGTAAATCGGAACATTTGTCAGTTCTTTTAATTTTGGATTTTCGTCGTAAAGTCGCGGTGAAATTAGAATTGCAGATGCTTCGCCGGCTTCGGCAAATTTTGCGACATCTTCGGCATTTGAACTCGGATCAATCGGAATTACGGTTGCACCTGCTTTCAAAATCCCGAAATAAGACAAACCCCATTCGGGCATATTGTTGGAAAAAAGGATGACTTTTTGATGCGGTTCGATGCCGCATTTCACTAAAAATCCGGCGACTCGATACGCCAATTCTTTCGCGTCTTCGTAGGTGTATTGCTCCTTTTTGCCGTGGCGTTCAATCCGCATCGAAACGCGGGTCGGGAAGCGTTTGACGGCGGTTTCAAACATATCCACGAGGTCTTTGTAAGTGTGGACACGCTTCTCGATTACATTGTCCAATTCCTCCTCCAAAGTCGGCAAAACCCACTTTCGCATCCCCGGAAAATGGACGTTTAACCAATAGTCATACCAGTCCAATTTTTCGGGCGACCACGGTAACAAGTGCTTCTCGCTAGACTTGACTAAATTCATCAAAGCCCTTGTATTATCGGCTCTGTAATGATATTCGTTGTCAACCATAAACGGCTTGAACATCTCAAATGCGTGCTTGGTTTCTTCGGTTGTGCGTTCAAAATTCTCGACCGATTTTTTAACATCATTGACAATATCGCCGATGCGTCCGCCGCCCCAACGCGGAGTCGCTTTATCGAGCCATCCGGTCGCTTTTTTCGCCAAATTATTCAACATCGGAGCGGAAAAAGTTTCATACGATTTTTGCGTTACGGTCGTCGTTTCAATCATTCCCGAAATGCGATTGACGAGTTTATTACCCGTCTCTTTTTCCTTGAAATGTTGGCGTTTATACAATCCAACCAGTCCGACAATCCGTTTCATATCATTCGGATTTACGTCGCCCGAACACGCTTGGAAAACGAGCGGCGGTTTATCGTCAATCAACGCATTCATCGCCGCACCGAGCATCGCCCCCGCGACCATATCCACGGGAATTATGTCCAAAACGAGCTTTTCGTTGACGGGAATGACTGGTTGACCACGCAACGCAATCAGGATGAGCGGAGCAGTCGTGGTAAAGCCTTCGTTCCAACCGGGGAAAGGATAATTGACCGAAGATTCGACGATACTTGGACGCACCAAAATTTTAACAATATCATCCTGTTTGGCGACAATTTGTTCGGCTAAACTCTTGGAATAAGTATAGATATTCGTCCAGCCCCAATAATCGGCACGAGCATTTCCAAGTTCGGTCGTCCGTTCCCGAATCCACATTTTACGTTCGCGGAACATCGCCGATTTTATCTCCGATTCATCGTCGGGATCGCGTCCTTCGTCAATAAATCTTTGTCGGGCAAGTTCTCGAAACTTTGCGGTTTGCGTGGCATCTTCGGCTTCTTGGCGAGCTTGTTCGCTCAATCTCGCACAATCTTTTACTTCTTGGTCAACGTCAAAAGTCGTCCCCGTAAGTTCTTCTTTTTTAGGGAAATAGCCGATAACAGGCTCATTTTCCCAAATCGAACCGCTTCGTTTTCCCGCCACAAAGCAGGTCGAAACGTGAACGAGTGTCGGGCGTTTCATCAATCGTGCCAGATTCAAAACATTATTCGTGCCGACAACATTTGTCCGCAAAGCAGATTCCAACGGCGGATTAAACGTAACATTTCCCGCCGAATTGATAATAATGTCGCAATCAGACATAATTTCGCGGGCTTCCGCTTCGTCCATTCCCAAGAATTCAGACGAAACATCGCCGTTGACAGGCACGAGTTTTTCGCGGATAAATTCCTCAAACTTATCGCCGTATTTCTCTCGCAACGGGTCAAAAGTCGGCGAAGTTACGACGCTGTTCCAAAAACGGTTGAGCGATTCGTTTTTATCCCTCGCCCGCACGGTCGCGTAAACCTTGCCGATATTCGGAAAATTGTGCAGTAACATTGAAAGCGTTACCTTGCCCACAAAACCCGTGCCGCCGATGAAGAATATCTTCTTGTTATTAAAAATTTCTGTTGGTGATAATTTCATTTGATAAAACTAACAATGGTAATATTTTGCTACTCTTTCATCATTCAAAGGCGGACAAAAATTAAGCAAATAATTTACAAAATCTCTAAATAATTTGTTTGGAGAACTTACGGACAAATTTATTTCAAAACAGTCTATTGGAGATTTAACTTTCAAAAAATACATGGCATTTACGCTCATCTCTGTTTCCTTTTCCCTTTCGGCAACTGGGTTTGAAATATATTCTTGTATGGCTTCCTTAATTTGTAACCAAGAACTTTGCTCTATTGAAATATATTTGAACTTCTTTTGCTCTGTTAAAAGTCCTTCGCAATGCAAATGAAACGCTCCAAATTCATCATTTCCGAAATACTGAATTCGCAAAGTAGGCGAATAGTCGAGCGTCATTTGAATTTCTACAAACCAATCAGGGTTTTGAAATATCTGTTTTAAAGTTTCTTTCTCAACCATAAATCTTCAAGTCTTAGCCGTTGAAAACAGCGAAATATTTGTAGCCCACAATGCAAATTGTGGGGGACGAATGCGAAAGCGTTTTAGTTATCGAAGATAACGGCATAGATTACTTCTTCACCTCATCAAAAGTCATTGCCCACAAAATGCCCAAGATGCGTTCCAAATCTTCTCGAATATCAAACGAAACTGTTTCAATAAGTGCTTGGTTATTTTCGAGCATTAAAAATTGCCAAACATTTCCCGTTGTAACCGTTCCGTAAACTCTCTCGATCGGGTGTCCTTCGCGTTCGTTAAAAATTCGGGCTGCGATCATTTCGGCGATACATTGAACGTAGCCTTTTTCAAAATCTTGTCGTTTTGCTTCGACGGCAATCACAACCGGCGATTTCAAATAGCCTTGATAAGCCGAACGCGAAACTAAAAAATCGCAAGCACCCGTTAACTTGAGTTTTTTGTCAACATTAAATTCCACGCCTGAAAAGATGCTGATTTGTTCCTTAGCTTGTTTGCGTAACTCTAAGAAAACAGGTGCGATAATGAATTCGGAACGTGCTTTTTCAGTATTTTGCAAAAGAGCAAATTCAACTGATTGAGCGAGAGTTTCAATCAACAAATCGCTTGCTTTTCGTTTCGGGAATTTAGAAAACAAATGCTCTTGAAAACTCGGATTTATTCCAAAAGTTTGATTCAATTCTTTTAACGTAAATTTAGAATACGACATAAATTAACTCCTTTTCACTTCATCAAAAGTCATCGCCCAAAGTATTCCAAGTATGCGTTCCAAATCTTCACGAATATCAAACGAAACTGTTTCGATAAGTGCTTTGTCGCCTTCGAGCTTCAAAAAACGCCAAACATCTCCTGTTGTTACAGTTCCATAAACTCTTTCGGTCGGGTTGCCTTCGCGTTCGTTAAAAATTCTGACGGCAATCATTTCAGCAATACATTGAGCATAACCTTTTTCAAAATCTTGACGTTTGGCTTCAACGGCGACAATTATCGGAGCAGACAAAAGCATTTGATATGCCGACCGTGAAATTAAAAAATCGCACGTTCCGGTTAGTCTCAGTTTCTTATCAACATTGAATTCGATGCCTGAAAACACGCTGATTTTTTTTTCCGCTTGGGTTCGTAATTCAACAAAGACAGGCGAAATTATCAATTCTGAACGTGCTTTTTCCGTATCTTGTTGGAGTGCCAATTCAACCCCGAGAGAAAGACCGGTTTTCAGCCAGTCGCTTGCATTTCTTGGGGTAATTTTCGTGAATAGATTTTCTTGAAATGTAGCCTCAAGGTTAAAATCCTTTTGCAAATCTTTCAAAGTTAATTTTGAATACGACATCTTTCAAACCTCCATTTGTTATATTCTACGCCTAATCCGTTACCGAACACAGCCCGATCACAGGCTGATGAAGCATTGTAATCTCAGCATTTCTGCCCATATAACTTCTCGCCATCGCAATCGCTTCGGTCAGATTGTCCGCCCGTTCCCAACCTAACATGGCGGGAACGTGAGAGTTTTCGGCTCCGGCGGCGATTACTTTTCCGCAATGTTGTCTGCCGTTTTCGCCCCAATACCACATAAAAAACGGATGTGCTCCGTGATAGGCGTTGCCGCGTCGATACATTTCAACGTAGCTTGGATTTGATGCAAATTCTCGTTCGTATTTTTCGCGGAGATAAAATGCGTCGCGTGATTCGGGCAACAGGCGATGGAAAAATTCGATGTAGCTTGGATGAAAGTTATGGTCGAATTCGTCCATACACGGATGAGTCAGAATCATCACGCCGCCTTTTCGCAAAAGCGGTTTGTTACGATACATATTAAAGTGATAACCCATCGCCATAACTTGCACGAGCAAAGGGTTTAGCGTGGAATAGACGTTATACGGCGAAATATCGGGAATGCCCGTAATCAAAATATCGCACTGACCTTTGACCGGAATTTCGTATTGCTGATAATTTTTTTCGAGAATTTTATCGTGAACAAGCTCCGTTTCGCCTGCGTAACACGCAATCATTTCGTATTGAGCCGGAATCGCGTGAAGCATTTTTCGTCTCGCACCACGCGGCATTTTTGAAAATGTCCGCCGCATTGCTTCCCATTTCATTCGGTCGGCAAAGGTAAATTCGTCTTCGTTTTTGGTCAAAATATCGTAGCCGTCGCTAAACATTTTGTTATTCAACGCCGTTTCGATATGAAAGACGTTGCAATGCTCGTCAACCAATTTTCCTAATCGCGTAACTTTATGATTCAACTCCGACGCGGGCGGATCCATATACGAATGCGAATCGCGGATTGTTTGGGGTTCGTGATGAGCTCGCAACGATTCATAATCGCACAACCCAACTGCAACCGATTTATGTCCGCCGTCCATCGGCACGAGATTGATGTTCAAATAAATCAAAATGTCCGATTCAGCGGCACGTCGGTTGATTCGCAGAGGTTCGTTATGTCTTGTGTAACCGAGAGTTACGAGATTATCGTCATCTTCGGCATCGTGATTGTAATAGCGTTCGGGATAAAAAGCGTTGTGGATTTTCGAGCCGACCATTCGCTTCATTTCCCACTCCGTCATTTTGCGGTGCAGGGAATTGGCGATGATCAAATGAATGTCATCAACGCCGTTTGCGTAGCACAAATCAAGCACGACTTCGAGCATCGTCTGACGCAAATCGGGCGTAGCCATCGGCGGCAGCGGTAGCGAAATATCGTCCATCGCAATCGTGATTTTCATTCCCGGTTCGAGTTGTGCGTAAAGCGGTTTTGCATCGAGCGGATGATTTATCGCGTAACGAATCGCGGCTTCACGGTTCGGCAAACCTTGAATCGGCGGATTCGGATAAATTACCCGCGTGCCGATGGGAATGTCTTCCAAAATAAAATCCTCGCCAAACGGCATAATTCGCGGTGCCGAGTCTTTGTCTATATACACGACCGATTCGTGTGTTTTGCGTCTAAGTTGTAGTGCCATAAATAGTGTGTAAAATCTTTATTTTTTTACAGTTATAATTCTAAACCGCCAAGTATAACGATAACCTTTCTTAAAGTCTTCCTTGCCTTGAAGCGGTGTAACTCTTGGTGCAGCTGCTTTATAATTGTAATTTCCGTCAACAAGTTGAATCGTTTTGCTGGCTTTTGATGGAATTGTATAAGCCGTCATTTTGCTTTGCCCAATGTCAATGTAAAGCGTTCTGTCTGTATCATTAAAAATCTCAACTTCGGGCGGACGATTTCCGCCAACGTATGTTGCTGTGAATGGTGAATCTTCTTTTTTTGGAGTAGTTTCTTCTAAAAAGGCATCGACCTCGTCCCATAATTTTTTCGATTCTTCTTTTGATAAAGGAGCTTTTGAAGCTGATTCATTTGACTTTGCACGAATCGCAATAAATTTATCAACTAAATTTCTGACGGTATCTCTAAGCGTATTCTTTTCAATTGAATTTGGCAGTATTCTGGCTTTTCTATTCCAAATACTTTCAATTTTAGAAATAGTTTGCTTTCTTTCCAATAGAAATTTTTCGTTAAATGAGACTTCAATCACAAAAGAGGTCAGACTTGTTCCGGAATACTCAGATTTTGCAGTTATGTATAAGTATGTGCTTTGAGAATTTTTATCAATTACAAATCCTGCGTTTCTCAATTTAGTTTCAATATCCGCTTTTATTTGTTTTTCAGCAGTCTCGTTAAATAAAGGTGCATCTTTGAAAGAGACAGACACGGAAATTGATTTTAGACTTGCATAAATATCTTTGTTGGGAGTCAGGAAAAGTAATTCTGACTCGATCAAAGAATCTTCATCAAATACATAATCTTCTTCTGATTGGGCAATCACAGATAATGAAAGTCCAAACATCAAACAAAAAAATAAAATTGTAGAAGCTAGTTTCTTATTCATAGTTATACCTCAAATCTAAAAGCTATCGAAAGATAGCGTCAGCATAAAGCCTAGCTCGTGAGAGCTGGGAACGAATTTCCACAAACGCCAAAGCCCGTGATAACGGGCGACAGCCGAATAATTTAACGGCTGTCGCTATCTTTCGATAGCTTTAATTTTTCTTTCAACCTTACCTAGCGTTATCACGCTAGGCTTTACGCTGTCGCCAATTTCATTGGCTGATTGCGGAAACGGATTGTTTTATATTTCAAATCATTTCCACAAATATTTCTCTTCAAATTCAATCTCGTTGGCAATCAATAATTTGATAAATTCATCTCGAAACGTGCCGTGTTTTCGGTGATGTTCTTCTTGATTGGCAATATAATCTTTTACTTTTTCAATTTGCGAACTGCTCACCGTAAATGCTCCGTAACCGTTTTGCCACGAAAAATCTTTCGTTTCGGGGAAAACATTGTGCATCCAACCCGACGAATTTGCTTTCAAATCCCGCAACACATCAGAAACACTTTTATCAGGTCGCAATTTTGCCAAAACGTGAACGTGATCTTCCGGTCCGTTTATCGCCAACGAAATTCCGCCGAGTTTGCGAATCGTTCCGCCGATATATTCATACAATCTCGATTTCAACGGCTCAGTAATTATCGGTTCACGATTTTTGGTCGAGAAAACAATGTGGTAAATCAAATTTGTATATGATTGTGCCATTTATTAATTTGCTGGTAAGTAAGCACTCACTTACTTTTACAGTCAAGCCTATTCTATTAACTTAAACCTTTATCGCGTAAATGGCAAATCTACTTTAATTTGAGAATTGCCCAATTATGCTGTAATGCGACTTGTTTCAAACGGAAATCGGGGTTGATGGCGGCAGGATGACCAACGATCGAGAGCATCGGAAGGTCTGAAATGCTGTCTGTGTAAGCGTATGAATCTGAAAGACTTATGTTGTTTTTCTCGGCGTATTCACGAATCCACGCGGCTTTAGTGGCAGAAGCCATGACGGGCGGAAGGACGCGTCCGGTAGCGTAGCCGTTGACGAATTCCAAGCGGTTGGCAACATAGTCATCGATGCCCAGATAATCCATCAGTTTTTCGATTGAAAAATCTAACGCACCTGTCAAAACAACTTGTTTATGTCCGTTTTTCTTTGATTGTTTGATTAAATCGAACGTGCCTTCGTAAATCGCGGGTTTGAGCGTTTTTTCAAACAATTCATCGGCAAAAAAACGCAGACGATCTTGTGATTCGCCTTTGTAACTTTTGAAAAAAACTTCGTTAAAGACGTTGCGGCTGTAAATGTCCGTAACCGCAAAAAAAGGCAGTTTCGCCAGCGTTAAGGCACTTTTTTTGAGTGTCGGAATAAGTCCGCCTTGCCGTTGAGCATAGAATCCGAGTGTATGCACGAGATTTGTGCTGACCAAAGTTCCTTCTAAATCGTAAAAAGCCGCCGCGTTTTGTCTTTCTTTCATTGTTTGAAAATGCTGTTTGCTGTAAATTATCGTAAGCAACAAAATATAACAAATTTTCGGGATAAATTCACAATGAAACAATTAAAAATTATCGGTTTTTTACTTTTCGCGGTTGTTTTCGCTTCGTCTTGTGCTTCGGAAACTGATGCAACAGAAGCAGTTAAGCCGAAAGAAACTGTTCCGGCGGCAGAATTGATTAAGCAATCGGAAGCGCTATTTTTACAACGAAAAGATGTCAATAAATTGCGTGAAGCGGTTAAAACCATCGTTCGCGCACGCGATTCCGACAAACGCGATTTTGAAGTCGAGTGGAAATTTGCGAAATATAATTATTTTTTGAGCAAACAAGTTACGGACGAAAAAGAAGCCGATAAATTTTTGAAAGAAGGTTACGCGGCGGCAATTATCGCTTCACGGCTTGAGCCGAATAAACCCGACGGATATTTTTGGTATGCGGCTTGTTTGGGCGAACAATCTCGTCGAAGTCCGATCACCGTCGGTATCAAAGCGGTCGGCGAGATTCAAACCGGAATGAACAAAGTCATTCAAATCGATCCGAAATATCAAGGCGCAAGCGCTTTCGACGGACTCGCCCAAGTTGAATTGAAAACAACTTTGGTCGGCGGAAAGCCCGAAAAAGCCGTTGAACTTTTGGAAAAAGCCTTGGAGTACGACAAAGGAAACGGGTATATTTATCTTCATTTGGCGGAAGCGTATTTGGCGGTGAAAAAAGATGCCGAAGCAAAAAAACAACTCGATTTTGTGTTGAAAATGAAAATGATTCCGGAATTTGAAGTCGAACACGAAGAAATTCAAGCCGCCGCGAAAAAATTGTTGAACACAAAGTTTTAGGAAAATAAATCACTCGGCAAATGAATCAATAAAAATATGAAACGCGCAATTTATCCCGGTTCCTTCGATCCGATTACAAACGGTCATCTCGACATTATCGAACGCGGTTCAACGCTTTTCGACGAACTGATTATCGGCGTTTTGAATAATCCCGACAAAGTTTCGATGTTCGATATTGCGACACGCAAAAAGTTGATAGAAGATTCGTTACCTGAATCGAAAACGTGTAAATTTATTGTCGAAGATTTCAGCGGTTTGCTGATTGATTATGCAAATAAATCGAGTGTTTACAACATCTTGCGCGGTTTGCGGACAATCGCGGATTACGAATACGAGCTGCAAATGTCGCTGATGAACAAACGACTCGAACCAAAAATCGAAACAATTTTTCTGGTTGCAAACCCGACTGTTTCTTATATTTCTTCGAGTTTGATAAAACAAATTTATAAACTTGGTGGAAAGATTGAAGGACTTGTGCCAAAATCAGTATTTGAAAAATTAAGAATTAAGAATTACAGGAATTAAGAGGATGAAAACAGGATAAGAAAAAGACAAAAAATAACCATACTTTATCAATTTTTTTCTTTGGTTTTATCCTGTTTTTATCCTTTTCATCCCTGTAAAATAGTGTATTTATGACTTTTACAGTTTCTAAACATATCCAAAAAATGTCGCCGTCGTCAACCATCGCGGCGATGCAAAAGGCTCAGGCGTTAAAGGCTCAGGGCAAAGATGTGATTGATTTGAGCGTCGGCGAACCGGATTTCGATACGCCGCAGTTTATCAAAAACGCGCTTTGGGAATCGGTGCAACGCGGCGAGACGAAATATACCGCGACCGCCGGCGTAAAGCCTTTGCAGTCCGCAATTATAAGTTTTTACGAACGTAATTTCGGCGTTTCGTATTCGCCGAGTCAAATAATGGCGACTTCGGGCGGAAAGCAAGCGTTATTCAACGCGATTTTGTCGGCTGTCGGCGAAGGTGACGATGTCTTGATTTCTGCTCCGTATTGGGTTTCGTTTCCCGAAATGGTCAACTGCGCGGGAGCGAATAATGTCTTTATCGACACCGAAGAAACCGATTTTATTTTGACGGCGGAACAAGTAAAACGGGCGATTACGCCGAACACAAAGTTATTGATTCTAAATTCGCCGTCGAATCCGAGTGGTCGAGTAATTCCGGCGGACGAGTTTCGTAAAATCGTCGAAGTTTGCGCGGAAAAAGGAATTTATGTAATTTCTGACGAATGTTATTTGTTATTCGTTTATCCGCCGAACGAGGTTTTTTCGGTTGCGAGTCTGCCGAAAGAATTAAGCGAATTTGTTTGTATATGCGGATCATTTTCAAAAACTTACGCGATGACAGGCTGGCGTGTCGGCTATACGATCGCCCCTGAAAGTTGGACAAAACCGATGTTGAAACTGCAAAGTCATTCAACTTCGCATCCGGCTTCGTTCGCCCAATATGCGTGTGCGGTCGCGTTGGATGACGTAGAAAATTCAAGAAGTTCGGTCAAAGAAATGTTGGCGGAATACGAAAAGAGACGCAATTATTTTGTTCCTGCGTTAAATGACTTAGGTTTGAAATGTTCGATGCCCGAAGGTGCGTTTTATGCGTTTCCGAATGTGCGGGAATTTGCCGTAACTTCGGGCGAATTTGCCGACAGATTATTGAACGAAACTTATTGTGTAACAACCAACGGAGCAGGTTTCGGAAGCGAAGGTTTTATCCGCATTTCGTATGCAACATCAATGGAAAGATTGCAGGAATCAATCGAACGAATCAAAAAAATAGTTTAGCGGATTTTCTCAAACTCGCTAAACTATTTACATCATGACCGACGAAACAACTTTTTAATATAACGTAAATCTGTATTCCACAGTTTTTGAAACCGTTCCGGCACCTGGCACAAACTTGATATTTCTGGCTGCCGAGATTGCTTGTTCGGTTAATCCGTAAGGCAAACCGCTCACAACCGAAATTCCGCCGATTTGTCCCGAAGCTAAAAATGTAACTTTCAAACGAACAACGCCGTTGACGTTATTTTGCCGACCTGCATCGGAATAATTCGCTCGCGGTTGCGAAGTGATTTTGAAGGTATTTGCCGCCACAACTTTCGGTTCGGGGGTCGAAACAGGTCTTGGTGTCGGAGTCGGCACTTTTCTTGTCGGCGGCGGTTCGCCATCGCCGTTACCTGTTCCGTCGCCGTTACCGTTTCCGTTTCCGTCGCCGCTTCCCGAACCTTTACCGTTTCCGCGTCCTGTCCCTTCGCCCCGTCCTTGTCCCGTCCCGTTTCCGCTTCCTTGCCCGCCGCCGCTGCCGGGTCCGTCGGAAATTGCAGTTCCGCCTTTCGGGTCGCCGTAACGTTGATTCGGGTCAATTACAGTTTTTTGATTTCCTTGCGTGCCTACTCTTTGCGTCAAAGCGGGATCTGTAACTCTGTCCATTTTTGATGACGGCGAAAGTTCGGGTTTATCCATTTGACGAGCTAATTGTCCTTGTGATGTCGGCTCTTTTTCATTTTTACCGCCGCCGCCGCCGCCGCCGCCTTTTTCAAGTATTTTTTTCTCGATAACCTGTTTTTCTTTTTCAAATGGATCGTCGTCAGGCGGGGTAACATACGAAAAAATTTGGTCGTCAAGCGAATCGACGCTCAAACTTTTGGCAAACAAAGAATAAACCCAGCTTCCGCTTAGTAAAATGAAGACAAAAGCCAGCGAACCGAACAAAAGCATCGAGCGACTGCCTCGATTTTTGTCTTCGACAAACGTCGGGCGATACTCGTATTCGCCGACGGTTCGATACTGCACGGATTGTAATTCGTTGTCCGAAAAATCATCGTCGATAAACTCTTTTGTTTCGGCTTGATTAAAAATCGGCGTAAAACCGCTGATTGTAATCGTTTTTTCCGGCACAATCGGAGCAACTGTTTCTGTCGGTATTTCGGTAAAATCGATGATTGGTTTCTCAAAATCTTTATTAAAAACGGTTGTCGGCACGATTGTTTCGGCAACGAGTTGAGTCGTAACAATTTCATCTTCAGCGTGGACAATCGGTTCGGGAACGGCGAAAAGCGGTTCGGTAAAAGTCGATTTACCGGCACTTTCAGCCTTGGCGACCGAAGCGCTTTGCGTCAAATTTGTCGTTTGCCGAATATTTTCACTTGTCTTTGTCTGCACCGGATTCATCTCAAATGCCGTCAAACCGCTTCCGCAATTTGGACAAAATGTAAATTTTTCCGCAAAACCTTCTTCACAAGCGTTACAATACTTAACTATTTTTCCCATCTTTTTAGCCTCACAATCAAATTATAACCCGATTTTTTCTAATGTTAAATCGTCTTTGTTTAATTTAACAAAAAGTATGATGCGCGCAAATTAAAAATCGTTGCTTTCAGCCATCCAAAAGTTTGCGTTTGACATCCAACTACTGTTAAATGTTCAATGATAGATGAAATGATGAATTTTATGAAAATTTTCAAAAACACCGCAATTTTAATTATTTTGATTTTTGCAGGCGTGAGTTTTGCGTTTGCGCAACTAAGCGAACCTCGTCAAGATAAACTGCTAAACGGTTTGAAACTGTTAGTTTGGACAAATCCGAAAGACGAAAAAGTTTCATTCAAACTTCGTATTCACGGCGGTTCGGCGTTTGACCCGAAAAACAAAGTCGGGGTCATGGCTTTGCTTGCCGATATTTTGTTTCCGACCGAGCAAACCAAAGATTATTTTGAACAGGAATTGGAAGGAAGTTTTGTCGTTACAAGCACTTACGACTATATTCAAATTGACGCGAGCGGAAAATCCGAAGCGTTTTTGTCAATGCTCGAAACGCTTTCATCGGCACTTTCAAACCCGCAAATTACCGAAGACAATTTTGTAAAAATTCGCGGTGAAAGAGTCGAAAAAATAAAAGAGTTGCTGAAAAATCCGAAATATATTGCCGATAAAGCCGTTGCCAAACAACTGCTCAACGAATATCCGTACGGGCGACCGCAAGAAGGAACGCTTGAATCTCTGACGAAAATCGACAGATTCGACTTGGTTTTTGCCAAAGAAAGATTCTTGACTTCGGATAACGCCACGCTGACAATTACGGGAAACGTCAAATTTAACTTGGCTTTGAAAGCGAGTAAACAATTTTTCGGCGGCTGGAAAAAAGCCGATAAACTTGTGCCCGCAACGTTTGCTTCGCCAAATGAACCAAATACCGAAAAACTGATAATCAATTCGGATTCGGTCGAAAAAACGGAAGTTCGTTACGCTTTACGCGGAGTCGCGCGAAGCGACAAGGATTATTTTGCCGTAAAATTTTTGTTTGATATTTTGAACAGCCGCGAAGTTGTTTCAAAAGAAAACGGCAGTGATTTTTTTATTCGTTACGAGCGAAATTTGCTGCCGAGTGTAATCATTACGGGTGTTTCAAATTTATCGGACGAAATTTTGTCGAAAAACTCAAGCGTAAAAACTGCGAAAGAATTATTTGAAAATAAACTTTTCGGCGAAATAACGGTGGCGGAATTTGAAAAGTCAAGAGCAAAAATTTCAGCCGAAATCGAGAAAAAATCAACGCAGGAAAAATGGCTCGATGTTGAAACTTTCAAACTTGTTTCAGTCAAAGACGAAATTCAAAAGTTGAACGCGGTTACTTTTCCCGATGTTCAACGAGTTGCCGACAAATTGTCGAAACAGCCTTTTGTTACCGTGGTTTTGACAAAACAGGCGGTTCAATAATTGAAATGTTGCAAGAAAAATACATCAATCCGTTTACCGATTTCGGCTTCAAAAAATTGTTTGGCGAAGAACCCAACAAAGATTTGTTGATAAATTTTCTCAACCAATTTTTGCCCGAAGTTCACCAAATAAAAGAGTTAAGCTATGCCAAAAACGAACGATTAACCGAATCGGTGTTTGAACGCCGTTCGATTTTCGATGTTTACTGCATCGGCGAAAACGGCGAACGATTTGTGGTCGAAGTCCAAAAAGCCAAGCAAAATTTCTTCAAAGACCGCAGCGTTTATTACTCGACATTTCCGATTCAAGAACAAGCCTTAAAAGGCGATTGGGATTACAAACTCGCACCTGTTTATATGGTCGGAATTTTAGATTTTGTGTTTCCCGAAGACCGCGATAATCCCGACGTAATCCACAAAGTTCAGTTGAAAAACCGGAAAAATCAAGTATTTTACGATAAATTGATGTATATTTATCTGACAATGCCGAACTTCAAAAAGACTGAAACCGAACTTGAAACAATGCAGGATAAATGGCTTTACGTTTTTCGGCACTTGCCCGATTTGGAAAAAAAACCGAAGAAATTTCAAGAAAAAGTCTTCAGCAAACTATTCAACGTCGCGGCATTGGCAAAACTGAACCGCGAAGAGCGCGACAAATACGAAGCAGGTTTGAAAAGCTATCGTGATGCTTACGCAATCCGAAAAACAGGCGAAGACGAAGCGAGAACGCAAGGTTTTGACAAAGGAGTCGAACAAGGAATCGAACAAGGAATCGAACAAGGAAAACTAGCAATAGCCCGAAACTTGAAAATGTTAAGTTTTCCGATTGCGGGTATTGCTCAGGCGACAGGTTTAACTGTCGAAGAAATTAACAAACTATAAAAATGCCAAACGAAAGAACTTCGGGCGAACTCGAACACGCCAAAGCCGTCAACCAAATGTTTTCGGGAATCGCCAAAAGATACGATTTCCTTAATCACTTTTTGTCGTTAAATATAGATAAACGCTGGCGAAGATTAGTTTCAAGCAAACTCGCCGATATTTTGCAGAATGAGAATGCGTTGATTTTGGACGTTGCGTGCGGAACGGGCGATTTGTCGGTTGAACTGCAACAAAAAGGGAAGGCGAAGGTGATCGGTACAGATTTTTGCCGTCCGATGCTGGCGGTTGCGGCAGAAAAAAATCCGAAAAAAAATCTGACAATTCCGTATTTGGAAGGCGACGGAATGAATCTTTCTTTTGCGGACAATACTTTCGACGCGGTAACAATCGCTTTCGGGTTGCGGAATTTTTCTAATTGGCGCGAAGGTTTAATCGAGCTTCACCGCATCACGAAACAAGGCGGAAAACTTGCCGTGTTGGAGTTTTCAACGCCGATTGTGCCGGGTTTTAAGCAAGCCTTTAATTTTTATTTTTCCAATGTGTTGCCGCGAATCGGCGGTGCGGTCAGTTCAAGAAGCGCTTATGAATATCTGCCGAATTCCGTCAAAAAATTTCCGGATCAAATTGAATTAGCCGAAATGTTTCGCGAAGTCGGCTTTGAAAACGTCGAATATAAAAACTTGACCGGCGGAATCGCGGCGTTGCATATCGGCACAAAACTTTAAGAGTTTGTAAAATTCGCGTTATCGGCTTAAAATCAAAGTAACTTTACTATGAAAAATTTACCGTTGCCGAGATTAGACGAAGCTAACGAGTTTCGTGAAAAACTTTTGCGGTTTTGCCGTTTGCAAAAAGGCGAAGTTTGGAGCGATGAAAGCGGCAAATTTCGCGTCGGTTGTTTGGATGTTACTGAAAACCAAGACGTTACAGCTTTGATGAACGGAGAAAAAGCAATACTTTCAATTCAAGACCCGCCGTATAATTTTATTGCTTTTCAAGAATCGCAAGTTTCTGAGTTTATTGATTGGTGCAAAATTTGGACTGAAAATATTGATTCGGTTTTAGCCGAAAATGCTTCGTTTTACGTTTGGCTTGGTGCTGATCAAAGAAACGGTTTTCAGCCTTTGCCCGATTTTATGCTGATGATGCGCGGCACAAAATTCAAAACACGCTCATTTATCACAATGCGAAATCAACGCGGTTTCGGAACGCAAAAAAATTGGATGTCGGTTCGCCAAGAACTGCTTTATTACACAAAAGGCAATCCGCTTTTTAATGTTGAAGCCGAATATACCGACATTCCGAAAATTCTTCGCGGTTATTATAAAGAAGTTAAAGGTCAAACTATCGATAATTTTGAACGCGGCAAGTCCGAAAACATTCGGGCGGGAAATGTTTGGGTTGATATTCAGCAAGTTTTTTATCGAATGGACGAAAATGTGAACGGTTGTTTTGCCCAAAAACCTTTGAAATGTATCGAGCGAATTATTCAAGCAGGTTCAAACGAAAATGATTTGGTGATTGACTTTTTTTCGCACTCGGCAACAACCGCAATCGCGGCGGCAAAGAATAAACGCCGATGTTTTACAATGGACATTGACCCGCTTTTTTGCGAAATTTCAATCAGGCGAATCGAGCGATTTTTGGCAACAGGATTACTTGGTTGGCAAAACAGCAATCCGTTTGAAAAAGAATTGGGTGATGATTTTTTGAAGGAAGATGAAGACTTATTTCAAACATATTTGCCGATAAAGCAAAACTATTTGACTCAAAGAGCCTTGTTTTAGTTATGAAATTACTTAGAGAAAAAATAGAAGAATTGTTGAAAAAAACAAGTTTAACAAAAGATATTAAAAATTTTTGCAAAGATAAAACTCACGCATTACCTTTCAATTATTGCGAGTGTATTATTTCACATTTGCTGACAGAGAAAGTTATTTCAATTCAAGAATACAAAACAATTTTAGATGAATATGATAAACGTAATCCTTATTTATTTCTTTTCGAGAAATTCGGGGTTGCTCTTGAAAATTGGATATTGGACGAAATTTTAATGAAGAAAATTCCTTCGATTCAAAAACCGGATAAAAGTCTTGATGCCGGTTATAAAAAGCGAAAGTATGATTTGTTTCTGGAACCAAACATAAAAATTGAAGTGAAAACCTCACGAGCAGTAAAACACCGAAGTAAATTGCCTTTATATGAAAAAGCATTATCTTTAACATCATCCGAAAATTTCGATATGAATTTTCAACAACTAAAGCCTGATTTTTGCGATGTTTTTTTGTTTGCCTTAATTTGGCGTGATGAAATACAGTTTTTAGTTTTAAGCTCGTCTGATGTGAGTAAAGCCAGAGACTATTCTTCCAAACAACACGCAGGTAAAGATGAGGATTTTGCGGAAGGACAGTTGCATATTAAGCGAAATAATCTTTCAGACTTTAATGATTATCTTTCGCCTTTGGATAAAATCGAAGAAAGTATTCGTAAAGCCTTTGAACGGGAACAAAATCTGCGTAGAATAATTTAGTGAAATATACTTTACTCAAAATCGCCAAACAAATCGGCTTGCTTTTGCTCGTCGTGTGGACGGTTGTTTCGCTCGTAACGCTTTTAATCGAGTTGGTGCCGGGCGACCCCGCGACTGCAATGCTCGGCGAAAATGCTACGCCCGAGCAAATTCAAAATTTTAATCACACGCACGGACTCGATAAACCCGCGTTTTTCTTTTCGTATTCGGGCGAAAAAGGTTTTGATTGGCATGGTGCCGATAATCGTTACGCGGATTATTTCGGCGGACTTCTTCACGGCGATTTGGGCAAATCTTTCCGCACGGACAGACCCGTTACGGAAATGATTTGGGAACGTTATCCGAACACGATAAAACTGGCGATTGCGGCGATGTTTGTGGCGATTTTGATAGCGATTCCGCTCGGCGTAGTTGCCGGAACTCACAAAGGTTCGCTGATCGATAATTTTTCGTCCGTCATCGCATTGCTTGGAATTTCTTTGCCGAGTTTTGTCATCGGACCGTTTTTAGTCTATATTTTCGCGGTCAAACTCGGTTGGTTTGTCCCGACCGGAAGTTTAAATCCCGAAGATATTATTTTGCCCGCATTTACGCTCGGAGCGGCTCTCTCGGCGATTTTAACGCGGATGATTCGTTCGTCCGTGATTGAAGAATTGGGCGAAGATTATGTGCGGACGGCTCGCGCCAAAGGGTTAAGCGAACGAATCGTTATTTACAAGCACGTTTTGAAAAACGGCTTGATTCCGGTTGTGACAATTTTAGGTTTGCAACTCGGTGTTTTGATGGCGGGAGCAATTATTACCGAAAAGATTTTCGGTTGGCAAGGTTTGGGTCTTTTACTTTTAGACGACGGCATTGCCAAGCGCGATTACCGCATTGTGCAAGGCTGCGTTTTGGTCATCAGCGTGACATATATTCTCGCAAACACTTTAACCGATTATGTTTATCGTTGGCTCGATCCGCGAATCAGACTTAATTAGTCGGTTCATTGAAACATTGCCGATTGATTCATTTTTCTTGAATTGAATCAAATTAGTAAGCGAATCAATGACTGAATGACTGAATGAATCAATCAATGAACAGATTAACTTACATTGGAATAACAATTATTCTCGTTATTATCGTGATGGCGGTTTTTGCTCCGATTATTGCTCCGCAAGACGTAACGGTGCAAGATACGGCAAACAGATACGCGGCGATTTCCGGCGGGCATTGGTTCGGCACGGATGATTTGGGTCGGGATGTTTTTTCGCGTTTGGTTTACGGTTCGAGAGTTTCGCTGATTGTCGGAATTACGGTTACGGGTATTTCAACCGTCATCGGAATGATAATAGGGGCAATCGCGGGTTTTTACGGCGGTTGGGTCGATAAAATTTTGTCGGGCTATATTTTTAACGTTTTTATGGCGTTTCCCGGACTTTTGCTGGCGATTGCCTTGGTTGCGTTTCTCGGCGCAGGTTTGGGCAAAATGATTTTGGCGTTGTGCATAATCGGTTGGGTCGGTTACGCGCGAGTAATGCGCGGACAAGTTTTGAAAGTCCGTGAATATGATTTTGTCCAATCGGCGCGTGCGTTGGGTGCAAGCGATATGCGGATTTTGTTTACGCATATTTTGCCGAATTCAGTCCAGCCGTTGATTGTGCAGGCGAGTTTAGGAATGGCTGGAGCGGTTTTGTCGGAAGCGTCTTTATCTTTTTTAGGCTTGGGAATTCCGCCGCCGAATCCGTCGTGGGGAACAATGATTGAATCGGCTCGCGGGCTTGATGTGCTTTACAATTCACCGCACGTTTTCTTTTTTCCCGCGATTGCCATTGCCCTGACCGTGTTGGCGTTTAATTTTATCGGCGACGGTTTGCGTGAATATCTTGACCCGAAACAAAGGAAAAGATAAATAATGATGAATGATGAATTTCTGCCTTTTGATGCAAGTAATATAATTTTGTAAATAACTCACGAATAGGCGTTCATAATTCACCACTCACCGTTCATCATTCACCACTATTTAAAGATGATTTCAATCCGAAATGTTTCCAAAACTTATCCGAGCAATTTTCCGCGACTCAAAAAATTGCTGTATCTGCCGGTCAAAGAATCGGTTGAAGCCTTGCGGAATGTTTCGTTTGAAGTCGGCAAAGGCGAGATTTTCGGGTTGATCGGTAAAAACGGCGCGGGCAAAACGACACTCACAAAAATTATCGCCACATTGGTTCAGCCGACAAGCGGAAATGTTTCGATCAACGGCTTCGATTCCGTCAAAGATGAAATAAAAGTTCGTTCGCTGATTGGTTTGGCAACCGCCGAAGAACGTTCGTTTTATTGGCGTTTGACGTGCGAACAAAATATGCTTTTCTTTGCGCGGCTTTACGGAATAGATGACCGCAAAGCCCGCGAAAGAATCTCGCAACTGGTTGAACAACTTGGACTTACCGAACTGTCCAAACGACTTTTTTCAGATTTATCAACCGGAAACAAACAACGTCTGGCGGTTGCCCGCGCATTGCTCGCAAATCCGCCGTGTTTGCTTTTGGACGAACCGACACGCTCGCTTGATCCGCTTGCCGCCGCGAGTATGCGTGAACTTATTGCCTCGCTCAAAAACGTCTCGATTCTTTTGACATCACACAATTTAACCGAAATCGAAGAACTTTGCAGCCGCGTCGCAATTATTTCCAAAGGCGAGATTAAAGCAGTCGGAAAACCCGCCGAATTACGCCGTCAACACAAACAAACACAACAAGTTACAATCACTTTTAAGCTTGAAAACAATTTGCAAACGCAAACATTTTCACGCGAAGTTGACGATGATTTGCTCGGAAAAACAATCACTGAATTAACAATTAAAGGTGCAAAAATTTTAGATGTGGAAACACAAAAAGCGACGCTTTTGGACGTTTTGGAAAGTTACGAGAAGTAACTTTAAATGGTGAGTTTTCCGTTGCTGAATGACGTTTAATTCGATAGACTTAAGTTTCAGGCACAGATTTGGAATTTGAAACCTTAAATTTGAAAGTTTTAGAAATATGGCAAGAAAAAAAACGGAAGAAACACCAAACGAATCAATGGCGACGGGAAATTTTATTCGCTGTCGTCTTTGCGGACAAAAAAACGCGGTCAAAGCCGATTACGATAAAGACAAAGCTGTTTGCGGAAAGTGCAAACTTCCCTTATCGAACGCGCCGCACAAAAAGTTTGCCGATTTGAGCAAACACGATTACGTGCATCCTGCCGACAGCAAAGCTCTGGCGGCGTTGAAAGCGATTCCGGGCGTTGATTCGGGTTTGAAAAAGTTACTTGAAGTTACCGGCGAATCTGCCAGCCGCGTTGTTTTTATGGCAAGTTCCGTCAAAGTTACGCCGCAGCAATGTCCCGATTTATACGCAAAATTACAAATTGTTTGCACAACCCTCGGCGTTGATATGCCCGATATGTTTGTGCAGCAAAATCCGGTCGTCAATGCGTTTACAACCGGCGTTGAAAAACCTTTGATTGTCCTTTGGTCGGGTTTGTTGGAAAAATTAACCGATGAAGAAGTGCTTGCCGTGATCGCCCACGAAGTCGGACATATTCAGGCACAGCACGTTCTTTATTTGACGGCGGCAAGATTGATGGAAGCACTTGCCAAAGTGTCATTATCGTTTATTCCGGGTGCCGACCTGGTGAAAATGTTAATTACCGGCGGAATAAATGCTTCGCTGATGGCGTGGGCGAGACGCGCGGAATTATCGTGCGACAGAGCCGCATTATTGGTCGTGCAAGACCCGCACATTGTCGGGCGAACGATGATGAAACTTTGCGGCGGAACTTCGGCGACAAAAATAGATTACGATTTGTTTTTAGAGCAAGCCCGCGAATTCGAGAAAACTTGCGACGACAATAATCTGGATAAATTTTGGGCAAACATCATTTCTTCGGGAATGACGCATCCGTTTCCGGTGTGGCGGGTTTCCGAAATTTTGAAATGGGTTGACAGCGGCGAGTATGATAATTTGATGAAAACAAAGTAGTTTACCATTATGTCGAGTAAAGATTTAGTCGGTTTAATTTCGATAATTGTAATACTTGGGGCGATTTTTGTGCCGCTTTTTTCGATCTTCGGCTATATGATTTTCAATTATTTTCGCCGTCGATCGATTCAAAAATCAATGTTGACGGCAAACAACGCTTTGGCGACAACTTCGCGTCATCATTTTGTGCGGTACAGTTCCGAAAAGAAATTTAAGTCGTTTATCAAATTTTTTCCGTGGAACGGAGCAGGTGTTTTATTTTGTCAAAAAGGACGTACAATTTTCATCGGGAAAACCATTTCGGGCAAGCCTTTGCAAATGGAATTTAATCCGACGAATTCGCGTCCGAATTGGCAGGGAATGGACATTTTGAAAAACGGCGTGGTTACTTGGATGGATTTTGACACCGCGAACGGTAAACATTATTTCACCTCCGAAACCGGATTTTTCGTTTTTGGTTCGGAAAGTTCGACGCGAAAAATAGCCGAAGATGCGCAAGCGAGTTTGGCTTCTTAGGTTTTTCGTTTTATCATCTAATTTTTACAAAATCCAAAAAGTTAAAATATAATAATGGCAAAACGAAATGAACGTTCATTGTCGAACTATCTCAGTCCGACGAAAAATCATCTTATTCCGATTACGATTTTGGTAATTGTCGCGTGTTTATCTGGCGGATTGGCGATTGCTTTCGGTTCGCAACACCTTGAAAATACGCAAAAATGGGCGTTGATAATTTTCTTGATTGTCTTTTCGATTCTCGGACTGACAGTTTCGACGTGGTTGATTTTGCGGCATTCGCGCAAACTTTCGGTCGGGCAAAGGGACGACTCTCCGTATTGGCAAATAATGCTGCCGGAAAGTCAGCGGCGAAAGTTGAACGCCGAAGTCAAAGAACTCGGGGCGATTATGAACATTCCGCCGCAACAACTCGGCGATTTGCGTTCCGCTTATATTGTCGCGGAAGATTTGGCGTTGCGGCAACTCGAACAGGAAACCAAAACGACGATGATTCGCCACGTCAGCATCGAAGCGGCGGAATTCGACGCGATAATGGTCAACAACGACATCATTACTTGTATCGAAACCACATTTTTGGTAACGCCGCACGTTTCGCAAGAAAAAATTAACACCACATTGAAAAAAATCGAGTTTACCGCGAAGAAAATAAATGAATTGCGTCCGGGTTCAAAACTCAGATTATTGCTGGCATTGGTGACGCAACTTGACCAAGAAGGCGAGGCAAAACTCCGTTCGACGCTCATCAGTAAATTTTCGTCCACGCCGGTCGATGTTGATATTCGCCTGTTGGATTTTGAAGGTTTGCAAAAGATTTTCGTGGCAGACTAGAAAATAAAAAGAAACTTTACGCACGAAACCGTGATAATATAAATGTTCACATATTTTCCATAAAGGAGCAGTTTTATGACTAAAATAAACGGAACCGCGTTTAAACTACCTGAAACTAACCAAACCAAAGTTAAGTTTCCCGCTATCAACCACAAGTCAACCAATAATTTACCGAAAAATAAGGCTTGGCTGAATAATATCAGCGGCAGAGTTGTCGATGATAAAAAACCGGAGACACCGAAAGAGAAGTTTTGGGTAACTAAATCGGGCGATTCAAGCAAAATAAGCGATGAAGTTTTGAAAAAACATTTTAACTTCGATGATGAAGACATCAAGGCTTACACCAAACA
>JANPBM010000081.1:0-7037 GCA_031430435.1 Acidobacteriota bacterium
TTCACTAAGCAAGGCTTGAGAATGTTCAATGATTCGAAACGTTGAATGTTCTGACATCGCAACGTTTGAGCGGTTGCCTTGCTCTTCATAAATCAAACAAAACCAAATAAACGAGGTTAAAACGATGTCCGAAAATTCTGCTCAAATTATTCAATTTCCTGAAATTCAAGATTTCAAAAAACTAGAAATAATAGTCATAAAACTGTTAAGACTGAATATAAAACAAACTGTGCTTTAGTTTTATTTGTTTGACAAGCGGGAAAGCGACTGATTAAGGAAATATTTCAAACCGGCAAGAATGGAAGTTGATTATCGGCGACAAAATGTTATTCCAAAACAAAAACGCAACCTGGTAAAGATTGCGTTTTAAGTTTGAATTAAATTAAATTGCTATAAAGCCGCCGCACCCGAAACGACTTCGATGATTTCTTTCGTAATTGCCGCTTGACGAATTCGGTTCATATTTAATGTCAATGAGCCGATAAGTTCGCCCGCATTTTTCGAGGCAGAATCCATCGCCGTCATCCGCGAACCTTGTTCGGACGCGATTGATTCCAAAATCGCCCGATAAATTTGCGTTTCAACTTGTTTCGGAAGCAACGTGCCGAAAATCTCGCTCGCCGGCTGTTCGTAAATATATTCGGCTTGAGCGGCAGTTTCCTCGGTAACAATATCACGCGGAATCGGCAGAAGTTGCTGAACGACGGGCGTTTGCGACAAAACCGATTTGAACTCGCTGTAAACCAAGAAAACTTTGTCTATTTTCTCTTGCTCGACAAAAGTTTTAATTACATATCGAGCGATTGTTTGCGACTCCGAAAGTTCGATTTGACCTTTTCCGGTCAAGCCCACATATTCTTCGGGAAACATCATTTCGCGGCGTTTATAAAAATCTCGCCCTTTGCGTCCGACCGGAATCATCTCGATGGTTTTATCCGAGTTTGTTTTTACAAATGCTTGCGAAGCCTTGATAACATTGGCGTTAAAGCCGCCGCACAAACCTTTGTCAGCCGTTACTAAAACAATTAAATAACGTTCGTCGCCGCGAGTATCAAGCAAAGGATGCGAAAACTCATCACCTATTTTTGCGCTCAAACTTCCTAAAACTTCGGACATTTTTGTCGCAAACGGACGTGCGGCTGTAACGCGATCTTGCGAACGCTTGAGCTTTGCCGCCGCGACCATTTTCATCGCTTTGGTAATTTGCTGTGTGTTTTTGACGGATTTAATCCGCCGTCTCATATCTAATAAACTTGCCATTTTCTTAATTGTTAATGGTCAATTGTTAATTGTTAATTAAACATGAATTTGCACAATTCATGTTTAATCATTAACAATTAACAATTATTCAGGCTCCTGCCGAACTCGATTTTCCGCTCCAGCGTGTTGCTTTAAAATCATCGATTGCTTGTTTCATCGCCGCTTTCAAATCATCGTCGATCGACTTTTTGGTGCGCAGTGTTTCAAAAACTCCCGAATGCGAACTTTCGACAAATTTGAATAATTCTTCTTCAAAACGTTTCAAATCGGAAACCGCAATTTCGTCCGCGTGTCCGTTTGAAACCGTCCAAATAATTAAAACCTGCTTTTCGACCTGCATCGGCTGATATTGACCTTGTTTCAAAATTTCGGTCAAACGCTTTCCGCGTTCAAGCTGGTTTTGCGTCGATTTATCCAAATCGGAACCGAATTGAGCAAACGCCGCGAGTTCACGGAATTGAGCAAGATCGATCCGCAACGTTCCCGCAACTTGTTTCATCGCTTTGATTTGAGCCGAACCGCCAACCCGCGAAACCGAGTTTCCGACGTTGATCGCCGGACGAACGCCGGAGTTGAACAAATCGGATTCAAGGAAAATTTGTCCGTCCGTAATCGAAATTACATTAGTCGGAATATACGCCGAAATGTCGCCGGCTTGTGTTTCGATGATTGGTAGCGAAGTTAAACTTCCGCCGCCGCGCGCATCAGACATTTTTGCCGCGCGTTCGAGCAATCTCGAGTGAAGATAAAACACATCGCCCGGATACGCTTCACGACCCGGCGGACGACGAAGCAACAACGAAATTTCACGATACGCCGCCGCTTGTTTCGATAAATCATCGTAAATTGTCAGGGCGTGTCTGCCGTTATCGCGGAAAAATTCACCGATCGCAACACCTGTGTACGGAGCAAGAAATTGCATCGCGGCAGGATCGGAAGCCGTTGCCGAAACAACGATCGTGTAATCCATCGCGCCGTAATCTTCGAGTTTTTTAACCACCTGCGCCACGGTCGAAGCCTTTTGCCCGATCGCCACATAAATACAAATAACGTCTTTGCCTTTTTGGTTGATGATTGTATCGATTGCCACGGCAGTTTTACCTGTTTGACGATCGCCGATGATAAGTTCGCGTTGTCCGCGACCAATTGGAACCATCGCATCAATCGCTTTCAAACCCGTTTGCAACGGTTCTTTGACAGGCTGACGGTCAATAATTCCGGGAGCGATTTTTTCAACCGGATTAAATTTATCCGAAACAATGTCGCCTTTGCCGTCGATTGCTTTGCCGAGCGCATCAACCACGCGACCGATCATCACGTCGCCGACCGGCACGGACATAATCCGTTTCGTGCGTTTTACTTCGTCGCCTTCTTTAATCTTTTGGAAATCTCCGAAAAGTACGCAACCGACCTTGTCTTCTTCAAGATTCAACGCCAAACCGCTGACGCTGTGCGGAAAGTCGAGCAATTCGCCCGCCATAACTTTTTCGAGTCCGTGAATCTGAGCGATTCCGTCGCCGACTTTGATAACTGTTCCGACTTCCGAAACCGTCATTCCGGCATCGAAATTCTCAATTTGTTTGCGAATAATTTCGTTAATTTCGTTGGCTTTAATCTGTTCCATAAATATAAATAAACTTAACTTAAACTTAACTCTTGCTTAAAAATTTCTTTAGTTAAAAATTGAAAATCCGGTATCACGGGCGATGCCGAGCAAACATCATCGCCTTGTAAAACTTTAATCTCTTTCGGCGACGTGTAAACGTAAATCATTTCGGTTTTCGGGTAAATATACCAAACCATTTTTACGCCCGATGAAAAATAATCGTTGATTTTATCGGCAATGTGTTCGGCGCCTTCTTTCTTCGATAAAAATTCGATTGCAAGTTGCGGAATCGGGTGCTGACCTTTAATCGCCGAAAAATGTTGTGCAGCAGTAAAATAAGCTAGATCGGGAATCCGAAACCGGTTATTTTCTAATTTTATTCCGACTTCCGATACTAATCTTCCGCCTTCAAGATGCGACTTTGTTTTATAAAAAAACTCGGTTAACCACCAAATTATCATCAATTCAACATCTTTTATCATTTCCTTTTTAACGGCTCTGTTATCGACAAACTCATAACCGACTTCTTGGTTATAAGCCCAAGTTTGAAACGCTTCAATAGTTTTGAAGGGCTTACTTGCAACTTGTCGTCTGATATTCATAAATCTAACCCGCAACCAATTGTTGCTTCAAATTTTCCAATTGCGTTTTTACCGAGCTGTCGTAAACCGTTGAACCGATTCGCGTGACAATTCCGCCGATAATTTCTTTGTCGATGCGGTAATTCAACGTAATCTGTTTGCCGGTCATTTTTTCCAGATTAGTTTGCAAATCTTTTTGCTCTTCTGCCGATAAATCTCGTGCCGTCGTGACGTTTGCGGTCATCAACCCGGAGCGTTCGGATAAAACGCCGACAAAAGATTTGTTGATGTCGGCAAGATTTGCCAAACGTCCGTTTTCCAACAAAATTCTCAGAAAATTCGCCGTCTTTGCGGTCGGCTTTGTTTTCTCGATTAAATTATCTAAAATTTTAACCTTGCTTGTGTGGTCAAACGCGGGATTGGCGAACATTCCCGAAAGCGCGGCGTTTCCGCTCATTATTTCTTCAAACGTTTTGAGTTCGGTTTGCGAAGTTTGATAATCGCTGCCGACCGAATCTGCCAACGCGGTTGCGTAACGGCGAGCAATCAATTCAACACTCATTATTTTGCACCTCCGAGATTATCGATCCCGACGCGAACCAAATCCGCGTCGCTTGTTACACCAAGTTTTTCACGCAACAGCTGTTCGGCAAGTCGGATGCTTTCTTCGGCGGAAAATTTGCGAAGTTGATTCTGAGCAACCGTTTTCGTTCGCGCGATTTCGGCTTCGGCTTGACTGCGAATTTTGGCAATGTCGCCGACGGTTTGTTCCGCGATCCGACGTTGTTCGTTGTCGGCTTCGACCTGCGAAGTCAAAATAATACGATCTTTTTCCGATTCGAGTTGAGCCGTTTTCGATTCGACTTCGGTCAACTTTTCCAACGCCGATTTTCGCTCTTCTTCGGCTTTAATCAGTTCGGCGCGAATAACTTCGCGTTTGGTTTTAAAGGCTTCGGTCAAAGGTTTTTTGAGTAAATAAATCATCAAACCGACAAAAACCGCGAGATTGATAAACTTCCACAACGGAAAACTCGGATTATTGAAATAATCGCTCCAAATATGGTCAAACGCCGAACCGCCGCTCGCCGAATGAGCCGTTTCGGAAAACAAAATGATGAAATTAAAAAGAAATGCGAACATATAAATTTTGGTAACTGAAATTAACTAAACCGGTTTCAAGATATTCGAGCTGATTGCTTCCGCCAATTTTTGAGCGTCTTTGGTCAAATCTTTGCGAGCCGCTTCAAACTGATTTTGAACGACCGACTTTTCGGTTTCAAGCATTGACGCAACTTCGGTTTTGACCGCCGAAATTTTCTCGTTGCGTTCTGTTACGGCTTGCGTGCGTTGAGCTTCCATCAATTCGTAACCTTCCGTACGAACATCTCGCAACGCCGTTTTATACGAATTTTCTTTATCTTCGACCTGTTTCAAAATTTCCTGAGCTTCGGTCGAACGTCCGCCCGTATTTTTGGCGCGCGATTGCAAAACCTTGTTAATGGGACGAAACAACGTGCGGTTCAAAATAAAAATCATCACGAGAATCATCGCAATGTGGATAAACAAAGTTCCGTCCGGAATAAGTTGAATGGCAGATGCAAAAATAGCTGTCATAAAAGTAAAAATGCCTGAAATAATTAGTAAATTGCTTGCTTTGAAAGCAGTAAAATCAAGTGCTGTCAAAAGTAATTAGATTATCACGCCGTATTTACAAGGTCAAGCGGCGTATTTTCAAAACCCCGCCAAAAAAGAGCGTCCGATTGCTCGGTCGCTCTTTTCGCAGTTTTCCGTTAATCGGGAAAACGAAGTTATTTAACGATGACAGTCGGGTCGCCGATGAGCAGAAATGATTTTCTGACATCTTTGTCCGTGGTTGCCGTTTTCGCCTGTTTGACCATTGTTCCGAATCTGACTGCCACGCGCGTTTGAGTCGGGTTCAGCATCAGTTGATACAGAGCTTTTCGCAACTCTTGTTGACCGTTCGGCAAGTTCAGGTTCGGCGAGGCGACGACCGCGACCGCTCCGTTCGTCGAACGCATCAAACTTTCCGCCAAACTGTCCGCATACGGGCTGTGCGTATAGCCGTTGAGGCACGTCATCAGCAAATAAAAACTCAACTTTTCGTTCGTCAAATTTAACGCATCCGTCTTGTTAAAAACTCCCGCGTTTGTCCAATTCGACGTGTTTCCGTGTCCGAAATAGCTCACCAAAAGCGGGCTTTCGTTTGCTTTTATTTGAATTTGACCGCGTAAATCCGCGTCGCTCAAATCTGTTCGATTCAACTTTATATTGACGATATTGCTTGGCGTGCGGTTCGCGATTTCGTCCGATGTATTGCCGAATTCGCTGTCCGCAATCATCAAATTTGTCTTCACTCCGCGTTGTCCCTGAGCGTCGTATCGCGCCAGTTTCGCCAACATCAAATCGGCTTCCGCCTCAGTTCCGACAGGCAGTCTGCCGATTGCCAGGTCTTCGATGTCGTCGTTGTTAAAGTCTGCCAAACCGCTGTCGCTCGCCGTTTCCATGTAATTTGTTTCCGTCCATTCGGTCGGCACAAAATCACGCGAACTGCCTGTCAGATATCCTTTTGAATCCGCACTCGAATCGCCGAATAACAAGACGAAACTCGGTTTTCCTTTCCAATTTGCGTTTGCAAATCGGAGGAACTTTTCAATCGCTTGTCCGTCGTGCAATCCGTATGAAAATTCATCGTAAATATCTTCCGTCAAAACCACTTGCGTGCTGATTTTTTGGTCTCTTCTGACAATCGCCAACTGCTCTGCTTTTGCCGCCAAAAACTTTGGCGCAATGATGATAAAAGCCGTTCCGTTGTCTGCCGAAGCCAAATTCGACGGCGTGTTTTCTTCGACTTTGGCGACCGCTTGCGCCTGTTCGGCAGTCACGGCGACGAATTCGCGGTTGACGTTGTCGGCGTTCAAAACAAAGCTGAAACCTTCGTCGCGTTTGATTATTTGCGGCATAATACGGCGGGTGGCGATGCCGTTTTCAAGTTCGTAAACGTTTATTTCTTCGTTCGTGAAATTATCGACCGCGACGCTTGAATTTGCCTCGACCGTGAATCGAATCGAATCGTTAACCGCTTTGTATTGTTTCGGATACGCGATTTTGACCGACTCGACCAACGACACGTCGCTCGGATTTAACGCCGTCAATTCGACTTTGTTTTCGCCTTCGCGAACCAAATTTGCGGGCAAATTAAATTCCGCCGTTTTGAGATTCAAGCCGACGAATTCCGCCGTGCCGAGTTCCACATCGTTCAAAACCACTCGCACCGCGTGTTGATTCGCCGTGTAACCTTGCAATTTGACCGTCAATTTCGCGTTTGAAGTCGCCGCCAAATTCACCGCTTCGACCGTTTGAAGCGTCGTATTATTTGTATAAACCGACGGTCCGAACCAGTTTTCTTTTTCGCCGTTGAGCAAATACGGAGCATAAACCGTGCGGTCTTTGCGTTCCGAAATCGCCGTAAACGAACCTGCTTGCGAAGCATTTCCGTCCGCCGAATCCGCGCTTGTTTTCAATCTCAAACCCGCCGAAGTTCCGTTAATAACGTAATACGCTTGGGCATC
>JANPBM010000082.1:0-16277 GCA_031430435.1 Acidobacteriota bacterium
TCCACTTCGCTCGTTTCGGGATTACTTTCAACTTCTTTAACCTTCCAATCAACTCCGAAATTCAACAATAAATCGAAAAATTGTTCTGTAAACATTTGCCCATTTTATCACTTTCCACTAAATTAGCGGTAGAACCAAAAAAAGGAGTTTATTATGAAACGCAGTCGTATAATTGTTGGTTCGCTTATTGTTTTGATGTTCACGTTGAGCATTGTTGTCTTTGCCCAAATCAATCGTCCGTATCGCAACGGATCGGTTTGGAACGTTGGTTATATTCTCATGAAACCGGGAATGGATAAGGCTTATTTGAACTATATTGCGACCGATTGGAAACGCGAACAGGAAGCGTTGAAAAAAGACGGACTCATCATTTCGTATAAAGTTTTGCACACAGAATCACACAGTCCGACCGATTTTAATTTGATGTTGATGACCGAATACAGAGATTTGGCGACGATGGAGGCGAATCAAGCCAAGCAAGATAATTTATTGCAAACTGTCATCGGCACCGATGAAAAACAAATGCAAGGCTACAAAGATCGACTTTTGATTCGTGAAGTTTTGGCAAACCGTGTGGCGCGGGAAATTGTTTTGGAACCGAAATAAACGACAACCCGAAACGATGGAAAGACGCGGATTTATTCAACATTTATCCGCGTTAAAACAAAATTATTTATTAGACCTTATGCGGAATAAACCCCAAAGAATTAAGTTTCTTTGGAAAAAAAAGAAAGAATTGTAATTTAAGAAGATATGCTTAATTATAAGACTTTGCAAAACAATGAAACGGTCTTTTTGTCGGTCACGAGTGTGGCGGTATTTGAGTTTGAAATGTTGTTAATTGAATTTGCCCAAGCCTTTTCGGAAATGACAAATCGGAGTCGCTTATTTTGCCAGCAATTCTTCTAATCGTTGTGTTTTAATGCCGTAAAACTCTTTTATATCGGCAACTTGGCTTTTGTAAATTGTCGCGTCGAATTCTTTTTCGTGCTTTGTGCCGACAATCATATTATTTTTCGGCGTGTGTTCGGTGGCAATAAATTCAAAAATTTTGCTCGAATAACCGCTTTGTTCCAGCAATAATGCCCGCAAACCGTCGGTTAAAAGTTCGGCTTCGCGTTCAAGCATAATTCCGTGCCGCAAAATCCCGCTAAACATCGGCGGCGGCGTAATTTGCGGACGAATTTCCTGATGACAGCACGGCGAACAAACGATTAAATCGGCGTTGGCGGAAATTCCTTTGAAAATTGCGTCGTCGGTTGCCGTATTACAGGCGTGAAGGGCGATTAAAATATCGACGTTTTCCAAACCATAATCGCCAATCCAACCGTGAATAAATTGTAAATCATTGAAATCACAAGACTTGGCGATGTCGTTACAAAGTCCGACAAGCTCGGATTTTGTATCAACTCCAACGACTTTGACGTTCAAACCGCGTTCATTTTTGAAAAAGTCATACGTCGCAAACGTCAGATAACCTTTGCCGCAACCCATATCGACAATTTTTATTTCGGACCGGTTTTTGAGCAAAGAGTTATCAAAAAGTTTTGCCAAAGTTTCGATAAATTTATTTATTTGTTTCCACTTGTCGTGTTGTTTGTCGCGGATTTCGCCGCGGTCGGAGGTGATGCCGAGAGCATGCAGATAAAAACTGTTCGGGTTCACGAGAGCTTCTTTTTCGCGGTCGTGTTGAGTTGGGGGTTTTGTCTTAAACGTAGCTTTGGCAACATTCAGCCGAGACTTTCCTTTCTTGCCGATTTCAAGTTGAAAATCATTATTGACCGTAAAAAGATGTCCCGCAAAAAAATCTTTGCCGAGCAATTCTTTGATTTTCGCCACGCCTTCGGCAAAATCGAAATTTTTCGCCGTGTCGCGCGTGTCATACCGATAAAGCACGAACAGCCGCGAACCTTTTTTCGTTTCGACCAACCGCGCCAAAACTTTTTGCAGATGTTCGTCCGTGCCTTTATAATTACCCAAAGTAAGTTTGACAAAAGTTTCCGCACGCAAAGATTCGGCAAACTCGGAAATGAATTTTTCGATATTTTCAGTCATCAAATATATTTTATTATTTGCCCGCGAAATAAGCCAAACGCGATAAAGTGATTGCGGTTGAGAATAATTGTTTACTCCGCATTTGTTGCTTGCACCGAACGTTGCTTGTGTTTGCGTGCTTTCAAATACTCGATAATCGGCGGCAAAAGCGACAGCAAAACAACTATAATCACAACTTTTTCGATATGATTTTCCAGCTTGATTCCAAACGTACTTTCAATCACCGTACCGAGAAAATAACCCGATAAAACCATCGAACCGATCCACAACAATCCGCCCAAAATACTATACGGCAAGAATTTCAGGTACGGCATTTCCGAAGCTCCGACGACGATCGGAGCAAACGTCCGCACAATCGGCATAAACCTAGCCAAAATAACGGTTTTCGCTCCGTACTTTTCAAAAAATAGTTTGGCTTTTTCGACTCGGCTCGGCTTAAAAATCCACGAATCTTCGCGGTTAAAAAGCGTTTTACCCATAAATCTGCCTGTCCAATAACCGGTTGAATCACCGATTACCGAACCCGCAAAAAAGGCGATTAAAATATAAATTATGTTTAATTTGTCGGGCAAAGTGCGAGCCATTAAACCCGATACGACCAACAACGAATCGCCCGGCAAAAAGAACCCGATTGCCAAACCCGTTTCGGCAAAAATAACGAAAAACAGCCCGAAATAAACATAAACGCCCAAAAGATTCAGCAACGTTTCAATCAAAACTTTCGGGTTCAGATACTGTAATAATTCTTTAATTGATTCCATAAAAATACTCGGCAAAATCTGCCAAGTGAATAATCGTAACATTGATTGATAAAACAAAAAAGTTTCAACGCTCATTGGTTAAACCGGCTTTTCCTTTGAAACAAGCAATCGTGTCGGGATATTCTTTTGGTTGCCGTGATACCGAGACAAATTCATCCGTTTGTCGTCCCTCAAAAGCTCGCGCGAGTGTCGCATTCGTCCGGGTCTTTATTTGTCTGTTTTGGAATCGGTTACTTAAAAATTATCGCCAACCGTGTTCGCCGATCAGAGGAACGAACGCACACGCTCCGAAATCTTCGGTTTTGAAGCCTTTTTCGGTTCGCGTTACACGTACCAACGTCTGAACTTCGTGCGATTCTCCGACGGGCAAGACAAGTTTTCCGTTCATTTTAAGTTGTTTCAAAAGCGGTTCGGGAATTGTCGGACTTCCCGCCGCAACCAAAATCGCATCAAACGGCGCGTAAATTTCCCAACCCAGCGTGCCGTCCGAACAACGCAGCGTAACATTGTGGATTTGAAGCATTTGCAGACGTTGTTGAGCTTCGGCGGCGAGTTGCCCGATTCGCTCGACTGCAAAAATTTTGTTGGCAAGTTGCGACAAAATCACGGTTTGATAACCCGATCCGGCACCGATTTCCAACACTTTTGCGTTTGAATTCAATTCCAAAAGTTCGGTCATCCGAGCGACGATATAAGGTTGCGAAAGTGTTTGACCTTGGGCAATCGGCACGGCGTTGTCTTTGTAAGCCTGCGATTGCAAAGCACTCGGCACAAAAAAATGACGCGGCACAACCCGCATCACGTCCAAAACATTTTCGTCTTTAATTTTGTAATGCTCTCGTAAACGCTGAATCATTCGTTCACGCGGCATCGTAAATTCGTCCATTCTCAAAAGGTATTCCAATTTTTCAAACTTTCAATCGCTTTCCGGTTTGTCATATCCGCGCGAATCGGCGTAACGGAAACATAGCCTTGTTTGACGGCGTGAAAATCGGAATTTTCGTCTTCAAAATAACCGTTTCGCTGTTCGCCGATCCAATAATAAGGTTTGCCGCGCGGGTCGATTTTTTCCGTAACGACAGGCTGCGCTTGCTTTAAGCCTTGCGAAGTAACGCGAATTCCTTTTATTTGACCGCGCGGAACATTCACATTGAGCAAAGTGTTTTCGGGCATTCCGTCTGCCAAAGCCTTTGCCGTCAGTTGTTTGGCAATTTTTGCGGCTTCGGTAAAGTCGTATTCGGGTCTTCCCGTCAAACTGATTGCCAGTGCCGGAACACCTAAAATTATCGACTCCAAAGCGCCTGCGACAGTTCCCGAATAAGTTACGTCTTCGCCCAAATTCGGTCCGTGATTGATGCCCGAAACACAAATATGCGGACGATTTTCCGCGTTCAAAATTTGATTTAAAGCAAGCACCACACAATCGGTCGGCGTACCGTCAACTGTCCAATGACGGTCATCGATTCGACGAATCCGCAACGGACGAGAGAGCGTTAAACTATGAGCCGCACCGCTCATTTCTGAAGCAGGTGCGACTATATAAACATCGGCAATTTCTTTTAACGCTTTTTCAAGTTCGATAATTCCTTCGGAATGATAGCCGTCATCATTTGTAATCAAGATGCGAATTTTGTCCGAAATCATCAAAAAACCTATTAACGAGGCGCGTTATTGTTGCTGAAATTATTGTTGTAATTGTTATTAAAACCGCCGCCGGTCGAACCCGTGGTCGTGTTGTTTTGCATATTGTTCATCGGACGCATTCGGTTACGCTTTTTGTTGCGTTTGCGAGCGTTTGCCGATTTCAATTTTGCTTTTTGCGCGGGCGGAATATAATGCGCGTGTTTTTTCAGGTCTTTGATGATTTCTTCGGTCATCACTTTGCGTTTGAACCGACGCAACGCATTTTCAATCGATTCGCCCGGATTAAGATTTACAAGAGCCATTAAGTAACTTTCACTCCAAATTGGTATATTTTTTGCTTATCAAGCAATCTATCATTAAACACTTTTTTTGGTCGATTCGCAAGCGAAGCAACAATAATCGGGCAAATTCTTTATAACTTCGGCAAATTCTTCGCCATATTTGACCGAATTTACCTGTCCCGAAGTCATCCGAATTATTAAAAAAATCAGTTTGCCGAATCCAACGAATCAGGCTCGAAAGTTTCAAGTATTTTTTGCAATTCGCCGTTTACGCCGACATCATCGACACTTTTAACGCTGTCGGAAAACGAAGTTGTCAGCATCGTAACGCGAATGCCGGATTTGATGCCGCGACGTTGGGCGGGAATCCACAAAGTTCTGCCCCAAATTGTGTAAAGTTCGCGGCTTGGGGATTTTCGCATTCCTTCAAACCGCATTTCATAAACTTTGCGGTCTTTGTTGATAAACTTTTTGCCTTCGTCGATGCGTCGATAATTCGACAATTCCGCGTCGAGTTCTTTGCCGACGATTGCCGCAAGTTTCGGAAAGTCGGTCAAATCTTCTTTGAACGTGCCTTTGCTGGCATACCAACCGACAATCATTTGCTCGGTCGCAATGCCGTTCGGAGCATTTTTGCGGATGTCCACAAAATTTGTTCCCTGTTTCTCGATTTTCGTCCACGTCGGCGGATAATACAGCGAAAAACCGCGAAAATTTTTCAACATCGCATCTTTCATATTTTCTTTTGTGTTTTGATAAAACAAAAAAGTTCCGGGCGGTGTGATGGTTCTGGACGCAGGCGGAAAGTCTAAATCTTCAGCCGCAACGGGATCGGCAGTCGTTTGCGCGGGCGACTTTTCGGTCGAATTTTGATTATCTGCGACGGCGGGTTGAACAACCTGCGACGGTTGTTGGGCTTGTCTGTTCAAATAATACTTCCACGCCCCGACGGCTCCGGCGATTAACATCAAAGTTAAAATAAGTCCGCCAATAAAAAGCCATTTCAGATTAACGACTTTCGGCGGTTCGGGCGAACGTTTTTTCCACAAATCGTCTTCGTTGCCGGCGGCGACAAACACTTCTTCTTTTTCGGCTAAACCGATTTGATTGTTCTCAAAACTTCCGCTTTTTGGCGAAATATGCAAAAAATTTGTTTCGTCCAAATTCGGGTTGTCCGGCTTTGCTTCGATTTTGATGAACTTTTCTTCGGCTTTGACGACCGGAATTTCCGACGCTTTGATAACCGGTTCGGCAACTTTGACAATCGGAATTTCTGCCGACAAATCCGTGGTTGCTTCGCTTTGAACGGAAATTTCGTCCAACGGATGAGTTTTGGGTTGCGTAAAATCAATCAGGGCATTGCAAAATGCTTCGCCGAAATCTTTGGCGCGCGGATAGCGTTCCGCCGACAAATAGTTCATCGCTTTTTGAATTATCGAATCTATGACTGCGGGTAATTCGGCTTTCAAACTGCTCGGAGTGTCCGGCAATTTCCGTTTTTGAGCGTCAAGCAATTCTTTCGACGACGAGAATTCAAAAGGTAATTTACCGGTCAGCATTTCGTATGCAATTACGCCCAACGAATAAGTATCGCTCGAAAAAGTCGGCGTTTTTCCTTCAATTTGTTCGGGCGACCAATACGAAATTTTTTCCAGTGTTTGGGTTCTGATATTTGTGTCGGAAAACCCGCTGAAATCGGTAACTTTAACTTGTTCGCTGCCAACGTCGGAAACGCCGAGGATGATTTTTTCGGGACGCAATCCGCGATGCAAAACACCGCTTTGATGAGCATCACTCAACGATAACGCAATCTGGCGAATGATTCTGCCGACTCTTTGCGGGTTCATCGCCCCGCTTTGCCGCATCATTGCCCGCAACGTTTTGCCTTCGACATATTCCGTAATCAAAAACGGTTTGCCTTCCAACAACTCGCCCGAATCAAACAAACTGGCGATGTTCGGATGATTGATATGCGACAGCGAAACTCGTTCTTCGGCTGATTGTTTGCTTTGAAAACTGCCTTTGTCGTTGTCGTCCATCAAAATTTTGACAACAACTTTTTTGCCGAGCAAGATTTTATCGGTTGCCAAAAAACTGATGCTTGAATCGTCTTGCGAAAGTTTTTCTTCGACGTAATAACGACCTTTGACGGTTTGACCGAGCAACACATTCGGATTCGCCCAACTGATTGCCAATCTGCCCGTCGGATTAACTTTGCGATCGCCGAGTTCGGCTTGCCCCGAAGCAATTTCGTGCGGTTTAATCAGTCTGCCGGTCGGTTTTTCGTTTGGAATCGTGGACGTGATAAAGGCGGCGTTTCCGTTTATCGGAGGCGTGATTTCCAATAAATCTTCGGTTTCTTTTTTGCCGAGAATTTTTTGAGCTCGCGGCGATAAAAACACGGGCGGTTCGTTGCGGGCGAACTTCGGTTGACCCGCAAACTTTTCGTCGGACTCGTATTTGACCGCGTTTTTATTCAACAAATTTGAAAAAACACCTTGCGAAGATTCGGCGGCAGTTTTTTCGATCGATGGCGACGGCAAAAGCCTTCCGCCGTCGTTGGTGCAGAATCGCTGTGTTCCTTCGTGGTATGTGCGGCGACATTTTGGACAATAAAGCATCGTTTTTATTCCGAACATTTTCAGTTGGTATGATAAATCGGTCATCACAACGTAAAATGTTTAATCTTACCGGTATTTCAATTTTCTATTTTTTGAGCGTTTGCGAGTTTGCTCAAAAGTTGTTGGTTGCGACTGTCGATTTGCAGCGCTTGACGATAAACACGAACCGCGTCTTTGCCTTTTTGCATAGCCGAATAACCGTCGCCAAGTTTGGCAAAGTCTTGGGCAAGCTGTTTTTTCTCGGTCGTTGATGAAACTTTTAAGGCGTTCATCAAGGCTTTTTCCGAATCTTCAAATTTTCCGCGACGCAAATAAACCGAACTCAAAATTGTATAAGGCACAAAACTGTTCGGACTGACCTCAATACTTTTTCGCAAAACTTTTTCGGCTTCGTCGAAACTTCCGCGCGTGGTTAATGCCCGTCCGAGCAAATAAAGCGCGGTCGGATTTTTTGAATCAGAAGCCAACGCGCGACGCAAAAGTTGTTCCGATTCGGTAAATTTTTGTTGCGATTGAAAAACTTCCGCGACTAAAATCATTGTCGGAACATCGGTGGCAAGCTGAATCGCCCGCCGATATGCCACCGAAGATTCGTTTGTCAAATTATTGCGCCGATAAAGCCTGCCGAGATGCGCGTAAGCCAACGCATAGCCCGAATCAAGCTCGATTGCTTTTTTATAGGCATCTTGTGTTTCACCGTCAATCATTCCGCGTAATTCGAGCGAAACGCCGAGTTGGTCGAACGCAATCGGATTATCGGCATCGAGCGTCAAGGCTTTGCGCGCCGTTTTTTCCGCTTCCGTATATCTGTCGGAAAGATTGGCGCCCGCAATCGGCTGCGTCAAAACAAAACTCAAGGCGATATAGGCTTCGGGCGTATTCGGCTCCAGCGCAATCGCCCGTCGATATGAATTTTCGGCTTCTTCCCAACGTTGCTGATCGCTGAAAAGATTTCCCAACCCGTAAATCCAACGCGAATCGGTCGGCTTTTGAACTGCCGCCCGCCGATATGCGGTTTCAGCTTTTTGATAATTTCTTTCGTCCCGCGAAATGTTTCCGAGTTCAATCGACTGCTCGAAAAGTTCATCGGAATTAGGACCGCCGACATTGATAACTTTGGTTGAAAAACCGCCGTTTTGTCCGGTTGAAACGGTTTTGGTATTTGTGTTTTTGGCAATCGCTTTCGGTTCGCTCGGTTTAATTGAAGTTTTAGATTTCGATGAATTTTTGGCGACTGTTGCCGATTTTTCTTTCGGAGATTTAGTCTGATTCGATTCTTTCGGCGTTTTTGCTTTTTTCGCGGTCGGTTTACCGGAAGTTTTAGGCGATGCGGTTACTTTCTTTTTGACGACGTTCGGCTTTGACTCATTTTTAGAAGAAGAACTGCTGCTTCCTAAAATTTGCGCCACACAAACGCTTGAAAAAATACTTAAAATTACCGCCAATAATAAACTTCTGATAAACATAATCTCAACTCCTAATCAACATCGCGAACCAACCTGAACCCGACGATAACTTTTTTCTCGGACGGCAAAACAAAAATTCTCGAAGTTGCCGTTACAGGCTTTTCGCCTTTCGGGCTGGTGCTGGCGACTGCTCCGCCGCGAACCACATACAAACCGTCTTTAATATCCGAATTCCCCTTAAAGCCTTTGTAAACGCCGCCTTTTGTGTTTGTCCATTCCCAAACGTTACCGATTAAATCATTAACGCCTGCTTCGTTTTGCCCTTTCGGATACGACAAAACTTTTTGAATCGAAGATTTTCCGATTGCCGCCGCTTCCTCGTTCCAATCATTTCCCCACGGATACAAAGTGCTTTTTACACCGTTGCGAGCCGCAAATTCCCACTCCTCTTCGGTCGGTAAACGGTAGGTTACGCCGTCGCGTTTACTTCGCCATTCGGCAAATTTTTTGGCATCGTCGAGCGAAACCATCACAACCGGATTATCTTTTTCGGCTTCAATCGGCTTTTTATCCGCTTCTGCCCAATGTGTCGGGACAGGATAATCGGTACCTTTGACAAACTCGTAATACTCGGCGTTTGTAACCTCGTGTTTGTCCATCAAAAAACTTTCTACTTCGACTTCGTGGGCTGGAGTTTCTTCGGATTTTCCTTTATCGTTGCCCATCAAAAACTTTGCGCCCGACATTTTAACCATTTCTGCGTTTGTAGAAACCGGGGTCGGGGTCGGCTTTGTGTTTCCGACTTGCCTTGTGTTGGCGGTTGTTGAACTGCCGCCGAACAATCCGAAAGTATAGGCGCCGCCAATCCCGATTATACTCAGTAACAATAACGCGGAAATTCCAATTATTCCGAGCATAATGCCCGAAATACCGCGTTTTTGCGGTTTTGCGTAAATACTTTGTTGATAATTCGGCGAAACTGATTGATGAATCGAGTTTTGAGTTTGTATTACCGAGTTTTGCGGTGTGTTTGAAGCTGAATCAAATTTGCCTTGCGTTTCTGCCACGCTTTGCAGTTCTATTGTAACCTGTTGCGGTCGTCCGTCGCAAGAAATATTTCGTTGCGTGTCGTAAAAACCTTCTTTGGCGACTCGAATAAAATGATTTCCGCTTTGCAAACCTTCGAGCAAAAGTCCGCCGTCGGCTTGTGTTTGCCCAACAACCACATTATCGACATAAACAATCGACTGCGGCGGGTTTGTCCAAACTTTAACCGGCGTAACAGGCGTAACGGGCAAAACAGGCAAAGTCGGTAAGCCGGCGGTTTGCGGATTATTGACTGTATGTGTCGAATAACCGAGTGCGTGGCGAAATTCGCCGACTAAATCATCGGTTGACTGCGTTCGGGCAAAACGATCTTTTTCGAGCGTATGAAAAACAACCCGCTCGATTTCCGCCGGAACCTGCGCATTCATTTCGGCAAAAGTCGGCGGCAAATCGGTCAGATGTTTTTTCATAATCGCAGGAATCGACGATCCTTTGAACGGCACGTCGCCCGCCAGCATTTGATACAAAATAACGCCGAGCGAATAAACATCGGAGCGCGCGTCGGGTTCTTCGTCCGCCCATTGTTCCGGCGCCATATAATACGGCGAACCCATTAAACCTGTGGTTTGGGCTTGGATAAACGAGCCGAGAAGTTCGCCCGATTTTATTTTTGCCAATCCGAAATCGAGAATTTTGATACCTTCGGACAACGGTCTGTCTTTTTGAATCATCACGTTCAAAGGTTTCAAATCGCGGTGGACAATGCCCTGTCGGTGCGCCGCTCCGACACCCGCGCAAATCGCCGACATAACTTCCAACGCGCGTTCGGGCGAAAGTCGTTTTTCGCTCGCCAACAAATCGTGAAGCGAATCGCCTTCGACATATTCCATCACCAAAAACGGCATTGTGCCTTGCGCCACACCGTAATCGGTGACGGCAACGACATTTTGATGACGAATCGCGGCGGCGGCAAGCGCTTCTTGGCGAAATCGCGTGACAAGTTGCGGATCGTTGCCGACCAAATCCGGCAAAATAACCTTGATCGCGTGCGAAGTTTTCAGATATTTGTGGTTGGCTTTATACACAACGCCCATTCCGCCTTGTCCGAGCCGGCGTTCAAGCGTGTATTTTTCTTCGAGAATCGGTTCACCGCCGATCGAGTGAAATGTCGGCATTCCATCTTTCGGACAATGTGTAACGGCATCGGCGTAGCAACTTTTACAGGTTTGGCACTCTTTCATTTGGTTAAACTAAACTCTCAATTAAACATTTTTTCCGTCATTTGTTTGATACAAAAACCTCGCGGAAATTTGTCCCGACATTATTAGACGCATAAATTCATTATAATTTTACTGCAATTTTAAGATTAACGAAAGATAAAGAAAACGCGAACTCGGTTTCTGACCAAATTCACGTTATTTTTATCGATTAAATTTTGCGGTTTCCGAAAATCTTTTGTGCCGTAAACCTCTTGTTTTACGCTGTCCGGGTCTTATTCTTGTCGGATAAATTTGTCCGAAATTCGCCGCTCGGAAAAATTTTATTTTTTACTTTCTTCGGCTTGCTTCATCACTTTCAATTTTTTGCAAAATTTCTGTCATTTCACCGATTTTCAATAAATCCGCACCTTGCTTTTCGGCTAATTTGAGCGAACGTTTGCCGAGCAGCGAATAAATTTCTAAAACCTCGCGGTTATTTTTCAACGAACCGAGATGACGTTGTAAAGTGTCGGTGTCGGTGCGGGCAAATGTTCCCGTCAGAGCCTCGGCGGGAGTTTGGGTGTGCAGATTTTCGACCGTACTTTTGACCAACGGCAATAAAATTTTGCGGGAATTTTCCGCGTCTAAGCCACACTCCGCAAGCATTTCGACGGCGGTTGAAAATAACGCGACGAAATGTCCGCACGCAACTACCGCCGCCGCGTGGTAAAGAGGTTTGTCCGCTGTCCGGATCGAAAAAGCGTTCCCGCCCAAAGCCGCAACCATCGATTTTCCGACGGCAACCGCTTCGGTGTCGCCTTCCAAACAAAAATATGCGTCCGCAAAACGTTTCGCGCCAAGTTTTACCTCGCTGATTGAAACAAGCGGATGAAACGACGCGACTCGGCATCCGTTTTGTCGCAACGAATTTAGAATTTCAGATGAAAGCGATCCGCTCGTGTGAAAAATAAACGGTGTCTCGGTCAATATTTTCGATAAATTTATTGCCGTATTTTCAATCTCGGTGTCTTGTGTCGTGATAAAAATAACATCCGATTTGAAATTCTTTAAGCCGTTTTGATTGATAGATTTATGTATTAAAAGCTGAGATACTGCATCAACTTTTTCGGGAGAGCGTGAAACCAGATTTTGAATTGCGTAACCACACTTGTCCAACGCCACCGCCAACGCTCCGCCGACTCTGCCGATGCCGATGATTGAAACTGTTTTAATCATTCTGCGATTGTAACATTTTCCGGTTTGCGGCTTAAAGTTTGAGTAAAATCGGATCGCTCGGCATCATATCCAGCCATTGGTTTATATTTTGTCGAAGTTCTTCGCGGGTCGCAAAACTCGACATTTCCGGCGTTTTGGCTTGTAACACAATCGAATTTGGCAACATCGTCGTAATTTTTTGCAAAACTTGTAAATCGCTGTTTGCCAAAAGCGGGATTTCAACGTTTTGGCGAAATATATTTGTGATTGTTTTTGCGCTTTCCGCAAATTCGGCAGTTTGTTCGTCGGCGGCAAAATTTTCTGCCAAAGGTACAAAGTATTGTCCTAAAATTCGCAAAGTTCGGCGATATGAATTTCTGCCGAGTTTAATTGTTTCGGCTAAAAGTTCGGGCAGATTTTCCCAAGTGCGGGCGTTTGAAAGTTGGAATGAACACGCGCAAAACGGCTTTGTTTGCAACATTTCACGCACATCGAAACTACAACCCGTTTCGTTAAAAAGTTGTAAAATCTTTTGTGATTTTTGCCAATAACTTTGATGGAAAAGCGAGATTTTGGAAAGGTTTTCAAATTCCCACCATTCGCTGCTTTGCAAAATTTCATCAAGTTTTTCGCGGGTTTCGTGCGAACGCATCGCGTTGTCGTGTCTGACGGCAAAATGGGCGGCATACTGCGACTTAAACTCTTCGCAAAGTGTTTCTATATTATTGTGAACGTTAAACTTATAACTTTCATTGATGTTCAAAAACTTTGCCCGAAGTTGTTCTATATCAGGATTATCGGTAATTTCGGTGAGAGCTAAATACGTCCAAAACTCATCGTACTTACTCGCGTTTCCGATAAAAATTTCAAGTTCTTCGAGTTCTTTTTTGGCGTTGAAATACTCGATCGGCGAATTGGCAAAACTGTCGGCGATTCGCTGCAAACCTTCGGCAAGCGACAAAGTTTCGGCGTTAATTCCTTCGATGGCGGCAGAAACCGTGTTAAAAAGTTTTTGTGTGCGAGACGAAAGTTTCCAAATTTTATTGTTTAAAATTTCATCGGGCAAGCTGTTAAATCGAGCTAAAATTCGGGAATCTTTCCAACGTTTCTCCCAGTTTTTCAGCTCTGTTTTAATTGCGACTTCATCGTTTTCAATCGATTGAAAACTGTCAATATCGGTAATAATTTTCGCCCAGCCCGTTAATGCTTCAGTATTTTCCGAAGCATTTTTCGGACGCGCGACACTGATAATTTCGTCCCAAATAATTTTCAAATCAAGCGAACGTTTGCCGATTCGGTCGCCGCCGGCGGTTACAAATTCCAGTTTGTGATTCGCCACAAACGCCGCAAAAATCAGATTTTGATGTTCTTTGACCAATCCGAGCGGAGCTTTTTTGAGTTCCCGGTAAATTCTTCTGAGCGGAACAGTTTCATTTGCGCCAAACATCGCATTTATTTTTTGCGACCATTCGAGCCGATCGACTTCTTCTTCCGAGGCAAGCACCCAACAATTGTTTTGAAACGAAACCAATCCGAGCGGTAACGCAAATTTTTCGGCAAGCTGTTGAACTTGGGCGGACGGTTGACTTTTTCCGCTGAAAATTTCGCTGACAATCATTGAAACTTCATTCATCGCCAAAGTTGTCGAAAATTCGGGATGATTCGGGTAACGAGCCTCGAAAAGCGGAGCCAACATCAACGAAAACATCTCGTTCAGCGATTCAAAATCGTGCGAATCGCGCCGAAAACTGCGTTCTTGTCCGTCCACAATCAATTTCCCGTCTTCGATAAAAATTCGCTTCCAAATCTTTTTGACAACCGCCGAATGAGCGTGTCCCGCGGCGCGAACTTGTTCGCCGAAATTGTCGGATAACGTTGTATTGTTGAGCAAAACCGAATATCTTTGCAAAGTTTGAAGTTCTTCGGCGGTAAAAACGGCGGGCGACCAAACGACTGTCGGAACAATTTCGTTGGCAGCCAATTCGTCGGAAATATCGGCGTTCGGTTCTTTGACGACCACTTCCCAATCGCAAATGTCGCTCATATTTGCGGTATTTCCGAGTGAAAAACTTAAATCTTCGGCAGCTTTTCCCCATTTCCAAAACAACTTTCCGTGTCGCACGCCGCCACGCCAAACAAGTGAACTTTCGACCGTTTCAACGGCGGTTTGGTCTGCTTCGTTTGAAAATGTCCAATCGTTAAACATCTCGCGAGCGGTGCGTTGCAAAACTTTTTGGATCGCCGCTTCATCGACCTTTTCAGCCAATTTCGCGAGTTCGTCGCCCAAACTGTCTTTTTTCGTGAGCTTTAACCCAAAGCGAGTTTCACGGTTTTGCTCGATTTGACAGCGAACTTCTTCCGGAAATTCAAAAGCAAATTGTTGGAGTAAAGTTTCAACCGATTTCCCTCCTTTTTGCGAATCGCTTTCATCGTAAATCAACATTGCCGCCGCAATTTCGTTGGCGGTTGTGCCATCGCCGTCAAGCGAAAGCAAGGTTAATGCCTTTAACACCATTTTGGCTTGAAGTCGTTGCATAATCGGGATTTGACCGATTACCTGCGTATTGATTTTGTCGAAAGTCTCGAACATTTCCGCCAGTAAATCCGACTTTCGCAAACTTGCTTCAACGCGATCGAAAACTTCGTCCAAGGCAATCAGAGAATTAGCGGGACGACCCGAATTTTTTCCGCCCGATTCCGCCGCAAAACCCAAAATGACAAATTCGGGAGCGTAAAGCCGAATGAACGGAGCAATGTCGCCGACAATCGGATGCAACGGATAAACGGACGAAAACCGCTGTTCACTCCACCGAAACGACGGCAAAACCTCTCGAAAATTTGTATAAACTTCATGCAAAATTGCTTGGCGTTGGCGTTGTTTCGGAAAAATATGAGTTTCAACAATTCTGTAAAGATGTTCTTGGTCAAGGTATTCAATCGCGTAACTTTTTGAAATAGAAGAGTTTACGCCGTCCGCACCGGCGATGTCGTCGTCCAACGCAATCGCCGCAAAAATATTCAGCCGTTTGGCAACTTCGGCAATTTCGCCGAGCAACACGCCGTCGTCGCGGACAACCCGCATTTCACGTTCTTGCGCCGTATCGATTAAAACCACGAATGGTAAATCTTTGGAATATTGAGCGGCGTAAGTTAAAATTTCCTCAACCGAATCACTCAGATTTTCAGGCGGAAAACCGAGAGCTTCGGCGATTCCGTTTTTGAATTCTTGGAGCAATGTCGGAGCCGTTCCGCGTTGCACATAGCCGACTGCGTATTTGCGTTGGCGGAGTCTTTGAACCGAACTCGAAACGTGCGAATCCGAAACCCGAGAGCGAAGTTCGGGTTGCGAAAGAATCGCGCCAAGTGTGGCAATAAAATGACTTTTGCCGACTCCGCGATAACCTGCAAGAGCTTTTGCGGCACCGTTTTGACCGGTAATATCTGAAATTGCATCGAGCCATTTCGCCATTAATTCCGAAGTTATATCGGTAAAATGATACGCCGAAAGTGTCTCGCTCGGCTTTATAATAAAATTTCGCAGGCTTTGATATGGTCGAAAGTCAACCAAATCTTTGATTTTTTCTTGGATTCTTCGCATTATTTTGGCAAAAGGGTTACTTGATTAAAAGTGTGTGGCGGAAGGAAAGTGAGCGTAGGAAACAACCGCCTGCTAACAGTTTAGCAAGTTTTGGGCGTAAGAGTAAAACTTTTTTGCGAAAAATGACAAAATCATAATTAAATCATCAACATCCGTTATTTCGTTGACTTGATTTATGATTTGTATTATTCCTGACTTGACAAACCTTTGCTTAACAGTTCAAGATTCATCACATTCAGTTTTAATAGTTTTATGAGGATTATTTCACCTTTTATGTTTTTTGAATTTTCGGGAAATTGAATTATTTTTGCAGAATTTTCGGACATCGTTTTAACCTCGTTTATTTGGTTTTGTTTGATTTATGAAGAGCAAGGCAACCGCTCAAACGTTGCGATGTCAGAACATTCAACGTTTCGAATCATTGAACATTCTCAAGCCTTGCTTAGTGAA
>JANPBM010000083.1:0-6649 GCA_031430435.1 Acidobacteriota bacterium
TATTTTCAAACTCAATCAGTTGACGTTTTTCATCGGTTGAATACTCCGACTTTTTTTTTCAGCCAATCAAGCTCTACCTTTAACTGCCCGATTTGCTGATAAAGTTGAGATTTTAAGTCTTCATCGTCTTTTTCCTGCCGCACTCGTTTGGCGGAAAAACTGTCGGGTATCGCCGAAACTGCCTGTTTTTTCCAGTTCATCACCTGATTCGGGTGAACTGAGTAAAGCGAAGAAATTTCATTAATTGTTTTATCGCCTTTCAAAACAGCCAAGACCACTTTGGTTTTGAACTCCGCACTGTAATTATTTCGTTGCATATGTTTCTGTTGATTTTCTAGTTTCAGCTACATTTTACCACCTTAACCTGCTGTCTTAATTATTGGGAGTATTATACAGTTTGAAAATATCAGTCAAAGTGCATTACAGGATGGAAAATTAGTAATGCAAGCCAATAAGTCAATTTACAAAGTTTATGATAAGCCTGAATTTTTGAGGAAAAAGATTCTTGATGAAGCAACTCGTCAAGTTGAAGGAGCAAAATACAACGGGCTTAAAGTTGAGTGGTTAGTTTCTGATAAAGAAACTGTAAATCAATTAACAAAGTTTTTCAAAGAAAAAGGTGTTGACATACTGGTTAAATATCTACCAGAATAATGAGGTGAACAAAATGGATAAAATCAAAGAAATAAAACTTAAAGAATTTATTGATAACGATAAATTAATAAATTTACTGGATTCAAAAGGTGTGAAAATAGATAAAGATCTGTTTCAAAATAAATATATTTCAGAATCTTTAACAAACCAATTGATACTTAGATACCTTCCTGAGTTTTTGGAATCTCCAAAAGGCGAAACAGAGTTATTTTACGGTAAGTATTATTGGATGACTGCTTTTAATACCAAATACAAAAAATTATTTGGTGATGACGCAAGCCTAGACCAACAATTATTTAAATTGTGTGAAGAAGCTGAGCAAGAAAACCTTGATGTTGATTGGCAAACCGTTGAAAGTATAGAAAAAGAAGCAGTTATGAACATTAACTAAAAATATAATGTAAAAACAAGGCGAAACTAAAACTTCGCCTTTGCTATTTGAAAATAAGAGGACTAACTTGGCATCATCATCAAGACGGCGTTAGATTACAATTGGTTAATAGAGATATTCATCGTAAAACTGCATGATGGCGGACGTAAGAATACTGGCGGACGACCTGAATAATTTACAGTAAAAAAAAGGAGGCGAATATGGTAAAAAACTGCACAATTTATTCAAGCAAAGAATATGAAGAGATATTAACTTATCTTGAAAATGATGGAATGCGTGACGTTTCAGACGGATTATCGGATATGGAAGTGCCTGATAAATCAGATTTAGAGATTAAAATGTTTGAAAGAAATTATTTTGAAGGAAATCTAAGAATTTCACTTAAAAAACAATTTGAGAGAGGTGATAGTTTTTCTCATTTAATAGCAGGGACGTGGAATTTTCTTGAAACTATTGAAACAGAACACGAAGCTCAAAAAAAGAAACTTACACATCGTATTTTGGAATGTAAAACAGCGATAGGAATAAGAGCCGAACCAGTATTCACTTTGACTGATAAAAGATTAGACTGTGTTTTTAGGATTACAGAAATGTGTGATGGAATAATCTTCAATGGTTCTGAGATGCTTGATAGAAATGGAGAGCTAATTTTGGATAAAGATGGAAATTCAGAAATTACAAATTAAATATTTACCGATTTATCCAACCAAGAAAGCGAGATTAAACACCTCGCTTTTTGTCGTCTCGAATTCCAAACAAAAGAATCGTTTACTTTGAAGTTTCGGTCAAAGACCAAGTAAAAATCAACGAAAATTATAAAATTGTTCAAGACAGAGTTAATGCGGTCGAAAAAAGTGTTGACGAAATAAAAAAAGCAAATCCTGTCAGTCAATTTATTATGGGAGCGGTTGACGGCGTAAAAGATAATATTGTCGGCACGGCGACAATGATTGCACATCCGCTTGAAACTTTGGGAGCAATAAAAGATGTCGCGGTCGCTTTAGGCAGCTTGACGGCTGACGATGTTTCTAACATTACAAAAGCCGGCAAAGGTAAGATAAAAGATACGTTCACAACCAGAGACGGCATTAACAGCATTCCGTACGGTGCGGGTTACGCGGTCGGAATGTTGGCGACTGATATTGTCATCGGCAAAGGTGTCGGAATTGCACTTGAAGCAGTCAAAGAAATTCCCGCAATCAATAAATTGTTGACAAAACTCGGCGATTTGAAATCATTGGCAACGACGAAAGTTGCGGAGAAGTTTTCAGAGACAACAGCCAAAATTGCGGAGAAGTTTTCAGACGAAGCGGCAAGTTTGGCGGGAGAAAGAGCAAGAAAGGCTTTAGCAACACAACTTTATTCAGGCATTCCGGCAGACGCAATGCTAGATATGGCTGTTGTCGCGGGAAATAAAATTAAGAACGGAGCGGTAAAGTTTGCAGACTTTTCTAAACAAATAGTTGATGAGTTTGGTGATAAAATCAAACCGCATCTAGCCAAACTGCATCGTGAAGGCTTAACCGAATTAAACCTTGTCCAACCGTACGCAAATTTGAAAGAGGTTGAAAGCGTGCTTGGTAAATCAATCAAAGCCGGCGATAAGTTGCCCGAAGGTTATGAATGGAACAATAAACAAATCTTTAGAAAGAAAGGAAATGTCGATGCAAACTATGCACCGTTGAAGTTGGAAAACGGTAAAATAACTTTGCGAGAAGGAAGCGACAGATTGAGCAAACCTTCAGTGATGGAATCTAATTATAAAAATGATTGGATGCAGAAAGCCCGAAAAGAAAATCCAACTTTAACAAAAACTGAAGTAGAAACCGCCAACAAAGAACACCGAAAAACTGTCCAACTGCATCACGTTATGCCGGATGAATTAGTCCAAACAAGCGAGTTATTTAAGGAAGCACGCAAAAAAGGAATTTACAACTTAGACAGAATCGATAACCAAAGTGCATTGCCAAATAAAAACAGCCTTAAACCTGACGATGTTTTCGGTCATTGGGGTAGTCATAAGGATCATACTAAGGAAGTTTTGAGGGAAATTAAAAATGTTGAAGACGAACTCAAATTAAAATACAAAACCTTAGACAAAGTTCCGCCGAAAGTATTGAAAGAGAAAATTAAAGATCTGGAAAAAGAATTTCAAAGAAGGTTAAAAGAAGCTAATGTCCCGATAACAAACAGACGACTTTCATACTTGCCGACCAATCAAATAATCGGAGGCAGAAATGATGTCAGAGTTTAATGATTATGCCTTCGATTTGGACTACGATCTTTATCATTTTGAAGAGTTAGGTTTAGATTGGGACAAGGATATCGAGATTGAAGAATATGATGACTATGAGAGTGGCTCTTTATACCGGACTAAACAATTCGAGCATCCGAATCCGATAATTTACACAGGTTATTGGAAAGTAGTGAAACATATTGATTATCCGCATACCGATAACTATTGGAATGTAATGTCAAAGAGAATGTATGAAACATTACTTTCAGTCGGAGATTTTCCGCACAGATTGATTCCGATGGTGATGATAGATTCGCGGACTTTTATTTGGGATTGGTTTGAGGAAACTACAATTACGAGAGAAAACGCCTATCAAAAAGGGCAACCGTCAATTTATGCCGCAGGTAATAAGAGTATTAAGAAAGAAGTGTGTTTCGGAGACTTTGTTTTAGTGCAGATAACCGAGCATCTTGATCTTTTGGATCGTGAAAAGTGTGTCTTTAATAAATATATAACCAAAGAAGAATTAAGGAAATCAAATGAAGAGTTAGAGCCGGAAGACCGAAGTTCCGAGTTGGAAATGGAGAATTCGCATATTAACGAGTATGCCTTTAAAATACCTGAAAACGGACTGCCGCCGATTTTCAAGATTAGGGAATCACCGACACGGACTTTTGTATCAGCCGAAGCCAGAGAAGCAATGCGGAAAGCGAAGATAACCGGTGTTCGATACATTTCGTTAAAAAGTTATAAGTATGGCGAAGAAAGGGCTTGGATAGACACGAAGATTGTTTTACCCGACTAAATTTATGCTTAACCAACAAAGGCTTGCAAGAAATTACAAGCCTAAACTTTTCAGCTATGGCGAAGAATTGCAGATTCTTAATAGTGTGAGCAGTTTTTTTCAACGTAAAAACAACGAAAAACATCTCGGAATTTTAGTTGAAAGGCAAGGAAGTCAGACATCTGAAGTTTTCAGTCGGCAAAAAGAATCCGAAAAAGTCGGGTGATTTGTCGGATTCGATAAGTTTTCGGTCAAAAATCAAACGTGTTTCGCCTCAACTTTTTTTCCATACAAACTCATCAAAATTTTCTCCGGCGTAAATGGTGCGTCAAACTTCGGTAAATTATCTTGATTAAACGCTTTAACGGCTTCACGAATTGCAAAATAGGTGCCCAAACCATACATCAATGGCGGTTCGCCGACCGCTTTTGAATTCATAATTGCCAGATTTTCACGCGAAGTTTCAAGCGGTAAAATGTCGAGTTCTTTCGGAATCGAATAAATATCGGGGATTTTATAAGTTGAGAGAGCGTTTGAACGAAGTTTGCCGTTTTCATCGTAAACAATTTCTTCCATCGTCATCCAACCGATTCCTTGAACAATTCCGCCTTCGATTTGTCCGAAATCGACCGCCGAATTCATCGTTTTGCCGAAATCGTGGCAAGTTTTGACATAATCAATTTCGTAAATTCCACGCAAGCAATCAACCGTAACGCCGGTAATTGCCGTGCCGTAAACGTGATATGCAAACGGATTTCCTTTTGAAATTGACCAATCAAAGCCGATTCCTTGCGGAGCATAATGTGCGTGTTCGCTAAGGTTTACTCGCTGAAAATAGGCTTCCATCACAAGTGAATTCCAAGTAATATCAGTCTTTTCGTTATTCAAATAAACAAATTCGTCCGCAAATGAAATATCGTTCAGAGTCCAAACTTCAGTTTGCTCCGCGACGCTTTGCTCGCGATTGCACGCTGAAGCGTGGACTCTGAGCATTTCAACCGCGACTCCTTTTAATCGTTCTAAAATTGTTTCACAAGCAATTCGCGTGGCGTGTCCATTCAAATCTGCTCCGGCGGAAGCTGCGGTCGGCGAGGTGTTGGCGATGCGTAAAGTGTTGGTTGTATGGACTTTAACTTTGTCGGACGCAATCGAAAAAACGTTTGCCGCAACCTGCAAAATCTTTGTATTCACGCCTTGACCCATTTCGACCGCACCTGTCGAGACTGCCACCGAACCGTCCGTGTAAACGTGAACAAGCGAACGAGCCTGATTCATCAAAGTTTTAGTAAACGAAATTCCGAAACAAATCGGCTGAATCGCAATACCTTTTTTGAAATACTTGCCGGTTTGATTAAATTCGTCCGCTTCTTGCCGTAATTGGTTGAAATCAAACTTGTTATCGGCTTGCGACCAACTTTCGCGGGCATCGCTGACGGCGAGTTGTCCGTATGGAAACTCATTGTTTGTTTTAAGCAAATTTTTGTGCTGAATTTCGCTTGCCGAAACGCCTAAGTTTTCGGCAGCATTGGCGATTGCCGATTCAATGACAAACATTCCTTGCGGTCCGCCGAAACCTCTAAATGCCGTGTTCGGTGGAAGATGCGTTCTGCACGAATACGCGGTCGCGGTTACATTCGGGATAAAATAAGCGTTTGTGCAATGAAATAAAGTTCGTTCCAAAACGGGCAACGAAAGGTCAGCCGCCGCACCTGCATTTTGATAAAATGTCGCTTGGTATGCGAGTATTTTCAAATTTTTATCGAAACCGATTTTGTAATCAGCCGAATACGGATGGCGTTTTCCGGTCATTCGCATATCTTCCATGCGTGAAAGTGCATATTTTACAGGCTTTTTCGTCAGTTGCGTGGCGACTGCACAAATACTCGCCCACGCATTTGCCTGATCTTCTTTGCCGCCAAAACCACCGCCCAATCTGGTTACATCAACCTCGATTTGGTGCATCGGCAAGCCTGTAACTTTCGTAATTGTGCGTTGGACTGCGGTCGGACCTTGGGTTGAAGAATAAATTTTGATGCCGTTTTGCTCGGTCGGAACGGAATATGCGCCTTGCGTTTCGATGTACAAATGTTCTTGCCCGTTTGTGTAGGTTTTGCCTTCAAAAATATGTTCGCAAGTTTCAAAAGCATTCACCGAATCGCCCAAAACAAACTTCTTCGGTTGTCCGATTATTTCGCCTTGCTTAAACGCAACTCGTTCATCCGTAATAACTTCAAGCGGTTCAATATCCGCCGTAATCTTCTTCGCGGCGTGTCTCGCTTGCTCGTCCGTTTCCGCCAAGACAATCGCAATCGGCATTCCGCAAAAGTGAACGTGCGTGTCTGCCAAAAGGGGTTCATCTTCAATAATTCCGCCGATTTCATTGCGACCGACAATATCTTTGGCGAGAATAATTTTTACTACGCCGACACATTTTGCCGCTTCGGAAATGTCAACCGATTTAATTTTCCCGTGTGCAATCGGCGAATCATACACGCACGCGAAAAGAGTTCCTTCGAGCAAAGGAATGTCGTCAAGATAAATAGATTCGCCGCGAACGTGCGATTTTGCATCAATGTTAATCATT
>JANPBM010000084.1:0-5783 GCA_031430435.1 Acidobacteriota bacterium
CGAACGATTACGAACTCGATGATTATCGGCAGTTTGATGATTTTCAATCAGTTTGTCGTAGTCCGGCTCAGACAAAAACTTGATAAATTTATTCGGCACATTCATGTTATTATCTTACATTGTTTTTGCTTATCTGCTTAAGTAAAAGCAGTTGTCTGGGCAAAAGCGTTTGCCGCCAAGATTAAAGCAATGCTCAAAACGAGCATTAAATTTATGATGTTTTTCATTATTTTTTGATTTCCTTGCAAAATTCTGCGGTCGGATTTTGCGAACAGACGATTGCTTTTAATGCTTCCACTTGCGTTTGCATCAGTTTGATTTGTTCTGCTTGTGCAGCGATTTTTGTTTGCTGTTGTTTGATTTGCTCCGTTTGTGTTTCGATTTGAGTGATTTGTTCTTTGGTTAAACCGTTGGCGTAGCCGGCGAAATTGCTCGGACATTCCGACAGGAGATTGTTTCCGTTACGACAGAGCGGTATCGACCCGTTATTGGTGGAAGAAGATATTGCCGTCAATTTAGTACTTGCCGTAATTTCGAGAGACGAAATCTTTGCGGTATTTGCAAAGAAAGTGCCGTCGACATTCAACTTGCCCGGGATTTTGACGAAATCAACTGCCCTGCCAAGCACAACTGTGTTGTCAAAATTAGCGACGGCACCGGCACCGATTGCGGTCGCATTGGTCGGTCCCGGGAATCCCGGAGTGAATGGTTGGACTCTTGCTCCGCTGCCGATAGCTATATTCGCATCGCCCGCGACTTTCGTGAATTGACCGATGACAATGCTTCCATCTCCGGAAATAAAAGAATCATCACCCAGAAGAGTATTCTTATTTCCGCTGACAGAGCTGTTCGCACCAATAACCGTATTTTCATTTCCGTTTGAGCTTCCGGCTTGATACCCGACGAGTGTGTTGTCGTTGCCGGTCATCAAGGTGTCGCCCGCTTGGCTGCCGATAAAAGTATTTCGGTTACCGCTAGTGTTGATAAATCCTGCTTTGTTGCCGACAAAAGTGTTGTTCGTGCCGCCGTCATTATCAACACCTGCAGAACTTCCAAAAAATGAATTGTTTCCGCCCGTTGTCGAACTACCCGCAAGATAGCCGAAAAATGAATTGTCATCTACATTTATTCCGCTTTGTCCCGCACCGCTTCCGAAAAAGGAATTGCGTGTGCCGAGAGTGTTTGAAACTCCGGCTTGATAACCGAAAAATGAATTGTCGCTCGCGGTTTTGTTGCTCACACCTGCACCGCTTCCGAAAAACGAATTAAATGAACCTGTGGTATTAAAAAAACCTGCATCTTTACCGACAAAAGAATTGTTTCCGCCTGCCGTATTTGATTCGCCGGCTTCGCTTCCGATAAACGTATTCGCCTGACTAAAACTATTGGCGGCTTGTCCTGCCTTGAAACCGACAAAAGTGCTGTTGATTGAGGTTAAGCCGTGGTTTGCAGATTGCCCGATAACCACGCTTGTCGCATTTGGAGTGCTGAAAACGGTTGTTCCGCCGATTCTGAAATTCGTTGCGGAATTTACGATGTTTCCGGCAACCGTTCCGCCGACTGTTCCGTTTCCGCTGACATTGAAATTCGACAATGCTTGTAATGCTGTGGAATTTTCAATAAAACTCCCGCCAAACGCCGCTGTCGTGCAGGTCGAAACTTGATTTAAAGCATTGCGGCAAAGCACCAGACTTCCGGACGTGCCGAGACCGAAAATACGCACCGTGTCGCTTCCGTTGAGGCGACCAAGAGCGATTGTGTTTGACGCGGTAACCCACGAACCTGCACCGATAGCCGTTGAAAAACTAAAATTAGTTCCGGCGATATCGGCTCCATTTCCTAAAGCCGAGTTATTACTTCCGGTAATATTTGCAGATCCGGCGAAATTGCCGAAAAACGAATTTGTGCTGCCTGTTGTATTGTTTTCTCCGGCATTTCTGCCGACAAAAGCATTGTTAGAGCCAATTGTGTTATTAAAGCCCGAATTCAAACCGACAAATGTGTTGTCCCCGCCCGTCAGATTGTTGAAACCGGCAAATCCGCCGCTAAAAGTATTATTCATACCGCCGGTGTTTCTTCTTCCGGCTTCAGTGCCGAAAAAAGCATTCTGATCGCCCGTTGTATTGAATCGTCCGGCATCCAAACCGAAAAATGAATTACTGTTGCCGGTCGTGTTGGCGAATCCGGCACTGCGTCCGAAAAAGGAGTTACTCGTTCCATTATTGGTGCGTCCGGCATCGGTGCCGAAAAACGAATTATTAAAACCCGTCGTGTTGGTCATTCCCGAATTCGTGCCGACAAAAGCGTTGTCGCCGCCGGTCGTCGCGGCGATTCCGCTGTTAAGACCCGCGAAAACATTTCCGCCGCCGCCGCTTAAAAAACGATTGCCGCCCAGATTAAACTGAGTTCCCGTATTAACCGCGTTTCCCGAAACGGTTCCGCCGATTGTCGCATTTCCGCTTATTTTTATATCTGCGGGTTGCGAAACTGCCGTTTGGTTTTGAATATAATTCGGACTTCCCGCGAGCGGATTTCGGTCATCTGCGAGACGTGAATCGCTTGTTTGCACAAATTGATTCGCCAGAATACCGCCGAGGGCAAGCGAATCTCCCGCCGTTATGGCAACATCTGAAAATCCGCTGCGAACCGCCAAAGGTGCGGCTGTAATCTGCTGCCGAGGTCCGAGAACCGTAAACGCCGCGGCACTTCCAACCGGACGCACGCCGATTTCGACAAAGATTGAATTTGCCCGAAATGCTCCGCCGCCAAAATCTAATTGAACCGTAAAAATACCGTTGACCACCGCAACACTCGGAAGGGTCAAGGTAATTCCGTTTTGCAAACCTGTGCCGACTGTTGCCGTATCGAAAAGTTTATACTGCATTTCGTAACTGCCGCTGGTCGGCTGCGGCAAAGTTGAATCGGTGAATCTTCCTTGATATGTGAACGCAGTTGTTTGAGCGAAAGCGATTGCCGCGAAGGTTAAGCTGATACTGACGGTAAGCGTAAATTTTGTGATATTTCGTAAATTAAACATTATTTTCTTTCCTTTATTTATTTATTATTTTCGAGCGAATTCCCGCAGACGAGCGAACCTTTGATTGTTTGAATCAGATGAAAATCTGTTGTTTCCATCAACTGCGAAATTGTTTCGAGTTGTTCAAACGAAAATGTAGTAACGGATTTTTCGCAAATTCGGCAATAGACTTGATTAAACCTGCCGGACGAACGAATAGTTGTAATCTTGTGCGTTTCAATGTTTATTTCCATTCGCCGTAATTGTTTAGTCATTTGGTTGTTCCTTTGTCCGTTATTTAAACGTGAACTGTGTTAAAGTTAGTTTGCCTTTTAAGCGTTTGACACAGTATTTCTCGAACGTTTACGAGTTTGGATTGAAACCATATTAAAAGTCCTAAATTTATAGGTTAATTTTTCCAAAAGTTTCCGAAACGTTATGAAATCATTGATAACAAACAACTTTCGGTTCGATGATTTTGAGCTTGACGGCACAAAACGCATCTTGTTGAAGCACGGAAAACCCGTTTCGCTTAATCCGAAGACGTTTGATTTATTGGAAATTTTGGTGAAAAGACGCGGCGAAATTTTAAGTAAAGACGAATTGCTGGAAACAATTTGGGAAGGACAATTTGTCGAAGAAAGTAACTTAACGGTTCACGTTTCGACGCTCCGAAAAACGCTCGGTGAAGTTCGCGGCGAAAATCGTTTTATTCTCACACTTCCGGGCAAAGGCTATAAATTCATCGGCGAAGAAAGCGAAGTTGAAAACAAAATCACGTTTGAAAGCCGGGAATATTCTCGTTTTTCGATTTCTGAAATAGTTGAAGACATTGAAAATAAGCAACTTATCCGAAAACAATCAAGCCGAAATTTTTCTTACTTTTACCTTTTACCTGTTGCCTTTTTACTTATATTTGGCGGTTATGTTTGGTTTCGCAGTGAAAATCGAAAGGCTGTTGTGCCGTTTGCGCAGATGCAAATCCGGCAATTAACCAACAACGGAAAAGTTGAAATTGCCGCACTTTCGCCCGACGGAAAATTATTTGCGTATGTTACGAACGATTTCGGCAAAAAGACTTTGTGGCTCGGGCAAACAGACGGCGGGAAAAACATTCAACTTCGTCCGCCAAATGAAACAATCTATAATGCGCTTGCTTTTTCACCCGAAAACGACAAACTTTATTTTTTAATCCGCGATGAAAACAACGAAAATCCGACGCTTTTTCGGATGCCGGTTTTGGGCGGCGCAACAGAAAAAATTCACGATAACATCAATAATTTTGCTCTTTCGCCGGACGGCAAACAGATCGCATTTGCAAAATTCAACTACGAAGAAAAGAAAAATATTCTGGTTGTGAGCGACATAATCGGCGGTGCTGAAAAAGAAATTGTTTCGCCGCTGCCCGTTCCGTATCCTTCAATTTCGTTCTCGCCCGACGGAAAGACGCTCGCGTTTTGCGGCGCGACCGATGAATATATCCACAATGCTTTTACGGCTCAGGTTTCAAACGGCGAAATCAAACAAATTACCAAACAAGATTTCGGCGAAATAGATAAAACCGCGTGGACGGCAGATGGCAACAGTCTGATTTTGACGGCAGGGCAAGCGCATGTTTGGTCGGGAGTTCCGCAGTTTCACGTTTGGCAGATTGATATTTCAAGCGGTGAAACCAACCAAATAACCACCGATTTGAGCAGCTATCACGGCGCTCTCAGTTTGTCAGGCAAGGCTTTGCTGACGATTGAACATCGGCAAATGGAAAATGTTTGGGTTGCTCCGGCTGAAAATTTAAGTGACGCAAAACAGATTACATTCGGTTCGTTCGGCAAATATGACGGTTTGTGGGGTTTAGGTTGGACGCCGGACAATCGTTTAATTTACAATTCGTCCAATACTCAAAGTCAAATTATTTCCGCGATGAACGGCGATGGAAGTAATCAGCAGGAATTAACAACGCCGAGATTTGTTGACAGTAACTTAGCGGTTTCAAAAGACGGTCGCTATATCGTTTTTCATTCAACAAGGAGCGGCGGTTTCGATATTTGGCGGATGGATATAAACGGCGATCACCCCACACAGCTTACTTTCGGCAAAGAAAATTATCAGCCGACAATCTCGCCCGACAGCTTATTTATCTATTATAAATCAATGGAAAGCGGCATCGGCGAACTCCGCAGAATCTCGATTGACGGCGGAGAATCGGTTGCGTTGACCGATAAAGAAACATCGTGGAGTTGTGTTTCACCCGACGGAAAATTTATCGCGGCTTTATATCGAACCGATAAAAGACACATTGCCATTTTGCCGATTGACGGCGGAGAACCGCTCAAATTATTCGATTTACCCAAATCTGCCACCACTTTTAGCGGTATTCATTGGATGCCGGACGGCAAAGCGATTGTTTATTACGATACGAATTACGGATATTGGAAACAGCCGATTGACGGCGGCGAGGCAAGCAGAATCGAGAATCTGCCGAAAGAAAGGCTTTATAATTTAGCTTGGTCAAACGACGGCAAACAATTTGCTTTTGTTCGCGGGCAAGAAATCCGCGATGTTGTGTTGTGGTCAAATTAAGATATACAAAACGGGAATTGGTTGGCGAAAATTATTGCCTCTAAGTTCAACATACTTTAGATACTGTCTTGAAAGTCAACCTAAAAAAGCCAAATTCGGGTTAAACGGCATATTGTGTTTTAAGACACCAAAAGCAATATGCAGCAGTTTTCTCATTGCCGCACAGATTATTTGCATTGGAGTTTTT
>JANPBM010000085.1:0-2741 GCA_031430435.1 Acidobacteriota bacterium
TTTTTGAAGAATTAGCCAAATATAAAAGCGGCGAAAGTGATCTTGATTTTGATCGCGTCAAATATCGCAAAGAAAATAAATCATTCTGCTGCGAAAAAATGGCGGATAAAATTGAAGAAAGCATCAATCCAAACGGCGAAATTAAACACGATGACGTTGATATTGTCATCAACCGAAGCCTTGACGGTGTTTACGGAATCCCGATTCACGACGGCGGAACTTCGTTTATCGAAATCAATAATTGCCCGTGGTGCGGAGTGAGACTTTAGAGGTTAACGGCAAGTTTTGAAAAATCTGCACGGTTCACCGAAAATCTGATACGTCTCACCGAAAAATTGTTGTAAAGATAATTGCTTTATTTCAAAATGGCTCTTGATTCTAAAAAAAAAGGAGTTAGTTATGAAAATAAAGCATTTATTATTTATGGCGGCGATAGTTTTTACTCTTACCGGTAACAACTTTTCGCAAGATTCGACGGCAAAAGGACAAGTTAATCAAAAAGCACTTGATGAACTGATTAAAAAAGCGGCGGAAACCAAAACGAGTGCGTTGGTTGTTTACAAAGACGGAAAACTTATCACCGAATGGCACGAACAAAAATATAAAGAAGGCGAATTCGCTAAGGAAAAAGCGGCTTTTCCGTTGATGTCCTGCACGAAATCGATTGTAAATCTCGGTATTGGTCGATTGATTGACCAAGGAAAAATCAAATCGCTCGACCAGCCGGTTTACGAGTTTTATCCGGAGTGGAAACAAGGCAAAAAAGAGAAAATCACGATTCGTCATTTGCTGAATCACACTTCCGGCATTCAAGTTCTGCCGACGACCGTCGATATTTATCCTGCACCTGATTTGGTTCAACTCGCACTTGCGGCGGAAATTGAAACCGAACCGGGCGAAAAATTCAAATACAACAATAAGGCTGTAAATCTGCTTGCGGGAATTATCAAAAAGGCTTCGGGCAAGCGAATGGACGTTTATTTCCAAGACGAAATTTTCAAACCGATGGACATAAAGCGGTCATATTGGAAACTGGATAACGCAGGAAATCCTTTTGGAATGTCTGATTTATCATTAACGGCGATTGATTTTGCGAAATTTGGAACGATGATTTTGAACAAAGGCGTTTACAATAATCAACGAATTGTCAGCGAAAAATGGCTTGAAGAATCGCTGAAAGAAGGTCAACCGAAAGCAAAAAGCTGCGGATTATTGTGGTGGAGAATAATCGACACACAGTTTGTGGTCGATGACGAAAGCCTTAAGAAACTTGAAGGCGTTGGCACAAAAAAAGAAGTAATAGACAAATTATTGGCGATTAAAAATAAAGTGTATGACGAAGATAGTTTTTTCGCTGAGATACAAAAAGTCTTTGGTTTTACTGATGAAACTGCTTTTTACAAATTCTACGGAAGTGAATTTTCCGGCAAAGGCGTAAACGCTTTCAGTTTTGTATGGGGAAAAGTGAAAGGCTATGAAGCAAAGGGTTATTTGGGGCAATATTTGATGGTTTATCCCGAATCAAATTTAGTTATTGTCCGATTTACAGACGGCGAAGAGCATAATCAAACAACCGATAATTTCGGCGACATTTACAAATATGCCGAAGCGTTAGTTAAATAGCGTTTCAAATGCGGAAGTGCAACCCGTAAAATAACTGCACTTCCGCAAATTCTTTTAATGAACTTTCTAAAAAAAATCTTACTGCTTAATTCACGCTTCGAACGCAATGTTTGGCTGCTGAATATCGCTTACCTTGGCTTTCAAAGACTACTTTTTAGCGGAGTTGAATTTTTATCAAACCTAGACCGCAACGGATTGGTAATTGACGGAAACCGAGCCGGAAATTACGGTGTTTTTTCCTCAACTCTTTTGATAACAAATTTACTGGTTACACCTTATGTCGTAAAACTTGCGACAATTTTTAAGCTCGAAAAACCTCATATTTTTCGTAATTTTTCGTTGCACATTTTCGGAAGTCTCGGTTATTGGGTTATAAATTCTTTAATTGCAACATACCTTGCACGCCTGTTGCAGGTATTTTTTGACTTCAGCCCGTTTGCTGTTAAAGAGCTTGGTGCAGGCTCGTTTTGGTATCTTTTTAGTTTTGTGTTGTCGGTTAGATTCGCAAGTGCTATCGAGTTTTATTTACTTCTGATTGGTGCGGTTACCGCTTTTCAATGGTATGAACGCTATCAAGAATCGAAGTTGCAAATTGCCGAAACCGAGAAACTTTTGTCGCAAATGAGTCTGAAATTCCTCAAAGCTCAATTGCAACCGCATTTTTTGTTCAATACGCATCACACAATTATCAGTTTGATGAGCAAAGGCGAGACTGAAAAAGCGACCAAAACGCTGATGCTTTTGAGCGATTTGCTGCGGCAGACTTTGAAGATTATGGAAAATGACGAAACCTCACTCAAAAACGAAGTGAAACTCTTGCGGCTTTATTTGGACATTCAACGAGTACGTTTCAAAGACAGGTTACAGGTTAACTTCAACATTCCAAATGATTTACATGCTGCCGCGTTGCCTAGTTTTTTGCTTCAGCCGTTGGTTGAAAACGCCGTGCAATACGCGATTGAGCCAAATATAGACGGCGGAACAATTTCAGTTTCTGCGGTGCGAAAAAACGGAAGTTTGCTGCTTTGCGTGAGCGACAACGGCAGTTCTTATGACGAAAAATCGCCGCCGGATTTCGGCATCGGGTTGTCAAATACCGCCGACCGACTTGAAAATCT
>JANPBM010000086.1:0-27626 GCA_031430435.1 Acidobacteriota bacterium
TGTCTAATGCTAAATTCTTCCGTAATGCTTCAAAGCATTCGGATGTGTTTTTTTCATATATTCAAGAGCTATCTTAGCTCAAAAACACATCCGCTTTCTACTTTAAGCTCCTTCAACATTGTTTTTGTCCCGTGCAGAAATTAAATTTACAAGTATCAGCTCGGCAAAACAGTGCCGCAATAAAATAACAAAAACTTTATTCGCACAGACGGAAAGAATATATTTACAAAAGCAAAAACTCGAAAATTTGTGAAGTTTGGCTCCGGAATCATGACTTTACCAAGCATTCCGTATGTTTTATGGTATCGGCTGTTCAGCTGTCGGTCGGAGCGTTGTAAAGTTGCCGATTTTGTGGTAAAACTTGTCAAATTATGTGGAACAAAATATATTTTGGATTGCTGTCCGTCGCTTTTGCGACGATGTGTATGATGACGTTTTGGTGTTATAACTGGCTCGGAAGCATAGATAAACCTGAAACGGTTGCCGCAAATTTTTTGAACTCGCAAAGCGTTTATTGGACGACACTTTGGATTTTATCGGCAGTTTTGATGATTGTCGCCAATGTGCTTTTGTGGACGAAACGAAGCGCGTGGGCGTTGTGGGCAACTTTTGTTTTCTTTGCGGCGTTTATTGTTATGCAAACTTGGTGGCTCGGCGAAAGATTCAACGATTTTTCAAAAGCAAACAATATGCCGACAACTTTTGCGATGGGAATTGTCGGCATCGTGTTGTGCATTATTACTGCCGTCGGGGTTTTCTTCAACCAATTTATTGTCTTTCGAATGCGCGACAAGATGTTTCCCGCGATTGCGGAAATTCCCGTAAGTATCGAAAAAGAAAATGGTTAGCAAATTAATGCTAACCAAAATCTTGAGTCGGGATGGCGAGATTTGAACTCACGACCTCTTCCACCCCAAGGAAGTGTGCTACCGGGCTACACCACATCCCGACAAATTTAATACTTTCGCAAACGAAAATTTTCGTCTTCTTTGTTTGAAGTTGAAATCATCTGCCGAAGTTCGAGCAACTGTGCGGCAATGTTTTTCAAGGCATCGGCTTTATCTTCGTAATGATGTACTTCGCTTTCTGCCGTTGTCTCAAAAACTTCATCATGTTCGGGTTCGGCGACGTACATTTCATCTTCAAAATCTTCAAAAACAGGCGTTGGAAGCGGTTGCAAATAAGTTGTTTTCGGTTCGGGATGAACAATTTTCAACTTGCTTGTTTCGCGCAATTCGCTTGCCAGTTTTTTCTTTGCTCCGGCGATTGTGTAAAGCTCATCGTATAAAAGTTCTTTTACACGCAGAGAGATTTCCACATCGCGGCGACGATATGTTCTTTGTCCCGAACGGTTTTTTTGTGGTGCAAGCATCGGGAATTCAGTTTCCCAATAACGCAAAACGTGGGCTTGAACGCCGACCAAATCGCAAACTTCACCAATCTTAAAAAAAATCTTCTCAGGAATGACAGATGCTGGATAACCCATATTAACCTCACAGGAATTATTACATTTGAAAGTATTTTAACACAAGTTCAAAGCGTGTCAATACAAAGATTTAGACGAGATTGTTTGTGATTTCACTTTAAATCTTGCAAACTTACGCTTAATGCGAAAAGAATTCGAATTTTTAAGTAATCTCAAACGTCGGTTTAATCTGAATAAAATCGGCGATGATTGTGCCGTTTTGCCGAAAAATTCGACTCGCGATTTAATTGTTTCGACAGATTTACTGGTCGAAGACATTGATTTCAGACGCGATTGGATGGTTCCGAAACTGCTCGGACACAAAGCTCTTGCCGTTTCGCTTTCAGACATTGCGGCAATGGGCGGAACGCCGATTTGGTCAATGCTTTCGATCGGAATTCCGAACGATATTTGGCAGACAAGTTTTGCGGATGAATTTTACGACGGTTATTTGCGTTTGGCAAAAAAATTTAACGTCGAATTAGTCGGCGGCGATGTTTCCAAAACACCCGATAAAATTGTAATTGATTCAATTATCGGCGGCGAAGTTAAACGAAACAAAGCAGTTATGCGTTCAACGGCAAACATCGGAGACCTGATTTTTGTAACAGGAGAACTCGGTGGCGCAAATGCGGGTTTAAAATTACTCGAACAAGGTTTCCGTTATTCCGACGGTGAAAAAATATGGCGCAGAGATTTGATGTTGAAACAACTTTCACCGTTTCCGCAAATCGGCGAAAAACTATCAAAAATTGCGACTTCGATGATTGATATTTCCGACGGTCTTTCATCTGATTTGCGACATATTTGCAAAGCAAGCAAGGTTGGCGCAAAAATTTACGCAAATAAAATTCCGATTTACAAAAAAATCGGCGGATTGACAAAAAACGCTGCCGAACAACTTGATTTTGCGCTCAACGGCGGCGAAGATTACGAGTTGCTGTTTACCGTCAAACCAAATAAAGCAAAAGGTTTACCGTATTTTTGCATTGGCGAAACAACCGATAAACCAAATGTCGTCGAATTAGAAATCGGCGGTCAACAAATATTGCTGAAATCGAACGGGTTTCAACATTTTTAAGTTGTCTGCCGTTTTAATTCTTCTAAATTCGCCAAAAAATCAAGGGTGATGTTCAAAGCCTTCATTGTTTTGTCGGCTTTTTCGGCATCGATTTTCGACCCTTGTCTGATAACCCGTTCTAAATCCTGTTTTGTTTGGTTAAATTTTACGCGAATATCCGCCAGGGCATTCGGATTGTTATCGTCAAACAGTTTGTCTAACGACGGATAATTCAAGATTTTGGCAATATCTTCGATTGAAATACCGAAACTTGAAATTTGGTTCTGCAAATTATTTTCAGTCATAAAATAGTTTCCTAAAGGTCAGGCATTTATGATAGTATGTAAAAAACTGAAAAGATGTCAAAAGTTTTAGCGAAAATATCTTGGCAAACAAGATTTGAGACAGGTTATTTTTGAGACCGAAATAAAGATTCCGAACAGAATTTTTAATAAAAAGTTGAAAGTTAGTATTCTTTAAGTCTTTAATTGAAAGAACTTAATTTTTTAACAAGCAAAACAGACGAACTATGGCAATCAAGTTAATCGTCAAAAAAACAGAGTCAAACGGAGCAGTTTCCGTCCGAGAAATAATTCTTGAAAACGAACTTTCAACCATTGGAAACTCGGAACAAGCGACTCTCTTTTTAGATGATGCACAAATATCAGACGAGCAAGCGGTCATTTTAGTTGAAACCGACAGAACAATTTTTATTAATCGTTCTGACGGAACTTTTTTTAACGAAACGGCTATTTCAAAAGAAACCAGATGTGAAGTTCAAAATGGCGATGAAATTCAATTCGGCAACCATATAATCAGTTTCTTGAACACGAATTTTAAGCCGAAAAATTCAATTTACATTCCCGCTAATGCAAATAACGGTTTAACTGCCGAGGCAGACACCGAATCTGAAACCGAAGAATCTGAAAGTTACGATATTAAAAGTAACGGCAACGGTTTGAAAACAACAAAAAGTTTTGCAGATATTTTGAGCAGTATCCGCAAAGAAGAAGATCGTTTTTATTTTCAGTTGCAAAATACGGGCGGTCAAGAAAAACTTTCGATTGAAAAAGACGAAATAACGCTGGGTTGGGATTTGACGGGCAGAATACTTTCCGATGATCCGAATGTGGTTGTAATGCCGCGAGCAAATGTCCGTAAAGATTGGAGCGGTGTGATGGTTTACCCGCAAGGCAAAGATTTTGTGTGGGTCAACGGTGAAACAATTTCTGCGCCCAAACGGCTTCGAGACGGCGATAAACTGATATTTCTGTCGTCCTTTTCGTCTGCTCCGCAAAACGATACTTCGTTGGTTTTTTGCGAACCTGCGGCGTTAGTCGAAATAAATTCGATCTTGCCGCAAGAATTGCCTTCGGTTGCGCCGAATCGAACGGATTTGGACGAACTCGTCGATGAAATTCCCGAAGTAATAGAAAAACCGAAAGTTGCCGAAAAAGGCGTTAAAGCGAAAAAAAACAAGTGGTTTGGTTATTTCAGCTTCGGCGAGGTCGTGGTCATGGTTATCGGCACTTTGACGGTTGCAAGTTTTGTTTATTTAATTTTAGAATACTTGTAAACAATAGAACTTTTTTGCATAATTCGGCAGACACTTTTAAAAAGTAAATTCAACTTATAATTTATTAGAAGCATTAACAATATGAGCACACCGGCATCATCTCTCAATTCATTTATCGGCAACGCCAAAAGTGGAAACATAACCGCTATGTTGGCAAAGAATTCTGATATTTTGTTCCCGATAATCGTTTTACTGACTCTGGTTTTTTTGCTTTATCCGCTTCCGCTTCCGATTTTATCGGTTTTGGTTGTCATCAATATCGCTCTTTCGGCAATTATTCTGATTACCTCGCTTTATATCAATTCCGCCGGACAACTTACTTCTTATCCGACCGTTTTGTTGCTGACAACAATTTTTCGGCTGACTTTAAGCGTTGCCGCAACTCGTAATATTCTGACCAAAGGCGAAGCCGGAGACGTGATTACGGCAATTGGTCACGTGACGGCAGGCGGACAGGTTTTGATTGGCGCGGTTGTTTTTATCGTGATTTTGGTGGTGCAGTTTATTGTGGTGGCGAAAGGCGCCGAACGAGTTTCGGAAGTTGCCGCCAGATTTACGTTGGACGCAATGCCCGGCAAACAAATGGCGATCGATGCCGATTTGCGGTCAGGTTTGATTACCCAAGAAGAATCACGAGTACAACGAAACGATCTCCAAAAAGAATCGCAACTTCACGGAGCAATGGACGGAGCAATGAAGTTCGTGAAAGGTGATTCGATTGCGACAATCATCATTTCGCTGATTAACATTGTTGCCGGAATTATTACCGGAATGGCTAAAAACCCGGGAACTTCATTTGCCGAAATTGGTGAAAAATATACAATTCTGACTTTCGGCGACGGATTAGCCGCGATTATTTCATCGCTTTTAATTACCGTTTCAGCCGCGATTGTCGTAACCAGAGTCGCCGCCGGTGATGAAAAATCGAGCATCGGGATCGATATTAACAAACAACTTTTCAGCAATCCGCGACCGTTGATGATTATCGGCGTTTTATTTATGCCGATGGCTCTGCTTTTGAGTCCGTATTTCGGTGTCATCGGCGCAGCTCTCGGAGGCTACGGATTTTTTCTTCATCGTAAAGGTTCGGCAGCGGGCGAAAAAGCGAATGATCCGGGTGCTTTAGGCAATTATTCTTCGGATGAAGAAGACGATTTACAGCCTTCGTTTACTGTGCCTTTAACCATTGTCGTGAGCAGCCAGTTGACGCATTTAATCGACGCAAACACGGCATCGGGAAAATTATTTCAACAAGAATTACCGAAATTACGTTCATCACTCTACTACGATTTAGGTGTTTTGTTGCCGCAATGCCACGTTTCCGGCGATGCTCCGCTCAAAGAAAACCAGTATTTTATCGCGTTAAAAGAAGTTCCCGTCGGTATCGGATTTATCAAACCAAATCACGTTTACGTCAATGATTCAGCCGATAATATCAAGGTTTTCGGGCTGGAAGGCGAAAATGTTTTGAATCCCGCCGATTTGCGTCCCGGTTCATGGATTCCGGTCGAACAACGTCCGATTGCCGAAACTGCGGGACTGAAAGTGTGGGAAGCGAGAGAAGTTATCAACCTGCATCTTTCGCGGGTGTTACGCAAACACGCCTTTGAATTCGTCGGCATCCAAGAAGCCCAAGGTTATTTGGATTTTGCCTCGCGCGGCGTGCCGAAATTGGTTGAATCGGTTATTCCGGGCGTGGTTACAATTTATCAATTTACCGACGTTTTGCAACGACTTGTGCAAGAAGGAATTTCGATTCGGGATATTAAAACAATCCTTGACGCTCTGGCGGAATGGGGCAGAATCGAAAAAGATACGGTGATGTTGACCGAATATGTGCGAAGTTCGCTCAAGCGTTATATTTCATTCAGATACACCGCCGGCAAAGATACGCTGTTTGTTTATTTGCTTGATCCGGAAATCGAAGATGTGATTCGCGGTTCGATTCGACGAACTTCGACCGGTTCGTTTTTGTCGCTCGATCCGGCAATTACGCACGATATTTTAGACGCGATTCGCCGCGAAATTTCAAATTTGCCGCCGTCTGCCCAACAACCTGTGGTCGTTACCGATATGGAACTTCGCCGGTTTGTCAGAAAAATGGTCGAATTGGAATTTCCGAGTTTAGCGGTTTTATCGTACCAAGAATTAACTTCGGAGTTGAACGTGCAACCGCTCGGCAGAATCTCAATGTCGCCGACAATGCCGCAAACAAGTTTCTCGGAGTTTAACGAAATTGAATCGGAACAAAACGAATTCGCAGAAATGCTGACAGATTAAGATGCTTAAAATTTTCACAAACGCGCCTAAAATATCTATTTTATTGGCTTTATGTTTTTTTATTACTTCATGCGGCGAAAAAGTCATCAGTACTTCAAAAGATATAAATGAAGCAAATGCGATGATTGTTGCGCTCAAAGAAAGCGGGATTGATGCGAATCGAAACCCGACCGGCGAACTCGGCAAAGAAGTTTATCAAGTAACGGTCGAAGACGGATTTTTCAGCACGGGAGCCGAACGCGAGGCGATGCGAATTTTGACCGACAGTTGTCTGCCGTATAGTCCGCCGGCACCGATTGCCGAAGGCGGAATGGGCGTTCCGTCGGCTTCGGTTGAATCGGAAAAAAGAAAACGTCAGGCTCAAATGGATTTAGATCAACTGTTTCGGGCTTACAAAGGCGTAACTTGCGTCAAATCGATTCTCGTTTACCCCGAAAAAAGTATCGAAAGCCTCAAACCTTTTCCTTCGAGTGCGACAATTAAAATACAGTATAAAAAGTTTAATCCCGCTTTAACCGTCGATGTCGTCAAAGCTCAAACCGCCGGAGCCGTCGAAAAACTGGATCCCGCAAATGTTTCCGTCGTACTTGAACCTGTGGATGTTCAAAGCGCTCAGTTAAATTCTTCGGAAAGTTGGAAAAAATTATTTATTACGGGCGGCGTGGCAATCGGTTTAATCGGTGTTTTGATGATAATTATGCTGTGGATGCGAAAACGCAAGCCGAGCGAGGAAGAATACGAAGAAGAATCTGACTTGCTCGAAGAAAACGAACTTAATTTACTTGAATCCGGCGAGGACGAATAAACGGCGATGGAAACAAGTTTTACCGAAGAAAGACTGGACACCTTATTGGCTTTGGCGATTGCTTTCAGCGAGCGCGAGAATTCGGAAAACATTGCCGAAAGTTCTCGAAAATTGCTTGTTTCATTGCCTGTTGCCGATGTAAATAAGTTGCACACAAAACTTGCAATTTACGAAAATCTTGCCGCCAATGAACGAAAAGCGTGGAAATCTCGTGTTCTGAGTCGAATGCAAGGTGCTTCGCCATGGCTCGATAAATCTATTCATCATTCACATATTTGCGAAGTTTTAAGACTTGAACCGCTTCATTTGCAATGTTTTATCCTCAGCCGTTTGCCGTCCGATATTGCCGATCCGATTGCGATTGCACTGGGGATTTTTCAACATTTCCGCGAATTTATCGATAAAAACGCCAAAAGTAAAAAGCCGTCGCAGTCAAAAACATTTGCCTCGAAGTTTTCGCAAAAAGACCCGACATTTTTGGTTCGCCAAACTTTTTTGACGAATTTTGTCTCGTTTGAAGATATTTATTTGCCGAAGTCGCTTGATTATTTAACCGGCGATGATTTGATTCAAGCCATATATTTGATGGGAATCGGCGAAATTTCGCTGGCTTGTTGCGGAATCAAGGAAATTGAAAGTTTAGCGACGTTTTTGCGCCAATTTTCAGCCTATAATTCGCAGTTGATTGTCAGCAGTTTGGCAAAACACAGCCACATCGAAAAAAACAGAATCAAGCAAGCTGAAAATTTGATTCAACATTGGTGGGAACAATCCGAAAATGACACTTCGGCGTTGATCGGCTTTATCGGAATCCATAAACTTGCCCGCGCGTTTTCACAAATCGAAGAAATTCAGTTTATCTATGCGAAACAAAAACTGTCTTTGCAAATGACTCAAAAAATTGACTCGGTTCACCGCGAAGTAATTGAAAAATTGGTAGAAAACGATGCCGAAGAACTTGAGCTGGTAGAAACTGCGGGAGTTGAATTTGAGTCGATTACTTCGCAGATGTTGACGGAAAAAATAGAAGGAAGAAAACATATCGACGTTGGTTTCGATGCCCCCGAATTTATCGAAGAACAAGCATGAAAAACATCATAAAAGCGGATAAATTACAGCTTCCGGAAGGAAATCAAAGACGTACACTTTTAAAACGCTCAGTTATCGAAGCAAACGATGAAGCTCGCCAAATTATTGAAAACGCAGAGACTTACGCCGTCGAACTTCGCCGGCAAGTAGAAACCGAAGCCGAAGATTTACGCGAAAATGCGTATCAAGAGGGAAAAGGAAAGGCTTTGTTGGAAATGACAAAAATGTTAATCGATTCACGCGAAATCCGTGATAAAACCTTGTCGGAAACCGAGCAGGACATACTGCGTTTAGCCATTAAATTAGCCGAGAAAATAATCGGGCGAGAGATAAAAATCGACAGGTCAACGGTTGTTGACATTGTTTCAAACGCGCTTCGTAATGCCAAACGACAAGATAAATTAACGATTCGAGTCAGTCAAACAGATTATTCGACGGTGCAGGAAAAATTTGTCGAACTCAGCCAATCAAGCCGCACAAGTTATGTTGATATTGTGCCGGATCCGCGCGTTACACTTGGCGGTTGTATTATTGAAAGTGAAGTCGGCACGATCGACGCGCGACTTGAAACACAGCTTCGGGCATTGGAAAAAGCTCTGCTCGGACAAACCGAAATAGTTTTAAGACAAAAATAAAAGGCAAAAGTCAGTTTAATAACTTTTGCCGAATTTACAGTTATTTCAGGTTTTGCCTAAAACATATTCCCGACTAAAAACGAAGCTAAATTCGGATTGTCGTGTGAGCGGTCATAGCCGACCATTTCAACGTAAGCTCTTCCGTCAGTTGAGTTTGTCGCTCCGGTTACGTCGCACACGCCTTCCCAATAAACAATCATCGTGGTTCCGCGAGTGTCCAATTCCTGGTCATTCATGACGGGCGAAACAGTCAAATCCAACTCGTATTTCGGCACGGAAAGTTTCCAACCGTTCGGATAAGTCGCTTTAGATTTCGGACTTTTCCAATAACCCGTCGGCTCTATTTTGAAATCATCGTGCGATAAATGCGTAAAATTTCCGGCTTCGTCGATATAAGTTCCGCTCGAAAAAGGTGAAACGCCGTTTGCCGCATTGCGGAGTTGATAACACATCAATTCGCAACCGTTTTCCATTTGCACCGAAAACCAATCCCAACCTTTTTGATTATCGGTCGGTTCCCACGTTCCGAATTCTCTGTCCATCCACGATGAACCCGTAAAATGCTCGGTTTTACCGTTCAAAACAATGTCGCCTTCGGTTTCCATTCGCGTATAAGCAAAATATCTGGACGCTTCGCCTTCATCTTTGAATGAAACGCCTTTACCGTCTTTTCCGTTCAAAACAACTTGCTTTTTCGGCTTTAAACTGGCTTCAAAAACCACGTCTTTCCCGATTGTTGCCCGCAGAATATGCGTGCCGTCAACTTCGCGGATTGACCAATCGCCAAGCCGCAAATGATAATGACTTTCGCTGTAATTAGCGGGCAAATCAAACAATCCGTTCGCGCTTTTACGATGTGCGTAATGAAATTTTTTGCCGTCGCAATCCGTTACGGCGAAATGAGCAAAGTGAATCGGATTGCCGAAGATTCGCACCGGGACAAGGCTGAATTTATCTAAATCCGTGCGACGTTTGAAAAAAACAAACTCGAATCCGAAGCGTTTCCCCGCTGAAGTTTCGCAATGTCCGGTGTAATACCACCATTCGGTTTGGGCGTTGTGGTGGGCGTATAAATCTCGCGGCAATTCAACCGGCGCGAATTCGGTTCCGTCCCGCAAAGTGTCCGCTTTTCCGACAAATGCTTCAGTTACGCCTTCAAAAAAATCGGCGGCTTGTTTTTCTAAATTATTGATTATTTCTTGGTATTGAAATGCTTGTTGTTGCGACATAAAACCCCTTGTTCCATTAAATTAAAATTATGAATTATGAATTAAAAATTGGCAATAAATACTTTTTATCCGTTTTTATCGGCGGTTGTAAACCTTGAAAACTTTATTGCCGAAAAATTAAATCCAACTTAAAATTAACAAGTTTTTCGGGTAATATGCAAGCGAGAAGCGGTACCGGACGCGAGGTTTTTGCGCTAACGATGTTTGGGTTTAGCAGGTTTTTCTTTTACTTCAACCGTTTGAATCTTAAAAATAATCTGCATATTTTCAGAACGATTATCTAAATTCGACGGCACAAACGGAGCAAACTCAGCGTCGTTTTGTAACGCTTTTTCCAACTTTTCCATCGTCGATTTATTTTTCGACGGCTCGACGACTTGGGTGATTCTGGCAATTCCGGTGCTGAGAACGTCAGCCACCAAAACAACTTCGTCTTCGCTCACGTCGTCGCGTACCAACGTATTGGCAAGCGCCACCAAAGTTCCGCCGGGATTCAAACTCGGCGATTCTTTCGAGAAGTTCGCCCGACTCGAAGCATACTGAGCCGAAGTCAGCGGAATGTCTTTCGGTACGCCGAATTTGTTCGGCATTTCCATCTCTCTGACCTGTTTCGCCATATCGACGTAGGCAATTTCTTTGGTCGTCATATCATAATTTCCGGCAGTCGATTGAACGTTTGGAAACGAGCCGAGAAACGCCAAAAATAACAACAAACTCGCCACCGTGCCGACTGCGTACGGCATCACGCGGAATTTTAATAATTCGGCAAAGTTGGCGGGAATAAACGATTTACGCCGTTTTGGTTGAAGTTCGAGAGCGAGTTTCGATTGAATTGAAACGGCTAAATGCGACGGTGTTTCGATTCGGGAAAATGCTCGTAAATCATTTGTCAGAACTTGAATTTCGCTTAATTTTACCCGACACAACGGACAACTTTTCAGGTGCGTGTCCAAAGTAGAACGTTCTTCGATCGTCAAAATATCATCGAAATACAGCGAAAGATTCAGTTGTAATGTTTCACAATTCATCATTTTACCTTTTAACCAATAACTCGCTTGCTCCGACTGTGGTGTTTGAAATTTCGGCTTTTGTTGCTAGTCATTTTTCAATGAAAACCGAAGTAAAATCAAACATTACGCTCATTTAAACCCTCGTTGGCACCGATTTTTTTGATTAAAAATGAAATCGGAGCAAGGGAATTATTCGTTAAATTTTCAAAAACCGCTCAGTTTTTTTCTGAGTTCTTCGCGTCCGCGCGCAATCCGCGATTTGATTGTTCCGACATTTGTCGAAAGCGCAACGGCGATTTCTTCGTAACTCAAACCTTCAATATCTCGCAAAATAATTACTTCTCGAAAGTTTGGCGGTAATTCGCGCAATACTTTTTTCAGTTGAAATTCACGCTCACGGCGAAGAATTTCGGTTTCGGGATTCTCGCAACCCGCGGCGATTGTTTCACTCAGCGGAGTTTCGGTAAACCCGATTTCCGCATCGAGCGAAATTGTCAAATCACTTTTACGGCGTTTCCACCGGCGCCAACGGTTTTTCGATTCGTTTATCGCAATCCGAAAAAGCCACGTTTTCAAATCTGCCTCGCCGCGAAAATTTTTTATCGCTTTCAACGCTCGCAAAAAAGTATCTTGCGTTAAATCTTCGGCTTCCTGCGGGTTTTCGGTCAAACGAAACAAAAGCGCGTAAATTTTTGGCGAATAACGATTTACAAAAATATCGAAAGCCCGTGAATCGCCTGCTTTCAAACTTTCGACAAACTCGATTTCCGCATTTGAAGCAACCGAAGAGTGAGCTGCGATTGCAACTGTTTTCAATTCTTCCCGGTCAAAAGTTGTTGACTGATCGAAGAACATAACTTGACGTTTTTCTTCCTCGCTGTGCGAAAATTTCAAATTGCTCATCCGCGTTTTTTGGCGAACTGTAACCTTAGACACCAATTTACCGGAAAAGTTCCGCGTAATTACAAATTATTTTCAATTTAATTTATTTTGTAAAAAAGATTATGAAAATATAACAAATTACTTGCTAAATTTACGGTTTGACTGTATATTTTTGATATTGATAATTTGTCGCTTAAGTAATTTTCAATTTTTTTTGTAAATTACGCAGGGGAACCAACAGTTTTGCGATTTCGGCAAAACACGGGGCGCAGTGCTTAATCGCACGGGAAACTTCTTCATTCCCAGCCCGACAGCTAACCTTGCAGGCATTGAGGAAGGTCAAACAGAACCAAATTTTTCAAGGGAAAGATGTGCGGCTGTTTAGCTTCGCATCTTTTTTTGTTTTCTCCGGAGTCACTGCAAAGTGTCTTCTCAAAGGAAAAGTTCCGTCGAGTGCGCGCTTGACGGAACTTTTTATTTTAAACAATCAAACTTTTCTGCCGTGATTTTCGGCTGAAATACGCAAATTTTTCTCGGAACCTCGCCTGCCTTTTTCAAATTACGATTGAAAAACATGTGTCGGCGGCAATAAATGCAACAAATCAAATCGAGCTGTTACGAGCGGTTTAACGAAAGAATCGGGGTGATTTGCAATCGAATTTGCAAATAAAGAAAGAAAAATTTGAAATGAGGCGTAAATTTCTTTGAAATCGGCAAAATAATGTGTTACAACAAAACTTAATGTTATTTCTCTACCCAAATGTTCTAAATTTTACAAGGAAACAATTTAAGTGATTTCACAAATCGAAAAATCAGGTGCTTTCCAAACCGAAAACGAAACCGCAGTTGTCTTTGCGGGCGACTATTTAAACAAATTGACGGGCGAGAAAATCGAACGTGAATGTAAAAACAAACTCGAAGAAGGTTACAAACAACTTATCGTCAGCTTTAAACATACTGAAATTGTCAACAGTATCGGTATTTCTATTCTCTTGGGTGTGATTGATTCGGCGACCAACTTCGGGGCAAAAATTGTTTTTTCCGAAGTCAACGAAGATAACTTTCAACTTTTTGAAATGCTCGGTTTGACCAACCATGTAACGGTCGAAAATTAAACAACGTGATAGAAAATCAAACAAAACTTATTCATACATTTTCGGCGTTGGCTGAACTCGGACAAGAAGTTGCGAATAAACAGAATTTTCAGGAAATGATTCGCGTTTCGTTGCATTTGATACAAGGTTCGTTGGGCATTATGCGCGGCGGTGTTGCCCGGTACGAACGTTATGCCCGCGAATTGAATATGCTGGCGGTGCGCGGGTTGGGCGAAGATTTTCCGCTTGGTCTGTCGCTTTGCCAAGAAGACGAACGGCAGTTTTTGACCGCAGGTTTAACTGTTATTGAAACAAATCAAGCAAAAGTTTTACCGTTTTATCAAGTTTATTCGCAGAGTATCGAGTCAAAAAAAATCGAATTGATGGTGCCGATGATTATTCGCGACGAACTTGTCGGTTTAATCTTTTTGGGCGAAAAAGCCAGCGGCGAAAAGTATTCGGGTTACGAAAAAGAAATTATTTGCGCGATGGCGCGACACATCGGCGTTGGCATTCAACAACGAAATTTGATGGCTGAACTCGAACGCAAAGCGACCGAAAACCGGCAACTTTACGACAATATGCGGCTTACTTACAAAGATACCGTGAAAGCGTTTGCCGCCGCGATCGATTGCAAAGATAAATATACCGAAGGGCATTCGGAACGAGTCGGCAAGTATTCGGAAATTATCGTCAAAGAACTCGGTTGGAGCGACGAACAAGTCGAAGGTGTGGCGATTGCCGGATATTTGCACGATGTCGGCAAACTCGCGGTCGATCGTTCGATTATCAATTCGCCGGCGCGTTTGAACGCCAGCGAAAACTCGCAACTTTCAAAGCATCCCGAAGTCGGATTCGAGATTTTATCGCCGATTCATCATCCTTTTGCCGAAGTTCCGCTTGCCGCCAAATATCATCACGAACGGCTTGACGGTCGCGGTTATCCCGATGGTTTATACGACAACGAAATTCCGTATATTGCGAAAATAGTAAACTTAGCGGATTCGTTTGATGCGATGACGACCGATCGACCGTATAAACGTCGCCGAAATGCGGAGGAAGTAATTGAGGATTTACACCGTAACGCGGGCAAGCAATTTGCTCCCGAATTAGTTACGGCTTTTTGTCGGGCAATGCTCAAAGAATTGACCGGCGACAAGAAAGACAAACGCTTTCGGCGAATGCTCGGCAAAGATTATATGCAACCCGAATTGGCAATTCCGCTGTTAAAAAATGTGCTGAACACCCGAACCGTTACGTCTTCGATAAATTTGATGAGTTTGGAATAAACAATTTCAAAAGCCGATAAATCAGAACTTAATTTAGCTGAAAAAGACTGCGAGTAAACAAACTTTCAGTCTTTTTCAGCGAAAAGAAAAATGTCCGAAACACCAATGATTTGCTATTTGCGAATCATTCGGGCAAGGTGCTTTTTTAATTTGCCTCCGTTTGATAAACTGTGATTATGTTGCTTGCCGATTATCGAATTGAAATAATTCCCGATACCGAATTCCGATTGGACGGCGGAGCAATGTACGGCGTTGTTCCGCGTGTCCTTTGGGAAAAAGTTTCTCCGCCCGACGAATTCAACCGAATTCGCCTGAATATGAACTGCCTGTTCATAGAAACTCAAACCGAAAAAATCTTGATCGAAACCGGCATCGGCGAAAAATGGACTGAAAGACAAACGCAGATGTACGGGATTTTCCGCGTCAAACCGTTTGCTCAAAGTCTTTTTGAAATAACAGGTTACACGCCTGACGACATCACGATTGTCGTTAATACACATCTGCATTTTGACCACGCGGGCGGGAATACGCGACTGAGCGACGGCGAGAATGACGGACAACGTGAGGTCGTTGCGAGTTTTCCGAATGCTCGATATTTTGTTTCCGCGAATGAATTTAATCAAGCCGAGAATCCGCACGAACGGCATCGAGCAAGTTATTTAAGAGAAAATTGGACGTGTTTGGTTGATTCGGGACAGCTTGAATTAAAGCCGGATAATTACGAAGTTGTCGAAGGTTTGACGATGGAAACCGTTCGCGGACATTCTGAAACAATGCAATGTGTGAAGCTGAATCGCGGCGGTGAAACGATTTACAGCTTCGCGGATTTAATCCCGACGCGGCATCATCTGCCGTTTGCGTGGGTGATGGGTTACGATTTATATCCGGTTGAAACACTTGAAGCAAAGAAAAAATTGCTGCCGCAAGCACTAAAAGAAAATTGGCTGTGTTATTTTTATCACGATGTTGATTCGCCGCTTTGCCGTTTGAGCGAAATTGACGGAAAATTGAAAGCGGAGCGATATGAAAACCGGAACAATTGAAAAAGTGGTAACAAAATCAAGATTGTCAGAGCAAAAATCTGACTTCGCTTTTTGGCAATCAAAGACCTACGCTGAAAGATTAGCTGCTCTTGAAGAAATTCGTCAAGAATACAACAATTGGAAATATACTGATGCTGAACAAAGATTTCAGAGAGTTTATCGAATCGTTAAACTCAAATAAAGTTAAATATCTTGTGCTTGGCGGTTATGCAATTGCTTTTCACGGACATCCGCGTTACACAAAAGACCTTGATATTTGGTTGGAATTGAGCGTTGAAAATGCCGAAAATGTAATGAAAGCATTGAATGATTTTGGGTTTGGTTCGCTTGATTTCACCAAAGAAGATTTTTTGACAAAAGGAATGGTCGTCCAACTCGGTTATCCGCCGAATAGAATTGATTTGATAAATTCTCCCGATGGAGTTGATTTTGCAGAATGTTTCAATTCAAAAGTAGAAATTGAAATTGATAATTTGAAGATTTCAATAATTGACCTTGAGAACTTGAAGAAAAATAAAAGAGCTTCGGGGCGTTTGCAAGATTTGGCAGATTTAGAGAAATTAGAAAAATAATTTATGGAAAAAGTTAATATCGGAATAATCGGCGGTTCAGGTTTATATCAAATGCCCGAATTGCAAAATGTGAGAGAAATTGAGGTTGATACGCCGTTCGGCAAACCTTCGGATGCGTTTATTGTCGGCGAATTGGAAGGCGTAACGGTGGCATTTTTGCCCAGACACGGACGCGGACACAAGTTTACGCCGACGGAAGTTCCTTATCGGGCAAACATTTACGCGATGAAATTGCTCGGCGTGGATTATGTTTTGTCGGTTTCGGCAGTCGGAAGTTTGCAGGAACAATATGCTCCGATGGATTTTGCCATTCCGGATCAATTTTTTGACCGGACAAACGCAAGAGCTGAGGAATCAACGTTTTTCGGTAACGGAATTGTCGCACACATTACGTTTTCGCATCCTGTTTGCGATGAATTAGGCGATATTTTGGAAGCATCGTGCAAAACCGTCGAAGGCTTAAACGTCCATCGCGGCGGAACTTATTTGTGTATGGAAGGTCCCGCGTTTTCGACCAAAGCTGAAAGTAACGTCTATCGCCAATGGGGAATGGACATCATCGGAATGACGAATTTGCAGGAAGCAAAACTCGCCCGCGAAGCCGAAATTGCCTACGCGACACTCGCCCTTGTAACCGATTATGATTGCTGGCACGAAGCACACGATGCGGTTTCGATTGATATGGTTATCGGTTATCTAACGGCAAACGTGAGAAACGCTCAACTTGTTTTGAAAGAAGCAGTTAAACGTGTGAATGCGAAGGAAACACCGAATCAGTTTATTGGCGGAACGAAATCGGCAATCTTTACGCAACCCGATCAATGGAATTTCGCAACTGCGATGAAACTCAATGCAATCATTGGTGAATACTGGTCCGAAGAAGATCGTCTTCGAAGTATGAATATGCCAGTAGATTATTTAGGTAAGATTTAGATTTTTGTAACAATGAATGCTTGAAGATAGGGCAAATAATCTTTCAAACAAAATATGAAAAGACGAGTAGAATTTTAACGTTCTGCTCGTCTTCTTGGTTTGAAATTTGGAATCTAAAACTTGAAATTACATCACGCTTTCAATAATTGTTTGGCGATAACCATTCGTTGGATTTCGCTCGTGCCTTCGCCGATTGTACAGAGTTTCGCGTCTCTCCAAAATTTTTCCGCCGGATAATCTTTGGTGTAACCGTAACCGCCGTGGATTTGGATTGCTTCTTCTGAAACTTTAACCGCGATTTCCGAAGCGTAAAGCTTTGCCATTGCCGATTGTTTCGTAACTTTTTTACCTGCGTCTTTCATTGCGGCGGCTTGTAAAGTCAGTAATCTGGCACATTCGATTTGCGTTGCCATATCGGCTAATTTGAATTGGATTGCTTGAAAATCAGCGATTGGTTTGCCGAATTGTTGACGTTCTTTCGCATATTTTACCGCCGATTCGTACGCACCTTGAGCGATTCCGACCGCGAGCGAGGCAATCGAAATTCGTCCGCCGTCCAAAATCTGCATACATTGCAAAAAGCCTTCGCCTTCATTTCCGAGCAAGTTTTCATCAGGCACAAAACAATCTTCAAAGACGACCGAAGCCGTTTCCGAAGCTCGCATTCCGAGTTTGTTTTCCTTTTTATCGGGACGAAAACCTTCCATTGATTTATCAAAAATAAATGCTGAAATTCCTTTGTTGCCTTTCGATTTATCTGTTACGGCAACCGCGACCAGTGTGTTGCACGAAATCGCGTGTGTGATGAAATTCTTCGAGCCGTTGACGTTCCAGCCGTTATCTTTTTTAATCGCGTTTGTGCGCGTGCCTGAAGCGTCGGAACCTGCGTTCGATTCGGTTAAACCCCACGCACCGAACGATTCGCCTTTGACTAACGGAGCAAGGTATTTTTCTTTTTGAGCGTCGTTGCCGAACATAAAAATATGATTTGTGCAAAGCGAATTATGTGCGGCGACAGATAAACCGACCGAACCGCAGACTCTCGAAATTTCTTCGATAATAGTTGAATACTCGACATAACCCATTCCCGCACCGCCGTATTGTTCGGGGAAAAGTACGCCGAGCAAGCCGAGTTCGGCAAGTTTCGGGCGTAATTCAATCGGAAAATGTTGCGATTCGTCCCATTCCATCACGTTTGGTTTGATTTCGCTTTCAGAAAATTCGCGGATGCTGTATTTAATTTGTAGTTGTTCTTCGGTTAATTCAAAATTCATATTGATTATCTTGTAATAAGAATAAGTTATCAGAATAGCAAAAAAAATGCGTGAGATAAAGTTCTCACGCAATAAATCCGGTTTAATTTTTTGCTACTTTTTCTTTATGACTAATTTGAGCTTCTTTGGTGGAAATTCTATTTTGCGGTAGATTTGCTCGACCGTAATTGTTGCCTGCAAAGATTTTAACGAAATTGTTTGGTCAATTGATTCGTAAAACTTATAACTCCATTCGTCTTTGGTTTTACGGCTGTAATGTTCGATGCGAATTTCTTTTTGCGAAACAATCAAATAATCATTCAAACTTTCAAGTTGCAAATATGCAAGACGTTTTTCATCGTGATCGCGTGAAGCCGTTGATTTTGATGTTATTTCAACAATTACCGTCGGATTTTCTAAAGTATCGAAGATGTCCGTTGTAAATTGCGGATTGCAAACCACGACAATATCAGGATAAAAGTAATGAGTTTCGTCAACTTTTACACGCAAATCGCTTGAAACAACATCGCAATTTTTATCTTCAAACTCATCGCCTAATCTTCGCAGAATATTACTGCTAATCAAATTATGTGCGAATTTGGCACCTGCCGGCTGATAGACTTCGCCGTCAAAATACTCGTGGCGATATTTTGAGCGTTCGTCAATCGCCAAGTATTCTTCAACGGAAATATAGTTTTCTTCAATGGCAACGGCATTTTGCATACAATTTCAAGATTATAACACAATTATTTTACTTCATCGGGACGTTTGAATTTCGCTTTTTTCGGCTTTAAACTTCTTGTATGTTTTGCTAATTTGTCGGCTTCTTCTTTTGTTTTCGTGCTTGACTTTAATTTGCCCGTCAAAAATGCTTTGACTTCTTTTTCGTCCAGAACGCGAAATGAACCAATCGGCATTAAGTCGTCGCGTAGATTTCCGATGGCGATTCGGCGAAGTTTAACGACGCTGTGTCCGATTGCGTCGAACATTTTGCGGATTTGCTGATTGTGTCCTTCAAAAAGCGTAACTTCAAACCACGCATTGGTTTTGGTCGGTTGCAAAGTTTTAATATCACACGGCGAAGTCTTAAAACCATCGTCCAATTCAACGCCGCGACGCAGTTTGTTGACCGCAGGTTCGGGCGGCAAACCTTTTACTTTTATCTCGTAAAGTTTGGCGATTGTTTTTGAAGCATTTACTTTTTGCGTGAATGCACCGTCGTTGGTCATTAAAATCAAGCCTTCGGATTGATAATCCAGACGACCGACCGGATGAAGTTTTCCGAATTTTTTCGGGACAAAATCAACCACAAGTTTTCTGCCGTTCGGGTCAAGCACACTGGTTAAAACGCCTTTCGGTTTATTCAGCAAAATATAAACGTTTTCGTGTTGTTCAATTCTGATATTGATTAGTTTGCCGTTGACTTTGATGTGATCTTCGTCGGGATTCGCCTTCATTCCGAGTGTGGCGCGTTCGCCGTTGACGGTTACGCGACCGTTGGCAATCAATTCTTCGGCGGCTCTCCGCGAGGCAACGCCGGCGTGGGCGATTAGTTTTTGTAGTCGTTCTTCCATTTAGTTTAATAATCCAAGCGTTATTTCTCGGAATTTGAAAGTTTAGTTTATCACAACCGGTTTAGCAATTTGCGGAAGAATAAAGATAAGCGGCAAAGCCATGTTTCGCAGTTAATTCGGTAACGCCGACAAAATATTTGACGGCTTGCGCTTTTGGTTTTTTACCTGCCGCTTTCGGCTTGATTTCGCCGTGTTTTGAAATCCGGTCTCAGTTGAATCGCCCGCTGAAAATACTTTTCGGCAAGTTCGTTCATTCCGATGTTTTTCAAACGAAGTCCGACCATCCACAGAAAAAACGGCTCGTTCGGTGTAACTTTGGCGGCTTGTTTTTCATAAAATTCCGCCGTGTCGGAATCGACTGAACCTGCCAGAAAATTATTTGCCAACGGAAGATTCGGATTACTTTTGACCGCTTCTTTCCACATTGCCACGGCTTCTTGGTCGCGTCCCAGTTGCCGCAGCGATTCGCCGGCTTCTTCGCGGGCGAGAATCAAATCGGGCTGTTCGGTCAAGGCTTGATTCAAACTCGACAAGGCTTCATTGTAACGTCCCGACCGATTCAAAATTGCTCCGCGATAATAAAAACTCAAGGCTTTCGGTTGTCCTTCTTGCTGTTTGGCGGCGTTGCCGAGCAGTTCGACGGCTTGCTCCGAATTGCCCGAAAGATGTTCAAACCACGCCAGTTTCGGCAAAATTTCGCGGTTGGTAAATAAACCGAACGCGGCGGCGGCGGTCAAATGTTTTTTTCCGGCATCGATGTTCAGCCGATCGTTCGCGCTTATCCATTGACGCGGATTTGCTTGCGCCAAAGCGAGTTCGTCGGGAATAACCAAACTTGCAAACGCCCGTTTTCCCGCCGATTCGTGGTAATGGACGAAACCGCTGTGGGCGTTCAGTCCGATCCACAGCACCGCAAAACTTATAAATACCCAACCCGATTTTCGTATTTTGCCCGTTGATTTTAAATTGAAACGATAAAAAGACGAGTCGCCGGCACGAAATAATTTCCACGTTTTGAGAACAAGAAACGTGGTGATTATCGCAATTCCGAGTGCCATCAACATCGGCACAAGTTGGTAAACATCCCACACCGCCAAAAAACTCGCCGCAAACACAATCGCTCCGACAAATTCTTCTGTCCACGTCAACGAATGATTTTTCTTAACGGTTTTTGGCACGGCAATCGTGGGTTTACCGAATCCGAAATATAACGCATCATTCGGGCAAACGCTGATGCAATCCATACATTTCATACAACCCGAATCGACGACCATTCCGTATTCCTTGACTTCGGCGTGAACCAAAACATTCGATGTGCAAGTCGCGGTGCAATGTCCGCACTGATTACACGCATCGGTGACGCGGATTTTCCCCGGCGAAACTTTATCGGCGAGATTGAAAAAACCGCCGTACGGGCAACCGTAAGTACAGAAACCTTTTTGCCCTAAAAAGTAAACGGTCAAAAACCCGCAAATAAAGAAAAAAGGAACCGCAACGGCAAACGACGGAAACGTTCCCCAAAAGTTTTCCGTAATTAAATGATTCGTAAATTGCGGAATTAACGGTTCGTTTTTCGGTGCCGCAAAAAAACGGTAAGCGGTCGGGAACACAAACATATAAAGCGCCACAATCAGCGGCACGAAAACCAATAACCGTGAGCGAAACGGTTTCGGTTTGAGTCCGATTTTTTTCAGCAACCACGCGCACAAATCTTGGAGGGCAAGAATATGACAACCCCAACCACAGATAAATCGCCCGAAAATCAGCGTTGCCAAAATTGCCAGTGTAAAGAAGATAAAGCCCGCGTTTACTGCTCCGTTTTGCAAAGTAAACATTGATTCCGACGGCTCGATCGGCGAAATCGTCTGTCCCGCAAAACGCCAATGCGCAAAATGAGCAATCATCAACAAATGCAGAATAATTAAAGCCGCCGCCCGCCAAATACTTGTGCGAGAGTGCCGAATTGCATTTTTTTGCTTAACGGGTTTCTGTAAAACAGGCAGCGGAATCGACCGCTTTTTTGTCGCATTTTGACTCGGAGAATCACTTTTCATAAACCAAACTCGATACTTTACTCGATACAATCTTCGGAACAGTCGGCAATTAACTTGATTTATACATTTGAAAATTGTATAAAAAAATAAGAAGAAAAATCTAACTAACCATTTCAAACTAGAGTTTAGCACTTTGTAAGCCTAATCGGCAGGAAAAAAAATTATGTTAAAAACAATTATATTCGCTTTGCTTCCGTTTCTTGTGTTTTTCAACAACAGTCAAAACACAACCATCGGACTTAACCAAAGCGTTCGGGACGACAATACCGGCACGCTTGAAAAAATGATTGTGGCAAACGGCAGCGTTGCCATGGACATCAATTTGGACCAACTTAATCGGTTAGGTTCAACTCAAAAAGGGTCGAGTCCGAACGTTTTGCGGTTTGATTTGGAGGCGAATACTTTTTTTACGGTGCTTGTCTTTAACGATGAGTTACGCGGTCCGTTACCAAGTTCAATGGAACTTAACCCGCTGACTTCGGCGGCTCTTCCCGATAAATTGAATGCTTCTTATCAACAGTTGGTGATTGAAAATCTGCCGTGGGGCGGGGAATATGATTTGGTTGTCCGTGATGCGAAATCCGGCTTTGTCTTTTTTAACATCGAAGGACAAGGCTACGATTACCAACCGAATGGTCGTATTCTCAATATCCGAGACGGACGATTATTAGTTTCAAAAGAGTTTGCGACCGAACTCGGTCATTCCGGCAAAGCAGGAACAGTAGTCGGACAAATATCGGTAACTGCCGTAATGCGTCCGATCGAAGTTACAAAAGTTGCGAACGGCGAAATTCAATCGGATGTGTTGCCCGCCATCAATAATCCCGATGCCGGAACTACTCCGGGACCTGATGTGATTGTCGGCGATTTGACCGGATTGGCGCAATTCGGCGCCGGCAGCGGAACTCAAGTCGGGCTTGCCGTCGGCACGGATTCTTGTAATTTCGGAACGGTTGACTTGGGTTGGTTTGCCTTGCCGAGCAACGATCATCCGGTCATTCCGCAAAATCTTTATCGAATGAGCGGCGGCGCCACAAACGACCAGCGTTTTGAGCAAATCGGACAATCGAGCGTCAAACACGGATTCACGGCGTTGACCAACAATATCTGTAATCTGAACTGTAACGGCATCGGCGGCACACGACTCGGTTCGGGCTGTTCCGATCCGTATTCGGCAAGTTTGAATTCGGGACCGAGTTTGGGTTCGCGGGCTTGGATAAACCCGTTCACGGGCGCTTATCCGCGCGGAGATTCGGCGACATCGCCGAACAGCCACACCGGACACACGCACACCGGACCATCGCACAGAATGTTGACGGAAACGGCTGATTTGAATACAACTCTGAATGCGGGCGCAACCTACTACGCCGAATCGCAATACATCACACCGCACGAATACGTTTGGTGTCAAGCGAATCCGACGCAATGCAATATGTTCAATAACGTTTCGTATCGTCGATATACCGTTTCGGGAATCGCAAGTCCGTTCAGTTTTTCGCCGGCAGAGGCGACCACCAGAGCCAAGACAGCGGTTTCGGCGTGGACAGGATCGACTCAAACTCAGATAAAGCCTGATGTAACCAATGACGGAATCGGAACCGTTGCGTATAAAGTAACGAACACTTCGCCGGGCGTTTGGCATTACGAATACGCGGTTTATAACCAAAATCTGGATCGCGCAATTCAATCTTTAAGTATTCCGGTCGGAACTTCTGTTTTGACCAACGTCGGATTTCACGCTCCGCCGCAACAACCGGGTTGGACATTTGACGGAACATTGGGAAATACGGGATTTGTCAATACTCCTTGGACTCAAACGCAAACAGCGGGAACGATGACTTGGAGTTCGGAAACTTTTGCCCAGAACCAAAATGCAAACGCGATTCGGTGGGGAACGCTGTATAACTTCCGCTTTGATTCCGACCGCGCTCCGCAAATGGCAAACGCCACAATCGGATTCTTCAAGACGGGATCTCCGATTACGGTTCAAATCCAAGCTCCGAGCGTTCCTTCGGTCTCTGTTACAGTTTCCGGTCGGGTAATGAATGCGACAGGACGCGGAGTCTTTAATGCCCGTGTTTCAATGACTGACTCAAGCGGCAATATCCGTCGGGCAATGGCAGGACCATTCGGTAATTATCACTTTTATAATGTTGCCTCAGGCGGCACTTATACGGTCGGAGTTACATCAAAAAGTTATACTTTTACACCTCGGATGATGCAGGTCAACGACAATCTGACGGATGTGAATTTTACGCCTGCTCCGTAAACAGCTGAGAATTACTGCAAACTGCGAGGTTTATTGATCTTTGAAAATCAATAAACCTCGATTTTTTTCCGAATTCGGATTATTTATTGTTATTTCGGAAAATCGTTAAATTTGACGACAACTTCGTTCATTTCAAAGGTTTTTAAAGCACCGCGTTTTTTGTCCGCATCATTGGTGTGAATACTGTGCCTGAATCGGAATCGTAACCTTCAACATATTCAATTTTATCTATTTCAGACACGGCAAACTTTCGCATCACTTTACCGTGTTTATAAAGTACCTGTTGCATCAGACGGTTTACTTTGATTTCGGTGTTCTTAAAAGACCAAAACGTTAGAATACTCGGAAACATGAATCCGATTCCCATAAACCGGAGAATTGTTACTGTTTTTAATCCAAATTTATCTGATTTTAGAAATTGGATAACACCGATTGCAGAAAATAAAAGACCGAGTGCGGCGAAAGTTAAGCCGAATAATTGTAAAAACAAAGGTTTATCGTTCCAAATCAGCTCGTTGTTATTTTCGGTTATTTTCATAAGTAATTGTTTTTTAATACTTTGTTCGCCGTGTTTGCGGCTTTTTCGCTTTGCGGTTTGTCGTGAAGCCAAACGCTTGAAAGTTCGATGATTTCGGCAGATTCCATCTCTAAATCAACCTTCCAAATCGGATCGCCGTCTTGGTCTTCTTTCTCTGAAACAATGAATTGTTTGAGTTTGTAAAAGGGAATCGAGGTTTCTTTTTTGCCGAGTAAGTTGCTTTTGATTAGATTAGCGGTTTGATTGATTGCGGAAATGTTGACTTGCGAGTTTTTTGTTAAAATCAGCCAACTTCCGACGCTTGCACCAATAATGCCGAATATGAAAGCAAGTATTAATTCGTAATTTTTTGCTTCCGTATAGTTGCTGAAGCCTCCAAGTGAGCCGTAAACAGAAGCTGAACTAATCAGCAGAAAGAAGAATCCGAGAAATCGTATCGGGTTAGGATTGTCTTTTAAGATTAAGCCGCGATTGTTTTCAATAATTCTCACAACTTAATTTTATCAAATCGGATACTGCAAATTCAACAAAAATATTTATGTGTTGATTGTTTCATCAACGCCGAATGTTAGTCGTCTGAAATTGTCAGTTTAAAGTCGTCTTCGTCTTGTTTGTATTTTTCTGAAGTAATTTTAAGGTATTTATTTGCTTGCTCTTTTGCCTTTACGGCGTTATCTTTCCACATCGTAGAACTTGAGGATAAACTCACTTTCTCTCCCGAATCTAAAGGCAGAAAGAGTTCAAAACTTCGTGTGCCTTCATCACTTGTTTCACTCTCAAACTCGATTAAACCCGAAAGTTGATCGAAATTGATTTGCCGATTTCGCCGGCTTAAAATTCCGTAGGTTGAAACTGTAAACCGCTTGGTTTTTTCGTTGATCTTCGTGATTGTAATTACCGTTGATGCCACCCAATAAATACCTAAAATCGCCGGAAAACCAACACCAAAACCATAAAACCACAAATCGGAAGATTTTCCGTTCAGCAAAGTCGGCAAAATGCTCCACGCAAACGATACCATTGTGACGAAGATAAGCACACCTAAGGCAATGGTGCGAACCGGCACGCCAATCAAAGTTATTTCATTTTCGGCTTCTTTGATAATCCACATCTAACTTAAACCTCCCGCTAAATCTTCAAAATCTTCTATATTCGGCAGTTCGTTTAAATCTTTTAAGCCGAATTGCAGCAAAAAGTCTTTTGAAGTGCCGTAAAGCATCGGTTTTCCGACTGTTTCTTTGCGACCTTTGGCGACAATTAAACGTCTGTCCAACAAGGTTTTGATGGCGGAAGTGCTTTGCGTTCCGCGTATCTCCAGAATTTCGGGAATTGTTACAGGTTGTTTATACGCAATAACGGCGAGCGTTTCAAGTGAAGCGGGCGACAATTTTGCGTTCGGGCGAGTCTTCAAAAATGTACGAACTTCGGCGTGAAATTCAGGTCGTGTGGAAATTTGCCAACCGCCGCCGATTTCGCGTAACTGCAAACCGCCGTTGCGTTGAGCAATTTCTTTTGCTAAATTCTCGATTGCCGATTGCGCTAAATCCGCGTTTTCTTCCAACACATCAGCTAAAACTTTGGCATTTATCGGCTCTTCGGCGACAAATATCAAGGCTTCGAGCATTGCCGTCAATTCATTTATGCTTCGCGGTTGTTTTTCGATTTCATCCAACATATCAGTAAGTAAACAGTGTAAATACTGCGGTTTATCTGTTCCAAAGTTGTTTTGAATAAATAAAGAAGCAAGGAAATGATTTCTCAAATCCTTGCCCTTTAGTTTTTAACGTCTCACCAACAAATTAGTGAACATTGAAAGCCGCCACAGGAAAATCTCCGGTGGCTCCAAGCTGAAATGATGCTACTGCTCCATTTGTCGATTGAAGTACCCAGAAAAGTCCGGTTGCGGGTTGCCACGAGGCAATGTCCGTTTTGCCGTCGCCGTCATAATCGCCTTGCACGGTGTTAAATCCGGTTGCGCCAAACGGAACAGTGCGAACAGCGCCGTTACCGCTTTGCAGAATAAAGTAGTTTTGAACTCCGCTGATTGTGCGTCTGACAGCAATATCAGTTTTGCCGTCGCCGTCATAATCACCCGGAATAATAAAGTCCGTTCCGAGTCCGAAAGTGGTAAATGTAGTTGCCGCATTACTTGATCTTCTCAAAATGTATTGTCCGTTTGCACCGACTGTTCTTTGAACATGCACATCATATTTACCGTCGCCGTCATAATCACCCGGAGCAACGAAATCTCCGCCGATTCCCCACGGAACAAACGTGATGTTGTTGCTCGGATTAGCGGCTGAACCAAGATAGAACCAAGTGCTTTGGGCGCCGGTGGCTCCGGCACGATAAACAGCCGGATCGGCTTTGCCGTCGCCGTCGTAATCGCCGACTACGCTCGGATCATCGCCTGTTTGACCAAACCGCACCGTCCGCACTGTATTTGTCATACTTTGCAAAATATAGAAAGCCGCCACGGTTGCCGCCGCCGGTCGCCAAACGGCAATGTCGGTTTTGTTGTCGCCGTCAAAGTCAACCGGAGTAAAGGCATCGGTCGCAATGCCCCAATCTGTTCCGGTAACGCCGCTTCCGCCATTTACGCTGTTGAACCAACGAACTTGATTGGTTGCGCCGCTGGAACCTGCGCCAACGTTTCTGGCAACTGACCAATCTGTTTTGCCGTCGCCGTTAAAATCAACCGGTGCTTTTGCCAAAGGCGCGGCTGCTCCGATTGTCAGACTTGCGGCGGTAATCGCACCCGTATCACCCGTACAACCGTCGGTTATGCGAAGTGTCCAAGTTCCGTTCGCAGGCGTTGATGCGAATGCCGCGCTCATATCCGTCGGAGCGTTGGTTGCTCCGGCTCCGCCAAGCGCGGCGGTGCGATATGCTCCCGGCGGAACAACCACGGCGGCACCTGCCAAAGCGGCGGCATCCCACCAGTTTCCGGTGGCGGCATTATTAAAAGTATAAAGC
>JANPBM010000087.1:0-15810 GCA_031430435.1 Acidobacteriota bacterium
CCCGTGCTTGAAGTTATTGGCAATATATTGATGAGACCTTTTAGACCAAAAGACTACCGAGAAAGAGAATTAGAAAGGGAAGAAGAACTGGAAAGAGCTAGGCGTGAATTAGAAGAAATTATTGGAGTTGATCCAAGAGAGGTTTTAGCCAATGCCGACCCGTCTAAATTTATGAGTGAGATTCAAAAAAATGTAGAAGAGCATTTGAAAGAAAATGATAAATCGAAATGAAAGGAAAAAGTTTCGCAAATTTACAAAACAAAAAAATACCTTGTTTACAGCTTCTTAATTGTGAAATCTTATGAAACCACTAATCAAAAACGGACGAATCGTGCTAGTTTTACGGATGCAAATTCGGATTATCCGTTGTAAAACCTTCGGCGATGGCGGCATCAAGCAGTTTGTTATCTGAAGCTAAAAAGATTGGCGAAGCAAGCCCGGAATTTTGTAGCATGTTTCGGGCATAAATTGCGGTTGCAAGTTGGATTGCATCACCTGCACGGAGAGGATGAGTTTCTAAAAGCCTTTGCGACTCAACAATTATCGAATCGGTTAATTCAAGTAAATGATATTCGTTATTTGAAATTGTTGAAAAGTCTTTAGCAAAATCGTTGTAATCAATTTGGCTGATTGTCGCCTCACGTTTGCGGCGATTGAAGGCACTAAAAACCTCGACTATACTTAGTTTTGCCGTGATAATCGAGTTGTTTGATGCAGGTAAAACGAGATTTTGAAACCAAACACTTCCGATTTCAGAGACGTGGCGTTTGACCAAAACAGAACTGTCCGCATAGAAAATTTTGTTCATCGTGATTCGCGGTCTTCGTTGATATAATCGCCAAGAGGTTTTTCGGCACTAAAAATTTTGCTGAGTTCGGCACGGCGTTTATTTGAAATTACATCTTCGATTTTGTTTGGTTGAACTTGCAAATTCAACGCTTTGCGAACTTTTGCACGGAGCAAATTATCGCTAACTTGAACAGTTATTTCAACTTCCGAATGCTCCGGCAAATCAAGCGGAATAATCGGGCGAAGCAAACCATTTTCAAAAATTGCAGTAGTTGTATAATTCATAACAATTTGATAATAACGCAATTTCGCATAAAAAGAAAAGACCTAAACTTATGAAAACACTAATCAAAAACGGACGAATCGTTACAGCGGTTGACGATTATCACGCCGACATTTTAATCGAAGACGGCACAGTTTCGCTGATCGGCAAAACGCTTGATATTGAAGCCGACAAGGTGATTGATGCGAGTAACAAACTCGTTATTCCCGGCGGAATTGATCCGCATACGCATATGGATTTGCCGTTTGGCGGAACTTCTTCGAGCGATGATTTTTTTACCGGAACCTGTGCGGCGGCGTTTGGCGGAACGACCACGATTATTGATTTTGCCGTTCAAAATAAAGGCGAATCAATGCTCAAAGGCGTTGACACTTGGCACGAAAAAGCCGAAGGAAAAGCTGTGATTGATTACGGTTTTCACCTCATCACGACCGATTTTGAAGATTCGCACAAGCCCGAAATGTTCAAATTGATTGACGAAGGCATCACGTCTTTCAAATTATTTATGGCTTATCCCGGCGTATTTTTGTCTGATGATGCAACAATTTATCGGGCGATGTCAGCGGCGGGCGAACGCGGCGGATTGGTTTGTATGCACGCGGAAAACGGAATTGTTATCAACGAAATTATTAAAAAATTCCTCGCGGAAGGCAGAACCGCACCGAAATATCACGCTTTAACGCGTCCGACACTCGCCGAAGCCGAAGGCGTTCATCGTGCCATCGCACTTGCGGAAATGGCGGAAACGCCTGTTTATATCGTCCATTTGAGCTGCACCGATGCACTTAATCAAGTCCGCCAAGCCCGTGATCGCGGCGTTTTGGCGTTTGCCGAAACTTGTCCGCAATATCTTTTTCTGTCAATCGATGATTACGGTGACGATTGGAACGGAGCAAAATATGTGATGACACCGCCTTTGCGAGAAAAACACAACCAAGCCGACCTTTGGAAAGGCTTGCGAATGGGCGATTTACACGTTATCGCCACCGATCATTGCCCGTTTTGCATGAAAGACCAAAAGGAATTGGGACGCGACGATTTTACGAAAATTCCAAACGGTGCTCCCGGCGTTGAATATCGGATGGAATTGATTTACAACGGCGGTGTGGTCGAAAACCGAATCTCGCTCAACCGATTTGTCGAATTGACTTCAACCGCCGCCGCCAAAATGTTCGGAATGTTCCCGAAAAAAGGCACAATCGCCGTCGGAAGCGATGCCGATATTGTAATTTTCGACACCGAAAAAGAACACACATTCACGCTCGAAGCCCAACATATGAACGTAGATTATTGTGCGTATGAAGGCAAAACAGTGAAAGGAAAGGTCGAAACGGTTTTGTCTCGCGGACGAGTGGTGATTGAAAACGGCGAATGTTTGGTTGATAAGGGCAGCGGCGAATTTATCAAGCGTGGGGAATGTGTGAAAATTTAGACGAAAGTATCAAGAATTTTAATTATGCCGATCAGAAGACCTTTTAATTTTAAGAAATGGATCGACGAACATCGTCGTTTGCTCAAACCGCCCGTCGGCAATAAATGCGTTTACGAAGACGCGGAATTTATTGTGATGGTAGTCGGCGGACCGAATTCGCGGAAAGATTTTCACTTTGACGAAGGCGAAGAGTTTTTCTATCAGCTCGAAGGCGATATTTCAGTCAAAATACAAGAAGACGGCAAGTGTGTTGACGTGCCGATTTTGGAAGGCGAGATTTTTCTCTTGCCGCCGCGTGTGCCGCATAATCCGATTCGCGGCGCCAACACGGTCGGATTGGTTATCGAACGCAAACGCCGAGCGGGCGAACTCGACGGTTTGCTCTGGTTTTGCGAACAATGCAACGAAAAACTCTATGAAGAATACTTTGTGTTAGACGATATAACGACACAGTTGCAAGGCGTTTTCAAACGATTTTACGACAATCAAACATTGCGAACGTGTCGGAATTGCCACAGCATAATGTTGCCGCCGTCGGTTCCGAGCAATAAATGATGAGTCGCCACGCAGTCGTGATGACTTGAAATGTTGGCGTGATGACTTGTTGCGTTGGCGTGATGACTCGAAATGTTGGCGTGATGACTTGCGGCAATCTTGCTCGACGGCAGTATTTGTAAAATCGTCGCATAAATCTCTGCCTTTTACTTTGAAACCTCTTACTTAATTATTTTACGACCGATTTAAATTTTGTTGGCAACCTCGCGGTTGCTTATGGCATCAATAGACTGATTCTGCACAAAAAATAGAACATTGACTTGGAGAAAAGTAATGAAAACTGCCCCGAAAAACACTTTCGACAATATTTCGTTCACTCGATTTATTTATATCTTCGCCGTTGGAACATTGATTATCGGCATTAACCTTTCGGTTTTTGCAACTGTTTCTTGGCAATCAAACCCCGCTGATCCGGCTGAATTGCTGAAACAGGAAACATTTGCAACCCTGATTGCGGCGGCGGCTCAAACCGAACAAGTCCCCGTCATTATCGGATTAAACGTAAATTTTGTACCGGACGGAAATTTAAGCAAATACGAATCAGGAAAACAACGGGCGGAGATAAAACAACGTCAAACGGATTTTTTGCGGCATTATAAAAGTCTGAACTTAAAAAACATCAAACAATTCGACTATATTCCGTATATGGCTTTTGAAGCCGATGCCAACGCTTTGCGGACAATGCAAAAAGAAAATTTAACGGCAAGTATTCAAGCCGATGAAATTGCCGAAGCCGCGCTTGCCGAAAGTACGGTCATGGTGGGAGCAACCGCAGCGTGGGCAAACGGTTATTCCGGAAGCGGACAAACCGTGGCAATTTTAGATTCGGGAGTTGATAAAACTCATACATTCTTAGCCGGTCGGGTAATTTCCGAGGCTTGCTATTCTTCAAATACAGCGAGCAGTACCAGTTTTTGTCCCGGCGGCGTGACCGAATCAACGGCACCCGATTCGGGCTTAAATTGTCAGGCTTCCATTGCAGGTTGTCCGCACGGAACACACGTTGCCGGAATAGCCGCAGGTCGCGGAACGAGTTTCAGCGGAGTTGCCAAAGATGCCAATATCATTGCTATCCAAATGTTTTCACAATTTAGCAGCGCCGGCGGTTGTTCGACGGCTTTTTGCGCTCGTTATTGGACATCGGATTTAATCAGAGCTTTGGAAAGAGTCAGAACTTTAGCCAACACGACAAACAATATTGTTGCCGTAAATTTAAGTTTGCAAACCGGTCAACAATTTACCTCAAACTGTGATTTGGCGCATTCGGCGACCAAAGCCGCGATCGATAATCTGCGATCCGTCAACATTGCCACAATTATTTGCTCGGGTAATTATTCGTTTACCAATGCTTTAACTGCACCTGCCTGTATTTCAACCGCAATCAGCGTCGGCTCGATCGACGACGGAAGTAACGGGACAATTCAAAACGCCGTTTCAGATTTTTCCGACAGTTCTCCGTTATTGAATTTACTTGCTCCGGGTCGTTGGATAAGTTCGTCTGTTCCCGGCAACGGTTATCTGAATTATCAAGGAACTTCGATGGCGGCTCCGCATGTGGTCGGAGCATTTGCAGTTTTAAGACAACGCAAACCGACTGCGACTATAGAACAAATACTGACAGCTTTGACCAATACCGGACAACCGATTACCGATTTGCGCAACGGAGTTATTAAACCCTTGATTAAAATCGATAAAGCGTTAAACGCGCTTACCGGCACCGGATATGATTTTGACGGCGATTCTAAAACCGACATTTCTATCTTCCGTCCGAATCTCGGTCAATGGTGGTATTTGCGAAGTTCCGATAATACAAATCGCGCGTTTGCCTTCGGCACCGCGACCGACAAAATTGTCCCTGCCGATTACACGGGCGACGGCAAAACCGACATCGCCGTTTTTCGTCCGTCAACCGGCGTTTGGAACATTTTACGCAGTGAAGATTCTTCGTTCTTCGGCTTTCCCTTCGGCACTGCGGGCGATATTCCCGCACCTGCCGATTATGACGGCGACGGCAAAGCTGATGCCGCAGTCTTTCGTCCGAGCAATTCGACTTGGTATATTTCCAAATCCGGCGGCGGCACAACCATTCAACAATTCGGGGCTGCGGGCGATGTCCCGACCGTCGCGGATTACGACGGCGACGGCAAAGCTGATTTGGCGATTTATCGCACGGCACTCGGTCAATGGTGGCGTGTCAACAGTTCGGACGGCAGCAATCGAGCGTTCACCTTCGGCACCGCAACCGACAAACCGATGCAAGGCGATTACACGGGCGACGGCAAAACTGACTTGGCATTTTTCCGACCTTCGACCGGTTTTTGGTTTATTTTGCGAAGCGAAGATTCAACTTTCTACGGCTTCCCGTTCGGTGCGGGCGGCGACATTCCGGCTTCGGGCGACTACGACGGCGACGGCAGATTCGACGCGGCGGTTTTCCGACCGAGCGATTCGACGTGGTATTTGAATCGTTCGACGGCGGGAACACAAATTCTCACTTTCGGCATCAGCGGCGATGTTCCCGTGCCGAATGCGTTTGTGCCGTAAAGCAATCTGATTATCCGCGAAAGCCTCCGTTCAAGTTTGAACGGAGGCTTTTTAATTTCCATAAATCCAAAATCGTATTATAATCTCCGCAAAGGAGTTTTCTATGAGCAAAGTCGAATATGAAATGTCCGTTGAATATTGTAAAAACTTGGTGGCGTTGCCGGAGTTTATCGAAGCCCGTGAAGTCTATCGAAAAGAATTGAAATTGCTTCCGCCGTGGATAGACGGTCATAAAGTCCGCACAGCTTTGGCGGAACTCGATAAAAAAATAGATTTAATCGAAAAGTCTTTGGCGGCTGAATACGAAACCGTGCAAGCCGAAAAATTATTCGAGGCAAAGTTGTCGAAAGCGATTGCCGACGGTTGGCAGTTATCCAAAGAGCTTTATCTCATCGTCAAGTCTCAAACACCGCATTTGCTCGATGATTTTACCGAAAAATGCCTCAGCGGATTAACACCCGAATTGCTGAAAGAGTTTTTCGACGATGCGGCGACTTTAGAAGCAACCAAATCAGTCAAAATTCTCGGCAATAAAAAGAATTTCGGTTGATTGAAATTCGGGATAAACCTATAAAATCAGTAATGCCGACTTAACCGAAAAGAACTTCGGTTGCCTGCCGCTTTTACGGATTTCTGCCTGCTCATTCCGCCCGTTCCGCCAATTCCGACCAACGTTCGACGTTAATTTCAAGTTGTTGCGTCAATTTGGATTGTTCGCTGAAAAGTTCGTTTAATTTATACGCATCGGTAGCGAATTGCGTCAATTCTTTATCGATTTCAGCCAAACGATTTTCGCCGGTTTCGATGCTTGCTTCGAGTGTTTCGAGTTCGCGTTTTTCCTTGAACGACAGCTTGTTCGACTTCTTTTCGACCTTTGGCGGTTCAATAGTTTTCGCCTTTGTTTCGGCAACTTTATCGGCTTCGATTTGTTCGCGGTATTCTAAAAAAGTGGTGTAATCGCCGGCGTATTCGCGGATATTTCCCGCGCCTTCAAAGTTAAAAACGCTGTCAATCGTGCGGTCTAGAAAATAGAGATCGTGGCTGACGACAATCAACGCGCCGCCGAAATCGTCGAGATATTCTTCGAGCGCAACCAGCGTCGGAATGTCTAAATCGTTAGTCGGTTCGTCCAATAAAAGTACGTTCGGCGAACTCATCAATATCCGCAAAAGATAAAGCCGTTTGCGTTCGCCGCCCGATAAATTTCCGATAAACGCATACTGCACCGCCGGCGGAAACAAAAATCTGTCCAACATCTGCGAAGCCGTAATCATTGTACCGTCAACGGTTTGCACATATTCGGCAACTTCTTTGATGTAATCTATAACGCGGAGATCGTCGTTTAAAATACGGCTTTCCTGATCGTAATAACCGATCGCCACGGTTTGCCCGATGTCCACGTTTCCGCCGTCGGGCGGCAGACGATTTGTGATAATTTCGAGCAACGTGGTTTTGCCCGTCCCGTTCGCCCCGATGATGCCGATGCGGTCGTCGCGTTTGAGCAAATAAGTAAAATTATCGATCAATTTACGGTCGCCGAACGATTTGGAAACGCCGTTGATTTCAATAATTTTCGAGCCTAACCGTTGCGAACCGATGGCGATATTTATCTCGGCTTTCGGTCGCTCGATTTGTTTGTTGATAGTTTCGTTTGCCGCATCAACTCTCGCTTTCGATTTCCGGGTGCGAGCCTTTGCCCCACGCCGCAACCACGCTAATTCCTTTCTAACCAGTTGTTTATGTTTATGTTCTGCGGTTTGTTTAAGCTCTTCCTGCTCGTCTTTTTTCTCCAAATAATAACCGTAATTACCGTTAAACTTCTGTACGTCGGCGTTGTCTATTTCGATAATTCGATTGGTTACACGGTCAAGAAAATAGCGGTCGTGCGTAACCAGCAACAGCGTTCCCGCGTATCGGGCGAGGTAATTTTCGAGCCATTGCACGGTGTCCGCGTCAAGGTGATTGGTCGGTTCGTCCAATATCAAAATGTCGGGTTTAACAATCAATTCGTGAGCGAGAGCGACTCGTTTGCGTTGTCCGCCGGAAAGCGCGGACATCTTTGCCGTTGTGTCAAATATGCCGAGTTTCGACAAAATGTTGCGGGCGTTCGTTTCGATTTCCCAGCCTTCGTTCAGTTCTAATTCGTGTTGAAGTTCGGCAACTTTTGCCAATAATTTGTCGTCGTGTCCGCCGTGTTCGCTCAAATCGTGACACGCGATTTCGTAATCGCGCAACAATTTCATAACTCCGTCGGACGAATTAAAAATAGTTTCCAGCACAGTTGCATCGGCGTTATACGGCGGATTTTGCGACAGATACGCGAGATTTTTCCCGCCCGCCCGAATGACGCGACCGACATCGGGAACTTCCACGCCCGCAATTATCCGCAACAAAGTAGTTTTGCCCGAACCGTTTGCTCCGATAATGCCGATTTTGTCGTTTTCGTCCAATCCCAACGTTACGTCTTCAAATAAAGGCTTAAAGCCGTAGTTTTTGCTCACATTTTCGAGCGAAAGAATGTTCATATATTACTGCGCAAGATTGATTTTTCGAGTGCTTGTTTGATTAAAATGAAGCGAGTTTTTTTCGACGATTCAATGAACCAATCTTCCGTTGAATCAATCGTTCAGCCTCATTAAGGTTTGATAATAACCGTTGTGCCGACCGTGATTACGTCGAAAAGTTCTTGCATATTTTCATTGTCCAACGCCATGCAACCTTGCGTCCAATCGGCATCGCAACCGCCGCCGTGAATATAAATTTCACCGCCGAGTTTCGTCTTTTGCGGCGGCATTAAGTTTTCATCGACGGCACGAACAATCTCGTCGCGTTCAAATTGCGTAATCAGATTTGCTTTCAACCCGCGTTCCGCATCTTCTTTATTCGGGTAACTTACGCCGAGTGAAAGAAAAAAAGCCGACTTCTCGTTTTTGGTAAAAACATAAAATTCGCCTTCGGGAGTTTTGCCGTCGCCCTCGATTTCTTTGTCGCCGAGCGGTTCGGCGCCGAGCGAGATTTTATATGTTTTGACAAGCGTTTTACCGTCGTAAAGTTTCAGATTACGCTTTAATTTCTCGACAATGATGCTCGGATATTTAATTGCGGACATAATTTTTTGAGCGGACACATCGCCGGTGTGAAAACACGCCGAAAGAGCCAAAATACCAATTAAAAATCTGCGTTTAGTTGTGTTCATTTGCAGTTAAATTTTACTATTTCTATTTTTCTCGCCTCAACGCCGTCGCCTTCAATTTTAATTTTATACGTTTCACGCCCAAAATCAAGACTTTCCAAACGTTCCGCCCATTCGATAATGATAATGCAGTTTTTTTCGTCCGACATTTCATCTAACCCGACCGCCAACGCCGCGTCTTTTTCGATTCGCCACAAATCCAAATGATATACCGTAAACTTTGCGTCATAACGATTTACGAGCGAAAAACTCGGACTTGTAACTTCATCGACATCATATTCGAGTGCCGCTAAAATTCCTTTTGTCAACAAAGTTTTTCCTGCTCCGAGTCCGCCTTCAAGCAACAAAATTTCGCCGCCGTCCAGAGTTTCGCCGATTTTTTCACCTAATTTAAAGGTTTTATTTTGAGTTTTACAAACGTAGTTACCCGTTTTCAACTTTTCACGTTTCGTCATTAACTTTCTCGATCACCGATTTCAATCGTTTAATTTAGAGCATTTCTGCAACGGTTACATCATTTTGCGTATTTGAAAGTTTAACATAGATATTTGCGGACAAAAAAAGAGCCGCTTTCGTCGAACATCGAAAACGGCTGAAATGGAGTTGTGTGAACAGACTTCGAGCGGGTCTTAGTGAGCTGTAAATCGTTTGCCACTGTTTTTGACTAACCTTAATTCCGTTGTATTAGACAAACGTTTATTCCGATTTGTTTTCCGGTAAATTGTAAATTTTTCACGACAAATTTTCCGACGACTGAAAAACTTGCTTGTTTTACCAAAAAAGTTATTCGATTATTTTGATATTGGCGGCTGATTAAAGCATAATTTTATAAAATGAAAACATCAAAAATCATCAGCCGTTTGTCGTCGGTCGCCGCAATTTGCGCGTCCGCAATGTTTTTGATTGCCATAATTACGGGCGTTTCACAGGAACAATTCGAGATTTCGCAAACCGTCGAAAGTTACACGAAAGGATTGATTGCGGCGGAAAATCCGTTACGGTTGACTTTTACGATCGATTTAATTTTCATCTGCGTTTTCACCGCCGTATTTATTTTTTTGACTCAACATTTAAAAACAAATAACGCGGTTACAAACGCGGTCGCCGATGTCGCGTTAGGCGCGATGCTGATTTGCGGTTTGCTGGATTTTCACGAAGATTTACATATTTTGACGATGCTTCATTCCGCTTTGCATAACTTGCCGATCGAACAAAACGAGATTAACTTGCAAATGCTTTTTTCGATGATTAAATTTTGCGCAAGCTATTTGTCATTGTTTTTACTGGCGTTTATCTTGCCGAATCGAACTTTAAGCGAGAAACTTTTGCGACTTGGTTTGATGTTTTTTTTCGTTCCGATTGGCGCGCTGGTTTACACGGCACCGGAAAATCTGCACTTGTTGTTTAATCTGATTCGCTTCGTTTTTATGGCTTCGGGCTTCTTTTTGTTGGCTTATAATTTTTCAAAAGAGGATTGAAACCAAAACTCTTGTGTTCCGTATAACCTCAAATATATATGGAAGTTAATATGAAACAAATAATTATATCCGGAATTTTTCTTTTAATGTTTTCGTTTGCGGCGTTTGCCCAAACTACTAAAAACGAAGAAGTTACATCGCTGGTTAAAAAAATGATCGAGGCGCAATCGAACTTTGATTCCGCCACGCTCGACAAAATTTATGCGTCCGATTACATTGAAATTTCACCGATCGGCGAAGTTGATGAACGTGCAAAAGCAATTGGTTTTTACAAAATTGAAAGTTCGGACGAAGCGAAAAAAATGTCGCCGAAATCTGAGTTAGGCGAGTTTATTGCGCGTAATTACGGAAAATTTACAATCGTTATTGCTAAATTAACTTTCAGTCCGAAAGACGAAACGCAAAAAATGCCTGCAATCAGTATGCGAACCGTTTTTGTTTGCCGAAAAGAAAAAGGCAAGTGGAAAATTTCTTCCGCACAATTCACCGGAATTCGTCCGCCGCGTCCGCAACCCGCTAAACAATAATGAATAAAGACTTTCTTGATTTGGGACAAAAACTTTTCGACGAGAAATTAAGTAATTCGCATCTCGAAACTCGTGTTTCGCAGACAAAAAATCCGGTTCACGTTGTGTATGGCGGCGCGGATCGTTTTACGGCTGAAACTCCGCATAAATTCGGCAAACTCGCGTTAAAATCTTTGGAAACTTTTGCCCCGAATTTTGTCGAATTCGCAAATGCGTTGTGGCTCAAAGGTTGCGATACTTTGCCGAATTACAGCGAAATTGTCGCCGATTTAGAGTTTCGGTTGCTTGATAATAACGAAAAACTTAAGCGTGAAAATTACGATGCATGGTTTGCGCAAACAATTTACAATCGAGTAACAGAAAAGCTGAATTGCGAACCCGTCGAAGATTTTCGGATCGATTTTGAAGACGGTTACGGCATCAGAAGCGATGACGAAGAAGACAATCACGCTTTATCGGCATCTGACGAATTAGCAAAAACCGAAAATCTTAAACACTGCGGAATTCGGATAAAGTCTTTTCAAGCAGAAACTTACAAACGTGCGGTTCGCACATTAAATCTTTTTATCAATAATCTGTTGCAGAAAAACGGCGGTTTTTTGCCCGATAATTTTGTGGTTACTCTGCCGAAAATAACTCGGAGCGAAGAAGTTGAAGTTTTGGGCGAATTGCTCGAAACACTTGAAAATCAAAATAACTTACCGCCGAATTTAATCAAAATCGAGATTATGATTGAAACGCCCGAATCGATTTTAATCATGAAAGATTTGGTTGAAGCGGCAAAAGGTCGTTGTATTTCCGCCCATTTCGGAGCTTATGATTATACGGCGAGTTTCGGAATTACGGCGGTTCATCAACATTTACGCCACGAAGCCTGTAATTTTGCTCGGCAAATGATGCAAATTTCGCTCACACCGTTGCATATTTACCTGTCTGATTCTGTTACGACCGAAATGCCGGTGCCGATTCATCGCGGAGAAAGTCTTTCCGCTCAACAACTTAAAGAAAATAATTTGGCAGTTCATAAAGCGTGGAGACTTCATTTTAACAATGTTACCAATTCGCAAATTAACGGATTTTATCAAAGTTGGGATTTGCATCCGGCTCAATTAGTTGCCAGATATGCGGCGGTTTATTCGTTTTTCTTGGAAAGTTTTAACTCGCAAAGTATTCGTTTGAAAGGGTTTATGAGCAAAGCGACCAAAGCAACGATGTCGGGAAACCGGTTCGACGACGCGGCTTCGGCTCAAGGTTTGTTAAATTATTTTTTGCGCGGAATAAATTGCGGAGCGTTGACGGAAAGCGAGGTTTTGGAATCGACAACTTTGACTTTTAACGAATTGCAAACGGCGAGTTTTGTAAAAATTATGGAAAACCGTCAGCTTAAAACTTCTTGAACCGGAAATGCTCCGAGCGGCGGTGTGATTTCCGTACCGAGATTACTTCCGATTTTGGAAACTTCGGGCAGAGCAAACGGGTTTTCGTAGGGCATCCCGCGTTTTTCCATCTGTTTTTGGATTAAATTTGCCAATAATTCTTGTTCAAACTGAGTTATTTCTTGGAACTTTATGCCCAACCCGTTTTCGGGCATGCGATATAAAACTTTGCCGATGAGCGGCAGCCAATTTCCGTTTGACAATAAAATTTCAATCCGCAATTTTTCGCCGATCGCCGCATTTTCGTCCCATTCGACCATACATCCGCCAAGGCTGATTTGTTTGACCAAAACCGGAGAAATGCGGTCGCTCGAAACTTGTCGGCGCGCCTGCAAGGTTAGTGAAAATCTGATAAATTGTCTGCTTTCGTTTGACACTTGGGTTGTTGTTGGAATCACAAAACCAAATTGATGGTTTTGTAATAAGTTGAATTCTAGTTTCAGAATCGGATAACGCTCGAAAAGTCGGCGAATTTCATCGCCTACAGAAAGTTTATTATTTTTTTCGGAGAAAAACAACACTTTTTATTTATTTTAAATTAGAAATTTTGATTTTTATAAACGAGCAATTAAATTGTGCCTTAAAAAAACGAAAGCGTCAAGCAATTTTTACCGACGCTTTCGTTCCGAATGTTGTAAATACAAGGCTTAAAAGCCTGCACTTAAAGTTAGCCCAACGAGTCTCTTAATTATTGGCGGCTTCTGTTTTGGCGCAAACTTCGTTAAAAGCATTTACCAAATTGTCGGCAATCATTTGTGGCGGACGACCTTCTAAATCTCGTCGTTCAAACATTTTGACAAGTTTTCCGTCTTTCAAAATACCGATTGACGGCGACGACGGCGAGAAACCCGTAAAATAATCGCGGGCAACATCGGTTGCATCAATGTCCGCGCCTGCAAAAACCGTAATGGATTTGTTTGGTCTTGCGTCGTTTTGCAAAGCCGTCGCAATTCCCGGACGAACTCCGCCGGCGGCGCAACCGCAAACCGAATTGACGATAACCATAACTGTTCCGTCTGTTTTTTCAATCGCTTCGATTACTTGTTCGGGCGATTTTGTTTCTTCGATTCCTAATATTGCGAGTTCGTTCCGCATTCCCGCAATCAACATTTCAGGATATGGCATAATTTTTTACCTCGATAATTTCAAATTTATATTCTAAAAGTTCAAACAATGAAATCTTGACCTTTTTATAAAGTATTAGTTTTTAGCCGCAAATAGTCAAGTTGAGTCAAAAGCCCGCGAATAATTTATTTGAGCAAAATAAACCCGAAGTGTTATTTAACGAAAAAAGGCGGGAAACCGATTACTCGACTTCCCGCCCGACAGTTTATGACACTAACGAATTAGTGTGTATTGAAAGTAGCCACTGAAGCGTCGCCGGTTGCTCCGAGAGCGAAGGCACTGACTGCTCCGTTTGAAGTTGCCAACGTCCAGAAAGTTCCGGTTGCAGGTCTCCAAACAGCAATGTCAGTTCTGCCGTCGCCGTCGTAATCGCCTTGAACGATAGAATCAGTCGCGGAAGCTCCGAATGTTCTGAATTGGATTGCTCCGCCGCTGCTTGGCTGCCATTGCCATTGGATTGCTCCCGCCGCGCCTCTTGCCGTGGCGATGTCGGTTTTGCCGTCGCCGTCGTAATCGCCCGGAATAATCACATCAGTTCCCAATCCGAAAGGAACGACAGCGTTTCCGGCGGTTGTTTGACGCAACCAGAAGTTTGCTTGCGAAGCCGCCACAGCAGCCGGACGTTGAATCACAAAGTCATTTCTGCCGTCGCCGTCGTAATCGCCCGGTGCAGGAAAATCGCCGGTTGCTCCGAATGGAACAAAAGTGATGTTGCCTGCCGGATTATTTAACGAACCGCGATAGAACCAAGTACTTTGCGCTCCCGTTCGATAAACCGCGACATCGGCTTTATTATCGCCGTCGTAATCACCGACTACGGACGGATCATCACCTGTTTGACCAAAGGTACTAACCTGAACAGTGTTGTCCGTACTTCGTAAAATGAAGAACGCCGCGACTGTTGCCGCACCCGGTCGCCAAATTGTGATGTCGTCTCTGCCGTCGCCGTCAAAATCTTCGGCAACAAATCTGTCAGTTGCAATACCGAAATCACGAGCAACAATTCCCGGCGTGCCGCTCAAGTTATAGAACCAACGTAATTGGTTGGTTGCGCCGCTGGTACCTGCGCCGATATTTCTAACGACTGCAAAATCGGTTTTACCGTCGCCGTTGAAATCAACCGGAGCATCATTTGACACCAAAGTATTCAAAAAGAACGGAATGTCTTGGACAATATCCGGAGCAGTTGCCGGAGCTCCCGCATCTGCCGAATCAGCCCAAACTGATGTTGCCACCGTGAAACTTCGGGCATTGTCGCCTACCGCTCCGCGCGCGCCCGGAATTGTTTTAGCCGGATAGAAATGAGCTCCGGCATTGGTTGCCGCCGAACTCCAATCAAGCCAATACGTTCCCGCCGCAAGCGTTGCCCCGACTGTTACCGTATTTCGCCAAATTTTACGAGTTACACCCGGAACATTTACCGTATTCGGGACAGCCGAGTTAAAGAGACGGAAGAAGGTCGTATCAACCGACGAAGCCAACCGGTTGGTGGTTGTATCGCCAAAGACAACAGCCGCTCCGGCATCTCCGGGTCTGCCGTTCCAAATTTGCAGAGTAGTTGTCGCAAACGGAGACGGCGTTGCAGCCGAACCTGTTTGATATGCAAAGAAAGAAACTGTGTTTAGCTGACAGCCGCCGGCGGGAACCGTAAAGTTGTCGGCTAATCTGAAAGTTCCTGCTTGCGCGCTGAATCCCGCGCTGCCGTTTGCTTCGGTTGTAACTCCGGTGTCGGCTTGAAGCTCACTCCAGAAAGACCCTGCCGGAGCGACTGTTCCGGCTTGAGCTGTTGTTTGCGGATTAAGTCCGCCGTTGTTAAAGATACAAGCGGGTGCCGGCGAAGCATCATCGTTGTTGATGGTGCCGATGCCTTGGTTATCTGCGATTGTCGCATTCGGACTCGGGGCGGTTAAATTAACTTGAAAAGTTTCACCCGGTTCAAAAGTTGTATCGCCGTTGACCAAAACCGTCACAGTTTTGGTTAATTGTCCCGGTGTAAACGTTAATGTTCCGGCGGTTGCGGTGTAATCACTCGGAGCAGTTGCCGAAGCATCAGCCGTAGCGAAATTTACCAATACGTTCGTGGCGGCGGCGGCAGGTCCGGATAATGTTACCGTAAAGTTTGCCGCAGTCGTGCCTGCATTACCTTCCGTAACAGTAACATCACTGATGACTAAATTCGGCAAAACCGGTCCGGCGTTTGAAAAAGTCAAATTCGCGGCGGTAATCGCACCCGTATCACCCGTACAACCGTCGGTTATGCGAAGTGTCCAAGTTCCGTTCGCAGGTGTTGTCGCAAAAGCGGCGTTTATATCCGTCGGAGCGTTGGTTGCTCCGGCTCCGCCAAGCGCGGCGGTGCGATATGCTCCCGGCGGAACAACCACGGCGGCACCTGCCAAAGCGGCGGCATCCCACCAGTTTCCGGTGGCGGCATTATTAAAAGTATAAAGC
>JANPBM010000088.1:0-14322 GCA_031430435.1 Acidobacteriota bacterium
CAAAAAAGTTGGTTCAGATTGGGAAGCGAAATAATCCAAGAAGTCTTGTGTGAAATAAAAAGACACTCGACAATCAATATCTTTGAAGTCCTAAGATGCTGACAATATACGAGTTATCGCGTTTTGTCCCGTGCAGAAAAATTTAATAAAACTTACTCGGCGGTTTCACGATTTTGAACTTCTTTTCTCGGTGTTTTTCTTTCAAAACTTAAATTCTCTCTTGATTTGTCGAGTGTGTATTTTAATTATAATCGGTGTTTTTGAAAAAAACAGTAGAAAACCTAAGAAAAATAAAGTATTATAGATATATCGATTAAACGAAATCGATACTTCCCCAAGCCTTTCAAAAATCCGGTTACCTGTAAAACTTTCGGGCAAAATCCCAAACTATGCGGAATGTAATTTAATAAAAACTACTTGATACCCGAAATTGCTCGTTATAAGACGGAAAAAATTTCGATCAACCGCAACAAAAAACAATCGTGAATTCAAATAACAAAGTCGCCGATTCCCTAACTGTAACAGTCTCAGTCATTTGTATTGCCATCTTGGTTATGGCGGCTTATACATTTCCGCTTGAGATATTAGATATAAAGTTGGCGGTTTTTTCAACAGTAACAGTTTTCTTTTCCTCAAAACTTCAAATAACCGTCCCGCGAACAAAAATATGCTTCACCGTGTCAGACGCATTATTATTGGTTGCCATCATAATTTTCGGCTGGCAAACGGCAACAATTCTTTCATTTCTCACCTGTCTTTACGGTTGTTTCGCGCTTAAAGACAAATCAAACTTAACGTCGCCTGTCAGTGTCTCAGTCGGGACGATGACTGTTTTTGCGGCAGGTTTTTCGGCAAAGTTTATCTTTGTCGATCCGGCGACCGACGATTTGTTGAAATCCTGCATAGTTATATTGCTGATTGCAGGAATTGAGTTTTTACTTAATTCGATACTTTTTTCCTTATTTTACTCGCAAAAACACAGCCGAAATTTCGGGTTAGTTTGGAAAAACCATTACTTTAATTGCTTGATAATGTATTTTGCGAATGCCGTGATTGCCTGCTTAATAATAAACTTAATGACTTTGGTTGATTTTAATTTACTGTTTGCTGCCGTGGCGATTATATCGGTTATTTGTATCGCCTATAAAAGCTATGTCGAACATATCAAGAAAATTGCGGCTCAGGCTGAAACAGCCGAACACGAACGAGCCGAGTCCGAAAAACTTCGGGCTGAACAAGCCGAGAAGCACATCGAAGAATTAGAACATTACATTGCCGAACAAGAAAGATCGGGGCAAGCCTTGCGCGAAAGTAAGGAAAAATTCAGGCATGCCGCATTTCATGATTCTTTGACCGATTTGCCGAATCGCAGTTATTTCTCCCAAGAAGTAAAATTTATGTTGGAAAAAACGAAAATAATGCCGGGTTTCAGTTTCGCGGTATTGTTTTTGGATATGAATCGATTTAAGAATGTCAACGACAGTTTGGGGCATTCGATGGGCGATCGGTTAATTGTAAATGTTGCCAAAAGATTAAAAACTATTGTTCGCAAAGGCGATATGGTGGCTCGTTTCAGCGGAGACGAATTTGCCATTTTGCTCAACAATATCAAAGATAACGAAGAAGTCAGCCGTTACGCCGAAATGATTCAAAAGAAAATTTCCACGCCTTTTACCATCAGCGGCAAACAAATTTTTACCAGCGTGAGCATCGGCATTGCCGTCAGTATCAGCGATTATGAAGATTCGCAAGACATTCTTCGCGATGCCGATATTGCGATGTATAAAGCCAAAGAAAAAGGCGAATCATATATGATTTTCAATCCGATGATGCACTCGCAAACCGTCAAACTGTTACAACTTGAAACAGATTTACGGTATGCCATTGCCCGCGAAGAATTTTGTGTTTTCTATCAACCGATAATTGATTTAACCTCAATGAAACTGAAAGGTTTTGAAGCCTTGGTGCGGTGGAATCACCCCGACCGCGGATTGGTCGCGCCTTACGAATTTATTCCTGTTTGCGAAGACACGGGAATGATAATCCCGATGACCATTTGGATTTTGAAAACCGCTTGTTTGCAAGTCAGAAAATGGCAACAGGCAAATGTCGAAGATCGAAATTTAATAATCAGCGTCAATCTTTCAGGCAAGCATTTTGCCCAACTCGATTTGGTTGAGCAAATTTGGAGAGTTTTGAGCGAAACAGATTTTAATCCGCAATATCTGAAGTTAGAAATAACTGAAAGCGCGGTGATGGAAAACGCCGAAAACGCTATTTCAACTTTGAAAGAACTGAAAGAACTCGGAATCCAACTGAGCATCGACGATTTCGGGACAGGTTATTCGAGTTTAAGCTATTTGCATCGATTCCCGATCGACACTTTGAAAATTGACCGCTCATTTGTAAATTCAATGACCGAAGGTTCGGAAAACGGCGAGTTCGTGCAAACAATTATAATGCTTGCCCACACTTTGGGTCTCGGCGTAATTGCCGAAGGAATCGAGACAATCAACCAGTTGCATCAGCTGAGAATTTTGGATTGCGAATACGGGCAAGGTTATCTTTTCTCGCGTCCTGTGCCAAGCGATGAAATCGATAAACTTTTGGCTGACCAAAGCGCTTGGAAATCTTTTGCGCAAACGCCGATTGAACCCGTTCCGCAAGTTTCGCCCGAAGTTCCGAGATTGAGATTGGCTTAGTCGGCTTAAAAACAATCATTTTAAAAACATAAAAAGCAGTCAACAACTTGACCGCTTTTTTTTTAGATTTGCGTTATAAAATAAATGAAGCCGACGGACGCGAAGATTAAAAGAAAAATCTGCCGAAAAACAAAAGGCTCAACAAAAAAGCTAAGGTAATTATAATAATTTTAACAACACTCATAATATGGTTTAATCGAAAAACACGTCAAATAAAATTATAAACCAAGATGTTTTTTGTTGCAAGCAGAATTAAAAACATTGTTTGTCGGGGTTTTTCGATTCCGAATTTTCACGATTTTGTGTTAAATTTCAATCTTGTGAAATGATGAAGTTTTTAATTTTTAACCTGATTTTCGTCTTTCTGTTGCTCCCGAAATGGGCGCAGGCAGAAGATATTGAAGCAAAAATCAAAGTATTGTCGGCAAAGGTTCAAATAGACGGAAAATTCTCCGCCAATACCGCTTTTTCGGCGAATAAAACTTGGTCTTTTGTCGATAATTATGCCGATGCAAGCAATTTAGGCGCAAGAGTTTCAAATTTGAGTATTGCGGATGAACAAGCCAAACCTGTCAGCGTTAAAAGATTTAACACAAGTGAATTTGTTGCCGCCAATGCTTCAAAATCATTTTTTTACGATGTTAAAACCGACATTCCCGACAAAATCACTTCCACGGCGCATGTTTCTTGGGTAGCGGAAAATTACGGCTTGTTGATGCTCGGCGATTTATTTCCGCAGTTGCAAACGTCTGAATCACAACAAATTTCAGGGAAAATAACCTTTGAATTACCGCACGGATGGCGTGTTATCGGCAACGAAATAAAACTGGGCGAAAATACTTTTACGATCAAAGATTTAAGTAAAGCCGTGTTTTTAATCGGCAAAGGCTGGCGTGAAAAACGTTTGTGGATAGGTAAAAACGAACTGAATTTTGCGATTGCGGGCGAATGGAATTTTACGGACGATGAAGCGATTCAAATAGCCGGCGACATTTTGCAGGATCATCAACGAACTTTCGGCGAACGAGCCACGTCCAAATCGCAAGTTTTTTTGCTGCCGTTTCCGAAAGGCAATTATGTTGAAAATTGGCGGGCGGAAACTCGCGGTTCGACCGTCACGATTATGTCGGGCGTGATGCCTTTCAAACAGCAGAGTTTACAACGACTGCACGAACAACTTCGGCACGAATTGTTTCATTTTTGGTTGCCCAATAATCTTGTTTTAACCGGAAATTACGATTGGTTTTACGAAGGATTTACGATTTATCACGCTTTGCGAACCGGTATTCAGCTTAATTATATTCGTTTCGATGACTATCTGTACACGGTCGGAAAAACTTACGATGTTGCCAATGCTTTTGACCGCAATGAATTAACGCTGATCGATGCGTCGAACAATCGGTGGCAAGGTTCAACTTCTTTGCTTTACAACAAAGGTTTTATGGTCGCGTTTTTATGTGATTTGGCGATGATAAAAGCAAGCAAAGGAAAACGAAATATCTCCGAAATTTTTCGCGCCATTTGGAAAAAATATAAAATCGGCGAAAAACCCGAAGACGGAAACGTTGCGATTTTGAACATTTTGAGAAAATATCCGGAATTACAAGATATTTTGACAAAATATGTTGAAGGAAAATCTTCGATTCAACTGCAAAACGAGCTTGAATCTTTCGGATTACAAATGACGGGTTCGCAATTTGGCATAGAATTAAAAGTAGCGGAAAAATTGAGCGGAAAACAACAAGATTTATTGGATAAGTTAGGTTATAATCAATGGCGAAAACTTTTACAACAACCAAAATAATGAAAATAAAAATTTTTATTCTGAACGCAGTTCTAATTCTATCGGCATTGACGACCGGTTGCGGTATGTTTGACACAATTTCGTCGAACATTTACGGCTTAGTCGGTCTGAGCGATACGGCAACCGTGATTGCCAAACGCGCCAATATTCGCAGTTCGTATGCGGTGGTCGCGGCGGATTTGCTTGAGGTTCAACGCGGCGACGTGTTGGAAATTCTCGATGATATTGAATCGCAGGACAAAGTTCATTGGTTTCGAGTCCGCGCCAAAGACGATGACGCGACCGAAGGTTGGATTGAATCGCAAAATGTCATCACGGGTGAAACTTTGGCAAAATCAAAAAAACTTGCCGAAGACGACAAAGATTTGCAACCGCAAGCCAAAGCTGAACTTAAAGCTGTCTCAAACTTAAGATTATCGCCCGATCAGAGTCCGGGAAATGTTTTATATAAACTGCAAAGCGGCGCAAGTTTTGATGTTATTGCGTGGAAATATGTGCCGAAAGCCGAAACAGCGACCGATGATTCGAAAGACCCGAAAAATAATAAACCGAAAACCAAAAACGAAGAAATTGAAGCCGCCAAAGAAGCAAATCAGCCCGAAGAGTTAGACGATAAATATGATATCTGGTACAAAGTTCGGCTTTCCCCGGATGTTTCGCCTGCTCCGACAGGTTGGCTTTTCGGCAGACAAGTTGAACTTTCCGTGCCGAGCGATATTGCTTTTTTTCAAATCGGAGCGACTAAGTTCGTTACTTTTCAACGACTCGACGATATTGTCGAAGACGACAAAGCCATCAACAAAGACGGCGCTAAAATTTTTAAGCCCGGAAATTGGGTAATTTTGTCGCGAAGTAATCAAATTCGTTCGACCGACGGAAACGAACCCGAATTCGACGGAATTATGGTTCTCGGCTACGATAAATTTCGCCAAGAATACTATCCGGTTTACAAACGCGGCGAGGTTTACAAACGCGGCGTGGTTTTCGGCAACATTCCGCTCAAAGTTGAAGGCACTGGAGACAACAAAACTTTTATTGTCAAAATAAAAGACGCAAGCGGTCAATCGGTCGAGAAACGATTCCAAGTTTTCAAAAAAGAAGGACGATTGGAAGTTACGCCGCCGACGGATTTACTCGAAAAGGTCGATGACGATAAAAAGAAATAAATGATTGATGAAAACCCGTTCGGCGGCGTTGTTGAAATAGAAATCACCGATTCGTTTGATTTACACGCCTATCAACCGCGTCAAACAAAAATTGCGACTCAAGCCTATTTGAAAGCGGCGCATCAAAAAGGCTTTAAGTCGGTACGAATAATTCACGGCAAAGGAATCGGAGTGCAACGCGAAATTGTTCGCAAAGTATTGTCGGAAACAAGTTTTGTCGAATCATTTAAAGCTGCCGGCGAGTTTTCGGGCAGTTGGGGAGCAACGATTGCTTTTTTGAAATAAACATAAGTTATTTCGATAAATCGGGTTTGTCGAGTAGAATAATTATATGAAAATTTTTAAACTTATTCTTGGCGCAATCGCATTGTTTTTCGCAGTTTGGCTGGGTTTCGCGGTCATCGGATTAGTTTACGGTTTGTTGTTTTATGTGGTGGTTGCGGCGGTTTTGGGCGGTGCAGGTTACGCGGGTTATAAATTATTGACCAAAAAAGACACGGCGGAACTTAATCCTTATAACGAAATTTCGCAAATCGAGCCGGACGCTTTGGATGCGGTCAAACAACTTGACGAACTTAAAAAGAAATATCTCAAATAACTCCGCTAGACAATGTTTCCGTAATTCGATAACTTAGAAAGTGTGATTATTTTGCCGAGGTGGTGTAATTGGTAGCCACGCAGGTCTTAGAAACCTGTGCCTTGTGCGTGCGAGTTCGAGTCTCGCCCTCGGTATTTACTTTTGGATTCCAAAGTCCAATCAAAATTTAATATCAAAGATACCTTTATCAAATCTAAATGAAAACAGAAATAACCGAAATTTCTCCGACTCGAAAAGAAATTAAAATCGAAATTGAAGCCGAAGCCGTCAAAAAGGTCTATCTGGCAATTTGTCAAAAATACTCGAAACTCGTGACAGTTCCGGGTTTTCGCAAAGGTTTTGCCCCGATGGACGTGGTCAAAATGCGTTACAACGAAGAGATTCAAAACGAAACGCTGCGCGAACTTTTGCCCGACAAAGTAACGCAAGCCGTGCAAGAAAGCGGACTCGAAGTCATTGGCGAACCCGAATTGCATCTTGATAATCAAGGTGCCATGAAGCTCAACGGAACGCAACCTGTTTCGATTCATGTTCACGTCGAAGTTTTTCCTGAAATCGCAAATGTTGATTACAAAGGGCTTGAAGTTACACGTCGCGTTCGTTCCGTGAATGAAACCGAAATCGAAGAAGTCATTAACGAACGTTTGACGCACAGTTCCGCGCTTGTTCCGGTTGAAGATCGTAAGTCGCAAGCGGGCGATACTTTGATTATTGATTTAGTCGGAGTTTTTGTCGGCGATGAAACCGCCGAACCGATTGCTGCCGAAGATTTAGAAATCAAACTCGGTGAAAGCTATGTTGAACCGACATTTAACGAAAATTTAACCGATGCCGAACCGGACGACGTGAAAACATTTTCGGTCGAATATCCGGCGGATTACAGCACGAATGCGCTGGCGGGAAAGAAAGTCGATTACACCGCCACGGTTAAATCCGTCGGCGTAGTTGAAGTTCCCGAAGCGGACGATGCGTGGGCGCAAGGTTTGGGCGAAGAGTTTGAATCGATGAAAGATTTACGCTCGAAACTCCGCGATGATATGGAATTGATGGCGAAACTCGAAGCCGATAACCGTGCCAAAGACGAGCTTGTCAGTCAATTGATAGACAAAAACAACGTTGAAGTTCCAAGCCGTTTAGTTGAAAATCAAGCCCGAAATTTATTAAATAATTTTGCCCAAGATATGATGAATCGCGGCATTGACCCGAAACAAATCAACGAAGATTTTGTTAAAATGGCGATGCAGAGTTTTTCGATTCAAGCCGAAAAAGACGTGCTTGGAGCCTTATTGTTAGAGAAAATCGCCGAAATCGAAAAATTTGAAATCTCGAAGGAAGAAATTGACGAAGAAGTTTCAAAAATGGCGGTTTATTACAAAACCACGGTCGAAGACGTGTGCAAATCTTTGGAGCAAAGCGGCGGCGATTTCAGTGTTTCCGAACGTCTGCGCAGTAGAAAATCCGTTGATGCGATTTATGAAAATGCGAAAATTACGGAAGGCGAATGGCTGGACGAAGCACAACTTGCGGCGTTAGAAAATCCGCCGGAAACCGAAGCCGCAGTCGAAGTAAAAAAGCCGAAAAAAGCGAAGGCGAAGGCGGAAGCGGCAACGGACGAAGAAAAGCCAAAAACAAAGGCTAAGAAAAAAGATTAGTTTGGAGCGTAAAAGATGAAAAGTGTTTTGTCTTTTACGTTTTTACAAAATAAATTTGCTTAGTTTGAATTTTGAGAAATAAACTGTAAAATCAAATTTGACTGCAATTTAACACTTAAAAGTTAAACTAAAACTTAAAATATAAAAGGGAAAGTAAAGAAGTTATGTTAGTTCCAATGGTTGTTGAGCAAACTTCGCGCGGCGAACGAGCTTTTGACATTTATTCACGGATGCTGAAAGACAGCATCATTTTTCTCGGCACACCGATCGACGATCAGGTTGCCAATTTAATCGTCGCCCAACTGCTTTTTTTGGAAGCCGAAGATCCTGAACGCGACATCAATATTTACATCAATTCGCCGGGCGGTTCAATCACGGCAGGAATGGCGATTTACGACACGATGCAGTTTATCCGCAACGATGTAACGACGATTTGCGTCGGACAATGCGCTTCGATGGGTGCATTGTTGCTGACAGCGGGGACGAAAGGCAAACGTTTTGCGTTACCGAATTCGCGGGTTTTGATTCACCAACCTTCGGGCGGAGCTTCGGGACAACAAACCGACGTGCGCATTATGGCGGAAGAAATTTTGCGAATGCGTGAAATGACTTCGCGGATTCTTGCTCATCACTCCGGACAAGATTACGATCAAGTTGAAAAAGACGTTGAACGCGACCGGATTATGTCTGCCGCTCAAGCGAAAGAATACGGTTTGGTCGATGAAGTAATCGAACACAGAGAAAAGTAAATAACGAAACGTCGAGAGTGAAAAGTGACGGAATAATTGTTCCGACTTTTCACTTTCAGCCGTTAATTTTCGATCATTTTTCACTTTTCACTTTCAGTTTTTCACTAAATTCTATGGCACTTTACAGATCGGAAGAAATTTTACGTTGCTCGTTTTGCGGCAAATCACAAAACGAAGTCAAAAAACTTATTGCGGGACCAAGCGTTTATGTCTGCAATGAATGTATCGATATTTGCAACGAAATTATCAACGACGACGATCAAGCCGAAACAACTGCGGCTCGTCCTTCGCAACTGAAACCCGAAGAAATAAAATCACATTTAGATCAATATGTGGTTGGTCAAGACGAACCGAAAAAGCGTTTGGCAGTCGCCGTTTATCAGCATTACAGACGCATTGAACTCAATAAACGCAAAGGCGAAGTCGAACTCCAAAAATCAAATATAATGTTGGTCGGTCCGACCGGAACAGGCAAAACTTTGCTCGCTCAAACGCTTGCCAAGGTTTTGAACGTGCCGTTTTGTATGGCTGACGCAACCGCTTTGACCGAAGCAGGTTATGTCGGCGAAGATGTTGAAACGATTTTGTTGAAATTATTGCAATCGGCAAACGGCGATGTCGAAAAATGTCAGCAAGGAATTATTTACATCGACGAAATAGATAAAATTTGTCGCAAGGACGATAATCCGTCGATTACTCGTGATGTTTCGGGCGAAGGCGTGCAACAAGCATTGCTCAAAATTTTAGAAGGAACGACCGCGAACGTGCCGACCAACGGCGGTCGCAAACACCCGCAGCAAGAATTTATCCAAATCGACACGACCAATATTTTGTTTATCTGCGGCGGAGCTTTTGTCGGGCTTGAAAAAGTTGTCGAACGCCGAATGAAGAATAAATCGCTCGGATTTCAAGCCGATGTGAAGTCAAACCACGAACGCCACGCCGAAGCGCTCAATCAAATCGAGCCGGAAGATATGATGCGTTACGGGTTGATTCCCGAATTTGTCGGACGTTTGCCGGTTTTGGGGATTTTACAAGAACTCGACGAAGAAGCGTTGATGAAAATTCTGACCGAACCGAAAAATGCTCTCGTCAAACAATATCAGCGCAAGTTTGAATTCGATAATATCAAGTTGAAATTTACCGATGAAGCGTTGCGGGCGGTTGCTCGACAAGCCGTTGAGCGTCGTGTCGGAGCAAGAGGTTTGATGATGATTATGGAAGAAATTTTAATTGAACCGATGTATGTTCTGCCTTCGCAAAAACGGATTAAGGAATTGACGATTACAACTGAAATTGTCGAGAAAAAGCGTTCCGTGTTTGAGGCTTTGAGCGAAGTTGAAAAAGATGTGGAAATTTTAGCGGCATAATTGTTTCTCCGCTGTTTTCAAAACAAATCGATAACGAGCAAGCGTAAAATCTTGCTCGTTTACCTTTAAACTCTCGACTATTTCGTAATCCCGACCATTTTCAAAGCATACGCATAATCAAACGCGACTTCTTTCAAACGGTCATACCGTCCCGAACTTCCGCCGTGTCCCGCACCCATATTGGTTTTAAGCATAACGATATTGTTATCGGTTTTCATCTCGCGGATTTTAGCGGCGAGTTTTGCTCCTTCCCAATACGGAACTTGGCTGTCGTTGAGCGAAACTTCCAGTAACATATTCGGATAATTTTGTTTTTTAACGTTTTCATACGGCGAGTATTGAACCATATAATCCCACGCTTTTTTCTCGTTCGGGTTTCCCCATTCAATCCATTCTTCGGTCGTCAACGGCAAAGTTTCGTCCAACATTGTGTTCATCACGTCAACAAACGGAACTTGGGCGATCACGGCTTTGAATAAATCGGGACGCATATTTGAAACTGCTCCCATCAAAAGTCCGCCGGCTGAACCGCCTTGAATCACTAATCTGTCGGACGAAGTATATTTATTTTTAACCAACCATTCGGCAGAATCGCAAAAATCATTGAACGTATTCAGTTTTTTGAACATTCTGCCGTCTTGTCGCCATTTTTCGCCGAGTTCCGCGCCGCCGCGAATATGGGCGATAACGTAAATCATTCCGCGATCAATCAGACTGAGTCTCGCCGAAGAAAAACTCGGTGTCATTGAAAGTCCATAGCTTCCGTAAGCGTATAAAAGCATCGGAGCCGAACCGTCGAGTTTTGTGCCTTTTTTCATCACGACCGAAAGCGGAACTTTTACGCCGTCGCGGGCAACCGCCCACGCGCGCATTGTTTCGTATTTGGTTTTATCGTAACCGCCGAGAACTTCTTGCTGTTTCAATAACTTTGATTTGCCTGTTTGAAAGTTATACTCGAAAGTACTTTGCGGTGTAATCATCGAAGCGTAGCCGTAACGAATCGTCGGCGTTTCAAACTCCGGATTTCCGCCGATTCCCATCGTATAAAGACTTTCAGGCGTAGCGATTCGTTTGCTTTTCTTCGATTTCATATCAATGATGCGAAGATATTCAAGCCCGTTTTCGCGTTCGGAAACAACGGCTTGACCTTTGAAAAAACTGATGGCGACAATTTTCACATTCGGATTATGCGCAATAAATTCCTTCCGGCTTTTTTCGCTCGTATCAGTTGTCGAAGTCATCACAACCTTAGAATTTTCGGCATTTTTATTGGTGGTGATATAGAAATTATTTTCGTAATGGTCAATGCTGTATTCGTGATTTTCTTCGCGCGGAATGACTACTTTCCAAGCGGCGTTCGGGTTTTCGGCGGGAATCCAACGGTATTCGGTCGAAGTTTTGGCTTCGCTGCCGATCATGATGATTTTTTTGTCGAGCGAACGTCCGACTCCGACATTATAAAGAACATCTTTTTCCTCGAAAACCTCTTGCGGTTCGTTTGAACCAATCACATATTTCCAAACTTTATCCGAACGTTTCGTAACATTGTCTTCGGTGCCGAGAAACAAAGTTTTATTGTCGTTTGCCCACGCCGCTGAGGTTACACGCTCGATTTTATCGTCGTACATTTTGCCTGTGCGTAAATCTTTGAACTGCAAAGTATATTGCCGATAACCCGTTGTATCGGTTGAAAAAGCAAGAATATTGCCGTCGTCGCTGACATCGTAATCGCCGATGGCAAAGTATTTGAATCCTTTCGCCATTTCGTTTTGATCGAGCGTAACTTGTTCATCCGACTTGTCTTCTTTGGTTGAGCGACAATAAATCGGATATTGTTTGCCTTCTTCGGTTTTGGTGTAATACCAAAAATTACCGATTTTAGTCGGCAGAGAAAGATCGGTTTGTTTGATTTTACCGAGCATTTCTTTGTAAAGCTCGGCTTGAAAATCTTTGGTGTCGCCCATTATCGACTCGGTGTATTTATTTTCCGCCGTCAAATAATCTTCGACTTCGGGGCGGACTTTACCTTTTTCGTCCTTACTGCTCCGAATCCAAGCGTAGTTATCCGTTATTTCGTAACCGTGAATTTTCAGTATTTTCGGTTCTTTTTTTGCAATCGGTGGTGTCATATTTTGTGCAACAATAATTGTGTTTCCAATTACTATAATGATTAGCGTCGCCAAAACGCAAAGTATATTTTTCATTTTTTATAAAACTCCTGATAAAATGTTCCGGGAATGATTTTGATATTTTTACGAGAGTTTCTTGAAAATTGTTTCAAATAAACGGCGACAATGCTCGGCTTTTTCTTTGACTTTAGCCGTTTCAATTTTGCCTAAAAGATCGGCGCCGTGCCGTATTTTGTGATATTTTCCTTTGCTTGTTTCGTTTGCGGCTTTGTCTAAAAAGTTTTCAACCTCAAGTTTTGCAATCTTTTCAACATTATTTTGTTTCGGCATCGCGTTATGTTTGAAATGTTGACCGTAGAAATTTTTCAATGTTTCAATATCAGCCAAAAACCAACTCTCCATAATTTGAACCATCAAATGACATTGTTCGTCTTTGACGTTTTCAAAGTTCAGGGTTTTCTCTCTTTGCAGAAAACTTTTCGGCGTATCGTCGTCTTCAAGCGGTTTATCGGAATCAACCAAAAAGCATAGAAACGAATTATTTACTTTTTTATTTGCACTTTGAAAAATTCTGAAAGTTTGGTCGGTTGAGCCGCAAATATTGATGTTAAAACGAATTTTCTTTTCCCTTGCTTCAGCGACGAGTTCGCTTAAAAAACTTGCAAAGCCGATTCGCAGTTTTTGCGAAGAAAATCTGTCTTGACCTTTTGAACCGCCTTCGATAAAAATTCGGATTTCTTTTACCATCGTGTTCCGCCGATTCCGCCTCTTAACCAAACTTCGCCGAGTGAGTATTCATCTAACCATTCTTTCAAATTTTCTTTATCCAACCGCTTAAAATGCGTGCCGTCTTCGTCCGCTTCGCACACTAAAACCGCTTCGGGAACATCGGAAAGCGCCGAAACTAAAATATCCGAATGCGTTGTAACAATAAGTTGCGTGCGACTTGAAGCGTCAATTAAAAGTTCCGCGATTGTCGGCAAAATATCGGGATGCAAACCGACTTCGGGTTCTTCGAGACAAATTAACGGCGGCGGTTCGGGATGACAAAGTATTGCCAGCAAACATAAATATCGCAAAGTTCCGTCGGAAAGCCGCATTGCCGAGATTGGATTATTCAGACCTTCTTCTTTAACATTGAGTTGAATATATCCGCCAATAATTCTAGCCGAAAAATCTTTAATTCGCGGGTTAAATTTTTTGAGATGTGAAACAATTTTGTCTTTTGTATCGCCTCTGTGTTCTAAATCGTTTAAGACAAGTGCAAGATTACTTCCGTCTTCCTCAAGAAAATCATTTGGAATGTCAGGAAGTTGGGGTTCACGCATTTTAGATTTCCTAGTTGTTTGCAAATCCGTATAAAATTTTGCTTTTAGAAAAACATTATTCAGTAGGTATATTAAGAAACTTGCACGTTCAATTTCATCTTTTTCTTTTCGGTGTAATTTGTTTGGAAGTTGATTGTATGAAACTGAAAATAATGAATTTGTCTGTTTAGCTAATGAATAACTTTCAAAAAAATCTTTATTCATATCTTCTTTGACTATCTCTCTGTTTATATTTAATCCTCCAAAGTGACTTCCTATTTCTATTGAATATGAAATAATGTACTCCATAAAATCTGCGACTTCGTTTAAAAATTCTAATGCGACTTCTATTTCAAGAATTTCAAATTGTTTTTCTCCTTTCCAAACCCATTCACTTACTCCTCCGCTATTACTGATAAACTTGACCAAACCATTATCTTGCGTCAAAGAATGAAGCAGTTGAAAAATATCAATAAAATTAGATTTGCCCGAAGCGTTTTGACCGATGAGAACATTGAGCGGCAGAAGTTCGATTTCTTCGCCTTTGTCGCCGAACGAGAGAATGTTTCGCAGTCTGATTTTTTCGATTGTGCGTTTGCCTTCCATTCGTTACATTATCCGACTCATTGTGTTTTGAAGCAAATAAAAAAGGCAACTCGGAAAATCGAACATCCGTTTTGCCTTATTACATACTTCCCGCAAAGGTACAACATACTTTAGATACTGTCTTGAAAGTCAACCTAAAAAAGCCAAATTCGGGTTAAACGGCATATTGTGTTTTAAGACACCAAAAGCAATATGCAGCAGTTTTCTCATTGCCGCACAGATTATTTGCATTGGAGTTT